>CAXXSM010000039.1:0-14029 GCA_963663405.2 bacterium | reverse complement strand
CTTGCGGCATGTAATCCATTTCAAGCCAAAGAATAATATGGCTTTCAATTTCTTCGAGGGGGAGTTCAAATTCGGAATAAATCTTTTCAGCAGTCTCTTTGATAGATAGGGATTCGCCATCACGTAGAATAATTTTCCTCTTACCAAGATCGGTGGATGCGCCTTCCAAATAATCGAGTACAACATGAAGAACTTGTTCTGCAAGTTCCCCTTCGGGTGAATCTAACCAATCTAAAAAACCATCAGGACCGAAAATCATAGTGTTCTCCTCCAATGCGCTCGTTAGTCAAAGAATTCCTCAAACTTCCGAATCCGAATTCGTAAATCGTTTGCGGGAAGACGTACTGTTTCATCATTGTCAAAGCAAATGAGAGCCGCATGTAATTCTTTCGCAGACGCTAATCCATGTTTATAGATTTCATCAATAACCCATAACACACCATGCGTTTCAATACTGGATCGGTGCGCCAAAGATCGAAGCCTTTATCCCCAGTCAACAAAATTCCACCGGGATGATTCTCGACGACAACAAAAGCAAAACAATCATGAATGGATAAAGCAGTATTCTTGGATTGAATATCTATAACACGCTCGATTCCAGATTCCGTGAGTTCTATTATTTGAACACCGTTGCTGGTTAAAGCCATTCGATCCGCTGGAGAGAATTTAACAAATTCTTGTTCGAAAAGGATGTCGGAAATCAGTATATCGTATGGAAGCCGGGCGAATGCTTCCAATAAATCTGTCTTTCGCAAGTCAATTAAACAGGATGTGTCACTAACGACAATGCGCATGTTCCCGGCAAGGCCCCCTCAAACCGCTAAAAACGTCCTCCAATGGAATTCGTAAGAGTTCGGTTGCTTTTGGAAGGGAGATTAGATCTTCCGCCAATGCCCGGTAACAGAGCCGTTCAAACCGTTTCGCCGGTTCCCACTTTCCTTCATTTCCAGATCTTTCGAGTGGCTCCGGTTCATTCGTTCTCCAAGTCCGGGCAATGGATTGAAACGCATAGACCAATTTGTTTTCAGAAATAACACCAATATCCGCAATCGGACCAATAATGAGGCTCCACTGACACGATACAATCGTTTCAAACCAATCAGCTCTTTATACCCAAATGATCGCCGCGATTTCCCCACCTCTTTTTCCAGATGTTTTCTTGGAACAAGAAACGCTCCCGCAAATCGTTGAGCGGCTTTTTCCAGTTCTTTTTGTTCGAGACATTCGGAATCAATCATCCTATGCGCGAGTTCATGAGCCAAGGTCAAGCGCCGACGTTCTAATGGATAGTCTCGATTCACCACAATCACGGGCAATCCGTCCGGATAGTTCATTCCTTTGACCAAACAGGTCAGACCGGAAACGTTCTCTGGAAGGTCTACGATCAGTACTTTTAGGCCTTTTTCTTCCAACAGTTCAGTCATATTTGGAATAGGATCAATCCCCAGTTTCCATTTTTCCCGAACGCTTTCAGCCACATCTTCAGCGTCTTCGATCCGCTCGATTTTTTTTTGTTCCCCAAACGGCTTCTCCCAGGACACGCTTTCGATCCCTAAAATGGCTTCAATTTGAAGGTAACGTTCCACCCATTCCACGACCTCGGTTTCGACGCGGGCGCGGTCCTTTTTAGTCGTGCCCGAATTCGAACGAAACTCCACCGTGTCCAATTCAATCCCCTGGGTATTTAATAAAAAAGGAATGGACACATTTAGCGTTTTACTCAACGCAATCAATACACTTGAACGAGGGATGGCTTTGCCGCGTTCGTATTTTCCAATGGCTTGTGCGGTTACTATTTTTCCTATAGCGTCAGCAAGTCCCCGCAAAGAAAATCCCGCCTTCTTCCGTGCCATCTTAATACGGGCGCCAATCATTTTATTGACCTCCATTTATAGTTTACAATTATGAATTATAGCATGATATGTAAACCTTTAACAATAGAAATGACACATGGGGACTATTCTCAAATTCCACGATCCAGATTCATGCAATTTTATCGTTTACTTTCACTTTTTTCCAAAAAAGGCCTAGACAAAGTAATTAGCGAACATATAATTAGGACTCGAATAGTTCGGCCCCTAAAGAAAGAAGGCGGATAGTATGTTCTTGCTTCGTGATATTCCACCTCTAGAATTCATTCAATCGTTGAAAAAACGGTTTCCGGACATCGATCCGTCAGGGACATTTACCCTTCTTACGATGCTGCGGCTCTCAACGGATATCATGGCCGCTGGGGAAACGTTCTTTGCTAAACATGGTATTTCCCATGGCCGTTTCGTCGTGCTGATGTTGCTTGACCAGGATTCCACTAGGGGATTTCATCCATCTGATATGGCAGAGCGAATTGGAGTGACACGAGCGACTATGACGGGGCTTCTTGATGGATTAGAAAGGGATGAACTGGTTGAACGGAGACAGAACGATGAAGACCGACGGACGATTACCATCCACTTAACAGAAAAAGGGAAACAACTTCTTAAGGATATGCTTCCTTTCCATTTCCAGCGTGTGGCGGCGCTCATGAAACAATTGTCTGAATCCGATCGTAAACAATTAGTATCCCTACTGAAAAAAATGGAACAAGAAGCGGACGCCGCTCAACAAATCGGGCTTTAATTCGTAATTCACTTAAATAAAAATAAAGAGGACACATTTTTTTAGGATTGTATAAGAATGAAATTCATGCGCTTACGTTCCCATCTACTGTTGTGTTTCTTATGCTCAATCATGGCCTCCTGCGCGCTGCATCCAGTGCGCGAAGAGGCGCCTTCACTAACCTTACTGCCGGAATCCTATTCCGAATCAGGAACCGCCCCAAGTCCGGACCGCTGGTGGGAAGCGTTTGACGATCCAGCGCTCAACGCGCTGATCGAACAAGCCCTTGGCGCCAATCTCAATCTTCGAACCGCCTGGACCCGCTTGGAACAAGCCCGCGCGGTCGCCGTTCAAAGCGGTTCGCTTCTCTATCCCCAGCTCACATTAGGCGGCGATGTGGCGCGATCGAGAACCGAAGTCAATAACATCTCCAATGAAAGCAACCGGTTCAATATCGATTTCCTGGTCTCCTACGAAGTCGATTTATGGAAACGGATCGCCTATCAAAAAAAGGCCGCGGATTACGATTGGCTGGAGGCGCGGCAGGATGTGGAAACCGCCGCCCTCTCGTTGGCGGCGCAGGTCGCGCTAACTTGGTTTCAAGCCATCGAACAAAACGCGCAACTCAAACTCCTCGGCGAGCAAACAAAAGTCAGCCAGACCTTTCTCGATTTGAACGAATTGCGCATGAGTCAAGGACGCGCCTCCGCCGTGGACGTCTATCAACAACGATCCCAGCTGGCCTCCATCCACGCGCAGGAACCCCTGGCGCAGCGCGGACTGCAGCTGCAGAAACACCAGCTCGCGATTCTTCTCGGCCAACCACCCAACTCGGAAATCTCCACAATTCATAGCGGCTATCCCATTCTGCCTGACTTGCCGGAACTGGGCGTGCCCATGGATTTATTGCAACGGCGCCCCGATATCCGTTCGGCGCAATACGCCATCATCGCCGCCGATTACCGCATAGGAACCGCGATCGCTGACCGGTATCCCGCCATCACACTCTCCGCCCAGAGCGGCCACCAAGCCGCGCAGCTCGGCGATGTGTTCAGCAACTGGTTCTGGAATCTGGCGTCGGGATTGACGGCGCCGATTCTGGATGGCGTCCGGCGCCGGGCGGAGGTGGAACGGACAAGGGCTGTCCTCGATCAACGGCTTCTCGAATATGAGAACACCGTCTTAACCGCGTTGAAAGAAGTGGAAGACGCCCTGATCCAGGAAGCCAAACAAGCGGAATATGTGGAGGCGTTACAAAAACAAATTGAAACCACCGAACGAACGTTGGAGGAATCCCAAGCCCGGTACGTCAATGGTCTGAGTGATTACCTGCCGGTTCTGACCGCGCTGCAGAGTCTGCAAAGCCTGGAACGCAGTTATCTAACCGCTTGCTTGAACCAATTGCAATACCGTGTCGCATTATATCTCGCGTTGGGGGGATCGTGGACCTCTGAACTTCAACCAGTTTCACCCAAATCTTCTTCTATTGCTTCTGGAGAGATCGAATGAAAACATTTTTCAAATACGCTTTCAAGATTATCACGCCTTTTCTCGTGCTGGCCGCCGGAATCTACGGCGCGATCTGGTTGATCGAACACGCGCCCCAAGCCAAGCGTTTCGAGAAAAAGGCCATGGCGATCTTGGTGCAAACCATGACCGCGAAACAATCCGATCAACAGGTGATCGTCCAGGGCGGCGGCAATGTCATGCCCGCGCAGCGGATCGATCTGCGACCTGAAGTCAGCGGCCAAGTGATTAATCAAAGCGCTGAATTAATCCCCGGCGGATTTTTCAAAAAAGGGGATGTGATCGTCCGTATCGATCCGCGTGACTACCAATACGCCGTCGATCAACAAAAAGCCAAATTAGAAAGCGCTGTCTTTGCTCTGAAACAAGAAGAAGGTCAGCAGTATATCGCTGAACGCGAATGGAAACTCCTCGGCAAAGAAGTCGCGACGACACCCGCCGGCCGCGACTTGGCCTTGCGCAAACCCCATCTTCAATACGCGAAGGCGACACTGGAAGCCGCCAGCAGCGCCCTGAAAAACGCCCGGCTCAATCTCGAACGAACCACCATCCGCGCGCCGTTCAATGCGATGGTGTTGGAGGAAAATATTGATACCGGGCAGTATCTCACTCCCCAAACCACAATCGCTACGCTTATCGGAACCGACCAGTATTGGGTCCAAGCGGCGATCAGCGTTGATGACCTTCCCTTCTTGATCCTGCCGGGAACCAATGGGACGCCTGGTTCGCCTGTAACAGTGATCCGGGAAGGAAGCCGTGATCTCCACATTGAAAAGGAAGGTCATTTGATCCGCCTCTATGGCGATGTGGGACAGGGAGGATTGATGGCGCGGTCTCTCATCGCGATCGATGATCCCTTGGGCTTCGAAGTAAAAGAGAAGCAACCGGCGATGGTTTTATCGCCAGAGGAAATCGACGGCGGTCAGACGGAAACACATGAACTGCCTCTTCTGATTGGTGATTACGTCCAGGTAATGATCGAAGGCCCCATCATGAAAAACATCTTCGTCGTTCCCCGCAAAGCCATCCGCGAAGGAGACCGGATCTGGATCATGAATGAAAAGAATGAACTGGAAATCCGTTCCATTGAGATTGTTTGGCGGTACCATGATCAAAACCGGGATGAGGTCTGGATTCGACGGGGACTGGAAGACGGCGATCAGATTGTCATGACCCGCATCGGCTCCCCATTGCCGGGTATGCCCCTTCAACTTTTTGACGCGGATACAAAAAGCTTGGCCCAGAGTCAATCGAACCAACCAGGATCATCACCGATCCCCGCAGAACAGGAGAGATCGCAATGAAAACGCCCACGCAGGATACAGGACCGATCGCGTGGATGGCGCACAATTCGGTCGCGGCGAATTTGCTCATGATTATCTTGCTCGTGGGCGGATTCATGATCTGTACACAGGTCCGGATCGAAATCTTTCCTGAATTTGAACTGGACCGCGTTACAATCAGCGTCCCCTATCCAGGAGCGAGCCCGGCGGAAGTGGAACAGGGAATCCTTCTTTCGATCGAAGAGAACGTGCGCGGTGTGGACGGCGTAAAACGAATCGAAGCGACAGCGACCGAAGGATCAGCGTCTGTCGTCGTCGAATTGATGACCGGCGCCGATTCCAAAAAAGCCCTCCAAGATATCAAAAACGAAGTCGATCGAATCACGTCCTTCCCCCAAGACGCGGAACGCCCGATTGTAAGTCTGCTGGTCCGCCGGCACGAAGTGACATCAATCGTGCTCTATGGAGATCAGGATGAATACATCATCCGGCAGCTGGCGGAACGCGTTCGCGAGGAAATTCTCCAAAATCCGAATATCACCTATGTCGAAATGCAAGGCGTCCGTCCATTGGAAATTGGGGTGGAAGTGCCCCAAGAGAATCTGCGCGCCTACAATCTGACGTTGAATGGCATCGCGCAGGAAATCTCTAAAACCGCGGTGGAAATCCCCGCGGGCGGTGTAAAAACAGATGGAGGGGAAATTCTGCTGCGCACCGCGGAACGGCGCGATTTCGGCAGCCAGTTTGAAGATATCCCCGTCATCAGCAGCAAAGACGGAACCGAGGTCCGGCTGCGCGATATCGGAACGATTATCGATGGATTCCGCGATACAGACCAAGCGGGATACTATAACGGAATGCCCGCCGCCCGCGTTAGCGTCTACCGCACCGGTGATCAATCCCCCATCGAAATCGCACAAATCACCAAAGACTATATCGAAAACCTGCGTCCCACACTCCCCCCCGGCGTCGGTGTCGCCATGTGGGAAGACCAATCGGAATTATTGAGCGATCGTATCAGTCTCCTGTTGCGCAATATGTCGATGGGCCTGGCGCTGGTTCTCATCACATTGGGATTGTTCCTCGAAATCCGGCTCGCGTTTTGGGTTATGATGGGGGTTCCCATCTCGATTTTGGGTTCGTTTCTTCTTTTTCCCACTTTTGATGTGTCGATCAATATGCTCTCGCTCTTCGCGTTTATCGTCACGCTCGGAATCGTCGTCGATGACGCGATTGTCGTAGGAGAAAATATCTACGAACTCCGGCAGCGGGGATACAGCTACATCCAAGCGGCGATTCAAGGCGCCCGGCAGGTCGCTGTGCCCGTCACCTTTTCGATTCTGACTAATATAGCGACCTTTGTCCCACTCATGTTCGTCACGGGCATCATGGGGAAATTTTTCCGCGTGATCCCTATTATTGTTATCTCGGTCTTTACGATTTCGCTGATTGAATCGCTCTACGTTCTCCCCGCGCATCTGGGGCATCAACACCCGCCGAAAGATCATGGCCTGTTCGCGTTTCTCTTCCGGCGGCAGCAACAGGTCAGCCGGGGATTGTCGTGGTTTGTTCATACTTGCTATGCGCCTTTTCTTCGCTTAGCGCTTCGAAATCGGTATTTAACTATCGCTGCGGGAGTGGCGGTGTTGATCCTGATGCTAGGTGTGGTTGTAGGTGGCCACATCAATTTCACGTTTTTCCCCCGCGTCGACGGTGATGTCGTCACCGCGAATGCGGTCCTGCCTTTTGGCGCGCCCGTAGCCGAAACCAAGAAAGTAGAAGAACGCTTATTGGAAACCGCGCGGGAAGTGCTCGCGGAAAATGGCGGAGATAATATCCTGCGGGGAATTATGGCGTTGGTCGGCAACAACGCGGGACGGAGAGGCCCGGGGCCTTCGGGGGGTGGGACTGGGAGTCATCTTTGCAGCGTACAGGTCTATATGGTGCCCAGCGGAGAACGAAGTATTTCCGCTACGCAATTCGCCAAGATCTGGCGCGAAAAGACCGGCGAAATGGCGGGTCTGGAATCGTTGACCTTCCTCTTCAGTTCTGGATTTTCCGCCGGTTCTCCAATCGATGTGGAACTCAGCCATCCGGATATTGACGTTCTCGAAACCGCGGCGGCGGAATTGGCGAACACCTTGCAATCATTCACCGGCGTCAAAGATATCGATGATGGATTCACGTTAGGGAAACCGCAGTTCGACTTGAAACTGAAACCCGCCGCCCGCAGTCTGGGCATCACCGCTTCGGATTTGGCGCAGCAAGTGCGCAGCGCGTTTTACGGCGCCCGCGCCTTCCGCCAACAACGCGGACGGGAGGAAATCTGGGTCATGGTCCGCCTGCCGGAATCCGAACGCACATCCGAGTACAACATCGAAGAACTCCTCATCCGTACGCCGAGTGGTGGAGAGATCCCTCTCGGCGAAGCGGCGGAAGTGATCCGGGGCCGGGCCTATACAGAAATCAACCGCACAGACGGCCGCAGAGTCGTCAACGTAACAGGCGATGTGGAAACGGAAGTAACCAACGCGGAAAAGGTCCTCACCGATCTCGAAGCGAACGTGCTGCCCGATCTGCTGTCCCGTTATCCTTCTCTCGGCTATTCCTTGGAGGGGGAATCGCGGGAACGGGATGAATCTCTCGAGAGTTTATGGCGGGGATTCATGATCGCGATGCTGGCGATCTTCGCGATGCTGGCGATCCCCTTCGGGAGTTATGTCCAACCACTTGTAGTGATGACCGCCATCCCGTTCGGCTTTGTCGGCGCCGTGCTTGGACACATCATCATGGGCTACGATCTCAGCATCATCAGCATGTTCGGCATCGTCGCGCTGTCGGGAGTTGTCGTGAACGACTCACTTATCCTCGTCCACACCGCCAACCAGGATCGGGATAAAACCGGCGATCCCTTCAAAGCCGTTTGTGATGGCGGGAACCCGGCGGTTCCGGCCAATTCTCTTGACTTCCTTCACCACATTCTTTGGACTGGCGCCGATGATCTATGAAACAGCCCGTTCGGCCCGCTTCTTAATTCCAATGGCGATCTCCCTCGGATACGGTGTCATGTTCGCAACCTTAATCACCTTATTCCTCGTCCCCGCCCTCTACATGATGGTCGAAGACATCAAAAACCTCTTCGGCGTCAAACTGGAACAACCAGAACGAGAAAGCGCGGAAGGCCTACTCACTTCACCATAAACAAAGCTTACTGGATATGCGGCTCTCGTAGGGTGGGCCGGCTTTATCGGCCCACCAAATAATTTTCATGAAAGAATACGGAACCATGTTCACCCATCTTTCGTAGGGTAAAAGTCACGCCTTATCGATCCACCAGTAACTAGTTTTCATACACGGGTACCCAGGGCAAGGCTTTCATCTGCCCTGGCTAAATCCATTATACCTTCCCCCTCCCCCCATACCAATCAACCACCCAATTATTGAAAATCCATTAAAATTATTAGAATCTCACGAGATATCCTATATCTGTGAACTATACTCTTCGTTAAGCCATGTTTCCCCAGTACAATGATTCTCGATAGGGATCATGTGAATACGTTGAGTCCTTTGATTCACATATCCCGCAAGCGAGCAAAAACAGGAGAAACTCGATGAAAAGAACATTGTTGATCGCAGGATGCTGTGGATTGATTCTCAGCGGTTGTTATCCTGGTTTAGCCGATACGAACAACACCGGAAACAATCCCACATTTTTAGTATTTGACATCGTATCAAATATGTATCACGAATTCTCACCAGAGACGGTTGATATTGGCGTTGACGCCGGGAATGATGGAACATTCGACTATTGGATGTCCGCCGACACCTCAATCGTCACCCGTCAATCCTCCGAACCGAGAAACAATGTCGGTCCGGACAACTGGAAGCGGATCATCGTCCGTCTCGATGAGTTCGCCGGACAGATCGCCAAAATCCGAATCGTCGATAACAGCGAAACCGGATACATCGCCGTCAACGTTGTCCGCCTGAACAACGCGGATGGAATCATGACGGTCAACGGGGCGCCAAACGGCTTCTTTGAAGAAGATCCTCCCCTCACGGGATGGAATATTATCTCCGGAAATCTCACCGCCGATCAGTTAATCGGCGCCGATACTGAATTGGCCGCGACGGCTTATAGCACACGGTATTTAACAACCCAAGTGAATGGATTGAGCGACACAGCGGTGATTGAATCCGATCCGTTTGAACTGACTCCAATCAGCAGTTTTATTTATGGCGTCTTTGCCGGTCCCGCTTCTTCCCGCTGGGATAAACCCGGCGCGTATGGCAGTGATAACGGAATCTTCGCCTACGTCGATCTGGGCACAGAAACAGAGAATCCGGACGGCGTGTATACCGAAGGAATGGATATTCCTCTAATCGGTTTTACCTGGAGCAACTTTGACGCGGGAATGGAAACCGTTATCATCAATACATCCGGTTACGAAGGAAGAAGGGCGCAGTTCGTCGCCGTGGATGTCTCCAGCACTCATGGAATCAGCCTCGACGCCATCCGCATGAATTGGGATAACAGCGTCATCACAAACGGCGGTTTCGAAGCGGGCGTAGAAAACGGCGTTCTCCCGGATGAACTAACCGGCTTAACTCCTCCCCCGGAAGCGCATCCAAATGGAAGCATCCCCGGCTGGACAGTGAATAACGTTCCCCTATTGGATGGAAGCAATGCGGACGATCCGGACGCGACCTTTACGTTCTTTGGCAGACCCGCCGATGGATACGCTCGCGCAGGGCGTGTCTGGGTCGGCTCCGGTTCCTTGGCGGACGCGGGCGGCGAGTTTCCCGATCTGAAAGGCGTTGAACTCCGGTCGGATGTGTTTACGATTCAACCCATCCCCGATCCATCGCAAAGCGTCTTTATGTCCTTCAGCGCGGCGCAGCAAACCACACGGATCGATGACGCCGTCAATCCGGTGGATGGCAGTGGAGAAGACAAAAAAGCCTCGATCGAACTCCGGGTCGACATGAACGAGAATGGTTCATTCGAAGACGATGAGGACTTCACCTACCGGCAAAGAAACCAAGGGATCGCTTGGAATGGCGCGCAGAAAGACGGCGTGGATGAATGGCAGTTTCCCGAATACCGGTTTTACATTGAAACCGGACATCAAGGCAAAACAGGCCAAATCTATGTCGAAGACCACCTGACCGGCGCGTGGGCCTGGATGGCCGCGGACGATTTCTACTTCTGGGACGGTCAAACAGCCAGCCTCGCCTTCCCCAACGCGGACTTTGAAATGGGCGATCTAACTAACTGGAACGAAGAAATCGAAACACCGGATAATTTCTCGGGATGGCTTGTCTCTACGCCAGAGAATGTAGAAGCGGGTTTGGCGACAGACTGGTTTATGAACCGCGTAGAGAGATGCGTCTGGCTTGACGGTGAATTCGGCGTCGATTCCGCCGACCGCAACACCTCCGGCGGTGGCGATAACATGATGGGCGTCCTCTGGTCCGAACCGTTCACCATCCCAACACTAAACGGTTCCATCATCAATGATTGGACATTGATGGAATAGAAATAATATAGCTATAATAGAGCGCAAATCAGCGCAAACTCAAATAGCGGAAACAACAACGCGCCGGAAAATTGACTTTCATTTACCACCCTCTCATTCCAGCTGGGTAGCCAGGGCAAGGCTTTTTTCTGCCCTGGTGTAATTCTAGATCACTTTCGAATAGTTCGTAGCAGCGGAAACAACAACGCGCCGGGTGCCCACAACAGGAAACCCGGCGCGTTTTCTAATCGATGGACCGCAGGCGCCCCACCCGCAATAAAAACCAAACGAAATCATACTGGGTACCCAGGACAAGGCTTTTTTCTGTCCTGGCGCAAATCCCACAAATCCAATGGACCGCATGCGTCCCGCCCGCAATAAAAAACCAAATAAAATCATACATCACGAAATCTACGAAAAAGTCATAATGATCGTAGTTTTTTTCCCGTGAAATCCGCGTATATCTAAACCCTCCGTGATTCAAACAATCTTTCCTAGTCTAAAAATCGAAGAAAGGATATAATAATTAATAAATATTCTTAATTTTTCTCAATTAATACGAAAATGAGTCTCAATAACTATCTCATTCGCAAACTCTTCCGCGACTCATTTTCAGTTGTGATCTCGATCTACATGGAAGAACTGGTGAATTGCATATGACTACCATCACGATTTCTCTCCCAGAGAGTATGAAGGAATTTATTGATCGCGAAGTCTCAAACGGCGGATTTGGCACAGTCAGCGAATACGTTCGCGCGTTGCTTCGAGAAGATCAAAAACGAAAAGCCAATGAACGGTTGGAAACGTTGCTTCTGGAAGGCCTGCAATCGGAAGCCAGTGAGATGACGGAGGAAGACTGGAAAGATATCCGGCGGCGCTTACACGAGCGTCATTCCAAGCGTACAAACCAATGAACCTTTTAGGGGCGCCCGGGGCAAGGCTTTTTCCTGCCCTGGTCTAAATCTACCACATCTCCAATCAACCCCAAACATCCCACCCACAATAAAAACCAAACGAAATCATACTGGGTACCCAGGGCAAGGCTTTTCATCTGCCCTGGCATAATTCCACACTAAGCCTGTATCAAAAAAAACCTACAAACAATCATCCACAATCCCCAAAGCCAATAACTCTTCATACATCCAATAAGGCGCCTCAAGCAAATTCACCTGATCGGTCGTGTCAATAATAATAACAATCGGCGTATCGGAACCGGAAATGTAAGTGGGAGCCATTCCGCTGACTAAGCTGGATAACTCATCCACAACCGGTTGCTGCCAAGAGATACCGCCTCCGCTGGGAACGCCATTGAACAGCAGCGTCCAGATAACCGCCTGAATATCGTTATTGGTAACGGTATAGACTTGGGAGCCAATCGTAATTCCTCCGTCCCATTCCCCCTCACGGTATAACGCTAACAAAGCGTTCACGGATGACAGGTTGTCAGAATTCCAATATTCACAAATTGAGCGCAGGTATTGGAAAAGTTTAGGGACGAATAACAACTGACATTCTCATACCACCGGCCCAGTTTGATATACGTATCATTATCCGCGCACCAACCGGGATAAATGTCTTGCCCGCTCAAAGCCACCGCCGGAACGAATCGCGCATCGAAATAGCCGTCGTCAATAGTGGATACATCAGGAGTAGGCCAGTATTTCCCACTGCCATTTCCCAAACCGTCACCGTTCACAAGATAATCAAGATCGTATAGAACCGCTGACACGCCAAACCAGAAACCTCCCGTGAGTTTATACGGCGCAGCCGGCCACCCCGCGCTGGCGTCGGTCTGCCCGAACGTGCCGCTTATAGTAAAATCCCCCCCGGTTTGTTGGACGCTTCCCCCGCCATTCACCGTATGCCACAGAATCGCGTAATCCGCATAAGCGGTCAATCCGAATATACTCACAAGTAGAAAACATACATAAAGGGTAGTTTTCATTTCAATTCTCCTTTCATGGAGATGGAAAAATACGTTTCCCCCTTAAATGAAAGGTCAACTTTCTACAATTTCATATCATTCAACGGGTATCTCTCCTAATTCAACTTCCTCCGCTTCCATGGTCCATCGGGAACCATATGAACCTATCACAAACTCCTGGGAATTTGGAAAACTATAAGTATGAACTTGTTCAGCCTTAAGGGTTATTGTATGTTCTCCTACTGAAAGATTATCTAAATAGGCGAACAAAGTTGACGGTTCAGCTTTAGAAACTTTTTGCTCATCTGAATTATGAATAAAATCAAAAAACACATTTGGAGTAGAAGGAGAATCAGGAGGATGAGGAGTATTGTCAATAACGACTTCTATTCTTACAGCTTTCGTTTCATCACCAGACAACCATCGTAGCATGAAATTATCACAATAGGCAAAGCGTATCGTCGTATTTTCGAATTCTTTGTAGAATGTCAATTCTCTTCCCGGCACAATATCATTTTCATTGAGATTATTAATCATTGATCCTTTTCCGGCGCTTCGATATATTTTTCGAATTTGATTTTCACCGGATTCACCCTGAGGCCCTTGTGGACCAATGTCACCTTTGGGCCCTTGAGGACCCGGATCACCTTGGAACCCTTGAGGCCCTGGATCGCCTTGAATCCCTTGTGGACCAATGTCACCTTTGGGCCCTTGAGAACCCGGCTCACCTTGGAATCCTTGAGGCCCTGGTTCGCCTTGAATCCCTTGTGGACCGCTGTCACCTTTGGGCCCTTGTGGACCCGGTTCGCCTTTGAGTCCTTGGATACCGGGATCACCTTTTGGACCTTGAGGCCCCGGATCACCTTGTGGACCGGGATAACCAGTATCCCCTTTAGGCCCCATTGGACCCGGAGGCCCTTCTGGTCCTCTCGGTCCAGTATCACCTTGTAGCCCCATTGGCCCCGGAGGTCCTTCTGGCCCTGGAGGGCCAGGCGCGCCACTGGCTGCGATCGTGAGTGAATTAGCGCCCGGTGTGATCGTTACATTCGAGCCTTCGAGCAGCGTGACATCATCCTGCAGAGAGTTTAAACTCGTGACCGCGCCGTTGGTTAATCTAGACGCCGACGACGCATGAATCGCGTAGGGGGTGGGCGTCAGTTTCTGTCTCATGCCGATCAGGA
>CAXXSM010000038.1:0-28564 GCA_963663405.2 bacterium | reverse complement strand
CACACGTGGTCCGATTCAAGCATAACAGCTACAGGATGAATTATTTCAATTCACCTGTTTTGAAGTTATAAGTAAAATTAGCGCCCGTAATCCGGCTTACAACGTGGATGTAATCAGGTGGTTGAACCGCAAATATTGCCTCTACTTTTTTTCCAATACGGATATACGCTCCACCTTGCATCGCAATCACATTACGCAAATCCGTTCCCTGTTTTAAGATCTGCTCATCCGTAAATCCCGCATGTTGCATGATCAGGACAATGTCATCTGAATTCAGATCGGCTACATCTCCATTATTGGGAACGGAGGCGACTCTTCTCACTCCATTCGCGCAGCCAGAAAACAGAACAAGAATTAACAAAAAGAAACACGAATACTTGATAAGTTCTTTTAACACGCTGGTCATTGTATTAGGCATTTTCTCCCCCCTTTGTTTTGATGAGACAAAGATTATCTTATTGAAGGATTATTTCTTAGATGCGTCATTTCTTTATACGGTGTTTATTCCGTTTGATACTTTCGAGAAGGGCTTCTTTAAATTCCTCTCCGCGGGTTGATACATACTTTGTCTCACTAGGCTGGCCCCGCTGGTTGGTTTATCCTCCTTGATAATCCGTGAGTGATAAAAATCGCTACTTGCCTAGAATAATCAGTATCATCTTCGCTGATAAACGGTTGTCCGAGAATGGGTATTGAACTGAGACCGGGAACTCTGTTTTTAGACACACGATGTCCGATTATCTACTAATCCCGCGATGGTTGTCGTCCCGCGTTTCAACGCGCACTGTACTTTCGGCCATACGGCGTGTGACTACGGGAAGGTTGTTTGATCCACGGGCGATCACATCGCTCACTTCCGTGCTGATTGCCATCGTTATTTCGTTGTTCTCTCCAATGATCGGCGTAATCGTCAATACCGTTCCGATCTCGACTTTCTCCAGTTCCGAACGAGTATAATAACCCTGAGTGAGTATTTCAAAATATTCCTCGCGTGTGACGCTGATTTGCGCAGGTTTCCCATCTTGGGCAATTACTTGGGGATTCGCGAGAATCGTCGCTTCTTCATTGGCTGATAAAAGGTTTAATGTCAATAATAACGAGTTTGTAAATTCAGACGAGGAATTATAACCGATCTGTATTCCCCAAGGCCAATTGGGTTGAGTCTGCGAACTTCCAAACGCTCCCGCTCCGATTTGAGGCCATTCCCAATCCACTCCCATGTTGAGTAGATCTGAACTCTCCATAGATACAATACGCGCGTCCAGCATAATTTGCATGGGACGCCGGTCAATCATTTCAGATCCGTCACAATTCGTTCGATTAGAGAGGGAGGCGCTGTGATACAGACAGTATTATCGGTTGTGATTGTTTTCGCGAAGCCTTGGGCCATTCGTGATGCGGATGAACCGGAAGAACTGGAATACGACTCCCGCCGGGTTGATTGTGAACGGTCCAACGATCGCGCGGGACTCGCTATGACAAATTTTTGGAGCATCGGGGATAGCAATTTCACCGCGCTGTCCGCATCGATATAGTTCAATCGTAAAACATGGGTTCGGCTCAGTTCAATAAAGGATTGGCTTTGGGGAATCGGGGGAGTAGATCAAATAGTAATCCGGCGTTTTCTCCATCATATATCCTGTGCCGGCTAGCATTAATTTGAAAACTTTGCTGATTGGAACCTCGTTCAGCTCCAACGTCACATAAGCTTGCACCTCAGGCGCTACGATGATGGTCTCCCCAATCGACAACGCGATGTCCCTGAAACGCTTGTCTCAAATCGCTTTCGAAAAAGGAATTTGTCACTTTAATCTCTTCATTAGAATTATCAGCGCTAGAATTATCGGTGGTGCCTTCCTCTGGTTTCTCTTCTTCGGGTACAGCTTCAGCAGGGGTGGAGGCGCTTTCCTCTTCCAACTCAACCGCCGATATCTCAGCCGCTTCGATCGCTTTGCTAAAAGCGATATAGTTCCGTGTTTCATCTGTTTCGCCAAACAAATCGATTTCCGCTTGACAACTTAGTATGGAATAAGGAATACCGGTGGAGAAAAATAATATAGCGAGAAATGTTACTTGATACATCCTTAGCATCTTTTTCATGAGTTCCCTTCCATGAGTTCTCACTGGCATTGTTCAATCACAGTGATTCATTCCATTCTTTCTGTTTAAATTGTAACGGTCGATTCTACATTAAAATTGAGGAATTCACATAGATGCGCTTAAATGATAATGCCGAAGATCCATCAATTTTTAAATTGAATGTGTATCATTATATCTACAATAGCATCATTTAATGATATAAACAAGCTAAAAATTAAAAATTTTAATCCTGTCCGTAGCAATAAAATATATTATCCTAATCAGATATGTAAAATTCAGCCTCATCAATCGTCACGATTCCTAACACATCCGGCCCGCTGAGCTGCACAACTCCGATTGGCGCTATTCTTTGACTCCCGCCTTTAAACATTCCTCCCATAGAAATTGGAACATATTCATCAATTGGAAGGTGGCTCATTTTGAGTGAATAGCCTATACTTTGCTCTCCATCCGTAATGACAAAAGCTAGGTTCCCATTTTCTCCTTCTTTCCGGTTGATGTAGAATTCGCCGTGTATCATCGCGGGCAGTTCCGGGCATGTTGGATTCCATCACGATACGGGCGGCTAATTGATCGGGCGTGATCTGTAATTGTATCCCCTTTCCATTCATTCCATCTGTTAAGGAAACATCTCCAACCGCTGTTTCTTGAGGGAGATATGCGTTCGGATTGATACCATCCAATGATTCATTCACTGTATCGAATGTTGTATCCACTTTCATAGTGATCGGGTTTTTATACAATATCTTAAGGGGCTTGATCTCCAGCCGGTCGAAATAGACTGTCGCTGAAGATACCTCCGCGTTTTCCGGAAGGACCACTTGCAGCGCTGGAACAATCGACAGGGCTGGTGAGTCATACGCGAGGCGGATCTGTTCCCATTGTTGAACGGGAATTTCGCTCTTTGTTGGATTGATGTATCCATAATTCCCGTCTTGCAAATCCGCGATGGCGATTAATCCCAGCTCCACCGCGTCATTCGAGCAGTTTGTGGATACTGATATCTCAATCGATGGATCGCTCAACCCAACCGCCTCATTTCCTAGAAGGAATGTCCCCTGTCCGGGCAAAAGATGGACCCTCATTCCCCACCCATCCGTCAGCCCGGACGCTGGTTCTTCGATCGGCACGGGGCCGGTTTCTATGATCGACACGGGTTCGAATCCCGCGAGTGTGTTCGCTGTTAGCTGTGTGAAATCGACGCTTATCGTTTCTATGGTTGGTTCTGGAGTGGGGGGTGGGATCTCCGCTGATGGATAGATTGAGGAACAGGAGCAGTTCGTTCCGCGAGCTGTCGAGGAAGGCGAGGTCTTCCCGGCCGTCCTGGTTCAGATCGAGCGATTCGATCATCAAGTTCCCCAGTTTGACATCCCGGTCGGGTGTCGAAGAGCGCGGCGGCGCTGAATTCGCCTGGATTTTCACCGCACATGATCAGCACTTGTTTCCACGGTTTGGTATCCCCGCACGGCGTAGACCAGATCCTGGACGCCGTCGAGATCGAGATCGGAGATCGCCGCGTCATCGATTACGGCGCTGACATCCATATTCCCGACGATCGTTTGTTCGATCCGGTTTTCATCGCCTAGGCTCAGCATCCGGACGCTTCCATCGAACGGGACGACGATCGCGTCCGTGATCCCATCGCCGTTGGCGTCGCCGAACCGGAACGCGGATACGCTGTTGCCGGTCATGGTGTCATCGAGGGAGAAGATCGCGGAGGGCGCGTATTCATTGGGGGAGACTTGTGTCAACGCGGCAGCTGCGTTTTCGTTTTGGATTTTGGTCATAAGGATCATTTCCAGGTTGCCGCCGCCTGTTATGTCTTCCAGCGCGATCGCTTGGATGTCTCCTATGGTGACGCCGGGGGTTTGGAATCGTTGTGGATTCGAGTGTTTGCCCGTCTTCGGACGCGGTGCAGCGCTGGATCTGGTTGAATGCGGAATCGGATTCTTCGACGATGTAGAGTTCATCCCGCCCGTCGTGGTCCCGCGTCGGCGAAGGTGACCGGTTGGTTTTTGCCTTTGGATTTGACTTGGTAATAGCGGGCCTGGGGGGGCGGTGGTTTCGATTTCGTAGAGGATGGGGTAAGGCGCGTCCGTGGAGAGGACGATCGTTTTTTCGTAGAGATACGAGACGGCGCAGAGGTTCCGGGCAGCCGTCGCCGTCCAGGTCGCCGCAGGCGATGCGGTCGATGTAGAAATCCGGATCGCCAATGGAAATATGCGTTTCAACCAACGTCCCCCCGGATGGGTCTCCCGGCGCGAGGAGCAGAATCTCGTTCGCTTCGGGAAGCGCTGTTAACGCCTCCTTCCGCCCGTCCCCGTCCAGATCCGCCGTCAGAAATCCATCTGGTTTGGAGGAAGAGCGCGAGCGCCGAATACTGCCGCAGCGAAAAATCGTTCGCGCATTGATGAACCACAATCGGAACCGGCGTCGCAGTCGGCGTAGCTGTTGGTGTGGGGGACAGACTTGGTGTAGGAGAAGGCGCAAGTGTCGCCGTCGCCGTAGGCGTAAACGTAGCCGAAGGAGCCAACGTCCACGTAGCGGTCTGTGTAGGAGTCCATGTAAAAGTAACCGTAGGCGCAGGCGTAAAGGTGGCTGTAGCCGTCTCCGTAAAAGTCGGAGTGATCGAAGGCGTTACTGTATAGGTAGCCGTGGGCGTGTGGGTGTGAGTAGCCGTCGGCGTTTCGGTTGGAGTAGGGGTGATTGTTGGGGTTAATGTATGAGTAGCCGTGGGCGTATGGGTGTGTGCAAACGTAGGTATTAGTGTAGAAGATAGAGTTATTTTTGGTGTTGGTGGAGGTGGATTGCTTGATATTTCTCTTATTGCGCTGGCAGAATATATCACATCGTCTTGAGATAAATTATAAAAACCATAGCGACCATTTATTGGATCATCTAAATGAATAACACCACTATCATATACAAGGGATGAATCACTTTTGTGTATTTGGATACGAAAAGCATAATTATAAACGCTTAGGTTGAAGGAATAAATAATATATTTTTCCCATCCTTTGCCACCATTTGAACTCGCCCATTTATCGAGAACTTTCACACCTTCAACATCAGTTGCGCTCCATAATTTACTTGATGATTCAATCTGCTGATATGGGTCAATATCAGTAATTTTAAGTATACTAATACCAGCTTCACCAAAACCGACAAAAAAATCTTGATCAGATTTTCTCCATTGAAAAACAATATAGTTTTTTTCATCTTGGTAGTTAAATACAAATCCAAAATAGTCATTATCACTACCACTCGTAGTAAACCAGCCTTCAAATTCATTTCCAGCTGTTATAATTTCTTGTGAGACAAAAAAAGAAATGTAATATGTATTTAAAGTTTGATATACTTGATCTATGATTCCATCATTATCAGAATCACTTAATACCCATTCACCTCCTTCTAAAGGTCCTTCTTGTATCCAATCACTTAAATCTATAATATCATTACCAGTAATAGAGCTATCAAAATATTTTTCAAACTCGCGAGAAAGTGAGGAGGAAGGAAAAAAGTATATAAAAAATATTAAAAAAAAAACAGAATTTCATCAATTCCTCTTTTTAAAATATTATTGTTTTCTCAAAATAGGCTTTGATATATAAATTTTTGTGTTTTTCAATAATTCATAATTATTCTGCATTATCTAAATTCTTAATTTCAATACATTTATTATTATCTTTATTTAACACAGTGATTGGTAAATCTTTTGATATCTTAGAATCTTCAAATTCAGAGTCAAGTGATATTATATAATCTCCTACATCAATATCAGTAGGATCTAAAGTTCCATAAAAACTTATTTTATTCATTGGTAAAATAAAGCTTTTATCTTCATTAAACATTTCAATTTCTTTTATTACATTCATTGAAAAAGTCTTTTTTAAAAAACATTTACATTTTACATTTAAATGCATATTTCCTAAATTTTCGCATTCAACAAGCATATCATACTTATTTTCATTATTTTCAGTAATTGAAATATTTCCAAAAACAAGATTTGGTTTTGATTCTAATTTCTTGTTTTTAACAATAATTAACGATTCTGATTTGCTAGCGAACTGACCGTCAAGATAGTATGCAATTACATTAAATATACAATAATAAAAAGGTTTGACTGAAGAATTTTTTGGAAATGAAATAATTATAGGAATTCTTCTTTTAGAGTTACTTTTTATTTGAAATTTTTCTTGTGTTGTTTTTGTCCATAAATGGCAAGATAGTTCTTTACCCTGAATATCTTCATGTGAAATACCCTCAAGAGATTTTGGTATTTCTACTTTACAAATAACATTAATGTCGTCTTCGCTAAGATTATTTAAAGTTAAATAACTAGATCTAGTTGATCCAGGTATGCCTTCTAGGATCAACTGTGTAGGTTCAAGATTTATTGAAGCATCCGAAACAATATTACTTCCAACACTAGGATCACCAATATAATCTAATTCCTTTCTGTATAACCGTAGTCTTTTTCCATCTACTTTCATATGGCAATCAATTCTATATTTCCCGGAAGGTAAACGACGTGGGCATTTTTGAAATAATGCTACAGTAACACCAGGAATAATAGGCTTACTTGGCATGTTTAATTCTGTTATCCTGACCCATCTTTTATTTAAATTACGAAAAAGGGTAACGGCGCCACTAATTTTTGGCATTGTATGACCACTATTTATAAAATCTACTACAATAAACTCATTTTGAGAATTTGTCTCTTTATCAGTTTCAACTATAATAAAAGTATCTAAAATATCAATTTGTTTTCTTACAAAAGTTCCTTTTATGTCTAAAAAAACAGGTATTAAAAAACGCAAAATGATATTAATACCTGCATTATTACGTGGCTTTCTTGTTTGTGCAATTATTCCTGCACCATGTGTTCCTCTACTATTTCGTGGTATTTCCATACTAACTCTTATTGGTTTCATTTCAAGAGGATCTAAGTTTATAGAATATATATTATCTTCAGTGCTTATGTCAACAAAATTCGGATCAAAGTTTAACCATTCTTTGCACGAAAATGATTCATTAATTTCATCATTACTTTCATCACTAATAATCTTCCATCTACCATTATAATGCTGTGATAAATCAACAAGTTGGATATCAACAATAATTGGAGCATCTGTAGTATTTCTAAGTTCTATATCTGTTTGGTATCGTTTGCCAGGCTCAACAGGTATATCTAATTTCATTGGTCTAACGTTAAGACCTTGCGATTCTGCTTTTATAGCATAAAAATTTTGTATAAATATAAGGATAAATAAAATTAAGTATTTGCGCATTCTATACTCCTTTTTTGTGTTAAATATCCATAAACAAGAAAAGTCTTCTCGCAACAAATTGTGTTACGAGAAGACTTAATAATATTTCACCAAATATTAATCCCATTGTTCAGGATCAGGATCAAGTTCAACAATTATATCGCCATTATAATTACCAGGCTTATCATTATATGTCCAATCATAGGTAATGTGTAATGACAAGCGCATACCTTCTAAAACACCAGGAGAGATGTCAAAACACCAATATTCTCCTATTGGATCAGGCTGTGTGTTAGGATCAATTGTATAATACATCCCAACACGTACTGGAGCTTCTTGATTTTCATCATCCTCATGGTAAAGAGTAATACCCTTTGGACACTTGATTGTAGCATCATAATTTACCATTACTGAAAAATCAACTCCACTCTGGAAAAAATCATCAGTATGAGCGGGATTTAAATCATAATGAGTGACTTGAAAAAAAATGTCAGTCGTCGAAAATGAAAAACTCCCGCATCTTGGTAAATTTACTGTGACAATAATAGAATCAGTATCATCAGTATCTGAAGAAGCAATAGGTCCGAAGGTTAAGCCTACGAAAAATATAAAAGATATCGATATTAACATACTTTTACTTGTAGGCATTATTTTGGACCTCCTCATATAAGATCAAAGAATGGTAATTGTTTAACCAGAAATTGTCACTGTTAAAGTGCCGCTTAATGATTGACCATCTGCATGTGCAATTCCGTCAATAGTAGTAGAAATTGTCTCAGGCTGAGCCCAACCCGCTGCAAGCCCTGTTAGATCAGTTGGAGTCCAAGTACCACTACCTGATGTTGAAGACCATTCAGCATCAATATCAGAAGAAGTAGCATTTGAATAATATGTTATTGAAATATCAAATGAGCATGAACCACTATCGTCTGTCCAAGTTATTGTTGGACTCTGAGAAGTTTGGCCATCATCAATAAAAACACCCATATCGAGAGGTACATTAACCGTCACATCAATAGTATCTGAATCATCAGTATCAGCAAATACGGGAAAAGCGAAAATAGCGAACAGCATTACGATTGCGAATTTTTTCATTTTAATTCTCCAAAAGTAAGTTAAAAACAAGTGGACGGTTTCACGACTTGCTCCCAATCGCCCCATTCGTGACCAGATTAAAGGGCGAAAGATCTTCGCATCTCACTTTTGGAGTGGACGGGTTCACGACTTGCTCCCCTTTGCCCCATTCGTGACCAGTTAAAGGACAAAGGATCGACGCATCTCACTCATGCCGAGTGGACGGGTTCACGATTTGCTCTCCCCCTGTCCCATTCGTGACCAGTTAAAGAACAGGGGATCAACGCATCTCACTCAAATTTCTTCTTGGCGGACATGAGTTTTACGGCTATAATAGAATCAGCCTTTGTGGTTCCTTGTGGCTGTCCGCCATAACGCCCACATGGACCACGCCCGCAGTACCCTCGCCTGGAGAGAGGACCAGTCTCTCTGGGCGAACTTAATTTAAGCCAGTCATTCCATACCTCCTTTCTTTTAGGATATAATCCAACACAATAGGCTGGAATTAATTGACTTGTGTCGTTATATTGATCTTTCCGCTATATCTCCCAGCTCCAATACTTGTTGTAATCTTCGCGCTCCCTGCCAGATAAAAGGTATGAAATCCACAACCAAAGTTCAAGAATAAATCCGGAGCGCCAGGAGAAACATTCTCACTCGGCTTCGCATCCGCAATCGTCTTCCCGCTTCTCAATCCCAAATTCGACCGTGGAATCGTCCCCCCCGACCCGGATAATTCCGTAATACTACACGTCACCGTGATCCGGCCCGCATTGGTCAAGACAAACACCCGCGGATACGTCTTCGAAACATTGTATCCTATAGAACAACTCCCAAAATCCATCGTTTTTGGATGCACATAAACCCACGCAAACTCCGGACAACAGAAGGAGCATTCAATCGACCGCGCAAAAACCGGCTTCGTACTTTTCCCCGCAAGGGCGAAGATTGTAATCCGCCCGCTATACACCCCCGCCGGGTCGGTGATGCCCAACCGCGCGCCGATGCGGAACCGGTTCGCCTCGAACATCTTCCCATCCGAGCAGGCTCCTTCCGCGATCAAGGTATCACCGGAGATGTCCAACGTCCCGCCGAACGATTTGGTCAGGTTCGCTGGATCCCGCTGCGGTTTGATGAACAACCGCCCCGAATTGGACCCCCCCGATCCATGAAAATCCTCCACCGTACAAAAGAGCTGCCACGTCGGCGCGTACGCCCCCACATCGATGATGATTTCTCTCTCGGAGATGAATTCGATCGAAGAAGGATAGTCAACCCCATCACCCGAACCGGTGTTAAATCCTCTACCCCCCCCCGATTCTTTCAATTCCACCGAATCCGCGCTTAGCGAAAAGGTCAGATCAGCGGGAACAGGCTTCAGCGCCCCTCCATCCGGGAGAATTTCCTGCGCGGCCAGGCCGGTTGAGAAGAGAACCGCCGCAGCGAGGAAGAGCCCGGTGTATATGGCGTCCCGCATGATTGGGTACATCACATCCCCTTTTCGAATGAGAACCGCGTATTATATCGTTTCAGCATCAGCTGCGCTTCTAGTTCGCTAATTTGTTAACAGGAAAATCGTCTCCTGTAAACGGCTATAGACCAAAAAACAAAATTTTTTTCACTAAGAAGAGCCAGCCGGGATTAGAGGAAAAGGGAGGAATATCGAGTACGAATTCCTAAGTTCATAATCCACAGACGCTTTCATTTCGCCCAACACTGCAATAAAAAATTACACCAACTATAATATTAAAGCTTCAATTCAATAAATTAAATTCGATGTATACACTCTAACACTATTCTTTCAGATTTGTCAATACCAATTTACAAAAAAAATCAGAAAATTTTATCAATCTAACAAAATCTAAATATAGAAAATAAAAATCTTAAAGTTTACAAAAATAATAAAGTATATAGAATTTTAAAATAAACTATTATAGTAATGACGCTGAAATACTATTTTTATCCAACTAAACAATACGTTAAAAATTCATTCTATAGTGGATAGAAACCAAAACGAACGACATTTATCAGTTAAACCTTAATATAAAGAAAATATAAAAATTATAAAAAATCTTCTTTATTTATTATGTCGCGCTTACAGTCTAATTTGGTCAAATAATTTCAGGTTTTAGTGTTCTTCGGAGATGAGGCGCAGAGGTGAAACCTGTGTAACGATTTATTGCACCTAAATCATGGACGATTGATTCATTCTATTTTCTACCCACCATACCAATCGTTAATTAATATCAAGAGTTTTTCTACTATATCATAATTTCTAATTGATAAAAGGGGGTAAAGTAATTTTTTTTGTTTTTTTTTAATTAGGAATGTTTAGGATGTTACATTCGAGTGGCTCGGATCTTACGTTTTTTTGCGGTCTTTACGCAGGATTTTCGTGCAATGTAACGTTACACGAAAAGGGAGGGGGGATGTTCAAGAATGAATATATAATCCTTGTTTGACTTGATTTACTGTCACTCATTGTATGCTTGTGATCCGGGCGTCAACGGGCTAAAGTGATTACCAAAATTCCATGGAACTGGATTCTTATACGCTCAGATTACGGCAAAACCGAAATGGCGTCATGAAGATGTTGCGGGGCGAGATGCGCGTAGCGTTTTGTCATTTCGGTGGATTTATGGCCGAGTAACGCGCTGACTGTGTAGAGTGGAACTCCCTTCAAGACCAAATGGGAAGCGTAGGTGTGTCTTCTATGCCGGAGCGGCATAGGAGACACACTTTTGCCTCCTAATTAGCCAAAGCCGGTGTGAGTTTATACAAGATTCAACAATGGCTAGGACATAGTGATCCGAAAATAACGATGATCTATGCTCATCTTCAAGCACAGGATGAAGAGATTAATTTGATTTGAAAACGACAATATGAAATATCGGAAAGTAGGAACTTATACTTGGGAATAAGGGGTTGTACTGAGGGAAATAGACGGAATATCGATCTAAATTGTTTAATTTTAAGTCCTTTCGAAGCCGAGGAATCCGTGGTCTGAATCCCTAAGACACCCTTTCGCGTCCTTAGAAATCCTCGAAAGGGTGGACAAGAAATTGGGTATGAAAACCTTATCCTTTCGATATAATTAAAAAAAGGTAAACCCCCGGCTCTGCCGGGGGACTCCCAGTGTTTGACAATTCCAGGAATCGAAAAAAAAAAATCTCCTTCATGTGAACCGCTCAAAGTTACACAGGAAGGAGAAGAAATGACGTATAAGAGTTTAACGCATACAAGATGGGATTGCAAATATCATGTGGTATTCATTCCGAAATATAGAAGAAAAGCCTTATACAAAGAATTGAGGAAATACCTAGGAGAAGTCTTTCGAGATTTGGCGAGTCAGAAAGAATGTGAAATAGAAGAAGGGCATCTGATAGTGGATCATGTTCATATGTTGATCTCGATACCGCCAAAAGATTCAGTTGCGCAAGTGATAGGTTTTATAAAAGGGAAAAGTGCGATTCATATAGCGAGAAATTATCTAGGAAAGAGAAGGAATTTCGTGGGGCAGCACTTTTGGGCCCGCGGATATTTGGTATCAACAGTGGGAAAAGATGAAGCCATAATCAGAGAATATATCAGAAATCAAGAGCAAGAGGATAAACGACTAGAACAATTGAGTTTGTTCGATAATGCATAGCCACCTTTAGGTGGCTCGTAATTCAAACCGCTTTGAGCGGTTCACAAAATCAAGCCTCCGGCTCTGCCGGAGGTGATGACTCTCAAACAGCATCAGACATAACAATCTGATTTCAATCCTAAAACAGCGCATCCGAATTCCTCATTACTACCATCAGGCCTCCTGATCTGGGGGATATTGATCTGACACCAATTGGTAAACGAGACGTAGATTCGTGCCAGGATAAGTGGTTTCGGTTTCATTCAATTGAGCGGCCAAATGACGGGCAGCTTGATCGGAAATGCGGTTGGTCAAGTGATGGAGCCGAATCGTGAGAGTCTCTTTTTCTTCATCGGGAATCAGGTCCGCTTCAGTGGTCATGATTTCCCGCGCCAATGAACGCGCATCATCCCCCCGGCTTAACACTTCCCTCAACACAGATACCATCGCCGTTTCCGCCCGATACGCAATCATTCGAATCGTATCCATGAATTGTTTTCTTCGCCGGCGCCAATTGTTGAAATTTTGCTTCCTCTGGCAAATCCCCAAACGCTATATGTTTTTTCGTTTGCTTCCGGAGCCGCTTGTACTCCTCAAGTTGATTTTCTATCTGATCGATCTCTTCAAAGAGCGCGCCTTTCTGTATTTCATAGCGTTCGATCTCTTTCGAATTGGAGGGTTCCTGCAGGACAAGAGCGCCGAACTCCGCTTGCTTTCGGGCCTTCTTCCCCGCCAGGCTTTTGATCTGACTTTCCAATTTCCGGTAGGCCGGATTCACCACCTTCATCGTCTCATCCGGCAAGACTGTTTCATACCCGATAAGTCCATCTAAATGATAATGTTCCATCATGTAGCGGAAGAAGTTTTCCTGACACCAACGCGCGAACATATGGGCCGCTATTTGACTTGCGTCTGATGTATAATCCGTACTGATCACAGCGGTTTGATGCCCCGTCTCTCCCAACTTGCGAATCTCCCGCACCCAGATTTTCCCTCCCAGAAAGACGCCTCTCTCGGCCAAACGCATCGACGAATCCTGTCCGCCGGGCAGACGCACATTCACCGTTTCGAATTCTGTGACTGGCCAATCCTCCCCCTGAAACTTGCGGTACGTTTGACAGGCGATCCGCGAATCCCACATCTGGGCGAAGAACTCCGGGCTATAGCCTTCCCGGTCGAACACCAGGATGAACCGGTGGAAATAAGGATTGGATTCGAGGTTTTCGGCTGTGGGTTGACGGGGAACGTCTTGGAGCAACTGGGGAACAATGTCCCGTTTGAGCATATCCAACAAGCCGGTGGTGAATGGAGTGCTCACCACAAAAAAGGGGCGGCCTTCCTGGTCGTTCACCCAATAGTCGGTAAGTCCACGCAAACATAATCGCTGACGCGCGACGTAACGGCGGGGCAGTTTTGTTTGCGAACCGTGATAGACGCGGACATGACCATCGACATATAAAACGCCCGCCGCGTCCAGATCCGCCTTCATCCACTCCCGGGATAATTCGTCCCCCCATTCTTTGATCCGGTCCGGTTGAGCGAGAATTTTGATTTTTTCCCGCAACGTCCGCACTTCGGGAATTCGATCTAAGCCCAGTAACTTGCCCCCTTCCCCCGCGGGATGATAGCGCAACTGTTCCGGCGTTTTGATCCGCGTCAACGCCATGAAGGCCAACACAATAAAAATGTGGACGCAACTGTAAAATCCTTTGGGCAGAGAAAAGTTCTTCGAGACATTCTTCAGCAGCCCGTTGGCGAGTAACGCGGGCATTGCCCATAACACGCCGCCTTGCGCCACATCCAATTCCATCTCGAAACGAGTCGGGGCTTCTTCCAACTGCCCGGTCGCCGCGCAGACCCGCTCCACCACCCGCGTGCAGCCCATCCCCATCGCCGCTTGGCTGTCTTCTACGCTTCGCTCGCTTTTCGGGCGGCCTTCGGTATCGTTTTTTTTAGCGGCTCCACCAGGCGTCCGGCTTGGATCGCTTTATTCAACGTATTCCGCTTAAGGCCCAGCCGGTCGGCGATTTCCGCTCGAGAAAGCCCCTCGTTCAAAAACTCTTGCGCTTGTTGGAGGACGTCTTTCGTCAAGACATGCGCGCCTCGCGTTCGAGGCGTTTCAAAAAACGCCCCCGTTCCGCCTTCCCGATATTTCTTGACCCACCGCTTCACGCTGATCGCGCTCACGCCAAACGCTCGAACGATCTCCATCTGTGTGCATTGCCCGTTCACGACAAACTGACTGGTAATCAAGCGGAAACTCTTTTGATCGGTTTCTGGATGCGTGAAAATAGGAAAGGCGCCATGAAAATAATAGACCGAACCATCCTGCTTCCGGTACGAGAGTAAATCGGTTATGTAGCCTTCCTCGATATCGGCAAAGTGGGGTAAGAATTCTTGCGGCATCAACTGGGCTCCTTTTTGGATCGATCATTTTTTATCCCCAAAAAGGTATCTTGCCAAAATCATCGACTCTACGGAATCCCCTGGCCCAGCTCTGGAGGTCTGAATTTTTAACAAAAATCTTGAGAAAAAAATTCTGTTCCAATATTTAACTCAAAATTTAACTCAAAGCATATTCCCCTTCGATTAAAAACTTGTTATCATACTATCCCTTTTAAAAATACACTCGATTGTATTCCACTATATCAGAAAACTTAAAGGAAAAACTTGCATATTTTTCCTCGTTGTACCTAAGTTGTTCCAAAAGAGTATTGACACATGGAAGAAGCTTGATATTATATCCAATGGTACAACAATGGAACAACGAGGTGATATATGATGAAGCGCACGTATAAAGCAAGCTTAAGTCAATCCCAGGGGCGATCAGGATATGCCATTATTTTTAGACATCCAGTTATACGTGATGAGGCAACAGGCAAGGTTGGAGTAAGAGTACGGAGAGGATTGGGAACTCGTGACGAATCAGAAGCTACTCAGTTATGTAATCAACTCAATGAGATTCTTGCCGATCAAAAATACCATGATACATCTGCAAGGGCTGAAGCAGAGCGGCGATTTGATCCCCGAATCGTTGATATTTTTTTACCACAAAATGATTCCAGAATCAGTAGATTTCAATGATCTTCGAGAAGAAGTGATTCCACTCCCTCCCTCAGAAGCTGATGGTTATAGGAAAGTTCTTTTCCTCGGAACTACTGGAGCGGGGAAAACAACACTAGTTCGACAAATTATTGGTACTGATCCTGAAAAAGAACGCTTCCCGTCAACATCTACTGCTAAAACGACAATTCATGATACCGAAATAGTAATCGACGAAGGGCCATGGCGGGCAGTCGTTACTTTTGTTTCTTGCGATGAAGTAAGGGAATATCTAAATGAATGTATTTCGGCTGCGGTTCTAGTGGCATCTAATGAAAAGAATGATGATGAAAAGGTTTTAAGGCGGCTCCTTAGTCACGTCAATCAACGTTTTCGATTTAATTACATACTTGGAAATGGTCCTCAGATGGGTAAAAGCGACTTTGATGAAGAAGATGAAGAAGAGAACTTAAATAATGACTTGATTGATGATTTCGGAGAAATTGATATAGCCACTACAAATGAATTACTCGTCGATACTGTTGATCGATTACGGGATATTGCTATTCGATTAAGTGACCGCCTATATGAAGAATTGGATGCTAGCAAAGAAGATGACGAACGTGTTCTTGAAGAATTATTCGAAGAAGAACTCGACAACATGTTACGTGACGATGAGGAATTTCATCAAATCGCCGACGCTCTAATGGATGAAATCGAAAAACGTTTCGATTTGTTGCCCCAGGGAAATCTAAAGAAAACAAAGCAGGGATGGCCATTAACATGGAACGGAGAGTGGCCGATCGAGCAACGCGAAGAATTCCTTACAGCGATTTCGCGATTTTCGAGTAATTATGCTCCTTTATTTGGTAGTTTGCTTACACCTCTTGTTAACGGAGTGCGTGTTGCAGGGCCATTTTCTCCTAGTTGGGATGGGAATCATGTTCCTAAATTGGTTCTCTTAGATAGTGAAGGTTTAGGACATACTCCAAAGTCATCTTCGTCCGTTTCCACAACAGTAAGTCGGAAAATAGAAAAAGTTGATGCTGTAATTCTTGTTGATAATGCTGCGCAACCCATGCAAGCGGCTTCTCTTGCTGCAATGCGAGAAATAGTATCGACCGGAAATGCTCGTAAATTGATTCTAGCGTTTACCCATTTCGATGAGATAGAGGGCGATAATTTACCGGATCTTAAATCAAAAGTCCATCACGTATTGGCTTCAGCTGAAAATGTTCTCGCATCTTTTGGTGAAGACCTTGGTCCATATGCAGAACGTGCTCTCCGTGATCGCCTTGAAAATGCACGCTTTTTCCTCGAAAACATTCAAAAAAAATTATCTGAAGAAAAATTCTGTAGGAAAACGCACAATCAAGCAACTTATAAAATTACTTGAAGCGATTGACCTTGTTATTGAAAGACCGGAGCCTGCCAAAGCGCGGCCTGTTTATGACCGAATGAATTTGGGATTTGCTATTCAGAGCGCAGCAGAAGCCTACCACGAAGCATGGCGGCCAAGGCTTGGCCTCGATTTCAAACCTGGTTTCACGAAAGAACACTGGACTCGAGTAAAGGCAACTATAACTCGAAGGCTTGCCACTGGTATGGCGGATGAATACGACACATTAAAACCTGTTGCAGATTTACGTAAAGAACTCATTGAACGGATATACGTTTTTATCCAAAAATCCGCTCCGGTGGGAAGGCCCTGACGCAACAGAAGAGGAGAAGATTAGTAAATATGATGCGCTTGCGGATAATATTGGAAAGCGTCTTTTAGATCTTTCTACGCGGCGTGTATGGCGGGAAAGATCTCATGAGTGGCAGGATGCTTATGACAAGCGTGGAACAGGCTCAACTTTTGTTCGAGCAAGGATCATTGGCGATGATATTTATGAACCTGCCGCGCCTATTCCAGATGTAACAACCATCACCTGATCGCAACCAGTTTCTACGTGAGGTTGTTTCTGAAACAGAGAGTGCCGCTGAAGAAATAGGAGCAAAACTACTTTAGTTTACTTGATTTATGGATGAATAATTGAACATAAATCCAAAAAAAAAATTAAAAAGAGGTATTTGTAATACTTCAATTTTTTATAAAATATTTCTTGACAGAGATTGGATTTTGATGTATAATATATTTTGAAGTATGGGATATACATCAATAAAAGATTCTAAAAGGAGGTGAAAAATACTTGATTTACACGGACGCTTTGCTCCGTAAAAGAAACAGGCCCTACGTTGCAGCGCAGGGCCGGACGTTTCCAATCAGGCCGAGTTGGCCGGATGAAAACAGTTCTAATAATATCATATTATATCGATCTACTCCTGTCAACTCAGTCTTTAAAAGAAAGTCGAATACCCAACTCCTCCAGGGTGAGGGACCAGCGATATAAAAGTTCTCAGAGCTGGCTGAGATGCATCTTTGAGTTAACAACAAAAAAAAACCTTAGGAGTTTAGATCGTGGTTTTACCAGCAAATTCAATAATTCAAGACATCAATAATTATATTTCACAACATGGTGGCGGGTATTCCGCCTGGTACGTAGGTATTGCTTCTGATCCCAAAGATCGTCTTTTCAACGAACATAACGTGGATCAGCATAACGGGGCATGGATTTACAAAGATGCCGGTTCAGAAACCGAAGCGCGGCGAATAGAGAAGCACTTTCTTTCTCTCGGGTGCGACGGTGGAACTGGCGGTGGAGATTATTCTACACGATATGTCTACGCCTACAAAAAGACTTATTCGACGAATCCATAATTCATGAATCTAGGTGGGGTTGCCTCTGAGGTAGCCCCATCTACTTACTTCTATTGAGAAAGATCTCTTGATGAAAAAAAAGGTTAAGCATCTAGCAATGATACAGATTGGGTACCAATTCCGTTCAAAAATACAGCCCGATCCGAACGGAACGCATAGTGTAATCCAAATCAAGAACTTTGATGATGACGACCGCCTTGATCTTGATAACCTTGATCGTGTTACGATTGATAAGACAGCAGATAAATATCTCGTGCAGCAAGGAGATGTTTTATTTTTATCACGTGGGCATCGGAATTTCGCTTATGCGATTACTTCACCTTTGCATGAAACCATTGCGGCCAGTTATTTTTTTTATCATTCGCGTAGACAAGAATACGATTATCCCGGAATATTTTGCTTGGTATATTAATCAAAAACCTGCGCAGAATTTTCTAGCAAGCCTTGCTCGGCGAGGTACGCATATGCCAATGGTTCCTAAGTCAGCGTTTGAGCAATTAAAAGTAGAAATTCCTCCATTAAAAACACAGCGATCTATTGTGGAATTGGATCGGCTCCATCAAAAAGAACGCTGCTTGATGGACCAAATTCTAGAAAAACGAAGTGTGCTTATTGAAGCGGTTAGTTTGAAGGCAATCAAAAAAGAAAATCGTTCTGAAGGAGAACAGGAATGACCAATAAAGTAACTCAACAAGAAATCAACAACATCGTTTGGCAGGCATGCGACACGTTCCGTGGAGCGGTCGATCCATCTGAATATAAAAATTATATCCTTGTGATGCTATTTATTAAGTACTTATCCGATTTGGTGAAGGATATAAAAGAGGAATATGAAAAGAAATACAAAGGTAACCAAGAACGCATCCAAAGAGCGTTAAGCCGTGAACGATTTATTCTACCTGAGGAGTGTGATTTTGATCACCTATATGCAAAGCGTGAGGAAGCCAATATCGGCGAATTACTCAACATCTCCTTGGAAAAGATTGAAGACGCCAATAAGGCCAAATTGGAAAACGTATTTCGCATGATCGATTTTAACAGTGAAGCAAACCTGGGCGAAACTAAGGAACGCAATCGTCGTCTAAAAGCTTTGCTCAATGATTTTAATAATGAAAAACTCGATCTTCGCCCGTCAAAAATCGGCAACCGCGATGTGATCGGTGATGTCTATGAATACTTGATTGCCCGTTTTGCCAGCGGTGCCGGTAAGAAAGGTGGTGAATTCTATACACCACCGGAAGTTTCTATTCTTTTAGCGAAACTACTCAATCCCAAACCGGGGGATACGATCTGCGATCCAGCCTGTGGTTCTGGTTCTTTGCTTATCAAGGTTGCGCATGAAGTGGGCAACAATGATTTTTCGCTCTTTGGACAGGAAAGCAACGGCAGTACTTGGGCGCTATGCAAAATGAATATGTTTCTGCATAGCATGGATAGTGCCCGGATCGAATGGTGCAATACGATTACCAGCCCCAAATTGATCCAAGATGATTCGCTCATGAAGTTCAATATCGTTGTAGCGAATCCTCCCTTCTCTCTTGATAAGTGGGGAGCGGACATCGCGGAAAGTGACAAGTTTCAGCGCTTCTTGCGTGGGACACCTCCCAAAAGCAAGGGAGATTACGCATTTATTCTCCATATGGTTGAAACGGCGCTTGTGGAGGAAGGCCGTGTTGGAGTGATTGTTCCACATGGTGTTTTGTTCAGAGGGGGGCAAGAGGGGAAAATCAGACAAAAATTCGTGGAAGAGAATATTCTTGAAGCGGTAGTGGGGCTTCCTGCAAATCTGTTTTATGGAACTGGTATCCCGGCAGCGATCATGATTTTCAATAAAGGCAAGAAGACCAAGGACGTGTTCTTTATTGATGCAAGCCGTGAATTTGAGCAGGGCAAGACACAGAACAAACTACGCGAAGAAGACATAAACAAGACCGTTGCAACCTACAAGAAATTCAAAACAGTCGAGAAATACGCCTATCGTGCCACTTTTGAAGAAATCCGCGATGAGAACGAATTCAATCTCAACATCCCTCGCTATGTCGATAGCTTTGAGGAAGAAGAAGAGATCGACATCGCAGCGACCCAGAAAGAGATTGACGAACTCGAAAGCGAACTGACGGTTACGCGCAAAGCAATGGCTGGTTATTTAAAGGAGTTGGGATTCAATGGATAAATTAATTAAGAATAAAAATGAATTGATAAAAATTGGGAAGATATCTCACATAGAAATGGGACAATCTCCTCGTGGTGATAGCTATAATTCAGAAAAAATCGGAATTCCTTTAATCAATGGTCCTACTGAGTTTACAAATAGGTTTCCTATCAAAAAACAGTGGACTTCAAAACCAACAAAAATTTGTAATAAAGGCGATATTCTTTTATGTGTTCGTGGGAGTTCAACTGGAAGAATAAATATAGCTGATGATAATTATTGTATTGGTAGAGGTGTAGCAGCAATACGTGGGAAAAATGGTTTTTTAACTTCTTTCATAGAACATATTCTCGTATATAGTACTCAGAGAATACTAAAATTTACTTCGGGATCTACTTTTCCAAATATTGATAAAAAGTCATTGTCTAATTTTGAAGTAACAAAAGTTTCAATTGAAGAACAAAAAAAAATCTCCCAAATCCTCTCCGCATGGGATAAAGCCATCGACCAAACCAATCACCTGATTGAAGCTAAACAGAAATTTAAAAAAGGGCTTATGCAACAATTGTTGACTGGAAAGAAGCAGTTTCCTTATCAGAAAGAAAAGCGACTTGAAGATTGTATTGAAAAAATTATAGGCGGAGGGACACCATCAAGAAAATTTACCAAATATTGGGAAGGCAGAATACCTTGGGCTACAGTAAAAGATCTGAATAGATTTGATTATTCTGATACAGAAGAACATATTAATTTAGAAGGTTTAAATAATAGTTCTGCTAATCTGATTCCAAAAGGTACTGTTATTGTATCTACTCGTATGGCTGTAGGTAAAGCAGTCATATTTAATTGTGATGTCGCAATAAACCAAGATTTAAAAGGGATTTTTCCTAAAGCAAATCTCGATAAGTTATATTTATTATATTGGTTTAACACTCATGCAAACAAGTTAGAGAGAATTGGATCAGGGAGTACAGTTAAAGGAATAACCTTAGAGACTTTAAAAAAACAAGTTTTATTTCTACCAACAATTGATGACCAAAAGTTTGTCGCAAGTGTACTAAATGCAATTGATTTAGAAATTAAGATTTTGACAAGAAAATTGGAATTATTGAACTATCAAAAAAAAGGCTTAATGCAAAAATTACTTACGGGTAAAGTGCGGGTAAAAATCTGAAAAGGCAATAATCATGAGTCTTGATACTCCCTCTTTCAAAGAAGACCATATTTCTCAAATCCCTGCTCTGCAATTAATGCAAAATTTGGGATTTGTATATCTTTCTCCTACTGAAGCAGAAAAACAGCGTGGCGGAAAACTGAACAATGTTGTTTTAGACGGTATCCTCGAAACACAACTGCGCAATATGAACACGTTTCAATATAAAGGAGAAGATCATAAGTTTTCCGAAGGAAATATCCAAACTGCGATTCAATCACTCAAGAGCATTGTCTTTGATGGACTTGTTAGAACCAATGAAAAAGTATACGACCTATTGTGCCTGGGTAAGAGCCTTCCACAATCCATTTATGGAGACCTGAAAAGTTTCTCACTTCATTATATCGATTGGGAACATCCCGAAAACAATGTATTTCATGTGACAGAAGAATTCCCGGTCGAACGAACCGGCAGCCATGAAATCCGCCTCCCGGATATTGTTCTTTTTGTAAACGGGATTCCATTGGTTGTGATCGAATGCAAACGACCCGATATTAAAAATTCTATTGATGAGGCTGTCTCCCAGCAAATTCGCAACCAAAAAGAAGATGAAATCCCCAAGTTATTTCTCTACTCTCAATTGTTACTCGCTCTATCCAAAAACGAAGCTAAATATGCCACGACTGGTACCCCAGCAAAGTTTTGGTCCGTATGGAAAGAAGATGAAAACGTAGAAAAAAAACTCTATGCTCTGATTAATCAACCATTACCTATAGAAATGAAAGATCAACTTTTCTCTGATCGATTTAAATATGTATGGAAATATTTTGACACCATTGAAACGGGCGGTGGCCGTGAAATCACAGAACAGGATCGTGCGATCTATTCCCTATGCCGTCCAGAAAGGCTTCTCGAACTTATCTTCCGCTACATTTTGTTCGACGCAGGGGATAAAAAGATCGCACGCTATCAGCAATATTTCTGCGTCAATAAGAGCATTGAGCGAATCTCCACGTATGATCAAGACGGCGCTCGAAAAGGCGGTGTAATCTGGCATACACAAGGTAGCGGTAAATCTCTTACGATGGTCATGCTTGCAAAATCGATTGCTCTGCAACCGGATATTAATAATTACAAGATCATTCTTGTAACGGACCGAGTAGATTTAGACGACCAAATTTACAATACTTTCCGACATTGTGGTAAAGACCTAATCCAAGCGAAAACGGGGAATCATTTGTTAGAATTAATCGTCGGCCAGCAGGAACGAATCATCACGACCGTCATCGATAAATTTGAAGCCTCACTCAAGAAGAAAGATTTCAAGAATGAGGATAAGAATATTTTTGTATTGGTCGATGAGAGCCACCGTTCACAATATGGCGAAATCCATGCGTTAATGCGCAAAGTTCTTCCTAATGCGTGCTTTGTCGGTTTTACAGGAACTCCCGTCATCAGGAAACAGAAAAATACCATTCAGAGATTCGGCGGTTTAATCGATACCTACACAATCGATCAGGCTGTTAGGGACAAGGCTGTTGTTCCACTCTTGTATGAGGGCCGGGACGTTCAGTTATACGTGGATAGAGACGCTATCGATCAATGGTTTGACAAGGTAACAACGAACTTATCTAAAGACCAAAAAGCCGATCTGAAACAGAAATTCACTACAACCGATCAGATCAACAAAGCCGGCCAAAAAATCAAAGCGATTGCCTGGGATGTTGGATATCACTTCAAAAATTTCTTCGACAATGAAGAGAAACTATTCAAAGCACAATTCGTAGCCGATTCGAAACTCAGCGCGTTGAAATTCAAGCAGTATTTTGATGAGTTTGGAATGGTGACATCGGAAGTACTCATTTCTGGACCTGACGACCGGGAAGGTAACGACGATATTTATGAAACCAACAAAAAACCGGTTGTTGAGTTCTGGAAAAAGATGATGAATAAATACGGTACAGAAAAAGAGTACAACAAACAACTAATCAATTCATTTAAGCATGGTGATGATCCTGAGATCATTATCGTGGTTGATAAATTACTTGTTGGATTCGATGCGCCGCGAAACACAGTACTCTATGTTTACAAGAGTTTGAAAGAACATGCTCTTCTACAAGCCATCGCACGTGTAAACCGCTTGAGTGAAGGCAAGGACTATGGATACATCATTGATTATTATGGCGTATTGGGGAAACTTGATGAAGCGTTTGATTTATACCGAAATCTGTCTGAATACGAGAAAGACGACCTTCTGAATGCTTTAGATGATATTACTGAACACGCCAATAAACTCCCACAAAAATACTCCGACCTGAAGGACATATTCAAAGGAATTAAAAATAAACTCGATGAAGAAGAGTATGAACAGCTTCTTGCCGATAAAGCCTTGCGGGATAAATTCTGTGACCGATTATCTGATTTCGCCAGAACGCTCAATCTCGCTTTATCATCCGCCAATTTTCTTGAATGTACATCACAAGAGAAGATAGACCAATACAAAAAAGACTTAAAATTCTATATGAACCTGAGGACAAGTGTCCGCAGGCGTTATGCGGATGAAATTGATTTTAAAGAGTATGAACCGAAAATTAAAAAACTGCTTGACTCGCATGTTGGCGCTGGTGAAGTCGAATCACTGACACCGTTAGTCAATATTTTTGATGAGAACGCTTTCAAAGAAGAAGTAGAAAAGCAACGTTCTATCGCTTCCAAAGCGGATACGATTGCTCATCGTACCAAGAAAACGCTTTCTGAAGAATGGAAAGAAAAAGATCCAGCTTTTTATCGAAAATTCTCAAAACTGATTGAGGACGCGATTCGGGCTTTCCGTGAACAACGGCTCTCTGATCTCGAATACCTAAATAAAGTAAGAGAAATTCAAAAAGCCGTTCAGAATCATGTTGACGAAGAAATCCCTGACTCATTAAGAAATCGTGAAATCGCACAAGCCTTTTACGGGATTTTCCAAGAAGTCCTTGAAGAACACGCAGACAATGAGGATATTCTTGTATCGATGGGAGTAGATGCCAGTATTGGTATTGATGAAATTATCCAAAAAAACAAAATCGTAAACTGGCATACCAATATAGACGTGCAAAATCAGATACGAACTAAAATTGAAGATTACCTATTCGATCTACAAGAAGAAAGAAATATCAATCTCAGTTTTGAAGAGATCGACGAAATCATGGAACAATGCATCGATATCGCTAAAGTCAGGTGCAAATAATGGTCGAGAAAGTTACTCATAAGCCAAATCTTCATTCCATTGTCTATGGCGGAGAGAAAATTGAATTTGAACTGAAATTTACAAATTCAAAGCGATTTACTATCGATGTTCATCCTGATCAGCGAATCATTATAAAAGCCCCTCAAGGGAAAAATATAGAAGAGATAAAAAAACGAGTTGAAAAGCGATCCAAATGGATTCTGAAGCAAATACACAATTTTGAAAAATACCAACCGCTTCAACCGCCACGGAGATTCATTTCCGGCGAATCGCATCACTATTTAGGACGGCAATACAGGTTAAAAGTAATCAAGAATAATGAGAAATGCGTAAAACTCATTGGTAAATACCTTACGGTTTGTTTCCCAGATAAAGAGAATCACAATGCCATCAAATCTCAAGTCGAACAATGGTACAAAGATCATGCAAAACCGCTCATTCAAAAGCATGTAGACCAATGCTATGAAAAAGTAAAACGATTTGGCATAGATTACCCTCAGATTCAAATACGACTAATGAAAAAACGCTGGGGGAGTTTTTCAAAAAAAAAAAAGATCATTCTCAACTCAGAATTGATAAAAACACCACTGTATTGCATCGATTACGTTATCATTCATGAACTATGCCATTTGAAAATTCCAAATCATAGTCGTGAGTTCTATTTACTCTTGACCAAATGCATGCCAGATTGGGAGCGGAGAAAAGAACGGTTGGAGAGAGTGCAGATATAAATAATCAAGAGAACAACTTTATGATAAGGTTGAGAATCAAATGAATGAAAACAATACAAATAATCCTATGAGTGTTATGCTCGTATCGGATCAGGAGATTCCGATAGGAAAAAGTGACTTTCTCAGTTTTTCAGATGTGGGATGAAGACAGTTAGAGAATTTTTTATTGGACGAAGCGGCTCCGCCGCAGAGTGTCGTACGCCGAATTTTCTAGTTGAACAATCCCCTTGCGAAATCTCCTGAGTTGTCATGTATTTCTTCTGAGAAGGCAGTGGCTGTAAGACTGCCAACCACTACTTATTTACAGGAGAAAGATCATGAAATCATTACGGAAACGCATGATCGAAGACATGACGTTAGCAGGACTGAGCGAAGGCACGCAAAAAGCATACGTCCGAGCCGTCGCCTCATTCGCTCTAGAATTTGATTGCTCGCCAGAATGCATTAGCGAGGAACTCGTCCGGGTCTATTTACTGAATTTGCGAGACGTGAAGAAAGTCGCTCTCGGAACGTTTCAGGTCCACTACAGCGCGCTGAAATTTCTTTATCAAACCACGCTGGATCTGGGGTGGCCGTTGTTTGCAAAAAAAAGATTCGTAAGCCTCGCCAAAAGCGCCTGCCGCATTCATTAACCCATTCCCAAGTTCGCGCCCTCCTGGCCGCCGTCAGGAAAACGCCCTACCGGTTGGCTCTAACGTTGATGTATGCGTGCGGCCTTCGGACCAGTGAAGTCATCTCTCTTCCGGTGCGGCAGATCGATTCCAACCAAATGAGTTTACGGATTATTGGGAAGGGCGATAAAGAGCGAATCGTTCCTCTCCCGGACACCTTGTTGGAGCCGATGCGTGAACTCTGGTTGATGCATCGCCATCCCACCTGGCTATTCCCCAACCAACAAGGCTCCAACCACATTCCCTCATCGACACTCGGCAAAGCGTTTCGCTTGGCCTGTAACGCTACCGGGCTGACAGACGATGTGAAGCCGCATTCGATGCGTCATTCGTTTGCCAGCAGATTGCTGGAGAACGGCGAAAGCCTGCGCGTTGTCCAGATTCTTCTCGGCCATTCCAGTATTCGTTCGACACAGATCTACACTCATTTGACTGAGCCGCTTCGCCACGAGGCTCAGGATCGGATCAACGCCGTGTTCGCCGATCTGATGTGAGGAGGAATCATGAATTGCACTTCATCGAACCTCGAACTCGGCGATGTGGTTCGCCGGTTTGGCCCGGCCTATATCCGGCAGCAAGGGAAGCGCCTTTTGCCCTCCCAGCGTAAAGCGCTGCACGATATCATGGCCTGTCATACGGCGGAACTGGGAGGGCATCGTTATCACTGTCAGGACTGCGGCGAAGACTTCTGGGTGTATCACGGGTGTGGCAATCGATCCTGTCCGTCCTGTCATTCCCAGGCGATGCGGCAATGGATCGAGAAGCGGGAAGACCAGATGCTTGGCTGCCGTTACTTTCATGTAATCGTAACAGTTCCGCAGTCTATCCGGGCGGCTTTCTTGGCTCATCAAAAGATTCTCTATGGGTTGCTGATGACGACGGCTGCTTCCTGTATCATGGATCTGATGCGCAATCCCCAAGTCGTTGGCGGGACCCCGGCGATCCTGGCCGTGCTGCACACTTGGCGGGGAGATCTGGAATTGCATCCACATGTCCATCTGTTGGTCAGCGCCGGCGCCGTGAGTGAGGACGGCCACTCTTGGATGGAACTCCGCCACCCGAAATGGCTTCTCCATGTGGGAACGCTCAGCTTACTCGTTCGCCGGCGCTTTAAAGAACGGCTCGAAAAAGCGGCGCCGGAGATCTTCCAAGGCATCGAGACCAAGGTCTGGAATAGAGGCTGGAACTCGTTCTGCAAACCGTATGGCAAAGGCGTGAAAGCCATCTTGAATTACCTGGGGCGCTATGTCTATCGCATCGCGATCTCCAACCACCGGCTTCTGGCAATGGACGCTACCCACGTGACGTTCCGCTACAAGACCTTCAAAGAGAAGCATTGGCGAACTCTCCGCTTGCCGGGCGAAGAATTTCTGCGGCGCTTCGTGATGCATGTGCTCCCCCGCGGCTTCCATAAAGTCCGCTACTATGGGCTGTGGCATCACTGTCATCGGGACACACGCAATCGAATCCGTTTGCTCCTCGCCCCCAAGGCGGAGAGCGTTTCTATTCCCGAATCGGTTGAGAATTCCATCGTTTCAAAAGAGACCAACGACAAAGCAGTATTCGATCGGACCGGCCAAGAATCGGCGCCGGAATGGCCTAAATGTCCGCGTTGCAAAAGCTGTAACGTGATTGTCATTGAAACCCTCAATCGGAATCGAAGCCCCTGATCGATTCCGATTGTAAGCATCGCGATGGTAATATAAAGAAATTATAACTTTACGCGGGAAGATTTTTTACTTTTCTTGCCGTGAGGGGATTTCTATAGCTTCAAGAGGATTTTCTCTTTCTAAACTATCAACTTCTCTTCCTCAATTAAGCCGTTTCGCGAATAAATGGCGTGTTATTGGTTCTCACATTCCCCCCGCACTTCGTCCAATAGAGTTTGTATCTCGGCTTCGCTCGATAAAAACTCCTATCTATTTTGAGGAACATATCTTATGATATAGGTCTGGAGTATACATCTTCCATTATGAATTGTAATGTGATGATATAAAAACCAAAGATTTATAAACCATACATTCTTACTTTGGTCTAATAAAAAAATGCCCATCACAAAAGACCATCAACACGCAGCATTCACACAGAATTTCATTGAGGCGATGAAGCAAAAAGGATATTCCTCAGTTGGTTGTGAGATTATGTACAACCATTATGGAGATCGAGGCGTAATTGATGTTGTACTTCGGAAAGATTCTGCGGATCAGAAACGATCGACATGGTTGATCTGTGAAATGAAACCTCGGCTCTATGATATTGGTGAAACCATCCGGCAAGTTCACCGTGCGGAGGAGTATTTCTGTCGAGCCCGGCCGGATATGAAGATGCAAGGTTGGGAGAATGAATATCGTTTTGTCCTAGTCCTGGAAGCGGATAAACAGAATCTGTATCAAGTGGAAAGTCTTCACCGGGATCTCTTTGCTGGGATTGATGTGATGTATCATCACAGGGATTCTCATCAGGTCGATACAATTGAACGCATGCGTGAGATCATGAATGCGATTTTGACCGTGCAAAACCGCTGATTTTTCAATCCGTCAAATTTTTCGTTCGATCGATATCCAAAAGGCTAATCCTCAAAATTTTCTTTCCAAATCCTGAATCCGCTGGGCGATCAGATAGCCTTCTTTCTTCCAGACTCTCGCTATTCGAATCTTCTTGAGCGCTTCCTCTATTCTTCCAGTCAGAAGATTTCTCATGGAATCACGCAACGATTGATTAATCGCGATTTCCCGATTCTCAATCCT
>CAXXSM010000037.1:0-20565 GCA_963663405.2 bacterium | reverse complement strand
GATCCGGATTCTGCACGCGCATGGAATCGGTATCGAAGCGGGGATCGTCTTTGGATTTGAAGGAGACGATCCGGGCGTGTTTGCGCGGACACTGAAAATTCTCGATGAGCTGGAAGTGGACGCGATTCAGGCGTCGATTGTCACGCCTCTTCCTGGCACGCCGTTGGCGAAATCGATGAAGGGGCGCATTCTTGACACTGATTGGGCGCATTATGATTTTCATCACGCTGTCTTTCAACCACGCGGCATGACCGCGGTTGAATTGAAGGCGGGGCATGATTGGATTACCCGCGAATTCTATCAACCGTGGCGAATCGCTAAACGCCTGGCTCGATACGCTCTGCGTCCGAAGGGACTGAAGTCTCTTCCTTTCGCGGCGGGGATCAATTTGGCCTACTTTGGGCGTGTGCGGAAGTGGGGGATTCGGGGATGGAATCCGGAAGTGACACCCTGTCCGGCTCCGGTTGTGGATGGGGGTGGGTTAATACCTACGGATTGATGAGCCGATGTTGTGAAGGGATTCTACTTTGTAAATAACTGCATATAAAAATTTTCATTTATATCGTACAAACCCGTAGGATTTAGATTGATAGTCTGTTGTAGTTCTTCTGGAGAGAATCGTATTTCCATTGGGGGACCGAAGGGGGTGTTTTGCTTTTTGATTTCTACAATGGCAAGCCTTCCACCCGGTTTCAACAGGCGATTGACTTCGGTTATTAATCCTTCCATGCCTGTTTTTGAAAAGCCATGTATAACAGTAGAAATATAAATCAGGTCGATGGAGGACGCGGGCAGTTTTGTTTCTTTCGTGATATCACCCTCAAACGCTTCGATTCCGGTTCCTTCCGTTTCCGCTTGCAGGATTTCGATTGATTCGGTATCTGGATCCAGGGCGTAGACTTTGCCGGTTACTCCTGTAAGACGGGCGAATTCTTTTGTCATATATCCATTTCCGCAACCGGCGTCGAGGATCATTTGGCCGGGTTGAATCGGTAAATGAGATAGTATGACATTCTTGTCCATATGGTTTTCAGAAGATTTACCCCGGTGGGTGTGTTTTTCTCTTTGTGGATTGGTGGATTCTGGCATTATTGTGTTCCTTTCTTTGTGAATGGTGTGAGGGCGCCGAATCTGAGCCGCTTGTACTATATTTTAGTATAAGATGTTGTGGGAAATGCCGAAGAGTGGAGCGTATACCTATCGATGAATGCGATTCTATGATTTAAGGAGATTTATTAATTTGGCTTGCGCTGATTCAAGGATAGAATCCCGGATATAAGAACTTGCTTCTCTAGATGATTGAGCTGATTTTGATAAAAGAGTACCATACAAAACAAATATCAAAAAAGGAGCGAAACAATATGAAAACTTATCCGAAGAATTCGATCAATTCGATTTACTCATTTCTATTCGTAGAATTCATTTTGGGATTTTTCATTATTATTACATGCGGTGGTTTTGCATTCACCCAAATCGAAGTGGACGGTCAGTATTGGAAATATAATGGCCATCGTGTCTTGCTTCTTGGCGCCTGGAATCATGGTCACAATCCCTTTATTGATCATGATACGGATAACGATCGAGATAAATCCGGTGTAAGTTCGGAAAAACAAATCAAACAGGCTATGGATGAGATGGCAACAGCCGGGGGAAATTATCTACGTTGTGTGCTCAATCCAGGTATGGCGTCCAGCATCCAAGGGTTTGCGTTCTGCGCCCGAAACGCAGATGGGTACGATCTGAATTCCATGACAGGCGCCTTCTGGGAACGATTGGAGATGTTCATCTCCGAAGCGAAAAAACGAGATATCATCGTGCAGATCGAAGTGTGGGACCGGTTCGATTTTGATCGATGGCAGTTGGGGATCCTGGCCGAAAAGCCCGTGGAATCCAAAGAACAATGTGAATTACTCTTCAACATCATCCGGGCTTGAATCCAGCTATGGCTCGTTTCACAATCACCCTTTTCTACAAGGAGTTCCCGGACATCCTGTGTATGAGAACGCCTCGGACGAACGGAAACAAAAATATGATGAAGTCCGAAAATACCAAGAGAAATTTGTCGACAAACTTCTTTCGATCACTCTGAAATACAACAATGTTTTGTATTGCATGAACAATGAAACGCATGAAGATCCCGCATGGGGGCAATATTGGATGAAGTACATTGAATCATCCGCTAACGCCAAAGGAAAATCCGTATGCACAACCGATATGTTTGATGATATCTATCTAGCAGGAAAACTCGCGTGGCGTAAAGATTGTCTGTGACCATCGAGACCGTTACGACTACATTGATATATCACAGGCGAATAGCCGGCATCGGGATGAAGACCACTGGGATGCGGTGATGTGGCTATCCAACAAATTAACAAATACTGATCCCCCTTACCTTTTGCATATGACTAAAATTTACGGCAATGATCTTGCTCTGGACAACAAACCTTGGAGTGGATTCAAACCCGGTGATTCAGAAAACGCAATCGAAGAATGGTGGCGCAATCTCCTGGCCGGTGTGGCCGGAGTGCGATTTCATCGCCCGACAGCGGGTATTGGATTATGCGAGGAATCAAAGAATTGTATAAGAGCGACACGATTCGTTGAGTCTAAAGTCAAATTCTGGGATGTCAAACCAAGGCTTGATTTATTGTCGAACCGGGAATCTGACGAGGCCTATTTGGGGGCTGATCCAGGAAAAGCGTATATTCTTTACTTTACGAAAAGCGGACAGGGTTCCGTGGATTTGCAATTAGATCACTATCCAGACATAACGTTTGAAATTGATTGGATAAATATTGATACAGGAAAATGGGGAATAACAAAAACAATAAAGGGAGAGGGAGCAGTCACCATTACACGTCCAGATGATACAGCCCACTGGGTTGCGGTTATTGTAAAGAAATAAACCAAAACAAGTTTCAAAAAGAACGAATGTAAGGCGCCGCACATTATAACTGTGAAGAATAGTTGAATAGCCTATGCGCTGTTTTTTGGAATAGAAAACATATTAAGAATCTGAGGTGAGTGAATGAAATTTAACAAAAAAATAATGTGTCTTTTTTTAATCGTTTTTCTGTTCTGTATTCAACGTTAATTGCAGCTGAGATCTCTTCTTCCCCATTAAAAGACATTGCCGCTGAAAATGTTTCGGGAATTAGCAGTATGGATGCGGGCGCCATTGATATCATAGCGCAAGACACAAATTCGAATAACTCCAAACCTCAGGTGTATGAAAACAGCCTTAACAAAGAAGACAATCCAAATCTCCGCTTCGCGAAAGACGATCCACACGTCATTGTGGCGTTACTGCAACTCTCTTCATTCGGCAATGATCAAGAAGCCAACTTAAAGAAAGCGTCACGCTATTGCCGGGAAGCGGCGCGGGAAGGCGCTGATATCGCGTTGATGGGGGAGATGTGGAATATCGGCTATACGAGATTTGACGCGTCCATTGAAGGGGAGCGGGAAAGATTTTGGGAGCGCGCCGCTGCAAAGGAAGGTCCGTGGGTGCAGCATTTTGCGCGCTTGGCCAAAGAATTGAAGATGGCCATCGCAGTCACATACGAGCAAAAATGGCAACCTATGCCGCGCAACACGGTCACCCTGTTTGACCGCTATGGAAATGAAGCGCTGACATACGCGAAAGTGCATACCAGCGATTTCAAACCGTTGGAAAGAAATATGATTCCGGGAGACGATTTTTACGTCGCGCCACTCGATACGGCAAAAGGCAATGTGATGGTTGGCGCGATGATCTGTTTCGACCGGGAACAACCGGAAAGCGCGAGAATCCTCATGCTGAAAGGCGCGGAACTTGTGCTGACTCCAAACTGCTGCGGCTTGGATGATATCCGGCTTCAGCAATTCCGCATTCGCGCTTGTGAAAACCAAATGGGAGTGGCGATGACCAACTATCCTAAACCGTATCAAAACGGTCATTCCACAGCGTTTGATCCCGACGGACGCTGCCTTGTTCAAGCAGGAGAGGAGGAAGGCGTTTATTACGCCGCTTTTGATATGGACTCGATTCGAAAGCGCCGCGCAAAATCCATCTGGGGAAACGCTTACAGACGGCCGCATCGTTATTCGATCCTGAGTGAAACCGGCGCCAATCCGATATGGAAGCGAATCGACGGAATTGGCGCCCAATATGATGCGTCAAAACGTTGAGAATGTATGTTTGCGGATTTCTGAACTGAAACTCGATTCTTTGTTTGAAAAACTCGGTGTTCTATTGATTGATAAATCTTATTAAGTCAATTGTGTCTACAATTCCATCTTGATTGATGTCACCAAGACCCTGGAGATGCCAATTATTCTGTAGTAAAAAAATGTCATAATTGTTAATGATTCCATCTTGATTTAAATCCTGCGGTGAAAATCCTGTATCTATTTGGAACCAGGATTTCTCCGACCAGCGACTCCATTGTTGATTTACGCTTTGATATCGTACCCGCCATTGATAGAGTTGATCATTTTCTAGAGTATTCTCAGGTACTTGATATTGAGTTACTGCAGAAACAATCCCACTATCCCAAGTTAATATATCGTATGTAAATGAGTATATTTCAAACTGTGACGCTGCATGTTCAACATTCATTGGGTGATGATAGGATGACGCTGCGAGAGTGATACTGCTTTGATAGACAGATTGGTTTGATGGGAAACTTGGGCTTGGTTGTTCTGGAACAGGATCACCAATTGTATGAATTGTATCATTGGTTTCAATTGGCGCATTGGCGTCAAACACAATCGAGGCGCTGTTCTTGATCTGCGTGCCCGCAGGTAAATCTGGTTTCAGTTGAATGGAAAATGTCACATGCCCTTCTCCATCTCCGATTTCGGGATTGTTTGGAGGGAGAAAACCAGTCAATGTATCAATCGGCATCGATCCTGTCTCCGGATCAATTAATACGAATGTCCAGCGAACGCGTCCAGTGAAGCGGTTTACACTTGCGGATAGATCCAACGCATACTCATTATAGGTAATCCGTTTTTCGAAACTCGCGCTTTTTTCAGGGATCGAGATAACGCGGTCGCCAAAAGCGAGTTCATGAAATTGAATTGTGTCCCAATCGAAAAGATCACTCAAATCATCCGTAATACGAACTTCTTGGGCCGATGCGGAAGCCTCAGGCATATTTTCAAAAAAGATGGTGTATATAATCACATCATCCGCTTGAATGATTCCCTCCATTCCTCCCGGTCCCATTTTTTCATTTGGATCTTTTGGCATGACAACTGTAGTCTCTTCAGTGACAAGAGGATGTAATGGAGGATTGTTAATTCCCTCTGGATCTTCCTCGCAATCCAGCGTGAGTTGGAAAGAGGACCACGCGCGCTGTACATTTAATTGGTATTGTCCGTACGCATTGATTACCGCCTTTTCCGTTTGTCTCAGATTGGCAGTGACATCGTTATACGCTTTGATGATTTTATATTGTTGATACAAGATATCTAATGTAGCGACAAAAGGATCCGCGATTGGCCCTAATACCAAGCCCAAATCGCCTTGGTTTTCCATCACACTTTTAAAATGATCGGATTTGACAATTTGCTTTAGCTCAAACCACAAGACTTTTAAGGTCGCCTCCCATCCTTTGCCGCGAGAATTACTGACGGTGTTATATAAAGAGTATGCGTCTTTGATGAACGCAAGAACATCTTTTTTCTTTTTGAAATTATCGGCTTTTGCTAATTGTTCAATTAGTTTTGATTTTTCTCCAATGGTTTTCAATACTTTTAGGTATTTTAGGTTCAAGTCGGCAATCTTGCCCGCCAGCACTAAGGCCTCCGATACAGTTTCCCCCCAACCGGCAAAAGAGGCTAGTGAGTTAGCGTTACTTGCTTTCCAGGCGTTTTTATACGCTTCTTCCGAACGGATTAAAAAGGAGGTTGCATTTATAAAGTGTCGATTACATGGATTATCAAGAGCAAAAGGATTATTTTCCATACTCTGCAACTTGGCAAACCATTCGTCTTGTCCTCCCATTCGACGCATCATTTCTTCAACACGAGGATTGCGTTGCAATTCAGGATGTGTGCTTTTCAAATCTTCCCAATCTTTTGGAAACGCATAGGGATTAGGAGGGGGAAGCAAATATATCTGGTTAGCGGGATCAAGTGGAAGAGCGGGGAATCTTGTTACAACATTTTTTGCCATCAATGTATTTATAAAATCTGATTCAAGCAGAGCGCTTATTGGATTTATCTCGTTTTCATACGTTGCTTGTGTTGGATAAAGATGAATCAGCCAATCCTGTTTGATATTATCTATTTGATTAGGGATTGTGAATGATTTTCTGAATACATGATACCCGAACTGGATTGTGATCGTATAGGCGCCGGGTGAGAGAGGATTTGTGCGATAGGTTCCATCCTCGCTGGTTTCATATAGGCCTATATCATGGCCATGTAATTCATATTGTATAACCGCATTGGGTATAGGCAGGGATGAAACGTCATCTAGTATGGCGCCAAGCATAACGGGCCCTGTCTCTGGTAGTGTGAGGAGGAGTGGTTCTATTGGTTCTGCATTTGTGACAACAACATCTGGTAAGATGAAGTAAGGATATCCATCAGCTTGCGCATGTACTTCATATGTCCCCACAGCAAGCCGTTCACATTGAAATACGCCTAACTCATTGGATCGACACCATGCACCTGGATCGTCCAAAGATCTCTTGAATCGTATCATTGCGCCGGGGATAGGTACTCCTGTTTGTTGAGATCGGATTTCTCCTTGAATGATTTTTTCATCGAAAAGTGTAAAATCAACTGTTTGGACCTCATCTGTGATTTGGATCCTTTTTATTTCCCGCCCGAATGAGGATAGTGATTCAACGGATACCAAATATTCTCCTTGTTGATAGACTTGGAATCTCATATGCCCCATCATCCGCGGCTAAAACGGCGATTCCCTGGCGTCTGATCTCGTTGGGACATTACTGGTATAGCGGATACAATTGTCTCCGTCATTGTTTGTGTGGTACTGCCATTGATGATGCTTCCTGTTAAGCGATGTTGTGACGCGATAAAATCCCACTGCGCCTCATTCGAATCAAGAGTCATAGAATGAACGGGAAATGTTAAATCCTCATGGACAGCAATTATATTTATATTCCCCCGTGGAATCGCATCCAATTGATAAGCGCCATCAACCGTTTTTACGGAGGCAATGTCGACTCCATTTTCATTCTCAACATAGACGATACAATCTGAAATGGTCTTTCCATCCGCGTCATACACATGACCTTGAAGAGCGCTTCCTTTTTCCATTAAAAAAAGTATGGACTGATTTTGGGTAGACTCATCGATTTGAGCTAGCTTATAACTTGTCAAATATCCGTGGGCTTCAACCCATATGTAATGGAGCCCTGGTGTGAGATCTGAAATTGTAAAATTCCCATTTGAATCAGTCCTGGTTGAATTGCCAGTATGGGAAATTAGATTAAAAAATGAAACAGTCGCATCGGCTATTGATTCATTGCTGCTTTCAGAAAGAACTTGCCCTTGTGTGGAGACAGCGCGCGAGAGAACGAAATCAATTGATGTACTATCAGATGATTCTAATTGAATCTCTTTCTGCTCTTTCATTTGATAGCCTTGCGCAAAACACTGTAAGGAATAGATTCCTTCTGCAAGGTCAGAAAAAATAAATGAACCATCATCACTTGTTTGGGCTGTAAATTGCAGTCCAACCGAGTTTTTCGCTGTAACAATTGGATTGGGGATACGATTTTCAGTAATGGCGTCTCTTACTGCGCCGGAAAGTGAGATGCCTTCTTTAAGTAAGAAATCAACTTCCCTTATGACTTGACCCGCCCACAGTTGTATTCCTTCATGGCGTATGGATGCAAAGGCTGTAGCTGTAGCCTGCACAGAATACTGTCCCGGTTCTAATGAAGAAAACCGGTAGACGCCTTTTTCATTTGTCACGGTCGAGTCGCTTGTTTCATTTGGGCCTTGTAACTGGATATAGACATTTTCTATTGGGGCGCGATTCGTACTTTGGAAAACGGTTCCTTCAATCACACCTCCGTATGGAACTTGTAATACTAAATCGTGTAGGATTTCATTTTCGAGAAGAGTGATCTGCTCAGGGGTAACCGTTGTGTATCCTGCACATTGGATAGTATATGTATCCGCAGGCGCATTCTTGAAATGAAAACGGCCTTCCGTATCCGTTATCGATTCAAATATTGCAGAATACTCCTCCCCCGAAGCGGATGTTAGCAATACAGTGAGGTTTGATTGAGGATGCCCATATTGATTGTTGACAACGATCCCACTAATTTCTCCGAAAGGTTTCAATAAAATACGATCCATCAGCCTTTTGCGTAATATGGATATATCATATGTAGACACACCTTGTCGCCATAATTCAGTCGCTTCAGCGGCAAGCGCGCGATGAAAATCTCCCCAAGTGGAACCAATCCGTTCACGTATTGAATCCGCGTATGCTGGATACATTTCGTCCCAATTGATTTCTTCATCAAAATCTGTCAAGACATCCAGTTGAAACTCGATTTGATTCATAAAAGGAGGTTGGAAATAGATTGGGATTGTGCCCTTACTGCCAGGAGGTAACACACCAGAAGGGACTTCCGAAGGGATCGCTAATAATTGAAGAGGAATCGATTCCAAGTCTTGATCCGGGGATAGGCCAATCATTGTTTTCTCCGATCCACGGATCGTTAAAAACGGAGCAATTAAATCGGCGTCACCCGTGTTTTCATATTCAATGTGCAATGCATATTTTCTACCGGGCCTTATAACATCAGGAATGGATAGTTTCGCTTCTAAACGTGGGCCAATACCTTGTATCATCTGGTATGAAGCAGGGAACACTTCCTCTGTGAAATCAATGGGCCATGTGACATGCAAGTCATATTCCCCCGGTAATCCATTGCTTGCAGTAATTTGAAAGAAAACATGGTTTGTTGATTTAAAATAGATCTCATCTGGTGATAAAATGTTGTTCTGCGGTCCGATAAATTTAATAGACATCCCTGGTTGTAAGTTAGCGCCTTTTAAATCAATGGTGACTGTGCCATTGTTGCCTCCCTGTTTCGGATTCATAGAAAGAATGTATCGTTCTACATACTCAAACTGAATCTGGAAGGTTTCCTCTTGATCTGGGATGGTTTCGGCGAAAATAAGGATGTAATAATCCCCTGCCTTTGTTTCCGGAATCAACAATTCATGAATGCCACGTATTTGTGGACCAATGATTCGTTCTGAAAATGTAGATAGTGTAGGACGAGAGCCATAGGATCCAATAAGGTGATATACACTGTTCTGACTCACTCCAGTCAGTTTACAAAGTAAATTTCGATCTTCTTCCACTTGGAGATGATAGAGAATCCATCCATACTGACTGATCGTGTTTGTGTAGGATGTATCAATCAGCGCATCATAAGTTTCGAGAGGCGCATCTGACGCCTGATCCGCTGCGGTTAGCCAGGGATCATAGAGCACTCGATCCGAAACGGAATCCCCCGTTCCAGGTCCCATTCCCGAAGGACCAGAAGCGTCGCCCCACCAATTATATCTCGCATTGACATCGACTAGCGCGGAATTGTTTTGAACGCCTATCTGGTTGGTGACAATTTGACTCAATTCTATGCTTACGGTTCCAGTGCTTTCCTGCGTGTTTTCAAGTCCCATTCCATTGTTTTTGAGTTGGCAGGCGGCAAGTTGCAATTCACTCTCACCGCTTGATTTTGCTGCGATCGAGTTGTATTCAAAACGGCATCCTTCAACAATAACATTCGACTGCTCACTGGTTTCTATCGCGCCTCCCCCTTGAGCGCCCGCATTCCGGAATAACGCGTTGCGTATGTTCCCATGTCCCTGATCATAAAAATGTATACCACGGAAAAGAGCGGATTGAGTTGGATTGTTTACTGTTGGAGACGCAGCGATATGAATAGGTAAATCCTCTTGTCCACTGATTCCTAAATAACCGTATATATTGAATCCAGCTTGAGGCCCTTGAAATGCGATATATGTGTCTGGACGCACATTCAAGGAACTTTCTTCTGTTACAACTGCTGGATAAATGAATTGATAAAAACCACCAATGAGGGGGTGTAGATATCCATCTACAGACAATTGGCCATTGTAAACGATAAGACCATCTTGATCCTGTGATATTCTATTTCCATACAGTGATGAAGCGGCTGTTTTAAAATTTACATAACCAGTTCGTCCATTCTCAGAAAACTGATTCTCGCCGAACGTAATCTCCGCTTGATCTCCCCCTGTTTCCAATCCAGTTCCATTTGCAGTGAGTAAACAATTATTGATTAAAACTCCAGCGTTTCCGTTCGCATAAACCGCAGAGCCGTTATTTGTAAATTGTGATTGTGTGACAGTCACTCCATCCACGTCGGAAATCTGAATCCCATACCCGTTATTATCTTGGATAACGGACTGTCTGATTGTCGTATTTGAAGCGTTTATGATCAGACCACTATGCTTGCTTGAGTTTGTGGTTACATTAGAAAAATCCACGGTAGAATTTATGTCTAATAATATTTGAGATTTCCCACCCGATGAATAATAATTTGAGCCTCCATATTCAACTGTACAATAGTTTAATTTTCCGGTTGATTCAGGTGTGAAACAAAGCGATCCCCAACTTCCCGGAGATGGATTAACTTTCGTTGATGTGAAGACAATTGGATGAATTTCTGTACCGTTACAATTCAGTTCACCTTGTATCAAAAGGTCCGATTCCGGTTTTGAAAACTGTAACTCACTATTCGGAGCAATAGCAACACGGCCTTCTTTCAAGATCGTAACATCCGATTCAATCCGGTAGGGGATTCCAGGCGCGCTCCATGTTCCCGATGCTGACCATTCGTTTCCGATAATCAAGATACTATCATACAAATTTCCACCGGCGCGAATATTATGAAAAAAAGGAAATGAATTATTCGTGATGAGAACCGCATTTCTACGGCTATTGCGGAAATCCACATTTTCAATAACTGGCGAGCCGTTCGCAACCCACAAACTATCATATCCGCTATACTGAAAAATACAGTTTCTAATAACAGGAGAACATCCATCGCAGAAAAGCATCGATTGGTTTGCGCTGCTATAATAAGCGGAACCTCCATATTCGATAATACAATGTTCAAATCGTGTACGATCGGAATCGATCGTTGAATTCAAGTAGATTCCACCATAGGCATGAGGTGTTTGTGAATTCAGCGAAGTAAATGTAATTTCTTTGTTTAGAGCGCCAATCGCTTCCAATGAGCCATAAACAATTAAATCCGTTGACGAAGTTTGAAAGCGAATCGTGTTGCCTGGATCGATGGATAAATGAGCGCCTGGGGCAATGGTCACATCTTCTTCCAAGTTATAGTCTAAATCCGCATAATCCCACCGGCCGGAATGAGAGAGCGCGCCAGAACGGACGGTTATTACATTATATTTGTTTTGATGGGCTTCATTCCTTTCAAAATAAGGAAAACTGTTAGCATCCATCCGGATCGCATGACTGCGGCATTGTTCAAATATGCAGCGTTCGATAGTTGCTTTCGAATCAAATAAATTCATTCCATCATTGAACGAAGAATAGATATAGCAATTATTGAATCGTGGAGAAGCGTTATCGCAGGTAATACAGGCTTCATTTGATGTAGAGTAATAGTAAGATCCCCCAAAACGGAAATGACAGTATTCCATCACCGATTCATCTGAGCCAGAAGAAAATAGTAAGCCACCCCAGCTCGATTCGTTTGTATCCGTCAAAGAAGAAAATAGAACCGGTTGTGTTTCTGTGCCTTGCGCAAGAAAAGTCCCTCCGATCGTTAAATTTGCAGACGATTTTAGGAAGAATATCTCTTGGCCTGGATTAACGGTGAGCGTAATATCCGTAGGAACCGTAATATCTTCGGCTACTAAATAAGGAATTTCTACATAATCCCACTGTCCGCTTTTTGATAGCGTTCCCGAAAGAATCATCCACATATCATATTTGTTTTCTTGCGCTGAGATATTTGTTAATACAGGAAACGAGTGTACATCCATATAGGCGGCGGATTGGGTATTGGCTTCGAAATGAATGGAGTTTAAATTTGAATTGGATTGGATTAAACTCATTCCATACGAGATGGAATTTTCAATTCGACAGCGCGTGAATGTAGGCGCAGAATTTTCACAACGGATGATAGAATCTAAACTGGAGGAATAATAATTGGATCCTCCAAAACGAAATTGACAGTGCTCTAGTATCGATTGATCCGAACTCGCAGAAAATAAGATCCCTCCCCAGCTCGATTCACTTGTATCCGTCAGCGAAGTAAAAAGAATTGGTTGCGTCTCTGTTCCTTGCGCAATCAAAGTGCCTTTTACATTCAGGTCAGCCGTTGATTTTTGAAAGAATATCTCTTGGCCTGGATCAACAGTGAGTGTAACATCCGTAGGGATTGTTATATCTTCGGCAATTAAATATGGAATTTCTACATAATCCCATCTCCCACTTTTTGAAAGCGTTCCCGAAAGAATCATGCACATATCATATTGATTTTCTTGCGCAGAGATATTTGATAAAACTGGAAATGAGTGTACATCCATATAGACGGCGGATTGAGAATTGGCTTCAAAATGAATGGAATCTAAGTTTGCATTGGATTGAATTAAACTCATTCCATACGTGTGAGAATTTTCAATTCGGCAGCGCTTGAATGTAGGCGCAGCATTTTGACATCGGATGATTGAATTCATACTATTGGAGTAATAATTGGATCCTCCAAAACGTAACTGACAATGCTCCATGACAGATTGATTGGCTCCCGGCCCAAAAAGCAATCCACCCCAGCTATGCTCGATAGAATCACCAAGTGAAGTGAAGATAATAGGCGATTGTTCTGTGCCTATCGATTGCAAGGTTCCTTTTATGTGTAAGTCAATCGTGCTATCTTTAAATTGGAGGATGTTCCCGGATTCAATTGTTAATTCAAAGGTAGAATCAACAACAACATCACCAGATATCAAGTATGGCAGGTTTGCGCTTCTCCAAACATTGGATTTTGTCGTAATACCACCGAGAATCGCAATTCCATTGAATTGATTGTCCGTCGCTGTATTCCCATTCCAAAAAGGTTCACTATCGACATTCATGACGATCGCATTCCCAGAATTTTCTTCCAAAGAACAATTTGTGATCCAAGGGGTAGAATTATGCAACTGTATTCCATTTGTATTGCTGTTGACAATAATACAATTCTGAATCACTGGTGAAGCGGAATCGATAAACAATGCGCTGGCGCCAGTATTGGAGTAGTAATTCGATCCCGCGTTTTTAATACTTACATATTCAAGAATACTCTGCCCTGCATTTCCATGACTCTCTATCCGGATCCCACCCCAATGAGAAACATCAGTGTGTGGTTCGAATACAATCGGTAAATTGGATGTGCCTTGTGCAAGAAGCGCGCCTTTCACAACAATATCGTATGTAGTGTTTTCGAGTTGAATCGTGCATCCAGGTTCAATTCGAAGAATCGCGTTTTCATCGACAACAATATCTCCAGATACATAGATTGTTTGATCGGATTTCCAAGTCGTATCTGTTCCAATAAGCCCTGATACAGTGATGGGCTGGGATGAGACATTGAGACAGTTGAGGTTCATGATGATTAAGAAAAAAATACAGCCTGCTATCCGTAAACTATGCACGTCCAATCTCCTTTGATGAAAAAGCATTTAATTGACAGACATTCCGTTGAAAATTTAAAAAATCAATTTGGATTAATAAAAAGTGTTTTTCCCAATAATCAATATAGATCCCAATGATAAATCTAAAATAAACGAGTTACATCGTATTTATAATACTTTAAAAAATTTGTAATAAGAAAGTCAACAGGGATGAGCATTTTTTTCTTTGGAATTTTCAATGACGTATAGAACGGACATCGATAGTGATCAAATTGAATGCGATTTTCGTACTGGATTTATAGGAATATCTCGGTCTCTGTTTAAAGAAACTTGATTACCTATTGTTGATCTCGATTTATTCAACCAGCTATGGTGTGTAATAAGAGGAACTATGGTTGTAAAAAGGCGTGTATTGTATCCCATTATTCAATTTGAATGTCTTTGAATCGGTGTGAGGATGCGGTATAGTGAGGATCATCTCTTGACGTGACATGAAGTATTCGGAGAAAATAGGATGAAAACCATATAAACCATCATGATCGAGATTACAACTGCAAATGAAAAAGAGTTGCGGAAGGGATCGAGTCACGGTAGGGAATGATTCACGAAATTGGCGCCTCATTAAGGCGTGACCCACCCTACATGTTTGTATATTTTCGAGACTCATTTTCAAATAAACGTGTTTATCTCTTGGTCAAAAATGGGAAAAATCAGATTTAGAGGAGAAGAACGATGAGATTAATCCATTGGCAGAAAATCGGACACATAATACTCCTGTTATGTTACTGTGCGATATCCGGATTTTCACAATTTCAGGCTAATTATGATGAAAGCAAAATTCCTGACTACAAACTTCCCGATCCCCTTCTTGCGGAGGACAACACAAAGATTACAAACTCAAAAGATTGGATCGAGAAACGGCGCCCGGAAATTCAGCGTCTATTCCAAACCCAGGTTTACGGTATAACTCCCGCTATGAAATACAGTATGACCTTCGATGTCCAAACAGATCAAAACACATTAGATGGAAAAGCGATTCGAAAACAGGTCACACTGTATCCAACTGGAAATCCTCAGGATTACCATATCGAAATGTTGATCTACCTCCCCAAAGGCGTCTCTACACCTATCCCAATGTTTTTGGGATTGAATTTTAGCGGAAACCACACCGTCCATCTCGATCCGGGGATCAAGATCTCTTCTCATTGGAAAGAAAATATGAAGCGGTCTCCCAAAACAGAAAGCATCGATCCCGAAACGACTCGTGGTTCCGCTTCTTCCCGATGGGCGATCGATATGATCTTGAAACGGGGGTATGGTCTGGCCACCATCTATTATGGCGATATCGATCCTGATTTCGATGACCAATTTCAAAACGGTGTTCATCCTTTGTTCTACACCCAAGGGCAAACCAAATCGAAAGAAGACGAATGGGGTTCGATCGGCGCCTGGGCCTGGGGCTTGAGCCGCGCCATGGATTACTTTGAAAAAGATCCCGATATCGATCAGCGTCATGTATCGGTTATGGGGCATTCAAGACTCGGGAAAACTTCCCTATGGGCAGGCGCGCAGGATCAGCGGTTCGCAATTGTTATATCAAATGATTCCGGTTGCGGTGGCGCCGCGTTATCGCTTCGCCGTTTTGGTGAAACCGTTGGCCGGATCAATCGCTCGTTCCCACATTGGTTCTGCGATAATTTCAACCAATACAATGAAAACGAAGACGCGCTTCCCGTTGATCAACATATGCTGATTTCATTAATGGCGCCTCGCCCCGTATATATCGCCAGCGCTTTCGAGGATCGCTGGGCCGATCCAAAGGGGGAATTTTTGTCGGGAAAATACGCCAGTCCTGTATATCAATTGTTCGGCAAACGTGGAATCGGTGTCGATACCATGCCGGATTTAAACACTCCGGTCGGTCACACGATCGGCTATCACATTCGCTCGGGAAAACACGATGTGACCGATTATGATTGGAAACAATATTTAGACTTTGCCGATCGTCATTTCCAAAAATAATTCAATTTCCATCAGAACAAGAGGAAATACAAATGATGATTCTCCAGCGGTCTTTTTGGTTCGCAATAGTTTTGTTTGTTTTGTACTTCAGTTCGTTGATTTCTGTGAGAACAGAGATTGAGCGTTTCCCTCCTCGTGATGGTCAGGCCATTGAACTTTGGCGAGTCACCAACGATCCCTCTATTCGCGATCACGCCAGTTATCACAATATCAAATGCTGGAGTCCTGACGGACGGTATATGTGCTTTACTCATTATGCCGCCGATGAGAAGGAATACGGCGCTGGTTCCAAAGCGGAGATTCATATATTCGATTTTCTCAAGCAGCAAGATATCCGAATCGATTTGGGAACGAATCCCCGCTGGGCGAATCAACATAACTGGTTGTTTTATACACACCGGGAAGAGAACAAAGGGCCATCGTATGAACAAGGCGTATCCGTGATCTGGTATGACGTCGAAAGTCAACAAAAAACAGTGATCGGATACGGCCTGCAAACATTAAAAGAAACGGATTGTGGGGATCGGTGGATCTATGGTATCCAATCAGCCGCCGATGGTTCGAGAAAAGCGGCGCGGCTGGCGATTCAAAAGAATTCTACATTGGAAATTCTGCCGGGAGACTGGGGTGTAGGATACAATTCGCTGTATGTCAATCCAGTTCACCCAACCATTGTATCAAGAGATCATAACTACCGCGATTATTATTATACGCCGGAAGGAACGCAGGATATACCATTTATGGCGCGGCATTTTTTCGATCATGAATTGGATGGGACGAATCGGACGGTTCCTTTTCCGTTGATGGATGGATCGCATTTTGCATGGGATGGAAGTGGGACCTATTTCATGGCAGGAAACGGACCGGTGCGGGGGCGGAAGTGGAATGAACCGTTACCGAGTAACATTCATTTTCTTTCCAATATCAGTGTTGGTGATATCTGCGCATGTGGACGAAGCGGCCGCTGGATTTGTGGGAGTACCGGCGGTGGCCGTGGACCGCTGCAAGTCGCGGATTTACGTTCCGGTGATGGATGGACGGTGACTAAGACTTTTTCATTCCTCTGTTTTCCTAACTCACAAGACAATTCCGGCCCCTATGATATTGACGCGAAGGGGAGTCCGGATGGCACAAAAATCGCTTTTATATCTACGTATGATTTAAAAGATGGGCCAGCCGCTACAGTTGAACAGTTTATAGGTCCAAACCGAATTGTGGTGGATTCCACCCAGGGATTTCCTTCTCGTGGACGATTGGTCAATCCAGCTGGATTTGGCGGGGAAGCGCTTTCGTACGAACGAATAACTCCAACAACGTTTGAAGGTATTACACGAGGTTTATACAAAACCTCTGCCGAATCGAGTATTGGAAAAGGTCAAACTCTGTTGTCATTTGAATCTCTTTTACTGAGTGAAGAGATCCGGAATGGAAATCGATTGCCTTCCCGTTCCATTCGCCAGATTGTTCAGGATATGGAATCGCCTTTGATGTGGCAGCGGTCGTCTGATATCTATATCGCCGTTGTCCGGCTTCCCGATCGGCCTGTTCTGCGTGTAACCAGTGAAGGAGTGGAATTAATCCCAGGGGAAAATCATTGGGAAACGCAAGGATATAACATCTACCTGAATGGAGTGAAGATCAATGACCGGCTTTACCACTCAGGAGAGACGTTGCAACTGCTAGAGGAAGGAAAGTATGCGGTAACCGCAGTGGAGTGGTCGGGTTTAGAAAGCGCCTTGAGCCAAACGATCTCGCTCAATGAAGAACGGACTCTTCATATTTTACATGAAATCCCCAATGATTTTTCTTGGACGCGATCGATCTATCGTAGTAGCGGTCAAGAAATCGAGAAACGCGAGATCAACGATAAAACGGATATAGTAGAAGAGATTGTTCATCAGACGGATGGAGTGATACATCGTAGGCGCCTTGATCATGGAAAGAGTGTGCGGCAAATAGATCTGAACTCAGATGGTAAGCCAATTCGTCATTTGTATTTTAAGAATGACCGAGTTAGTCACCGGGAATACTATAACAGTCAGGGGGATTTGGTAAGCAAGGAGATCTTCAATACAGATGGACAGATCACCGAGTCTATTCGTTATGAAAGAGGACGCGAGGACCGTCATTGGTGGTATGAAAATGGTATCCCAATAAAATATGTAGATCCTCCGCATCTATACATAAAAAAGAATGACATATGGATAAAGCGTCCAATGGAATAAACGGTCTGAATAGCAGTTGGCAGTTTCATATAATTTAAATAAGCGGAATAAAGGAATGCTACGAATCCGGATGAGCGCCCGGTTCATTGAAAGACATATGAATCCAGGAGAGATTTATCAAGGGTAAGTATTATGTCGTCTATGTCTCCTAGAGCTATTGATGGGTCTGACTTTGAATGATTAACATTTAAACCTGATCATAACCGAAATGATTCTACTCTCGCTCTGACTTCCTTTCCATCAAGTTCACCCGGTTTGATCCCTTTCTCAAGAGCCATCGCTGTGGCGATTCCCGCAGCCTCTCCGATAGGCACAGAATCGCCTGTGACACGATAACTGCCATTAGCGAGGAAGGAGCCGGAGAAGCAACGGCCCGCTGTCAGCAGGTTATTACAATCTTTCGGTTGTAGACATCGGAATGGGATTTGGTAGGGTTTGGTCAAAATATTGTCCAGACCGGTGCCTATTTTTTTAGGTTGAATTCGTAATTGTGAGTCTATCTCAATCCTACTATTGTTTACCAATTCACGATATTGGCCTATCATCATATCTATTGCCCCTATCGATATACAAAGCTTAATGAATACAAGGAGTGATCCATGATTCGACGCAATCGTTTATTCACTACAATTGCTTTGATTTGGTTTTTACAATTAAACAATCCAATATACGCAGGGATTGAAAATCAAACTAACAAATGGATAGAACGTTTTACATTCTCTACGCCTCCTTGTTCGGGTGAAGGGATCCATAGAATTGGAGGAGATCTTACACATTTTCAGATCGTTCCTGCAAAACTGGGCGCGCAACTTGTGCGAGTCTCTTTACCTTTTATTGCGGGCGCGTTTCCGGATGGACTGGGTCTAGCTGTTAAAACTGGTGATTTTGAAGTTCTGCCAACGATCCGTATATTAACAAGGCATCCAGGATTGCCCCGATCGGTTCGCCGTGCGATTTTGACGTTCCCTTATACATTTACATCCCATGAAACAGTCGATTTTTCGTTAATACTCCATGCGCCGGATCAACAGGAGAATACCATTCACATACATGAAGATAATGCAAAGTATCACTGTTCAATCGGCGATACTGCGTTAATTCTAGACGGCCAACGTATCGAGATTCAACGGAAAAATGCAATCGCATGGCGAGCAAGACTGATCGCCCCAGCCATTGCCAATTCCACCCCATCCACATTGGAAATGATTGAAAATGGAACGCATTACCTATGGCTAAGGATTTTTCAGTTTGATGAAAAGTGGCCTAGAATTATCGAAATCAGAGCCGATTCACTTGGAACCGCCGCCGTTCAGGTTCATCTCCAAAATCGTGTCCCAACCGAAATAATCGGTTCCATCTCACCAGACATGGGATGGGAAATCGAAGGACCGGGAATTGACCAGTTCATCGTTGGTGATCAGCAACAGCCGGTGAATAAGGAGTGGCAAGAACATCGTTTTGAAAAAGGGAAGGGAACTTGCATTGTATCCGGCTGTGAATCACTCTATTTTCCAATCGCTCCTTTGACACGGCGGGGTTCGTTGCGAGTCAAAGGGAATGAAAGTGGATCGGAAATCATTTATCATCGCCGCTTACAAACCGAAGAAGTTCCACATCAATACATGGCTTGGAGGAGAGCGGCGTTTGTCATCACAGGCCCCAACCAGGCTCCTTGGACGGCCTTGCTGGAACCGTCCCATACGGTCCACATCGACGCAGGATATTTCGATCAAGTGTATGCTTCCGGCGCCCCAGCCGAATATCCTCATTCACCCCAGCTGGATGAAATAAAGAGATATCACAGGGACGCCATAGTGAGAAGCATGGCGATGGGAGATGATTATGGCAACGTGACAGGTTTCAACCAAGCCGGCCCTGCGTCCGATTATGGAATGAATCGCCTGAATCATTGTCCACCGATCTTTGAAGAATATTACCGTTCTGGTGATGCCCGTCTGCGGGAAACGGCGCTCCTTTGGTGCGGTAATTTTTATGACCTGTCTATTTGGTGGGGAGACAACGAGGGCAAACGAGGATTTGGTGGAACTCGATATAACAGCGCCAAAGCGGCTGGTAGAGATATCAAAAAGAGAGACACTCCATACATGTGGCGAACCAATTACGCGTCCGATTTTTGTACGAAAGGATATGATTCGTTTTTGTACGCTTACGAAGAAACCGGCGATCCCCGGATGGCGGTGGCCTTGCGCGCGCAGACCGATTACGCCATCAAACATGTCCATGCGGATCGGGGAGAATGCCGGAACATTGGAGACGTTATTGACTTTATCCGGCTGGCGCAATGGACCGGGCATGAACCGTTTTTTAATGCGGCGCTCCGTCTCTTTCGCGAATTAAGAACCAAACTCTCTTCTGGAGATGTATTCAGCCAGGGAGGCCAGCCGATTGTCGCCTCTCCACCATTCATCGCCGACGATCAAGTGGGGTATCAACATCCATTCGCCAAACCTTATATCCTGGGGTATGGACTAGCCGGTTTACCTGAACTTGCGGAAACGTATCCATCTGAACCAAAACTCCGGGATGTTATTCGCGCGGCCGCTGATTGTATGGCGGAATCGCAAGATCCTCTTGGCGCTTGGCGATATCCTCACCCCCGTTCTCCTGGGATGATTCTATG
>CAXXSM010000036.1:0-126147 GCA_963663405.2 bacterium | reverse complement strand
TTCAGGGTTGGCTCGCCAGCCGCACGGAAGACCAGGGCGTTATGCAGGCGGAATGGCGCGTCGATCCCAAACGCGCCGGCGCGAGCTGCTGCGGCGGTGACATCGGCACCCATGCGCTCATGCAACTGCGTTTCGTCACAGGTTTGAACGTCACTCGCTTGAGTGGGCATTTGGAAACCTTCGTCGGCGGCCGTCAATTGGACGACCATTTCACAGTGTACTGCGAACTCTCGAACGGCGGTAAAGCGCTGGTCCGCGCTTCCCAGATCGCAATCGGCCACAAAAACGACCTCGGTATTGAGGTGAACGGTGAGTTGGGCACATTGATCTGGCGGCAGAAGAGCCGGAATGCGTCACAATTCATCTGCCGGGACAACCCGACCGCGTCTACTGGCGTGGTGAAGTGCAGCCCAATGATGGCTTCCTCGGCGATCTACCGGACGACCTGATGGCCGAACCGACCATCCCCTCCGGCCACCCCGAAGCCTTCCACGACGCCTTCGCGCGTCTGCATCGCTGTTTCGAAGCCGATGTGCGCGCTTACCAGGCGGGAACATATAAGGGCGCGGATGGATCAAAATACGCCACCGTCGATGACGGCCGCATGGGCATCGCCTTCATCGAAAAAGCCGTTGAAAGCAACAACAACGGAAACGCCTGGGTGTCGATGTTATCCACGTAGATCAAATCCACGCTGTTGTTAACGTAAAAAGAGGGTATGGAACCAATCCATACCCTCTTATCATTCGTTGATTCTTTAGCAAGAATAATTCGTTCTTACCCGTCTATCACTTCGCGCACTTTGATCGCCAGTGACTGAATCGTAAATGGTTTTTGGAGTAAATGAACACCTTCATCCAGAACATTGTGATGAACGATTACATTCGCTGTATACCCAGACATGAAGAGGCACTTCATGTCTGGATACAAGGTAAGCAACTGTTTCGATAAATCCTGTCCATTCATTTCAGGCATGATAACATCGGTTAATAGCAGATGAATGTCGCCGGTGTGAGTCTCAGCCAATTCAATGGCTTTACTTGGCGTGGCGGCGTCCAGCACATAATACCCAAGTTCTTGCAATTTCTGTTTACACAGTTCAAGGAGCGACGACTCGTCTTCAACGACAAGCACAGTTTCATCGCCACGGATTTCCTGCTTCGCTGGACTTTCAACCTGACTTTGACCGATGTCTCCCTTCAATGGAGGGAGATAGATTTTAAAAGTGGTTCTATGATCGAGTTCACTATACACGTTCACGAATCCATTGTTCTGCTTGACGATACCATAGACAGTCGCCAGTCCGAGACCGGCGCCTTCCCCCGCTTTCTTGGTGGTAAAGAATGGATCGAATATTTGGGAGAGAGTTTTACGGTCCATACCGGTCCCATTATCGCTAACTGTGAGTTGCGTATATTCACCTGCTATAAAACCAACGTGTTCAACGCAATACTTTTCATCTAAGTATGTATTTCCCGTTTTGATTATGATCTTGCCACATTCGGAGATCGCGTCACGGGCATTGACACATAGATTGACCAGGATTTGATCGATTTGACTCGGATCCATTTTGACCGGCCATAAATCATCACTGGATTTGAAAACCTTCCCCGATCAGCCTCTGCAGCATTTTAAGCATACCTTCAACGATCGAATTCAGATTCAATACCTTGGGCAAAACTGTTTGTTTCCTGGCAAAAGCCAACAGCTGCCGGGTGAGATCTGCGGATCGGTTCGCCGCTTTTACGATTTCTTGGATGTTCCATGGATCGGTTCGGAAGGATCAATACGATTCAAAGCGACCTGTGAATAACCGAGAATCACACTCAACATATTATTGAAGTCATGCGCGAACGCCTCCCGCCAGCCGTCCAACAGACTCCATTTTCTGCGATTGGACAACTGCGATTGTAATTTTCTACGTTCAGTAATATCACGAACTGAAGCGGCGATCCGAAGTTGGGAATCAAATTCGGCTGGATACAAAACGATTTCAGTCCAGAAAAGAGTTCCATCCAAACGATTGAATCATCCTGACTACTAGCGTCTCTTAAACCGACTACTCAAAACAATCATTTTTCAGTATATCTCCTTTACTATTATATAATTATTAAATGAAACTTGCTAGAAAGACGTTTACATCAGATAGTTCAAGGGTAGAAATTTGAGTTCATAGACAGTTCATAAATATCGTGTTGGAATAACATTGAGTGGAATTCCGATTTACTTCGCCATTCGAGAATAAATTGACAAACGAAACTCGTTAAGAACTTGGTAACAAAACCAGAAATAAATTATCGAATAGACTTGATAGAGAAGCAAGTTAGGAATAATAAATGATTCCAGTCAAACAGTAATAAACCGTATTTTCCAATGAAATTTCCACTATCTTTTTCTCCTATAAGCGTTATATTTATAAAGATGTTTTTTAAAAATCCATGATATCAATACACACAAACACCAACAATGAATAAAAACACATTCATTCAATATATTATTTTATACTTACTTTTCAGCATCCCTTCCCTAGTTCAAGCCGCATCGGATGTGGTTCCTCAGATGGAGTATCAAAGCAAATCGTTTATCAAGAATTGGCTTCTTTGCGGACCGTTCACCGTTCAATCCGCGACAGGAATCACAACCGGAGATTCGCATGAAATACCAACTCCCGAAGATCAGAAATTCGCCTTCGCTTTCGATTTTCTTTCGGAACAAGGAGGAGAAAGCGGGATTCAACCCACCGAGAATATGAAATTCCAATGGAAGAATGAAGAATATACATGGACACTCTATAACAGTGTGAAAACGAAAATCGATTTCACGGCTATCTATGGCGCCGTCGATTACGCGGTTGTTTACGCCTACTCCGAAATCGTGAAAGCGACGGAAGAAGAAGTGTTCTTGGCCCTGGGAAGCGATGACGCTATAAAAGTTTGGTTAAATGGGAAATTGATCCATGAAAAATGGATGCCACGCGCCCTCAGAATCGATGACGATCTTGTCGACGCCACATTGAAAGAAGGAACAAACCGTCTTTTAGTCAAAGTACAGGATATCGATGTTGATTGGGAATTAGTTTGCCGTTTATCGATATTGGCGATGTTTCGGATTTCGATTTATTCACCCGCGCCGTAGACAAGACATTGGTCGGATTATCCGAGGAAGAAAATTTAGTGATATCGTTCCTCGTAAATGCGGGTTTTTTTGCTGTTTTCATCCTTATCATTTATGTGATCATCAAGAAAAAAGTGAAGATTTAACCAAAAGGAGATTCTCATGGACCGGCGGGATTTTATTAAGACAACAGCGGTGACCGGTATTGCAGGCGCCTGCGCCTCTATGACAGAAACATCCGGATATGCGGCGCCGGATGGAGGCATAATGAAAAGAGAATACGGAAATACAGGGATACATCTCTCCATTATTGGTTTCGGTGGAATCGTTGTCAGTGGAGTGGAGCAATCCCACGCGGACACCGTCGTGGCCGAAGCCTTTGAACGGGGAATCAATTATTACGATGTCGCGCCTACCTATGGAAACGCGGAAGACCGTTTGGGCCCCGCTCTGGAACCCTACCGGGACCGCGTCTTTTTAGCCTGTAAAACAACTGAACGAACAAAGGAAGGCTCCGAAAAAGAACTACACGCTTCCCTGAAGAAATTGCGGACGAATCATTTCGATCTCTATCAACTTCACGCGATGACCACCATAGAAGATGTGGAAACCGTCTTCGCGCCGGACGGCGCGATGGAGACGTTCGTCAAAGCCCGCGAGAAAGGCCTTATTCGCCACATCGGTTTTTCCGCTCATTCCGCCGAGGCGGCGATAGCGCTGATGGATCGGTTCGATTTTGATTCCCTCCTCTTCCCTTTTAACTACGTCTGCTGGTATCAGGGAAACTTTGGCCCACAGGTCCTCGCGAAAGCGAAAGAGAAAAACACCGCCTGCCTCGCGCTGAAAGCGATGGCCAAAACCCGCTGGCCCGAAGACGCGAACAGGAAAGCCTATCCCAAATGCTGGTATCAACCACTGACCGATAAGCGGGAAGCGTCACTGGCCCTGCGATTCACATTATCCAAAGGAGTCACCGCCGCAATCCCGCCGGGAGAAGAATCGCTCTTCCGCATGGCCCTTTCTATCGCGGAAGAGGGGATCCGTTTGTCGGGTGGTGAAAAAGAACGTATACATGGTATGTCGAAAGGCGTTAATCCCATTTTTAACGCCCTGGCATAGAGTCCTCCATTACGCAAAACCTACCTTTTCATCGATGGAGGCATTGGACGAATAATTTCAAGTATTCCTGTTTGATCTGTTGAAGCGAAAATTGTTCTTCAAAGACGCGTTTGACGTTTTCGTGGTATCGCCGCCATTGCCGTTCGTAGGTCACAAGATCTTGGATCGTCTCCGCGAGCCGCGCTTCGGAGCCATGCGCGCAGATTCCAATTTCTTCCTTTTCAAGAATTCCATCGGGATCCACATTCAAACTCGCGATGGGAACGCCGTACGCAAGCGCTTGTGTCCAGACGAAGGGGAATCCTTCATAGCGCGATGTATTCACAAGTAGTTTCGCCCGTTCAAAGAAGGGAGAGAGTTCTTGATAGGGCACGGAATTTTCGAAACCTAAATTAGGCGCGGCGCGGGTTTTTTCGACCAGATTTTCAAAATACTCTATATCGACAGGCATAGAAATCATCGTGAAGCGTTGATTTGGGAGCGTCACCGCCTGGCGTAAAAACAGTTCCGGTTGTTTCCATTCCAACGCCTGCCCCACCCAAATCACATCCGTCCGCCCCACACTGGATGGAGGGGGAGAGGAAACTGTATTCGGGATCACCTGCGCCTCGATCCCTTCGCGGCGTTTCAAGAGCCGCCTCTGTTCCTCAGTTTGACAAATCACAAAACGCGCGTTTTTCAGCGCCCATTGAAACTGCGCGCCTTCCCGGCTTTTTGATCGGACATAGCTGCCATCACACTCTCTTAAATGCGAGACGCGATATACGAACGAACGCCGTTTTTTCCGGCAGAATTCGGCGATCTCTTTCATTGCGCCGCAGGGCGCCGCAAGGATATAGATCTGAGCGTCAATTTTTTCCAGCAGATCCCACAATGATGAGCCGCGTGAAAACAACCGTTTTATGAATGGCTTTTGCCGCGTTTCGAATCCGTGACGGTATACCAGAACGCCAGAATAATATTCCACTTCCTCCTGCCCGTAATCATCCGTAATTACGTGGATATCCAAATCCTGCCCCGGTCCAAAACACGATGCGAGTTCGTAGAGCTGCGCCTCGGCTCCACTGTAAGGAACGCGGATCAAAGGATTGAAGAGCGGATAAATTTTCGGCGCAATAAAACAGACACGTATTTCAACGGATTCAGACATCAGAAAAGGCGCTCTCTCCTTACAAATTGGCTCAGGTGACCGTTAGTCGCACACATTTCAACCTATCATAGTACGCGATCTTGAATGGGTTGTCGTGGGTTTTGTTTAAATTTTTTTGAATGATGATGGTAATCAATTGTCCAATACGATGTTTGTAACAAAATGAATCCTCTTGAAGTAACAAATGATAAAAACCCCATAATTCGATTGAAGCCTAAGTCATTGTTTTTTTTGAGTTACAAATAAATATAAAATATTTCAAATTATTTTCCAACTTTTTAGCGAGTCCTGACACTAGATATATAGGAGAACAATTTACTCTGTTGTTTTATTATTTGCGTTGGCGGTATGTGAAGAAGGGAGAGTTATCATGAGTGTTGATGGCTCCGCGATTAAAAAGTTGTTGAAAGGAATCAATCACAAACCCCTGAAAGCGGATGAAGAGAAAAAACTGCTTCAATCAGTGAGTCAGGGGAATCCGCAGGCGCGAGAGAAACTGGTCGAAGCGAATCAGCGGTTTGTAGTGCGGATGGCGCTATCGTTCCGCAATCAAGGCATCCCTATTCCCGATTTGATCCAAGAAGGGAATCTGGGATTGATCGAAGCGATCGACCGGTACGATTTAAAAAAAGAATGCCGCTTGATCTCCTACGCGGCGTGGTGGATCCGGCTTTTTATGCAACGGGCGATCGAACAGAAATCCCGGACGGTAACGATCCCAATTAATAAAGTCGGAACGCTGAAAAAAATAAAGAATTTTGAGTACGGATTTATCAAACATAACGGCCGGAAACCCAGTTACGGCGAAATCGCGGAAGCGATCGGGATGGAAGAAGAGAAGGTCGAGTATATCTACCATCTCGGCACGTCAACGGTTTCGATCCATGCGGAGGATGAAGAAGGCCAATCGATGGAAGACCGCATGGAGATCGACGTCGCAGGGCCGCTTCGCCACCATCTTTGGATCGAAGAATTAAAACGAAACGTCGCTAAAGCATTCAAGCAGCTCTCATCGAAAGAACGCGACGTTTTGCGGTGCCGTTTTGGGTTGGACGATCAGAAAGAGCCGGTCAGCCTCCGGCAGGCGGGACGGATTTTAGGATTATCGGCGGAAGGCGTTCGGCAGATTCAGGCGCAAGCCCTTGAGAAATTGCGAGAGCCCGATCTGGGGGCGGGGCTTATGGTTTTTGTTCAAGCCAACTGATTCATAAGTAATAAATAAAAAAAACAGAAATAAAATTAATTCATAAGGAACAAAATTTAGACGCAGCTCGTCTAAATGTAATAACCTCCCCAACCGCTGTTTTTGGGCGCCTATCCCGAATTCAGCGGTCTTTTTTTATATATAATGAAATACACAATCATATATAGAAAACATGCGCAATTTCATTCATTTATCAACATTAACAATTTATCATGAATAACAGATGGACCAGCGATAATAATTCCATTATTATAGGAAAATTTTCCACCCGCCTCTTGCAAAATCAATTGCCCAGCTGCATAATCATAGAATTCTGAATTACTCCCTATATTTAAATATCCATCAAACTGACCGTCTGCACACATACACAAACCAATTGAACCAACTCCAATAATACGTATACGGCAAACATTTCGAATAAGTTTATCTATTTTATTAGAAGACCATTCCAATTTAATCGATTCGGAATTATGACTCGGAATTTCCATACAAATAATAGAATTTAAAATACTGGTTTCTTTAGAACAGAAGATTCTGTTGTCATTTAGATAAGCACCTTTATATTTTATTGAAGAGTAGAGATAGTTCAATTTAGGAATATAAACAATTCCATATATTAATTCATTATTTCTTTGTAATGCGAGTGAAATAGAGTACAAAAAAGATCCACGTCTATAATGTTTTGTTCCGTCGATTGGATCTAATACCCAAACAAACTCACGGTCTGCATTGATTTCACCCATTTCTTCACTTACAAATCCATGATGGGGATATTTTGAAGTTATTTCTTCATATATCATTCTTTCTACATATAAATCACTATCAGTAACGATGTCATCATTTTCTTTAGTTTCATATACATGAACTTGTTTTTGCTGTTCATTGATTTCTTTTCCTACTTGTACAACAAGCAACTTGATATCTTCGTAATTAATATTCATTTTTACAATTCTAGATCCGTATAATTTGCAAAGAATTGGTTGATAATTTTATTACTTCCAGCTATGAGTGGAATTCTATCTAAAATTTTTGCACATTTTTTGTCATCATTGGATATAATTAAAGGTCTAATTTCACCATTTGCTTCTTGTATTATTAGCATACCTGCTGCAATATCAATAAATAGGGTATTATTACCAAGATCAATATAAGCATCATAAGTTCCTTTTGCAAGATAAGCCAACCCGATACTTGCCAATCTTAATCCATGAGTACGATGAACCTTCGAAAAAAGATCGGTGATTATATCACACTCCTTATTAAATTTATCATTCTTTTTATTAATTAATAAATCTATATTTGGATATTGTACATAGATAAATGAATTATCTAATGGTTTATTCTCAATCGTAAGTTTATTATCAAAATTATTTAAGAAGGCTCCCTCTCCTTTTATAGCAAAAAATAACTCCTTAGTAGTAGGTATATATATTAAACTCAGTAAAGGACTAAATACATTTTCACTAACCTTCTTACACAATGCAACACAAACGGAAAAAAGTGTAAATCTACGTTTTATTAAACGAGTACCGTCTAAAGGATCGATGAACCATCTAAAATCTGATTTCAGTTCTGAATATACACCAACATCACTTACTATATTCGCTTTTTGATGTATTTTGGGAGAACATGATGTATAAGGAAAAGGTGTTTTATTTAAGATATCAACAATTTTATTATTTAATATTAATTCTAAAGTAGTACCTTCATTTCCATTAGGCAAGATTGCTGGTTCAAAATTATTATTTGCATGATTTCCACGCCAAAATGATTCATTAAAAATTGTATCTATATCTTGCAATGAAGACAATAAAACGCATAGTGTTTCATAATATATTTTAGTTTCTTCAGATTTACTATATATTTTCTGATTTAAATTATTTATTAAACTAGTAAATATGGATTCAGATTCGGGTTTAGAAGATTCAGTTACACATTCAGGAAGAGAATAAAATAAATACATTAAGATTGGAATTTGTAATATAAATATTACGATCTGAGAAATTACATTACTCTCTAATAATATGAATAATGTTGTAATAATAGGAATGATAATTGATACAATCTTTTTATGAATAACTATAAAATGTTTAAACCGATTAGATATAACAACATAAAGAACAAACAAAATGGCAATTAAACCCCATAAACCAGCTGCAATAAATTGGCTTGCTAGATAACTACTAATTATCCCTTCTAAAAAAGACATCTATTATACCTCCATGTTACAAGCTTCACTTATTTGCTAATTTATCGTTAATCGTATATCATAAATATATGATTCTTGCTAGAGTTATTCATCCATACTGTTTTCTTATCAAAGAAACTAAGAAGTAAGGGATAGAAAAAAATAAATAATATAAACGATAGTTTTACTTCTTAATAATCACTTTATTAATGAAATAAACACTATTCCTTATAAAAATTTATCACTTATTCGATTATTTTCTTGTTAGAGAATAAGCTTAATCTTTTCTTTGTCAACTCCAATTTACAACTTTTAATAATTAATTTATAACTTATTGAGAACTCATTTATCTAATAAATTTAATATTGATTAAATTCTTTTCATACTATATGGAGGCTATAACTATATATTTTTCATAATCACTTTTTTATTGTGCCCCTACATCAAGTGTCACTAATCCACCCCCAAAGCTGGTTATCCATATTTTGTTTGGATCGGTGGGATTGAAAAAGACGCGCGTTGGATGCTGGAAGGTATAACTCTCCAACTGGGTGAATGTTGGATTTGTCGATGTGAGATTATCCGAACGCCACAATCCTTCGAATTCCGTTGTCGCGAACATCAGGTTTGGATTGTTTGGATGTATTGCGACGGATTCAACCCGGTAGAGATCGCTGATTCGCGTCCAATGCAGGCCGCGATCGGTGGTGCGATAAATCCCGCCGCGTTCATAGGGATAGAGTTCTCCCCAATGGCTGAATACTGTGACATACCATGTGTTTTGTGTGGGATCGTGTGGATCGATCACTACATCTTTAGTCCAAACTAACATGCCCGAATCACTGCGATCTTTCCACGTGGCGCCTCCGTCCTCGCTGTAAAACACTCCCGAAGTTTCGGTGAAATCCCGGTTTTCATCCCGCCGTCCGGAATACGTTGCAAGCAACGCGCCGTCGTTCAACACATGGATATTGAAGGGATGGCCGTTCGAGCGGGGTGGATCGCTCAGTTTTGTCCAAGTAGAGGATCGGCCCGCGCTTAGATTATGGGTCACATAAATTCCGCCTTCCGAACTATGAACAACGCTGGCGTACATTGTGTCGTTGTCCGCATCGAGAGCCAGCCAGACAACGGGATGGCCGAAATCATGCAGCAATTGCCAACTCTCCCCTTCGTCATCGGATAGAACCACATGTCCTTCTCCATCATCAATCCGGACATCTTCTAAATACAGGCTTTCATACATGTCATGAACTGACGATGTAGCCGCGTATAATGTATTTGTTAGAGGATGTTCAACAATATGATACGTGCTGTTGTGCGGCAATCCCATGCTAATGCCAGATATCCAGGTCTGGCCGCCGTCAGCGCTGCGGATGCCTCGAATATCGGTATAGGCCGCAATTAAGGTATTTGCGCCGGTCCAATGGAGCCACCAGGAACTTGTGTCTTCAAGACCGTTTCCCTGATAGGCGCGCCCCGGCTGTGTTTGGGCGCCTGCGGGATTTACGTACGCGGGATCAATGTACGCCGCGCGCCAGCTGGCTCCTCCATCCTCGGTCACATGAGCGAAACCATAATCAGAGATCAAAACCCGGTCAGCGTCGATTGGCGAGACGGTGAATCCTAACGCGACTTCAGCCCAGACCCAATTCAATTCTCCGCCATCGCCGCACCATCCTGTCGCGATATTTCCGTTGTCCTCTGTAAGGAAAACATCTTCCCACGTTTCTCCACCATCGGCGCTTTTCCAAACAATCGGCTCTCCCTCGCAGGGATAGATTTTCCCGCCGCCCACATAGACCGTATCGATGTCATTCAACGCCATCCCCACAAATTGCGGGATGACACATTCCGGGATCTCGTCATTGACGCGGGTCCAATTTTCTTCCCCCCAATCCAAGCGGTAGACGCCTGTGTACCCCCAAAGGAAATCGAGATCATCCATACCGCTCCATACGTTGTCTGAACTGGTTACTACAAAGAAACGGATGGTTCCATTCTCTTTGGCTCCCGCGAAGGATGCGATCGTATTCCCTTCGGGAATGCCGCCAATCGAAGAGAGTTCAAAATCCGCTCCACCGTTTGTGGAGACCAACAAACCATCCAATGTCGAAAGGAAAATATCGTTTCCATCCCAAAACACTCCACCCACATAGACGCCTCCACCATGATCGGTTTCATACACAAGCCGGAAACTGTCTCCTCCATCATCGGAAAAATAGAGTTCACCATAATCAGCGACAAAAAGGCGGCCGGTTGAATATGGATCGGCGTGGAGCGAATACGCTTCCCCGCCAAGTCCTGGATCAGTTGGATCAACCGTCAGCGGCTCCCACGTCAGTCCTCCATCGAGGCTTTTCATCGGTGTGCTTCGCTCTCCGCGCAAATCATCCGTCACGGATATTCCATACAAGATGGATGGATCGGATGTGAAACGGACCGTGGAGTACCGGTTTCCTTGAAACTGTCTGAAATCGATATTCTTCCAGTGGCGTCCGAAATCATGACTGTAATATTGGTTGCCCATATCGGTGGATAGGAAAATCGTATCCGGATTGTGAACGCTCATCGATGGTGAGAAGAGCGCTCCCCCCCCGCCGATTCCTTGGAACAAGCCATCACGGCCTGCGGGTTGTGTTGGAATGGATGTAGGTGGAACCGTGGCTTCTGGTGTTGGTATAAATGTGTCTTCTTGTATTGGTGAAGGAACCGGCGTATCGGTTGGAGGAGGCGTTGGTTCAATGGACACGCCGTATAGTAATTGATTCGGTATGTATCCCATTCGAGGCAGCCGGAACACTTCCAGATTATCGATATAAACGGCAACGTCTTCGTGACCGCCGATATTCGCCAATTGGAAGACAGGGGCAACGCTGGTTCCTGGTGGATCATACACGATGACCATACGCTTGTATTCATCCTGAAAGATCGCGCTGTCCGCGGGAATAAATGTCGCGATCGAACCATCCATCGAGCCATCCACCGCCGCCAGCGCCACCGCCGCTCCTGAACCGGTTGATCGTACTGATAAACGCAGGAGAACCATATCCTCACCAACATCCAACGTTGGAAACATCAACAGATGAACCTGCTCCGGGGCCGTTGTTACTACAGCCCCCTGGCCATCAGTGAATCCATCCGGGCCGCTGGGGATCTCACTAAGAACAACGGTACCCGAAGCGGCATCAATGAATCCTCCTGGATATTCAGAGAATTCCGAAGCGGCCTCAAACGGAAAGACGCGGATTAACTCACAGCCGTCATCAAGGCAGATTGTCGAAGGCGTTGGAATGGGTGTTTTCTCTCCGGGCGCTACGGGAGAGAGTTCAACAGTCTCTCCATGCAAAAAGCGGTGGGGAATATATCCCTCATGAGGAAGCTTATAGACTTCCAGATTATCGAAATAGACCGTAACCGTTTCAAATCCCCGCAAATTATCAACCTGAATGATTGGAACCACCATTGTTCCAGGGGGATCGAATACGACTGTCATCCGGTCATACTCGTTAAGGAAAATGTGGCTGTTTGCGGGAATGTTCGTCGCGATCGATCCATCCATCGAGCCATCAAGCCCCACGAACGCCACAGCGGCTCCCGGACGATCCGCACGGACTGTCACACGCAGCGCCGCCATATCTTCGCCCAGAGGCAATGGCGGAAATTGTAAAAGTTCCACCTCTCCCGGCTTAGCGATAATGCGAACTCCAAAACCGTCCGTCATATCCTCCGGCCCATCCGGAAGCGCGCCCATTTCAAATGATCCGCTTGGGAACGAGTCATATCCACCGGGGATTTCAATAAACTCATTCGCAGAATTCAATGTAAACACTCGCAGCAGTTCTAAACTTGGGGGGATTGGAGTCGGCGTAATCGTCGGTGTCTGTGTAAATGTCGGCGTCTCTGTATGAGTTAGTGTGTAAGTGGGACTTGGAACAAGCGTTACTGTCGGAGCAGGCGTTCCGGTTGCAGTAGGAGTCAACGTTTCAGTCGGTGTGTTAACCGGTGGAATATAGTCTGGATCGGTGCGGCTGGCTTCCGGGGTGTTACCATAGGCTCCTACATTGATCCGCCCTCCATTGGGAGTTATCTCTACAGAATACTCTGAATTGATATCCCCTTTATCGATACATGGGCTATAGAACGCGTCTAGAATCCATCCGCCATCTCCATTATTCATCGTGGGATCCCATCGCCCGCCTGTGGATTGCAGATGATAATCGTTATTTTCAGGATCGGCGAATAATGGATCGCTTGAGAAATTGCCGGTACCTGCGATCGGCTCTTCAGAATCGGTGTATTGAACGGTGAGTGTTCCAGGATCGAATTCATCAAAATCATCGCCGCCGTTTCCCCAAACGATACAATTCAACACACTCGCCCGCGCAAGCGATTCCACCCGCAGCCCATGTCCGGTAAGATCGGCTCGGCCTTGATTATCGGCGATCGTGCAATTTGTTAGTGAAAGGCTGGATTCTCCATCTTCTCCACCATCCACGGCGACCGCCCCCGTTTCTCCTTCATTCTTGTATATTAAATCATGGTAGAGATCCGCTCTCGCCGCTTCATCGACATATACGCCTGTGCCTGAATTGGGTGAATAATTATGGCGGATTATATTTTGTGAAAACACAGCGTTTGTATTCAAACCGAATACAATAATCCCACCACCCCAGCCCCAACCTAAATCACGGCCGATTTCATTGTTCTCAATGATATTTTCATAAATATCCAAATCACCGCTGAGATAGAGCCCGCCTCCATGATCGCTAATTCCGACATTGCCTTGGATGATGTTGTTATGGATAGACGCGCCGTTTACATTCAGCGCCGCGACGCCGGCTCCCCGTCCTCCGTAGTTGTTCCGAATAATGTTATTGTTGAGATGGAAATATTCACAATCATCAACGTAAATCCCCCCGCCGTTCCCTGTTAGATCGGGAGAGCCGGGATGGCGAATATCGTTTCCCTCAATAATGTTATTCCGGATACGAATCCCGCCGCCAACACAATAAATCCCCCCTCCATGAATGGCGACGCCTTGAGCGATGTATATATCCCGGTATCCGGTTCCAGCCGTAATATGGAAACCATCTATGATGGTTTCTGATTCAATCGACGTCACGACGGATGAAGTTCCATCGCCCTGGATTGAGGTAACAACCGCCGATTCGGGATTACGTTCAACAAACGCGCCTCCCTCTCCATTGGCGTACATGACCGCGGAACCTCCCGCATACCCGCCTTGGAGTTGAATGATTTTATTCTCGATCACAAGATTCTCTTGATAAACGCCCGCCGCTACCACGATTGTTTTTTGTTCGCCCATCGGAGCGGAGTCGATCGCTTCCTGAATCGTGTTATATGGATGCAGCGCCGTGCCGTCTTCGGCGCCGGTTGTGTTATCATCATCCACACAGATCATCGGCCCCAGCGTTGGTGAGGGTGTGGGAGAGATTTGAGGCGTGTGTGTGGCGGCCGGCTTTGGAGTACTTGACGGCGGGGTAGTGGTTGGCGGAATCGTTGGCGTTGGAGTGATTTCGTTGGTTTGAGACAGCGCCACGATCAATGGACTCTGCGTTGTGTCCGTTTCAAAATAAGCTGTGTTGTCTCCCTCCTGGACCACAGCGAGACGCGAATCCGTTCCATTGATATTGATAACATAAACACCCGCTTCCAGGTCACAGACGAGATGCTTCATCCCCGGAACTGGTGATTGGATGGTATACTGTGTCTCCGATCGAAGCAGATTTTCATCCATGAAGACAACGACCCAATCCCCCAGCCGCGCGCCAAGGTTTCCATTTCCCATGATGGATTGCAGCGTGTCGAAATCCTGCATTTCCACGGGTCCCATTTGGATCACGTTTAGAAAATTCACCCGGTTCGTGTTATCCGCTTGGATTTCATACTGCCATTTCCGATCGTTCAAATCGATGACCCAATCATCGACTTTGCCATCCCAAGCGGTGGTCTCATCGATTAATTGAAACGAACAGTTATCAGGAGAGAGAGTGCGGTGTAAGAGTTTATGTTTGCCGTTGGGACTTAGCTGCGAAATTGTTTTCCCGTCCAATGTTGGGGGAGTCAGCGCGCGCAGCCGGTATTTTACCCAGCCTGGATCGTTTGTGCGCACACGGTCGAGAATAATTGAATAATCTCCGGCCCAAAAGAAATGGCGGCGGGTAAGAATCGACACGGGCGATGTCTTCACCATCCCACTGGTCATCGGCCTGGATCATGGCGTACGCGAAAAGCGGTTCGGTATTATTGATCCGATACCGCTCGAAAGACGCAGGGCCCCGCGGCTCTGACTGGATCGGCTTACCGTTTTCCTCGCCGTTTTGAATTGAGAGAGAATTAAACGCCTGCCAGGTTCCATAATAGGAGGAATTTTGCGGGCAATCCTTGGTCAAGAAATCATCTTCCCGCCAAAGCGTAAAATGCCCTACATCCAACATATGGCCATCAATGTTTGTACTGCCCTGTCCCGACAGCATTCCCCAATTCGCCGACGTTTCCCAACTATCACGGAAAAACAGCCATTTCAATCCTGGACAGTATCGGATTGGGGGAATTCCAGCGTGATATGGATCAACGTTCTCCACTGAGGGAGTAAAGAAGAAAAACGGCCAGAAATCATCATTAATATACTCAATCCGCCCATCGATCTCTTCCGCGTAATATTGTCCATATGAAGCCCATTTCTCATTTCCGGATTGAGCCGATAGATAGATCGCTTGATTGAGCAACGCGAGAGCCCAGGGCCATTCCACGATCACATTTTCATTGCCTGTTTCACCCGTGTGATGAAAACGCGCGCGGGGAGGGTCCGTCAGATCGAGTATTGTCCGCAGGACATTGGGCCAGAAGGGGGCTAACTCTGGTTCCATTTGATCGATATCGTATCCACAAGCGGTTCGAAGAGTCGTCCAATACACAGTCAATCCATTTTGGTCAATGCCTTGGAACAGCGGCATCCCTCGATACCAATGCCCGCCGATCGTTTCACGAATCATGGAAGAGATTGACCGCGCTTCCTCCACAGGCCCCTGGCCTTGTTCCCAAAGGAGCCAGGCGCGATCCAACATCGTTTGCGCTTCCGGCGTTTCCCCATATAACGCGCAGCCGAAAAGCAGATGCGCGGCTCCCGAAGCGATGAGTTCTCTTGATGATTCACTCACGGTTCCCTCATGGTTGATCTCTTGCCATACGAGATCGCTCCAACCGGTCATCTGGCGCGCGTAGGTCTCCCGCCGCGTTGGTGTCATAGCGGGGTTGGTATAGAGCCAATCAAACGCCAATGCGGCATAACAATGATGAGTATAAATGGAATAGGTGGGTTCCGGTGTATCGGGCAGCTGATCCATTAATTCGAACGCGCGATCGGCGTATTTTTGATCTTCCGTTAGAACATACATCAGCGCCATATAAGGAATCAATGGAGCGGGACCGTCCCAATGATCCTCCGTTAAATAGCGATCGGTTTCACTGGAGAATTCCTGCCAGACGAACGCCTCCATATCCCGCGCCTTTTGCAGCTCACTGAGCCGCTCTTGTGTCAACCACAAACGCGGCCGGGGCCCGTCAGGGAAATATTCGGTGGGAAAATCAGCGTATGACGCGATGGTTTGTAAGATCAACAAAGATAAAAGCGCGAGACGTCCTTGCATGGTTTTTAATCCTTCCTAAAGGTGGTGACTCACCAACCATATCGTAGCATGAATCAAATGAAGAAACGATCATTTTTAATTGTAAATCAAGCAATAAAAACGGATGTTTTATCCTTCGTATGAAGAAGATATCCTGTTGAAAATTGAGAGGGGGGATTATATCGAGGACGGATGTTTTTTTTTTGAACATCGGCCTGTAGATTTTTAAGGATATAAGTAAGGTCAACGATATGGAGATCTATGCTTCATTTTTAGCCAGCAATTCAAGGCAATAGGCTTTTCCAAAACAAAAAAACATTGCTTTCGCATGAATAATATGATAGGTTGAGGAATATTTGTGAAACATACGTCCGAATGGGAGGTTATTCTGATGAAAAGGATTGCGATCACGTTGTTTGTTCTTTTGGCATCGAGCGTCGCTTTCGCGCAGGAGTGGGATATCGTCAGTGTACTCGATGATTACGAGGCGGAAGGATGGTATATTTTCCAACCACCGCGAACGCAGGCGGATATTACTCAAAATAGTGACGGCACAGTTACCGTCACACGGCTGGGAGCGGATAGTTCCACTATTTATTTGACGCATGATGTCTCTTGGATCGAGCCGGATGATCTGAGTGTGGATGTATGGGCGTTTACGTATGAGTTCCGCGTCCGCGTAGATCAGATCGGAGGACCGAATAACGGCGCTCCTGATGACCACGGTGACCGCGCGTCTATCTATCCGGTTAAAAATCAGCCCGGTGGAGAGGTTGACACATACTCGAATGGGCGAACGTGGTTATGCAGTTTTGACAAGAATGAAATCGGAAGCCGCTATTTTGCGAACGAAAACCTGCCGAAAGCCGCTGTAGACTTTTCGGAATTTCATGTCATTACTTTTGTGTGTGAATTGGATTATCTCTTGTATGACGAGAAGGTGATCAACTATCCATTGATTAATTTCGGTGAGGCGTTTGAGGGCGATGATTGGCCCGAACGCGCGTTGGGCGACCATTCACCGTGGACACTGTACATCGACCGAAATTTCGATGAACCGGCTTTAGTGGATATGCCCGGCAGTGGATGGAATGGATGGGGAACGCCCGATGTTGACGCGGATGGGATTATTCAGATCGGTTTTCAGGGGAATACACGCGGCCAGATCACCGTGGATTATTTCCGCACGGGGAACGGCGTCATACTCGATTCCAACAGTCCGGAAAGGGAGTCGTCCGCTATTAATTGGCCGCTTTATTATTAATCATACTGTGGATTGAATCTCTTTTTTTTCTCCTTCATTTTTGATTGTGTTGGGCGCCCAACTTTTTTAGGGTTTGTATCATTTGCGTTGGCTGCGTCTTTCTTTGACCCATGATCCAAAACCGAACCGCTGCCTCACGGTACGGATGAGGCTCCCGGCGTCTGCTCCACCATTCCGCCGGATTCCTTTTTTTCTGGAACCATAGGGCGATCCATATGATGCGATGGATCGTGGCGTTTATTCCAGGAATGCTGCCGATTCGCCTTGATTTCACGTTTCCATCTCTAATCAAAAACGTGGGATCCAAGGCTCCTTTCACAGCGCTTCGTTTGATGATGGCCGCTGCTAGCTTGCGGCCCCCTATATATTAGGGGGAAGGCCGCAAAAATAGCTCTATAAGTGTTTCGGTTGAAGGTTGAAGGTTTTTATTCTAAGGAGTGTTTCATAATGGAAGAGATCAAATTAACCGACGCAAAAAATCATTTCTCTGAGTTGATCGCCCGTGTCGGGAAGGGGGAAAGTTTCACGATCACGAAACATGGATCTCCTATTGCGCAATTGATTCCTGTTCACTCCCCATCCACTGATCGTATTCGTCAAATATTTAAAGAATTAGATAAATTATCCGAAAGGAATTCTCTTGGCGGCTTAAACGTGCGGGATCTTATCGAGGAAGGAAGATATTGAAGAAAGGTAAGGTTTTGGTTTATTTTCATTTTTATTCTTATATCGTTTAAAAAAGAAATTTTTATTCGAAATGAAAACTCGTAAGGAAAATAAGTTTGAGTAAAAAATTTTTTTAATTTTAATCATTACCATTTTAGTAATGATTCGTTGGGCGAAGATATACTATTTTGGGTATCCGCGTTCGATGCGGGTCTTGGAATTGTTATATTTTCGATATAATCCACAGTATTCCAAAGCCGCGCTGTTCGGGGTGTTTCTTTTTTTGCAGGATTCATACCGATGAGCTGCGGATCAACGATTGAAAAAAAGGAATAAATGGAGGAAAACCAGTATGAAGAGATTATTCACATTCAGTATTATTGCTGCGATCGCGTTGATCGCATTAAGCGCCGCGCCGATTGAGACATTCGCGTCTGAGAACGCAAAGAGCGATGAAACTTGTTGCGCGAGTGAGGGGCAATGTCCGAAAGCGGAGGCGAAATGCTGCGCGAGTGAAAGGCAATGCCCGAAAGCTGAAAAATGCTGCGCTTCTTGTCCCTGTAGTTGCGCGAATGATGGTTGCGGTTTGCGGGTTGGTGGTTTTCTGATTGGCTGCCAGGCGTATTCTTTCAACCGGTATTCGTTTTTCGAAGCGATTGAGAAGACGAAAGAAACCGGCTGTAAAGTGATTGAAGCGTATCCGGGACAGAAACTGAGTCCGGATGATCCCCGTCCGTTCAGTCATGAATCTCCTGTTGATGTCTGGGCCAAGGCGAAGATCAAATTGGACCAAGAAGGGATCAAACTGGTCAATTACGGCGTTGTCGGTATGGGGAACGATGAGGAAGCCAATCGGAAAGTGTTTGATTTCGCCAAAGTGATGGGAATTCCCTGCATCACATCAGAACCGGCGGCAGGGTGTTTTGATTTGCTTGAAAACTTGGTGAAGGAATATGACATCAAACTGGCCATACACAATCATGGGAAGAGCGGCCAGCATCCGGAGTATAAATATTGGGATCCGGAATATGTTCTTTCGTGTGTGAAAGACCGCGATTGCCGGATGGGCGCCTGCGCGGATACAGGTCATTGGATGCGTTCGAATATCAAACCGGTGGACGGTTTGAAGATTCTGGATGGGCGGATTATCAGCTGCCATCTCAAAGATCTCAATAAATTCAGCCCTACACGCGAAGAAGCGGATCAGTCCGGCGCGCATGATGTGCCGTATGGTAAAGGCGCCGGGGATCTGAAAGGCGCGTTGGACGAACTGCAGCGCCAAGGATTTACGGGCAATATTTCAATCGAATATGAGCACAACTGGACCACGTCGGTTCCAGAAATTAAGGAATGCGTTGATTTCGTTCGTGAATATGGAGCGAAGTGTACGCAATGCTGCCAGAAAGCGCAGTGCGCCAAGGCTGAGGACAAAACCGCTGCGGCCTGCGAATGTAAGAAATTGAAAAAGTAATACTATTTTTATAATAAAACACGTATTCGAGCGGGTGATGGCGACATTACCCGCTTTTTTTCTGTAAATTGACTCGTTCCACTTGGTAAGCGGGATCAATTGATTTAATTTAGTATAATTTTAATGACGGCCCGTCCAAGTTTTTGCGCTATGTCAAATCCCAGCGGCGCCGGAAAAGAATGTGAATAAAAAGGAAGAGATTATGCTCCACAGAAAAATCACGCTTACCGAAGATGAAATCCCAAAGAAATGGCTGAATATCGCCCCCTATTTAAAGACTCCGCCTGCGCCGTATTTGGATCCGGGAACAGGAGAACCGATCGCGCCGGAAAAAATGGCGGCGATTTTCCCGATGGCGCTGTTGCAGCAGGAGATGAGCACAGATCCGTGGATTGATATTCCCGAACCGGTTCTGGATATTTTAACGCTGTGGCGTCCGACGCCCTTGTACCGCGCGTACGGGCTTGAAAAAGCGTTGGACACACCCGCGAAGATTTATTATAAAAAAGAATCGGTCAGCCCTCCGGGCAGTCACAAACCAAACACCGCCGTCGCGCAGGCGTATTACAATAAGCAGGAAGGCGTGAAGCGGATTTCGACCGAAACCGGAGCGGGTCAATGGGGCAGCGCGCTGTCTTTCGCGTGCAGTTTCTTCGATCTGGAATGCACCGTCTATATGGTGAAGGTCAGTTACGAGCAGAAACCCTACCGCCGGTCGATGATCCGCGCGTGGGGCGCCGATATTTATCCCAGTCCGAGTAACGTGACGAACACGGGCCGCGCCATTCTTGAAAAAGATCCGGATATGCCGGGCAGTTTAGGGATCGCGATCAGTGAAGCGGTGGAAGACGCCGCTACGCATGATGATACGAAGTACGCGTTGGGCAGTGTGCTCAATCATGTGTTGCTTCATCAGACGATCATCGGTTTGGAAGCGAAAAAGCAGTTTGAGAAAATCAACACAACGCCCGATGTCGTAGTTGGTTGCGTGGGTGGAGGCAGTAATTTCGCGGGCTTGGCGTTCCCCTACGCGGTCGACAAGGCGAATGGGCAGGATATCGAGATCATCGCGACAGAACCCGCCGCGTGTCCCAGCATGACAAAAGGCATGTTGACGTACGATTTCGGTGACATCGCGAAAATGACGCCGCTGATCCGTATGCACACACTTGGACATGATTTCATTCCGCCCGCTTTCCATTCCGGTGGTTTGCGATATCATGGATTGGCTCCATTGCTGTCTTGCACGATCGAAGAAGGATTGGTGACTCCGGTCGCGCTGCAGCAGCTGGCCACCTTCGAGTCGGCGATTCTCTTTGCGAAAACGGAAGGCGTGATTCCCGCTCCGGAATGCGCGCATGCGATCCGCGGCGCAGTGGACCAAGCCTTGAAAGCCAAGGAAGAAGGCAAGGAAAAGACGATCCTCTTCAATTTCTGCGGCCACGGTCATTTCGATATGACCGCATATGACGCGTATCTAGCGAATGAACTGCAGGATTATGAATATCCGGCGGAGAAAGTAGCCGAGGCGTTGTCGAGACTTCCCAAAGTGCCCGGCGCGTAATAGAGGTATCGTATTACAAGTTGAATGAATTGAAGACGGTGGGGCTCTGTGGTTGAGTCCCACCGTTTTTTCGTTAAAAGTGAGTACATACCGAGATTCGACTAGAACGCTAAGGATATGTTTTTTTCTATTTTTGCGTTACTTTAATTCACTTCGCGTTTCAATCTAATAAGAATACTCCGCTTCAAAAATCCTTACCTCTTCAATCCGAACGCGTTGCCGGTCTTCTCCAGCGATTTGAATTGTGATGTGCATGGCTCCAGCGTTCCGCGTAGTAACACCGGAGAGTTGGATGGTTTTTATTTCCCCTATGGGTAACTCGTCCAAGGGGACACTGGATTGAAACGCGCTGGGGCCGTTTCCCGTCCAAAGTGTTAATGAACCTGTGGTTCCAAATTCTTTGATTACGTCAATCTCCACATGGACGCGGTTGGGATACGTTGTTTGTTCATACGCCATTACGAATCGGCTGATCTTATGCTGTGTCCATTTCTCTAAAACAAGCGCTGATCCATCTTCATATGCGAGTCCCGCGTCCGATTCGGAAATCCATAGATTCGGCTGCCAAGGGCCGGGATCAATCGGTGTTCCAAGTGTGGATGGCTCATTTTGCGCGATTTCCAAATTGTCAAAATAGACGAGCGCGTCTTCCTGGCTTTCGTTGGACACGATTAGGAAGGGGGTGACGCGGGTATACCCGGCGGCGAATTCGATCTCGTTTTTCCTCCATTCATTTTCCGCCAGTTCCAATGTATTGAGCAGAGAGTATGTATAAGCGCTGGAATTTCCATCGATTTCCGTGAATGCGCCGAAGGCGATTTGAACCTGCGCATTGTTCACATTGAACCAGACCGATTCACGAACCGGTTCTTCTTGTACGTTGATCGGCGATCCTGAGATGGTTACAGATTGTCCCGCTTGTAGTTCAATACTCACGCCGACACCATTCGTCGCTTCAAACCGTTCGTAATCTTCTGGAATACGATCGATATGAACACTCGCGTCTTCCGGAGAGTGGAAAAATCCAAATGACTCCAATGTGAGTGGAAGAGGATCGAAGGTGTATCGTCTAATAACCGGCGTGGATGTCGGCTGTGGCCCCGCTGTATTTGTTGGAACCGGAGTCTTTGTAGGAACCACTGGTGTGGAGGTAGGCTGTGGCGTGAAGGTGGCTGTAGGTGTATTCGTCGCCGTAGCGGTTGGTGTGCATGTTGGAGTAAATGTCGCTGTCGGTGGAACGGGTGTGAACGTTGGCGTTGGTTCCACATTTGTGTTGATATATACATAGACGCCATTTGGGAATGGATTCTTGTCAGGATCGTTGGATTGGACAAGAATTCTGCCTGTTGCGTTTCCTTGCGGAGCCCGGCTGCGATCGATTGAGACGGCTATCTTCTTTTCTTCTCCAGGCGCGATTGAGAATGGCGCTTGGGGGGAGAGTGTGATCCAATCGCCATCTTCTAGAGACATGGATGTCACATCCAGCGTTCCCGTTCCATCGTTATAAATGTGGAATGATTGTGGAGAAACGCTTTGCTGGAACGATTCGGAAACGAGTGTGTATTCCTGTGGTTCCCATGGGATTGCGGTTCCCTGGACTTCGAGGGTCCATACGCCTGGTTCTGGATTGTTAATTGATACTTGTTCAATGTTGTCTACTGTGTTTACGCCCCGCGAAGCGGTCCAGCCAGGGAGATTTTTTTTCAATACCCAAGGCCAATGCAGCGCGCCGGATGGGGCTGTCAGCAGCAAATCCAAATCGTTTACCAAAGCCTTCACCGCTGAAGGGGAGCCAGGTGGATCAGTCCACGCCAGGGTAACTTTCAGTTTCTCCGCGCCGGGGGGAATTATTACTTGGTAGGTCCGCGCGATTCCAGTGATCAGTGATCCGGTTCGCCACGATCGTCCCTTGATTAAATCCGCGCTTTGTTTCGCGTCGATTGTTCCCCAACCGTATACGTAATCGGGGCCGGTTCGGCCCCGATCCACCGCGCCATGAATGAGAAGGGCTTTCATTGTTTCCGGCTTCGGTTCTTCGCCCGTTTCGGATTGGTAGAGTTGATAAAGCAGCGAGGCGGCTCCACACGCGGCGGGCGCAGCCATCGAGGTTCCAGACGAATTGCCATAGCCGTTATTCGGAAGAGTTGAGATCAATCCATGCCCATTGGCGCAGAGATCGGGTTTGACGCGGCCGTCGTTGGTTGGTCCCCAGGCGCTGAAGGAGGTCATGGCGCCGTTATCCGTTGTGGCTCCGATCGTGATGATATTTTTAGCGTTGCTGACCGGTGGGAGGGAATCGTAGGGCCCATCTCTGTAAGGGCCGTTATTCCATGCGTCTGGGCCTTGGCTCCGGTCGTTGCCCGCGGATTTGAATACGATGAGATTCGTTTCTTGAACCACACGATCCCATTCCTGTGTGGTGGACGTATAATTCCCAAACATGAATGAATTGCCGTAATCCATCCAAACGTTTGACGCCTCGTCGAAATGCCATCCCACAATTTCACTGTATGAATGATTGGTCAGCCGGACACCGAGACGCGCGCTCATGCGCATTTCAAATGTATCGCCTTCCCAATCGTATGACCGCAGCGTCACGGCGGGCGCCATGCCTTTGGCCAGCGCGTTTCCCGCTCCCGATCCACCGAGAACGCCCGCGGTGAGGGTGGCGTGATCGCTGATGGATGAGCCATAATCACCGGCAATAAGCCGCGATCCGAAATCATGATGTGGATAGACGCGCCCTTCATCCCATAGGCCTATGGTTACGTTCTTCCCGTTTAATTCATATGGCATTGAATAGAGATCCGTCACATTCGATAACCGGGCGGCGTCTGCGTTGTCTTTCTGATTGGGCGCGGGCGCTGGTTCCACCCATTCGACAATATCGAGTGAAGCCAGTGATTCGAGTGATTCCGGTGGGCAGGCGGCCCGCATCGTTTGCGGGTATGTCCAACCAAGACATTCCACTCCCGATTCTTCTATGATCTGTTCCGCGTTATTGGCGTCTACATCCGCAAAGATGAGAACGTGAGTTTCCACCCGCCCGTCGTCTCTCCGGGCGTTGTTTGGGAAAAGACCCGCTTTCGCGGCGGGGGAGAGTTTTATGAGGGAAGATGCGGGAATCGACCAGCGCGTTCGATCTTTAACAGATTTATTTGAAAGAGAAAATGCAGCGTTGGAATCAGGATCAACCGCCGCCCAATAGGCGTAGTTGGGGATGTAACTTAATAAAGTGATTCCCTGCGTGGCCAGTTGTTCTTTCTCTTCCTGGGAAGGCAGCTGATCGAATTGGATCAGGAAATGTTTTGTACAATTGGTTTCATTCGCAATTGCAGATTGATAAACGCTTCTACTTGTATGATCATCCGCATCGATGGTTCCTGTTTTTAGAAATACGCGGTAGTCTGGATCGGATTCTGGCGATAAGAGTTTCTTGTTTTCGGATAACGCTGTTTCACTGGTTGAAACGCCTGCTGGGAATTGTAATGTAAGCGGATTGATGCGGATTTGCGCGTCCCCTGGCGCCGGTTCTTTTGTAGGAACACTTGTCATCGTTGGGAATGGAACTGGTGTAGAGCTTCGTTCCGCTTCAATGATGTCGATTCCATAGTAACCGGTTGGAGGATCGTATGCGATGACTTGGATGTAATAGACGCTGTTTCCCAGCAGCGTTTCCGTGATTTTTGACAATGTTCCCAATCCGCCGTCATCATCCATTGTGATGAATGGGGATACGCTGTTCGGTCCATAGAGGAGCATTATCGTGTCCAGGGATACCTGTCCCGGCGCACGGCGCGTCTCGATCGTGTACACGCCTGTTGAATTGGTCTGGAAACGGAACCACGCCGATTGACCCTCTTCGGCGATCTGACGGATAACAGCGGTCCGGTTCACGTAGAGTGTGACGGCCTCTTCAACGTATGGAGGCTTTGGGGTGGATGTATAGATCGCGGTTGGCGTATTGGTTGGCGTATATGTAGGAGTGACCGTCGGCGTGTTGGTTACGGTTGGCGTATATGTCGCGGTTGGCGTATGAGTGAATGTGGGTGTGTTCGTCACCGTCGGTGTGTTGGATGGAGTTAACGTCTCCGTCGGTGTATTTGTAATGGTTGGTGTGAGGGTTTCCGCCGGCGTATTTGTGATGGTCGGCGTTTGCGTCGCCGTCGGTGTTTTTGTTGGTGTGTAGGTGATAAATGGTGTGGGTGTTTCGTATTTCCGGAGAAACGCCACCGAGGCTACTGTGTCAAATGGGCCATAGAATAAAGGCGAACCGTCTTTGGTTAAAAAATAGACGCGGAATTGATAGAGTTTCCCAAATTCAGGCCCATTGATGAACCGTGGATCAATTGATCCAGACGCTGATGGAAAAACGTATTGTGCGCGGGATTGAGCGCGTTTGACAGATAGGGGTTCTACGGGAAGCGCATTGTCCGAGTTCCAGGAATAGAATGTGGCGGCTCCTGTGCCGGTTTTTCCTAAGTATGTGTAATCATCCTCGTAGTTAATCCGAACGTAAATCTGAATATCCTTTACGTTCAAATATTCGACATTTTCTCCTTCGAAATTCCATCGGATGACTAATTCCCGTCTGGAGATCGGATCGAAATCCACATCTCCGCTCAGGTCGTCGTAGGTGTCCACACCATCGGTTACTATCGCGGTGTTCTCCGAAATCGTTGGTAGCACAACAACGGTGATTGTGTCGCTAACAGGCTCTTGGACGGCGTTATCGATGGTCAATTGGAGAACATAGGTTCCTAAGGTGGCAGGCGTGAATGTTGGATCTTCCACATTTACCGCTGAAAATTGACTTGAGTCAGTATCCGGTCCGGATACGATCTCCCAAAGGTAAATGTAACTGGCTCCACCTCCCTGCGCGGTTCCATCAAGTTGCGCGGGTTGAAGGATACGGATCGAGATATCGGGTCCGGCGTTAACGGTCAATAAATCCTGTACCGTAATGAGAACGAGATCGCGGACCGGCGCGTTTTCACCGGATACGACTGTAAGTTCCAGCCCATATGTTCCGCTAAGCGAAGGAGTGAATATTGGATCTTCCACATTTGTGGCGGACAGCTGGCTGTAATCGAGATCAGGTCCAAACCGGATGATCCAGGTATAGATATACGCCCCATCGCCTCCCTGGACCGTGGCGTCGAGAGGCGTTGGATGGAGGATATAAGTAGTCTTTTCCACTCCGGCGTCTACGGATAATGGCACAGGCTCATCGAGAGCGAATCCAGAAACACAAGAGAATAACGTTGTTATGAAAATAAGTAGACGTTGAATCCACATCATGGCGAAAAGCCGCCTTTTAGTTTCAAGTAATCATGTAAACCAGGGAATTACTTTACTACCCCATTATATGGGTGTCTCTTTATATTGCGCCTACCAGATATAGATGCTCAAAAACGCATTCATTATAGAGTAAAAGCGTATCTCATTTATTATCGTTAAGAATGAATTGGAACTGAAACGATATCCAGAAATTCTTTTCTTGGTTGGGAGGGTGATATTGTTCTCAAATTCTTGGAAATGAAGACGAGAATAGAAGGAGTGGGATAACAATTACGAGTAGTAGGGCGCCAAATATAAATTATAGAGGTATCATACAGAAGTTTTTTGATGGAGTTTGATTTTTGGTTTTTTTTTGTGACTTTTTATGATTTAGTAGATGGTGGGCTACGCTTCGCTTTTAGCCCATCCTACACAGTGCCATACGGCGCCATACAGCGCCACACAGCGCGCCCAGCAAAGTACATACGACATTTTATATATAAGAAAGACAAATCAATGCCGGAATATCGAAGATGCTATACACCAGGATCTTGGTATTTTTTTACGGTAGTAACTTATAAACGGCAGGCGATTTTTGATTGTGAAGAGGTTTGGAATCTTCTTCGGAAATCCTTACTCATTGTGAAACATTCCCATCCATTTCGGATAGGAGGTTTTGTATTATTACCCGATCATCTTCATGTCTTATGGAAATTGCCGGAGGGAGATTCTAATTTTTCTGTTCGTTGGAATTTAATAAAATCAGGTTTTACGCGGTTGTATAAAAAATGGAAACCAACAGTAAATCAACGTTCCTCATCCCGTATCCGAAAAAGAGAGCAATCGATTTGGCAACGTCGGTTCTGGGAACATCGCATTCGTAATCAGGATGATTATTATAACCATATGGATTATATACATTACAATCCAGTTAAGCATGGTTATGTTAGTTCCCCAAAAGACTGGAAATGGTCAACCTTTAAAAAATATGTGGGTATGAGTTTGTATACAATTGATTGGGGTGAAAGTATGCCAGATGGTTTAATCAATCAATGTATGGGTGAATAAATGTATGTTTTATCGAGAAGTATCGAGTAGTATCGAGTAGAGTGGGCTAAAAGCGCAGCGTAGCCCACCAAAAGTAAGTTTTGGAATATCGATGATAGGACGATTATTGGATGTAATATGTTTTTAAATTTATTAATGAATTTCATTTTCGATAAAGTGGATGGTGGGCTACGCTTCGCTTTTAGCCCACCCTACACTTTGTTCTACATTTTGTTCTCCGCGCTCATTTTCTCTGGTTTCCAAACGGTGATCGCGCTGGATTTGGACGTTTGGGATCCGAGGGATGATGTGTATCAAGGCGCTACCATGCTGGAGATTCCTTCTGAGGGGGAAGGGACGCATGGGCCTCATATTCTGTCCAGCGAGGATCGGTATGACTGGTTTCTTTTTACCTTGTCTGAGGGTTGTTCATATCAGTTTTATTCGCCCGGGGAATCGTTTCTTGTGGGGGAATTGTTTTATCCGGATGGCGTCACGTTGGTATTCAATAATGACGCTGTGGATTTGGAGCGAAATTTAAATCTTCTTTATACACCGGGAGCGGATGGGAAATTCCTGCTGCGCGTGCGTACGCTTGGAGAAGAGAATGCTCCCTATACGCTTCATTACCGGATGGTGAGTGAAGCGCCGGTTCCTGTTGTTGATGAATGGGATTCGATTGATGACACATTTACCGGCGCGGTCATTCTTCCGGCTCCTGATGTGTCTGAGCAGACGCACGGTCCACATAGCCTATCTTTGTCCGATCTTTATGACTGGTTTCAGATTGTTCTTCCGGCGGGTGAGCCGGTTGAGTTTCGGAGTGTGGGGGATTCGGATACGGTGGGCGTTCTCTTCCACACGAATGGAAGCGCTATCGCCGCGCAGGATGATGATAGTGGGACTGGGTATAATTTCCATTTGATGTATACGCCGGATAGGCAGGGCGCCTATTTTCTGCGTGTGAGCTTACACGATCCCGGCTCCACTGGCGCCTACACACTTCAATATCGATCGCTGCCGGAAACATCTTCTTGGATGGATGAATGGGACCCGAATGATGATAACATATATGGCGCATCGGCGCTTGACGCTCCCACACTGGATGAACGCATCCACGGTCCCCATAACCTATCGCCAACGGATGAGGCGGATTGGTTCCAGGTTGTTCTTGAGGCGGGGATACTTTATGAATTTACTTCTTCTGGAGACGCCGATCCTCTTTGCGAATTTTTTTACTCGGAAACATTGGAGCCGTCCGTAAGCGATGACGACAGCGGGGAAGATCTGAACTTTCGAATTGTTTTTACACCTGACCGCAGTGGTCTCTACTATCTTCGTATACGGGAAGAAACGGGGGAAGGCGGGGCCTATTCTCTCCATTATCGAAGCGGCGCTGAACCGAGTGTTGAGTTGGAGCGGATCAAATGGATTCCGTTCAACTCCACTCAAGAATTTACAGCCATTCCTGGAGGATTTATCCAAGCGCCCGGTGGGGAAATCATGATTGCGGAACTCATGGAACAGGAAGAGGGGCTGAACGAAGGGCGGGCCGCTGTGATTACCGTCGGGCCGGGGCAATTGGAACTTCTACAGTTTCCCACCTTGTATGTGGGGGAACAAGCTGCGTTGATCCGTGTTTCAGCTCGTTCGACCGGCGCCGGAGCGTCGATCGCGCTGGCGGCGCTCGATGGTTCGATGGACGGTTCCATTGCAACGAATCTCAACGCGGATAGCGCGCTATATCAAGGCCGGTTTCAACAAATGTCCATGATCTACGATCCTCCAGGGATAACGATTACGCCAGTCTTCCAAGTATTCAATCAGAATGGAACGCAGTCCCTGAGCGTGTATCTAGACAATCTGGAGGTCTATCTAATTCCAAAAGAAGGGCGTGTTCCAGCGGAGAAACTTACTTCTTATACGACCGCCACTCCGGTTGCGCAGACGGATTTAATCCCTCTTAGAGTTTTTTCATTCGACAGCGGGGACGAGTTTACCGTCATGCCGGGTGGATATATCAACGCGCCCGGAGGCCTGGTTGAAACCGGAGCGATTCCGGCGAGTTCCAATTCCATGAGTGACGGTTGGGGGGCGTGGATCACGGCTGGCCCAGGGGAAGTGGAGCTTCTTCAGTTTCCAAGAATCGAGGCGGGCGAAGGCTCAATCCTTCTTCGAGTCTCCATTCATTCCACCGGCCCTGGCGCGGCTGTGGCGCTGGCGGCGTTGGATGGGTCAATGGATGGTTCCATTGGTACCAACATCCCCGCTGATTCAGGTATTTTTCAAGAGAATTACCAACGGTTGACGCTCTTGTATGATCCTCCTGGATCAAGTGTTTTTCCAATCCTCCAACTCGCCAATCAAATGGGAACGGATGAAGTGACCGTTTATGTGGATAATCTTGAAGTTTATCTCCTGCCGAATACGGGAAGTGTTCCCGCTGAATTGCTTTCCGGTTATTAGAATAAGTTTCTTCTTTCAATTATAGAATATCGAAATTCAATATAGGTACCAGCCATATACCGGAGTGGTTTGGATTTTAGTCAAATAGTGCGTCGCGCCGGGTTCGTGAAATCGCATGCCGGTTACGATTCCATCTGCGTCTTCTTCAAAAGTGATGAATGCGCTGGGATCCATCGTAAATTTCCAAAAGCCTGCGCTTGTTGGCTCTTGCAACTCAAAGAATAAAATATTGGGTATATCCACTGTCAAGTTGCCGTTGAACATAAAGACGGTAAATTCCATCCCCCTGTAGGCGCCGGAATTGGCTTGGTATATACCTACGTAAGGCTTATATTCTTCCGGTATGATTGGCGTCTTTCCTGGATTGATCAGCAAACGGTCAATATCCCGCTGGATTTTGATCGCGGTCAGTCCATTGCGTGATTGGGTGAAATAACAGATGATTAAATCGAGTTCCGGCCAAGCCATGGCGATGGTTCCATCCGATCCACTATGGCCGATTACTTCCGCTTTTGCGCCGCTGAGATGTTCTGAAGGAACGTAAAGAACCGACATTTGCCCGTAAAATCCCCATAATCCCTCAAAGCCACAAGGCGAACGGATATCGGAACCGAGGGATGTCAATTCGGACACTGGCGCCAGAGTGCGCCCGATCGCTTCGGTGGATAGAATCCGTTCGCCAGACGCTTGTCAATCCACCATCCATCCACATCGCCAGGAAATGAGCGTAATCCATAGGCGTGCTGTAAAGGCTTTGTGAACCGAAAACGAATGGATAGAACGACTGTTCAGCTGGTTCCCAATATTTTGTCCAATCTCCGGTAAATCCAACATAGAGGCTACATACCCGATCCCATAATGGATCGTTCGAACTTTCGAGATTGAAGGAAAACGAATCGTTCATACTTAATGGAATGAGTAATCGCTCTGTGATGAATTCGTCTAACGGTTGTCCCGATACGATTCGACCACAGCGCCTAATGATTCTGAGCCGGCGTCACTATACCAGAATTTGCTACCGGAGGATAGATCGGACCATTAATACCCGCCGCGTCTCCCAGTTCAAATAAGTTTTTATAATCAAAATTTAAATCCATGAGCAGGCTTAGCGGCAATCCGCCCCGGTGTGTTAATAACTGCTCGATGGTGATGGCTCTTGATTTGTCATTGTCGAATCCAGGCAGGTAGTTCGCCACGGGATCATCGAGTTGGAGTTTTCCTTCATCGATTAACATTTGCGCCGCCGCGCCGGTGAATGGCTTGGTCATCGAACGGACATTGAATATGGAATTCAGCGCCATCGATTTCCTTTTTTCCGGTCCATCCAACCGTAGGCTTGGTGGAAAACAGTACAGCGGTTTTTGATAACGAGTAGTTCCGCCCCTACAATCATTTCGTTATCAAAATAGAACTGAACGACATCCCCCAATTCATTCAACGACTCACTGGAAAGCCCCTGGCTTTCCGGTGTGGCCATAGGAAAGTCACTATGAACTGAGATAGGAAGAGATAAAAGCGCTGATCCAATAGTGAAAAGAGACAACAATGACGATGAGAAATAACGAGTCACAATACCACCCCTTTTTTCGGTGAGAGTTATTGGAATGGGTCATATGTATTGAGATCATTCTGTTTATATCTAATAGAGGATCTATCTATAGAATATTTCATGATTGGTGATCATTCCCGAATATTCTCCCAAGTTAAATTTCCCTGCTGTCTGTTTGATCTTACTAGAAAGCATTCTGAAAAATGAATTCAAAACAAAAAAAGCGGACAAAACGCCGGGCGTGTTATATCGTTGTTCAAGATAGAATGCGTGGCGTTATAATCATTCTCATATGACGATATATCCGTATAGTCTCTATGCGGCGCCTCTATGAATGATCGTATCTTGGGGGATATAATCTATTTTCCGGCTTTTGCCGTTCTATCGTTCAATCAATTATTTTTTTAACAGGAGACCAAAATCATGATTCCGCGTGTTTGTGTTAAAGCGATTCAGCTGCTTGTTCTTTTTTTATTTGCGTTGAACGCCATGTCCGCGATGAACCGATATGACGGATCTGTTGATGTTCCTCTTAACCAGCTGATCGTGACGGACGATCTTGATTCGACGGAAGATTTATTGAATATCACCGATTGGGATGATCCCAGCGAGCGAATTTTGGTGATCCGCTTTCATCTTGAGCGGGATGATTACACTCAGTATCACCTCTATGCGCGTATTGACAGAAGTAATGATGACGCGTTTATTGGCTGGCGGGAAACGAGTGAGGACTTTTTTGAATGGAAAGAGGACGCGGATTCCAACATCTATCATATGAATCCCGCGTTTGATGACGGCCCTCAGTTTGGCCGCGCCTATCAATTTACTATTTATGGTATTTGGAAGGATGAAACCAGCGGGGATTCGATGGTGGATAAAATCACCTCCGATGATATTGTTTATTTCGATGAAGCGTTGCCCACCCCCACTCCTACAGAGCCTCCAACGAAACCGGACCGTTTCGATTTTTCCGATGGCGATGAATTCACCGTGATGGGGGCTGGATTTGACACATATCCGCGAGCGGAAATCGAATACGGCGCTATTCCAATGGACCAAGCGTTTGAAGACGCCACGGATGGCGTTGGCGCGATTATTACCGCCGATCCGGGGAAGGATTGATGATTTTCGGGCCGATGATTGAAACGGAAAATGCGGCCATGATCCGCTGTTCGGTTCGATCGGACGCGGCGCACTCATCGATTACGATCGCCACTGTCGGGCAGGATTCACCGGTGTTTATTTCTACTCACGCCGCGAGCGATGGATCGTATTACGTGAATCAATATAAGAGGCTTTCGACATTCTTTGTGCCTCCCTCCACTGGTTTCCAACCATTGATTCAAATCGTCAACACGAGTGAGGACGATCCGCTTACAGTATATTTGGATAATTTCGATGTTTATCTCTTTGATATTGAGAGATTCTATCACGCGGATTTCTTAAATAATGATGAACTCGATCCGGCGCGCCTGAGTGTTCCGGAAAACTATGGGATTACTACACCAACGCCGATTCCAACACATACATCTCCACCGCTCCCTACCTCGACTCCGACGTTGACGCCGACGGATACGCCGTATGTCAGTCCAACGCCGACTCTTCCCAAGCAAGGGGGAGAGACGATTGTGATTGAGATCCCCAATCTTTCTGAAGATGTAAAACCTTTAGAAATGGTCTATGTCCCGGCAGGGGCGTATCTGATGGGCAGTCCGGACAATGAACAAGAGCGGCTTGAGGAAGAAGGGCCTCAGCATCAAGTGATTCTCACCAAAGGATTTTATATTAGTAAATATCTCATCACCCAAGCGCAGTGGGAAGCGGTGATGGGGAAGAATCCTTCATTTTTCGGGGGAGATGAAAACCTTCCCGTAGAATCGGTGAATTGGTATGACTGTCTGGAATTTATTCAGAACTTGAACGATATGGGATTGGGCGAGTTCCGGTTGCCGAGGGAAGCGGAATGGGAGCACGCCTGCCGCGCAGGAACGGCGACACGGTACTATTGGGGGAACGATCCCACATACGAACAGATCGACGCGTACGCCTGGAACTGGTACAACTCCTATGGCCGGACACGGCCCGTTGGGGAGAGAAACCGAACAATTGGGGAATCTATGATATGAGCGGCGGTTGTTACGAATGGTGCCATGATTGGTATGGACCGTATGAAACCGGTTCGAAGACCGATCCTGACGGGCCTGTTTCGGGGGATTCGCGTGTGATACGCGGCGGATTCTGGAATGGCGATCCAGTAGGTTGCCGTTCGGCCGCCCGCGGTAAAATGCAGCCGTTTATCAGTTCCACATCGATATCACTCCGTCTTGTCATGGTAGATCCCGAATATGATAAACCTGTTCCTGAATCCACTGAGACGCCAATCCCCGCTCTATCGGTCCCTCAATTCGGCGCGAGTATTCAGAGTTACGCGAGTTATGAGCCTACGGAAGATGATATCGATGAGATGAACGATGACAATCAAACAATCATCCGTTACTTTGCGCAAGAAACGTTCCGGGACAATATTGATATGGTTCTAAAAGCGCAGGAACGTGGGATGAAAATGATTATGCTGTTCGGTTGTGGGAATCTCCATTATGGGATCGACTGCGACCTTCATCCATTGACATGCAGTGACTGCTGGTGGAACTTGGATTTAATCGCATACGATCAGAATACGGATGAATTCGAGCGGCGGTATACCTGCGATCCTGAAGGCTACGCGGATTGGGTGGAATACCGTTTGGAATTAATCGAACTGGCTGTGCCCGGCGCGATTGGTTCGACGTTAATCGGCGTGCAGCTGGGCAATGAAGAAGAGGAAAAATGGGGATATCTGGATGGCAATTGTTTCTATGCGGGTCAGATCTTCGCGGATTATTATCTCGCCGCGCGTGAGCGGATCAAAACACGGTGGCCGAACCTGCCTATCTTGAGTGGCAGCATCGAAAGTCACCGATCCTTGATTTTATCACGGAAGGTGTGTCGAGTCCTTGGAAAGAGGACAACGGCCGGACCGGGCTGGCGTTTCTCAATGGATTTATCCAGAAAATTATAGAAACAGCGGATGGATCAACCGAATTATTGCCTGAGATTATCGCCATCAATGGTTATCCTGGTATCGCGCCCCCTGAATATCTGCATGAAGGGGAAGGAACCAAGGAATGGATCGAACGCCTTGATACGCTGGATACCATCTGTCATTTCTATGATTACTATCCCCGCTACGCTGTCTCTGAATATGGGCTTAGCCCAATCCAAACAGTGTATATGGATGCGCGGACGCCAACGAACGCACACAGGGCATTTATTACCTGCGTACGATTTTGATGGATGCGACGATGCAGTCTGAATCGGGGAGTCATTGGGATTACTGCCTCTATTGGGTTCACCATTACAATGGAGACACCTCCTATGATACAGGATGGTTCAGAACGGCTGAATCCGGCTCGGACCGGGTGATTCGGACCATCGGTCAGGCGCTCCATTCCTCCGGAGCGCCGGAAGATGGAATTTAGGCCTTAATGAGGAGTATCAAGTCTGGATTCCCGCGCAGAGTGATCGGCGGGAGGATGATGATCCGGAGAAAGACAATACGATGACCTGCGGATGGACCACAGCCGATGGGGATAAATGGGGCGCGATATGGCGGTACAAGAACAATGTGTCTTATTTCTACACCGCGTCCCCGGAAACGGCGCAATTCACCGTCAACAAGAAAATCCCGGTAAAGCGCATTTGTATAAATTCATCATCGGCGATCCTCCCCGCGCGAACAATACGCGGTGGGTACAAATTACAGAAGAGCCGATTGAAGCCGTAGAGTGATTGGAACGGCGGGGGATACGGTCTACAATCTTCCCGCTACGATTACGCATTCATTGTATGGTGAGATTGACGTTACAAATGAGAATCCGGTGTTCTTGCATTTCTATGAGGAGTAGCATCTGTTTGTAATAAACTAGTTGGAAACGCGGTCCAGGGATTGTCCTCTGGACCGCGTTTTTATTTTGCTAATTCGCGGCGGATAGTCTCTTCTTCAATTTGGTAATGGTTGAAAAAAGTGTGAACCGCGCCGTCTCTAAGGATGATCAGCTGGGGGCTTTCGTGTTTGATCTTTAACTGGTCCGCAATCTCTTGTGAGAGAGGATGTTCTTTTTGAACCACCACTAAGTAGACAGGCGCGGTTCCTTCTTTCAGATAGCGGTCAACCTGGGCTTTCGCATGGATGAAATAGGGCAGGTTTTACTGTGTTTTAAAATCATCACCGGCTGCTTATGACTTTCCGCGAGGCAATCTTCTAGTTTTGTTATTGTTAAATACGGCTTCATTATGAATCTCCTGTGTTGTTCCTATTTGACGTATTCTTAATACCCTGTTGGATAAACCTGTCGTCTCGCGCGAATGCGCGTCATACTATAGGCGCTTTATTCATTCTATCTGGATGGAGGAGACAGTACATGAATACGAACATCAAAATATTAAAGGGCGCCGCTTGGGTGTTGATGGGGGCGCTGATGATGGTTTGCCTTCCAGGAATCGCCGCCGCGTCTGAGACGAAGGGCGAAGTCATTACTTTATTTAATGGAAACGATTTTTCGGAATGGGTAGGGCTTCACGCGAATCACGCCTGGGTCACGGCCGGCTCCGTTTCAATCAATGAGAAGAACGAAAAATTGTTTGATGTGAAGCCGGGGCAAGGAATCATGGTGAATGGAACCGATGGGAAACCGACGAGTAACCTGTTGAGTAAGTTTCAGCATGGGGATTGCTATCTTCACATTGAATTCTGCGTGCCGTTGGGATCGAATTCGGGAGTTTATTTTCAAGGCTTGTATGAAATTCAGGTCTTCGACAGCTGGGGGAAAGATAAGGTCGACTTTTCCGACTGCGGCGGGGTGTACGCGCGATATAAAGATGGGGAAACATATGACGGCCATCCACCTGCGATCAACGCCAGCAAAGCCCCGGCGAATGGCAGACCTTCGACGCGGTGTTCCGCGCGCCCCGGTTTGACGAAGATGGAAAATTGATTGAACACGCCAAGTTTTTAATCATCGTTCATAACGGTACGATCGTTCATGAAAACGTGATCTTGACCGGCCCGACCCGCGCTCATATGCCGGATAAAGAAGAAGCGCCGCTGGGCCCGTTGATGCTGCAGGGAGACCACGGCCCCGTCGCTTACCGTAATATCAAAATGATTCCACTTCAATTGCCTTGAGGGAGGGGATTAGGTTGAAGGTAGAAGGCTGAAGGTTTAATTCTTTGGCCTTCGGCCTGCAGATTGTTTTTTGGTGAGATCAGGGTGTTATTTTACCCGGAATGCAGTAAATATTTGTCTGAATCTGGATATACAAGATGGGCAGGATATTCAGGATGGCTATTTAATACCTTATCCTGTTTATCCTAAAAATCCAGTCCATCCCGATTCTGACAAAGCTAATGTAGAATAGACAAGTAGGTGGATTGGAATCAAGATATGGGATTTGCGGCAATGGCGATGTGTATGATGGGATGGATTGTTAGCGTAGCGGTGAATTTCTGTCTGAATCTGGATATGCAGGATGGGTAGGATATTCAGGATGACTATTTAATACCTTATCCTGTTTATCCTAAAAATCCGGTCCATCCTGATTCTGACAAAATAGACGGTGTAAATACTGGTTTACTGCAATCGCCTTCGATCAAACGGCATCCACTGGGCTCCTACGCGGACAATATCGCCCAGGCTCAGCATACCGTTGCTGGCGTCGTAATCGACCTGCGTGCCGACCAGTTGAATCTTGTCCGGCCCGGCGCTGGCGATCCGCCAATACGCGCCACGAGTTGACTGTGGCGCGTTATTGGCGATTTTCGCGGATGTCCAATCGTAATAATCGTATGTTTCCGTATGAAAGACACCGTCTTGCCGCGGTTGACCGAATGGGTCCGCGGGGTAATACGAAATATATGAAATCGGCGTCGTCAACGCGGAAAAGCGGCTTATCGCGGAACCTGACGCGATCTGTTGATCGATTAGATGCGCGACCGGATAGTTACCAAATTCCAACCGGTAGGCTTCCAACGCTGTCGCCAGAGTCCGGAAATCCGCTTCGACGCGGGTCACTTTCGCCCGCACCTGCGCGTTCAGAAAATTGGGAACAGCGATCGCGGCTAAAATCCCAATGATCGCGACGACAATGAGAAGTTCAATCAACGTAAATGAACTGGATTGAGTTTGAACCATCTTGTTATCAGAACATCATCCAATCAGAAACCGCGTTATCGACAGCATTCAGTGTCGCCCCAAGCAGGTAGACTACATCCGATTCAATCTCCGGCTGCGTGGGGAACACAATCTCAGACAGATTCTTTGATGAATCCACTGGAAACCGGCGGCTGAGTAATCCAAGGCCATAGTTTACGGGTTCCCCACTCGTCGCTTTTAAATCATTGAATACAAGCGTATCCGTTTGAATATCGATCGATCCACTGTACACCGCCATCCAGAAGATTCCCGGTCCCCAGCCATCGCCCGTGCTGCCATCCGTGAATTTCACAAACACTTCTTTCCCCGGATTATCCGATTGGAGAACCTGCGAGAGATCGATCGTGTAATAGTCTTTGTTGTATTCCGTATGAATATCATCGCCAAACAAGTCCATGGAAGACAACACTTCGGTAAATGGATCTTCATCCGTTCCCGATTGATTGACGATCGCGATCCCCGTCAAATAGGGTCCCCATCCATCCGCGGGAATCCCATCGGAAAGCCGGATCTGCACGATGTTTTCCGGATTGTTTTGCAAATAGGGATCGAGAGAGACTTCGTATACATCTAGATTGCTGTTATCCCGCGTCTCCTCTCCTGAATCAAACACCCAATCGTATTCAATTTCAAACGCGCTGTCTGTTCCACCGGCCACTTCGATAATGAACTGATTGCCCACATTGATCTGCGCGACAGCGCTGGTGAGATCATCCGGCAGATCGAATTGGTAGACCATATACGCGGCCGCATCCGCGAAGCGGTAATTTCCGCCTAAAATGCTGCCGCCTTCATCGATGAGATAATTGCTCTCATCCGCTGTGCCGGGAGACATTTGCGCGTATCGAACCACGCCAGTGGGGCCGCCCAGACTCACTACAAAATTATTCGCCATATCGACCGTCAGCTGAGCGTCCGTCACATCGTCCGGCAGATCGAAGCGATAGGTGATCGAACCTGCGCCATCGGCGAATCGATGATCCCGGTTTGACGGGCCGGAACCACTGTTGTCATAGAGATAAGGACTCTCATCCTCGCCGCCATTGGTTTGAAACATGGCGTATACGTTCGCCTCGCTGGTGTCAACAACAGGTTCCAAGGTTTCTTCAAACGTCAGATACTCACCCGTATAGAGACTGATATTTTGAATGTATGGCCCCCACCCGTTTCCCGGCGTCGCGTCGGTCAATAAGACATACAATTCTCCCGTCTGCTCCGCTAAAAAGGGCGAAACATCGAACTCATACAATTTTAAATTCCCCAGCGCCCGATGCTCAAATCCATCGTAGAGTTCCATTGAATTGGCAAGCACAGTATAGCTCTCGACTTCAACCGGATCTTCTGGATTGAAATAATAGGCCGCGGCGGACACAACAAAGTTATTCCCGACGGTGACTCCCAATTTCGCCGATTCCATATCCAATGGTAAATCTTCAAAGACATACAGAACGAATCCGGTTCCATCCACGAAGCGGGTACCCCCGGAGTTCCCATTTCCCCTTTCCTGCAGTAAATAGATCAGCTCTTCATCCGAGAAATTAGTAGGGAACGAGGCGATCGTTTCCACGCTGCTGGAATCCGTATACGAATATCGAGTATTGTCAAAAGCTGTAGGACTGGCGAACCATCCGGCGACGGGCCCCCATCGATACGAATCGCTTGAACCATCCATGTACCGCAATTCAATCCTGTCAAATGGATACCCAAACGATCCCGGCGCGGAAAGCAGCGCCAGATCAAGCGATTCATAATGTCTCACTGGGGCGGCGATCGATTGCCCATTCAGAGCCAGCGCGTCCAATCCAGAGGCGTCCAACGGAGCGAAGAAAAAGGAAGTCGATCCATCCTGCGTGAAAGTTGGCAGTTCGCTGTTATACGATTTAGACAATGACGCGCCGTCAATCCACCCGTCCTCTTCATCCAACGGATCGGTCAACCCCGCTCCCCCTGGTTCCACTACAACGTCAGTATCGAATAAATCCGCCAAATCAACGTACACAGGCTGAGCGGCGCCCAACGAACAGACAAAAAGGCTAAGTGTCAACAAATAGAAAAGTCTCATCATGTTTTCCTTTCTTGCTTGAAAATGAATGGAGCATAGAACAATTGATTTCAGCCTAACAGTATACTCATAATTTGAGCGCGTTCAAACGAAGAAGAGAAAAGAGAGAAATAAAAAAAGCGGCCACTGGCGTTAATGCAATCGCCAGTGGCCGCTTTAAAATGTTATAATCGTTATGGATTAGTAGAGGATTAATATAAAGGCCACATCGAGATATCAACAACAACCGCATTCGAGTCCAAATCCTCCGCCGCAAGCGCGCTATTGCTGATCCGGATCCGATCGATATTACCGAAGAACGGCAATCCGCCATTATATTCCGCGCCAATGTAGAGAACGCCCCCGTTGGCGGGATTCGTAAGTCTTGTATACTCCTGGGTTTCGACTAACTCGCCATTAATGAAAAAGTTGATCGATTCACCAGCTACATGGGAGACGGCCACATGGGTCCATTCCAAGTCATACGGAACAATGGCGTTTGTGGAAGGCAGGTCGGCGATGCCAAGTGTGGTCACTTGAAGCGTTCCATCCTCGTTAATTGACAAAGAATAGCCTTCACCGGGCCGGCCGTAATAAAACAATACCATACGTTCCAAACTCATCAGTTCGGTGCTCACCCACGCCTCCAGCGTCCAGCTGCCATCACTAAAATCCAACAACCCGTCCGGATCCATCACAAACGCGCGGCTGCCCGCGTCTAAATCAAATAACAGCGACATATCACCCGCTTCACCAGAGGGGCTGTTCTCTTCCACCGTTGGAAGATTCATATTGGTACGGGGAATATTCGTTTCAACCCAGGTTTCCAACGAAATCGCCGTACGTGTGGGTTCGGCGCCTTGGCTGTCATAAGGAACGGCGCCTTCATCGAAATCGTAAAACGCGAGTGTGCTCTCAACCACAGGTTTTACATTCGCGGGATCGGTGTCCAGTTCATCTTCCGATAAAGCCGCATTGGAAATCCGCACACGATCAATATCCCCCAGAAAGCGGCCGATCGAGGTATACTGCGCTCCAATATTTAATTCCTTGGAAGAGGGATCCAGTAAGGCACGGCTCTCTTCCACGACTCCCAATTCCTCGCCGTCAATGTAAAAGAGCACCCATGCGTCTACGTCTGAGTAGACGGCGGCGATGTGATGCCACGCGCCATCATATGGGAAAGGAACAGAAGAATACACATCCACAACGCCGAATGTAGTGAATAAAAGGTCACCATTGTTGAGTCCCAGTTTCCATCCGCCCCGGCCATCCCGGCCGCCGGGGACGCCGTAACTGACGAGTCCGACATGCCCATCCTGCATTTCGTCCGCGCGAATCCACGCTTCAAGCGTCATGGGAGGCGCCAGAATGTTCAACAATTCAGCATCCGAATCATCCACGATCAGGCAGGCTTCCCCATCCAGCGATAAGGCTAAATCCTCCGCCAAACCGGACGGCCCCGGCGCCGAACCGGGTGAACTGAACGGCAGCCCCAATATACCGGTTAAACCACTAGCGCTGGAATCCTGAAATGCAACATTCTGATCCAACGCCGTTCCGACATTCGTGTTGTCGAACTTCCAGTATCCTACGGTATCCGCGCCAGCTACAGCGCAACCGGCCAACAGAAAAACGGAAATAAGACTGAGATACCCAAACCGTATTCTCATCATAAACCTCCTAAAAACAAGAATATAATCAATTCTTGTTTGATCCTAACAGATTCAAAATTCAACTTCAATAGCGATGGAATAATGATTGAGAAAAAAAGAAACTGCGCGGCGGCACACCTTCGGTCGTTCTATCAAATGCTTTCTCGAAAATGAATCGTGTAGGAGATTTACTCCCAGCGTAATCGAACCGCTTTCCCATAAACGAAAAGTTCAGCCGCGCTCTGCGAGATTGTAAAAGCCGTAAAACGGATGCAAACAGATATGATTATTTACAGACACCCATCCACCACGATCCCACGTGATAATAATTCAACAAAAATGTAATAAGGTATCTCAATCAAATTCACCTGATCGCCGCAATCGATGATAACAACGATAGGAAGTGTGTCATTACTATCATACGGGGGAAGCGATCCACCTAACACATTCGTATAGACTTGATCAGCGATGCCAATATCCCACGTAATTCCTCCATCCGGCACATGGTTGGTCTCATCCCACTTAAAACTGCTGTTAAAGAGGAGCCGCCAAATCACCGCCTGGATTTCTCTATTGGTTGCGCCATATGGGATATACGTTCCAAGACGATATTTAAATAATAAGTAATTCACCAAGTCCAGGTTTTCTGGATTGTCAACCAATGAACACGTATCGGTCAGGGAGGAATACATTCCGACATTGTTGTACCATACGCCCAGCTGGATGAGCGTATCCAAATACGCGCACCAGGCGGGATAGAAGGGATACGCTGGATTGCTCGAATCACCGCCTGCGTAATCCGTCGCGGTCCACCATGCGTCGAAATATCCGAGCGTTCCCGGCCAGTATTTGTTGACACCGCCTCCCGTTCCATCACTGTTGACTAGATACGAGAAGATACAGATCGTCACATCAGCCGATCCGGTTTCACCCGGTGAATCCTCAACCGTCACTGTAATTGTGTAGATCCCATCTCCCGTATAGAGATGGTTTCCCGTCACGGTACCTCCACCGGTTCCAGGTGTGACCACACCTGGGTATGTAAATCCATCTCCCCAATCAATCGAGGCGGTATGTGTGTCAGACGCGTCTGGATCGGTGAAGATTGCTGTTAAATCGGCTTGATAGCCGGTCACGAGCACATCGATATTTGGATCGACAACGGGCGCTGTGTTGCTTCCGCCGGTTGATAGTTGCCCGATGAAACCGGAATGAATTATTACTCGACCATTCCCTGACGAAGATGTTCCTCCTGTCTCCAGCGCGGCGAACATTGAGATGGAGCCTCCGCCTGACGCGTGGGCTCCTGAGCCTATCCCGTTGGGATTGATCTCTACTCCGGCATGTAATCCGGGTGGGTATAGAATAATACACAGTAGAAATGCTATGGTTATAATTTTCGATTTCATTTTTTATTTTCCTTTGTTGATATAGGGTGGATCAGTTTTATAGCCCACCGAATATTTTGTCTGAACCTTGATTTTCATGATTTACTTGATAAAAGCCGCCATCGCGCGGCTCAGGCCTACTTGATTTTAAATCATGGAAATCCTTTAATCCTTATAATCATGGTTCAGACAATCACACTATTCAAATCCCGCGCGAGCTGGGGAGATATATCTCCCCAGCGCCCCTCTCCGGTTTATGAACTCCAAATCTTTCCTTCTACCACCGTTCATTCCATCTTCCATGAACCGGCGCTTGCGCCGGAGCCTTAACGGGCGGACGCCGGCTATCGCTTCGCCGCCGCCCGTTCATTCCAGATTCCATTCTCTACCTATTCCGTTCTCCGAGTTTTCTCCCTCCAAGCCCTATAGGGTAAAAGCACTCAAGGGTAAGACCTCAGGAGCCGGAAGCCAACGGAGCTGGCGCGGTTGCCGGGCGAGTAGTAGTAGCGAAACGCAGACCGGCAGTCCTCGGCGCCGTAGCCCCAACCGCCACCGCGAAGCACACGGAGCGAGCCCGTTGCCGCACCGGTTGGATCGATTTTATTTTCAATGGTATAATACGTGCTACTATACCAATCATTAGACCATTCCCAGACATTTCCACTCATATCATATAGGCCCCAGGCATTTGGTAGTTTTAAACCGGCTTCATGTGTTTGTGACGATGAATTATAATAATACCAAGCGTAATCCCCGATCTCCGTATAACTCAAATCATCCCCCCAATAATACCGCGTCGTAGTCCCCGCGCGGCACGCGTTCTCCCATTCCGCCTCCGTCGGCATCCGATACCCATCCGCTTCATAATCAATCGCCCACGTTGACAGATCGTACACGGACGTCCTTCCCTCCATCTCACTTAATCGATTGCAAAATCGCGCGCAATCGTACCAACTAACCATCTCCACAGGACGGTCGTTCCCGCTAAAATACGAAGGAGTTGTACTGATTCCCCATGGATTCCCATCCATCACCGCCTCCCACTGCGCCTGCGTCACCTCATACTTCCCCATGTAATAATCCTTACTGATAAATACACTATGTTGAGGTTTCTCCAAAGAGTCTGCATCCGGATCGCTGTTCAGGCTACCTATTCGAAATACCCCCGCGTTTATATTGACAAGTTGTAATGGTTTGGAACCGGCCGCTAGATTAGGTAGATTGACCGTAATTACCTCAAATCCACTTGGCCATTTCGCTGGCACCGATACATTTCCGGTAACAGTGAGATCTCCATGAATGAACGTCCCGCCATTCGCGCGCACCACAAATTGGTTTTCCCCTGTGGATTCAATATCCGCGTTGGTTTTGTCACCCCAGACGAAACTTCCATCATGCAGCGCTTTCGCCCTTCGCCCCGCCGCGAAACTTAAGATTCCCTCCGCAGTGTTGCTTTGCCCTCCCGCGACGGTTCCATAATTCCCACTCGCGGTGTTGCCTTGTCCTCCACCAACGGTAGCTCTTTCACCGGATGCGGTATTAGTAAATCCTCCTCCAATGGTCGAATCGACAGCTCCTGCCGTATTGTTTCGGCCACCACCGATGGTTCCATAATGGGCGGTTACTTGGTTAAGTTGATTTCCCTGTCCCTGCCCACCACCACCAATAGTGGCGCCATACATCCCTGCTGTAACACTGTTTCCAGGATTCCCACTAATGATATTGGGAGAGAAGGAGTTTGGTTCCAGCCGCATCACGCGTTGATTGTTCACTTTGAATTCAAGAGCCTGGTTGTCCGTTGTGCCTAGAAAATCAGTCCCCGGAATCGTTCCCGTATTACCAGAGAGTCCCCATTTTGAATTGGGATCGAATCCGGTTAGGGTATCCGCTACATCGGCGTGATCAGAATCTTTCGCTTTGAATGTATCAGCGGTTAACGTTCCTGTAACAGTAAGTTGATCCACTTCAGCCGTTCCCGAAACATCCATATTTCCATGAATAAACGTCCCCCCATTGGCCCGAACCACAAACTGATTTTCCCCTGTGGATTCAATATCTGCGTTGGTTTTGTCTCCCCAGACGAAACTACCATCGTGCAACGCTTTTGCCCTTCGGCCCGCCGCGAAACTTAAGATTCCCTCCGCAGTGTTATCCAATCCTCCCGGTACAGTTCCATAATTCCCTTCCGCGGTGTTGCTTTGCCCTCCCGCGACGGTTCCATAATTCCCACTCGCGGTGTTGCCTTGTCCTCCACCAACGGTAGCTCTTTCACCGGATGCGGTATTAGTAAATCCTCCTCCAATGGTCGAATCGACAGCTCCTGCCGTATTGTTTCGGCCACCACCGATGGTTCCAAAATGGGCGGTTACTTGATTGAGTTGTCCTCCCTGTCCACCACCACCAATACTAGCGCCATACATCCCCGCTGTGACGCTGTTTCCAGGATTTCCACCAATGACATTGGGAGAGAAGGGATTCGGTTCCAGCCGCATCGCGCGTAGACTGTTCACTTTGAATTCGAGAGCCTGATTATCCGTTGTCCCCAGAAAATCAGTTCCGGGCGTGGTCCCCGCGTTGCCTGTCAGCCCCCAGAGCGTTGTGATATCGAAACCGGTTAAGGCATCCGCCACATCGGCGTGATTCGATGTGGCCGCCTGATCGGCTTCTTCCGCATGCGCCGCTTCCATCGCATAGCCGACAACCAGAATCCGCTGATCGGTCGAGAGTTGCTCAAACGTTGATCCATCCGAACTGAACCAGACCCGCAGATAGACTTCCGGATTACTGAAAATATCCGGCGGAATCACATAATCCATTTTTTCCAGATTCGTATCCCCCAATCCAAGCGAGAACAATCCTTCGTTCACGGAAAGCGAAACCGCGGAACCGGGAACGAGATTCGTCCCGGCCGTCCCATCGTTGCTCCATAAAATCTCACCGGTGGATGTCACGATCGCGAACTTGAAATGTCCCGTCCCATCAAAGGGTGATCCATCCACCATCACTCGTCCCTGGTACCCAATAATCCCCGGCACCGCTGCGCTCGCTAAAGATGTAAAAAATACGGAAACAAACAATACTGTGATGAAACGAACCGTTCTCTCTAACATGAACAGCCTCCTTGATAATGGAATGTCAATTTTTATTGAAACATAAAAAAACCGAGCCGCCTACAAACTCACTCAGGCGGCCCGGCTGTCTCTTTATAAACAAGACCCGCAGCTTTCCGTCCCTGTTTCACAACAGGTTTGGCTTTATCTGACTGTATTGGGAAAAACTTCCCTCACTCAACCCAGACAGATCCACTTTATGGATCTAAAAAAAGTAAGTCAACAGAAAAAAATGTAAATCAATACTATCATCAAAATGAATTTCATGTCAATACTATATTCACATTCACAAAAAAAATGGAACGAATCATTACAATACAAATATTCACCAATCCCTTTTTATTGAGGAGAAGATATAACCTTTGAAAACACCATAATTACATAGCATAGGCACTTTTAAGCTAACACGTCATTGATTTTCTCGATTTGCATGATTCAAGCCGCCTACGCACGGCTCAGGCCTGCGTAATTATTAATCATGGAAATCCTATAATCCTTCGAATCATGGTTCAGACAATCACACGATCCCTCTATCAAAGAAAAGAGTGTAACTCGCGCTCCTCGCAATGCAGTCTGTTCCCAGATTACATTGATCATCTCTCGATACGGATATAATCTATGTATGTTTTGTTGAATGCGACGGCGCTTCACAGGCGTTCCATGACGTGATAAATGTCAATGATGCAGACTGTATCGACTTCATGGCCTTGGCTTTTTTCCACAACGCCCGTTCCCCGACCATCAAACAAACGACCGCCTTTTTTCCAGCATAATCAGTCAGGATATACATAGTTTTCATGGACTAATGTTATACCTGTTAAGGCCCTTTTCAACAAGCCAATAATTACACTAATTATAATACTATCAATACGTTATGAAATCGAACTCAGCGGGTTACACCCGTTTGATTCAGACTTGTAAATCGAACCTCTATGGACATAATTCATGCAGCGACTCCATTGATCCTCAAGGCTCTTATACTCTCGACTCGTTGAGCAGGAAGGAATCGGATCCAAAGATTACTTAACTTCTTGGTCAAAAATGAGAATGGGAAAGTTGAGATTTGATTTTACACGATTAAATTTTACCAATCGGAACCAGAATTGGAGATTTATCGGCGCCAACGAAATGAGAAAAATCAAAAACCATGTGCTAACGGCTGTTAAAAAGCGTCTTTTAAATCCGGGTCAATAATACTTACAGCGATCCAAGCTACACTTGACACAATTTTCTCGGATTTACTATAAAAAAGGTTCATCCGGAAATTGGGCACATCGATTGAATTTTTAATAAAAAGTGTAATCGAAAGCCCTATGGATCGTGACGTGTCTGTGGACAAATCTATCGATATTGCCCACAGCCACTTGGATAACGATAAAGCCGTTATCCACACGCTCCACAGTTATACGGATAATACCAATTCTATTTTTTCTTTGTTAATAACTGATTGAATATTCTATACTTAAGAATCTTGAAAAACTTGCTAAGATTTAAAGAAATCCTTGTATTGATCATTTTAAAAAACAGATTGCAAAACACCCAATAATCAATATTCCGATAGTCTATTCAAAGATTAGATAATCATAGAATAAGATACACAAATATTTGACAGATTACTTTTGACATTTAACAGATCACGGAGTATCGATGCTTTTTTCCTAGGAAATTTGAGGTATCACAATGATAAAACTTACAAAATATGGTGAAATTTCCTAAGAAAAAACGCAATGCGCCCAATTTCCGGATGAGCCATAAAAAATTCAATGTTTGCGGAGCGGTTAAAGCAGCCGTGACCATCCGCTCATCGCGCAACTGTATTGGCCACTGGTTTTTATCCCCACTAAAATGCAAATGCGCTTTCGGGTTCCATTCCGGTGTCTAAATACAGCAGGGCCAGCAACAGAATGCCCGGACCATCAACGGCGTCACAGCGATCTTCACCGGGGTGGCTGCAAAACATACCCGCCTCCTCCACAAACAAGTGGCCGATCGCTTCATCAGCGATTTGTTGCGCGAGCGTCCGATATTCCGAGCGGCTCAACGACAAAGAGGCCCGAGTTAGAAAATGAATTACCCGGCCGTAATCTTCCGCGTAGGCGCCTCGGCCGTCATTGGCCGGCAGGCTGTTGCGGATGTGAGTCACCCATCGCTCGACGGCTTGTCCGAAGAGGGGATCCCGCGTTTTTTCGTAGAGCCGCAGACACGTCTCCGCCATCGGCATTGGATAGTTATGCGTCGGACGCTCGTGGATATCGAAAACTTCCGCATACATGGGCGGTATCCAACCTCGTGGCGCCTCGGGCGGCTGAGGAAGGCCACTTTCCACGGCCAACCGTCCGTAGTACTTGCCGGTGTTCTCGTCGAAGCCAAATTGGAGCCAAGATCGCATCGCGGCCTCTGCAATTTGTCCGAACTCTTCCTCGCCCGTGTATTCGCTTGCTCGCAGCAGACTGCCTGCCCACAAACCGATCTCGGTTGTCGACGCGTAGTAGTCCCACCGCTTTTCCACCGGCTGATTCCGCAGCAGCCCCGTCGTTACGTCACGCTGAGCAAAACTGTATTGAGCCGCAAGTAATGCCAACTCCATCAGTTCTCCTTTGCGATCTTCGGTTTGTTTCGCCAACCAGCACAACGAATCAATCAGAGACGCTCCGGCCTCGAGAAACGGCATTGCGTATTTGGCTTCCTCCTCTGTGAATTTGCCGGGAGTGGCGTTCGGATTTGCGTGACGGCAGAATTGACCGGACTCTTTGTTCTTGATGTGGGCTTGTCCCATCGCTCGAATCGCAGCCGCGGCCGTTTCCGGATCGTGTTTCCAAAACGTTTCCCAAGCGGGTGTGTGGGGACGGCATTCATGATATCCACCATTGAAAGGGTGAACTTGATCGCGCACCACATCGTAGTAGATGTGATTTCCCCATTGAAACAAACCACTCTTTTCGGCCACGCACCGTTTGAGAAAATCAAGGATGTAACCATCAGCGCTATTGGCATAGCGTTTTTCGTTCGTGTATTCGCTCAACGCATAAGCGGCAAGAATTGTCGGTTGGTCCCAGTAAAGATTCGAGCCGTTTGGAGAAGTAATCTTCCTGTACCATCGCAACTCACGCGGCAACGGACTTTCCGGTAAGCCGCCTGTCGTGATATCGATCGCCGCCAACCACATCCGTGTGTGGACCGAGCCATATCTGTCGGCGGAACGCAGTGTCACGCAATCCAGATGGGATCGGACATACCTCGTGTAGCCGGATTCTTCGTTGAAAATACTCTCTGGTTCGCTGCCAATCACCGAGAACGATAAGACAGATAATAAGATGATCAGCAAACAGTAATAAACAGGCTTTCGTTTTCGATGGCGCATGGCAGCTCCATTTGAGAGTCGAAATGTCAATCCGATGATTTGCGTTAAACAGGTATTTATACAAAATACCGGTTCAGTAATAACAACTGGCCAGAGATCTTATAGCGACTCATTATTTGAAATCCGTATCGTAACAACCTTGCGATTGAATCATTACGATTCTCGCAGAAGCCCACTGTAGCGTCAAGATCCGAAATGATTGCGGTCAGATACGGCGCCTATTGCTTCATTCTGCCTTTTGATGGTACGATCCCACCGCTAGGAATATACGCGCCGCACAGGAGTAGATGACGCTGACTCTATTATGGTACAATCATGTGCTTGATTGATTCACAACGCTCAAACGGAAAGGATGGATTTCATGTTGACACCATTGAATTGGAAAATGAAACTATCATTTTTTCTCATTTCCAGTTTCATGATTCTTTCGATAACAGCGCTCGCAACAGAATCCGAAATCGTTATTACAGATAAGACATTGGCCGTTTGGGTTTCTCCCGCCAACTTGAATCAGAGGGGGGGAGGTGTTTTGACGATCGAGAAATCGGGCGGAGTGTTTGATAGTATCGTTTTTGGTGAGATTGCGAAATCAAAGTGGATGCCCGGCAGTAACAGTTTCAGCCGTACACATAAAGAACAAGATCACTTTCCCAACGAAACGGTTGATTCTGGAACGTTCGTACAAATCGCCATCGTTTATAAGGGCGCCCATATTACGATGTATCGCAATGGAAGCCTCTATGCGGAGTATGAAACGTCAGGCGCGGAATCGTTCGGAATGGATAGCAAAGTCTTACTCGGCTTGCGGCATCTCGACGCCAATCCAAATAATCGATTCTTTTCCGGTCAAATCGATGACGCTAGGATTTATGACAAAGCGCTTAGCGAAGAGACGATCGCCGGATTGAAACCAAACACACAATCGGATCCTAAGCCTTTGGCATGGTGGCATTTTGAGGACGGGACTCTCTTTGATTCAATGAAAACCTATTCATCGAGTATGCTCTTTGGTAAAGCAAGCGTTAAGGATGGGAAACTCATACTTGAAGAGGGAGGCGCGTATATGATGGCTTCGAATTCCGCGGAGCCACTCGAAAATGCGGCGATCGCGCAAAGAACGCCCGCTGATTGTTCCCGCGCCTTTCGTGAGAAACTCCTCCGTGATCCTCATCGACCTGGCTATCACTTTGTTGTTCCGGAAGGCGTTTGTATGCCTTTCGATCCGAATGGCGCAATCTATTGGAAGGGCCGGTATCACCTTTTCTATATTTTCCAGGATGATCGTAATGGCCAACAAGATCATCATTGGGGGCATGTATCCAGCACAGATCTGTTCCACTGGCGTTTTCATGATACCAACCTGATTGGTGGGATGTTCAGCGGAAACTGCTTTCTCAATAAAGACGGCGTCCCTACGATGTGTTATCACCAGGTTGGCCAAGGGAATGCGTTGGCGGTTGCGCTTGACGATGATTTAAATCAATGGAAAAAACTCGACACAAATCCGATCACACCGAAGACAACCGAGGGGGATCCTTCTCATGGCAAATACCGGTCATGGGATCCCTATGGTTGGGTTGAGGATGATTCCTATTATGCGATCTTTGGCGGTAACCGCCCCGCCGTTGTGAAGAGTCCCAGTATGGCGGGGGAATGGAAGTACGTAGGCGATTTGATGGCCAATCCCGTCGATGGCGTTTCGATCGATGAGGATGTATCCTGCGCGGACTTTTTCAAAATCGGCGATCGGCGTATGCTTCTTTGCATCAGTCATAAACTCGGATGCCGCTACTATCTTGGCCGTTGGGAGAATGAACAGTTCCATCCGGAGTTTCATGAGAAAATGAGTTGGGTGGATAATTCATTCTTCGCTCCGGAGAGTCTTCTTGACGATCGAGGGCGCCGGATCATGTGGGCGTGGATATTTGATACACCCGGATTTGGGGTGCGCAAGGATTTCGGCTGGTCAGGAACAATGAGTCTGCCGCGTGTATTGTCACTCGCGGAAGATGGCTCTCTACGCATGGATGTCCCCAAAGAAATCGAACTCCTTCGGTACAATCCTAAGCGGATAAACAACCTGGTCGTGGATGCAAATTCAGAATTGCGTCTCAATGAAATTCATGGCAATAGTCTAGAACTTGCCATTCAATTCGAAAACAAAGAGGCAAAACAGTATGGTCTCAAGGTTTGCGTGGCGCCGGATCATGAGGAAGAAACGTTAGTTTATTATGACGCAACTGACAACAAACTGAAAATTGATACTAACAAATCAGGATTAACGAATAGTCCAAAAGGAATCGAAGCGGGCCCATTGGAATTGAAAGAAAACGAATCTCTCACACTGCGTGTTTTTATTGATAAATCGGTTGTCGAAGTCTTCTCCAATAGCCGTCAGGCGGTTATGAGGCGGATTTATCCAACACGTAAAGACAGTGTAGGCGTGACTCTATTCTCGAATGGCGCGCCTGCTCATGTCAAATCAGTCAAGGCGTGGGAAATCATACCCTCAAATCCATTTTGATGAGCTGCCACTCTTGTTCAATATATTTTTTCAGTTTCATAGTAACAAATACAATGGCTTTTCTTCTTCCAAAGTGGTATAGAATCTGTTTAATCGTATCGTGAATTTTCGATCAATCAGAGAAAGTTGCATTTACAGGAAATGAATTTCAAGATTTGATTAATAAATTGAATAAAAACATCAAACTGCCTTTCATCAAATCTGAAAAAACTGCAAATAACACTCTTTCAATCGCTATTATGTGGCCTGATTCAAGCATAACAACAACATATGCGATCATCGATATTAGTGAATATTTTCAAGTCGAAAGATCAGTTTGCCGCGTTGTAGAATGAGGTGAAAGAAGCGGCCGTAAACGGAATCCCGATCGATCAAATCGAGAGAGATCTATGGAACGGCCTTTTGAATCTTGGGCGAATTATGCTGGAAAAAAGGCGGTCGTTTGTTTGATGGACGGGGAACGGGTGTTGTGGAAAAAACCGAAGCCTATGAAGTCGATACAGTCTGCATCATCGATATTTATCACGTTATGGAACGCCTGTAGAGCGCCGTCGCATTCAACAAAACATACATAAATTATATCCGTATCAAGAGATGATCAATGAAATCTGGGAACAGGCCGCATAGCGAGAAGCGCGAGTTACACCCTTTTGATTTTGTCTTGTCATCTGTAAATCGCATAACCGGCAAGACCAAAACCGAGGAGAAAGATAACACTGAAAACCAAGTTGGCGCCAATGATTTGATTGCCAATCATTGCGTCTGGCATAAATCCACAGGCCAACGAAAGTCCATGTGTGATCAGTAAAATCCAATACGCCCACGGATTCCCCTGCGCCAAACCTGACTAGATTACATAAATACTCAAAATAGAAAACGACGCCGCGCTTGCATTAAACAAGACGGCCAATGAATTTGTCATGGCGATGATTTTTGAATTCAGTTGAGAGATCGCCGTTTCGTCAAAAACAATATAAAGAAACGGCGCGTTTTTTTTGAAAATGATCAAGATCGTTAGGATAGCACTTGCGAGTAACGCATTGAATCCAGAACTGATAGTCAGCAGAATCGCCCCTGTTTTAAGTAACATTGGATTCCCTTTTGAATATCTGATATCCGTTTTCAGTATGGCATTTACTCTCAAAAATGCTTCATATTAAACTATCATTTATTTTTCGGTTTGATAATACTGTCATTCCGCCAAAAATCTGCGTGATAAGTTAACCCATCCCGATTCCAGATTTTAGTCACAATATCCATATCCCCATCGCCGTCCACATCCCCAACTTGGGCGTCATGCCAACCGGGATTGTCAGTATGGATGACGACGGGTGTAAACGTAGGCTGTGTTTTTGAGCCAGTATGTTCCCAGATGACGCCTCGTTCTTTTAAACCAACCGGTTTCATCGCCAGTTTCCCACTGCTTTTCATGTATGTGTCTGGATCTTCTTGTTCACCGGCGAAGATATCCAAATCGCCGTCCAAGTCGAAGTCCGCGACGCATAAGGAATGAAACGATCCCGTTTCGGGCACGTCACCTGGAGCGGTGGGAGGATCAGCAAGCGGATGCAGTTTCCACCCAGCGCCTTCGCCGGTATTTTCCACCCAATAGACATGGGACCATCCTGTGTCACAATCGCTGTAAACAATATCATTCCACCCGTCCCCATTCAGATCCACGACCCATGAACGGATACTCGTTCCATACGACGCGTTTGGGATCGGTGTATGGGGCCATTTGTGTTCGCGCCATGTTCCACGCCCGTTTCCTGGATTTTCAAACCAAAGGCCCGGCGTGACGACATCGATATCGCCATCTCCATCTAAATCGCCCACACCGTTGGGCGCCGTTCCGCCATGAATATCCAATGGACCACAGATAGTCACTTTTTCAAGGTTCTTCACAGAATCGAACCACGCGCATCCCAGGTCCGCCACCAGATCTTCCTTGCCATCGTTGTTGATATCCGCCGCGACAACATCATGTCCACCGCCATCGTATTCATGCGCGGGCCAGGGAGCGTTTGGATTTTCGGCTAAATTTCCGGGATTTTCAAACCAGATATGACTAAATGCGACATCCAAATGACCGTCATGGTTGATATCAAGCGCCGCTGATCCCAATGTCTTGGCAAGGTGTTCGGAAGATCCCATAATATGCAGAATCCACTTCGCGTCTTCCACATACTCATACCAAAAGGCGGTTTGGGCTCTACGCCTGGATAGCGCAAGGTCTAAATCACCGTCGCCATCATAATCCGCAATAGTAGGCCCACCGGTTCCCCACTCTTTGGCGGGTAAAGGATTGTCAATTGTGAAATGGGTCCAACGTGAGACATCAGCATTCGCTGAAACCACAGTAAATAAAGAGATAAATAGAATAGACGAAACAGAATTCATTTTGTCTTTCAACCATACACAAATCATTTTAATCTCCTTACATTACAATCTTATCAATATCCGATTTGAGATCAGATTAAACATCCATACAGGCTTTTTGTATAGCATGTCTATAATCCAATGTAAAGAGAAGAACTTATGGTCTCGCCAGCGGCGTTATAGTAAAAGGTCGGGTACGAAGACGATCCATTTCAACGGACAAAGCCACATTTGATTGTTCGCGATATTTCGCGCGCAGGTAATCCACTATTTTATGCTTTAAAATCCCGATCAACCATGTGCGTTCTGACGAATGACCGGAAAAAGAAGAACGGTTCCGCAACGCCGCGGCGAATGTTTCCTGGATCAAATCCTCCGCCAGTTCCCTGCTCTGCAGCCGCAGGAGCGCGTAACGATACAGAGAATCTCCATATCGTTCAACCCAGTGGCTGGGATCTGTCAACGCCGTTTTCGTCATAGTTATAACCGGAAAAACTTTCTTACTCCTAAACTCGATATTTTTCCAGAGAAGATTCAACAATCCGTTTGCGGTCACTCTTTAAAAAATGGTCGATTTCCGCTTGTTCAATGGGAGTTGTAGCGCCGGAATGTGTAGCCACCATCGCGCCCAAGGCGTTTCCGAGCGCGCAACATTCATGAAGGGGATGTTCCCGGAGCAAACGATAAATGAAACCTGCTGTGAACGCGTCACCCGATCCACAAGGATCCGTTAATCCAACCGCATAGCCAGGATCGTACACTTGCGTTCCGTCTGCGGACGCGGCGAAAGCGCCTTTTTCACCCAGTGTGACCATGCAGTGTGAAAGAGACCATTTCTCAATCGCGGCCGCACAGAATGCAGGAATAGAATCTGAGGAAAAACCGAAGAGTTCAGCGGTAAACGGAGCTTCTTGTTCGTTCAATTTTAAGATATCCGCCCGTTCCAACGATTCGGAGATTGTTTCTTTAGTATAACAATTCTTTCGCAGGTTGATATCGAGAACCTTTAAACACTCTCCGCACTCATCAAGTACGCGCATTAGCGTTTTTCGAGATGTGGCGGCGCGTTGAACGAGTGTGCCAAAGCAGAGGCAATCCGCTTGGGAAGCGATCAAGAGCAACGGCTCATTCAATTCAATGTTGTCGTACGCGACATTGGGCACGATGTAATAATCCGGCTCTCCATTTTCGTCGAGGGCAATCTCAACGGTTCCCGTGGGCGCTGATTCATCCCATTGGACGAAGGTGGTCTCCATCCCCAGATTCAACATGCGCTCGTAAGCGTCACGGCCTAATGTGTCTTGATTCAAGCGGGTGATAATGATCCCCCTATCCCCCAACGACCGCGCGCGGTAGGCGAAGTTAAATGGCGCGCCTCCCAGTTCCGGCCCAGCGGGCAACAAATCCCACAAGGTCTCCCCATACGAAAGGATTAACTTTTCACTCATTGATTATTCATTCCTTGTTTTTTATTATTCTGGAATGGTACCATAGGTTGGGGATGGCAGGAAAGTGTTGCGATTCAACTCATATGGGCTGATTGAGGATTTTTGGATTCACAGGAGATATTCAGCAGGATATGTTAAGTAAGATACTTATATTCTCTCACTATTATTCAGAATGAATAAGCTAGTTTTATTCCTTCCGCATTCATTTAGCGTTTTTCAATCGGTCAGGTTCACGCTATTGCGGAACGCCAAACGCTGGGCTTCAAATCGTTTGTGGATTGGTTTCAAATCGAGTTTTCTCTGCTTGCCTTTTTGTTCCCACCATTCTTTCCATTCCTTGATTTTCTCGATTTTTGCTTCATCCTTCATCCCCTCATCAAAGGAAAATTCGCGTCCAGCGATCAATCCCAGCAGGCTCAGATATTCATTTAAGTCCTTCTTTTGAATCGTACCGGTTTGATAGTAGTGATTGGGCGCGCTTACGGCTCCGTCATGTTCCAGCGCGTCCAGCATCTGCGGGAAAGCGATTTTGATATCCTTTTCCGCCTGTTCGGAATCGCCTGCCGCCAGGTGGAAGATTCCACGCATGAAAACATACTCATTGCAACCATGATTCTTCACGTATTCTTCGATACTGTTGACATGATTATCTTTCATTCGATCGTTCAAATAATCTGTGACGGGTTCCACGGCCTTGTCAAAGGCGCCTTGCGCATAGTGTAAATATGACGCCCCGTACGCCTCGTTGTTGCCATAGCCATCCATCGTCTCCAGCATTTTTTTATAGAGACACAGTTTCTGAACCGGGTGGTATTGCAGAACCGTCGTCATCTCCGGATCAATGATAGCATCGAGGACCCGATGCGATGTCGTATAGGTGAATTCCATCTCCTGCCCAGCTTCCACGGCGATCGTCTTTCGATTCTCTCCTCCAACCGTTTTTAGCAGCATGGGGCAGGGCAATCCAATTTCTCCCTTATTCACGATCCGTACTGTTGTTCGATAGCCATCACTGTGTTTATTGGATTCCAATCCAGTTACCCGGTAACTGGCGAATCCCGATGTATACAACATTCCTTTCAGCAATGGAGTCCAATCTGTTCCAGAGACCGTTTTAATTGTGTGGAAGAAATCCTCGATACAGGCCTGACGTCCCCTGAAGGTATCCACGAACGTTCTCATACATCGGAAGAAGACATCATCTCCAAGAACCTGACGGATCTGGTTCACCACCAGAACGCCCCAATGTCTTACTGAAGCCTGTCTAAAATTGGTATTTGCTGGGACGATCAAGCGGGAAAAATTATGGGGATCATAGTTGTCCGCAGGAAGATAAGCGCAATATCGTCTTTGCTTCCAACCAATAATTGTTCCATCCAGAATATTATAATAATCCTGATCTTTTTCCATCACATTCAATATCCATCGGGCTGTGAATTCCGCCAGGGCTTCGCTGAGAAATTCGCCGCCCTCTCCATAGGTCGATACTAAGCCACCCCACCAGGTATGCGCCATCTCATGCGCGTTCACACGTATATCCTCCAATCGATACATTTCAATGATATGCCCATTGGTGATTGAATTCGCCACTCCGGCGACGGCGCTGCCCACTAAACGGTAAACCGGGCGCGCTGGTTCTCCATATAACTCCGAACCGTATTGGAAAATGCGGGCGTAGATCTCGAACTGATCGACTGTCATTTTTAAGCGATTTTCATCCGCGATGTAGATCTCGAAGGTCATCCCATTATCCGTCCATTTCGCGGTTTTGTACGGCCCGGCGAAAAGATAGGGCATGCCCGGCGATATAGATAGGGATTTCCATTCGTCTCGAATCCAATCGTTTTTCTCTTCCCGGTTCAGCAGATCCCCATTCGCCACGGCGACAAATCCTTTTGGATATGTGATTCGCATCGTCCAAAAACACAAGACATCACACAAGCAAAATAAAAGATGGAAACTGCATTGAACAAACGCTGGCACATGACAATATACCTCCATAATAGCATATTGAGCTATCCTGAATGGATACGATATCTAAGTTGGTTTCGTGGGAACTATAGTTCTTACTATATACTACGCAGACACGAGTAGAATGAGTACAAAGCAGGTATTTTTATTATTTCACATAAATCGAAATACGAGGAAATTATCTTGATTCAAGGATCAGGCATGGGATTGGAATTGTTTGTCAGTATTAGTGGAGGAACTGGAGCCGGTCAGATATCAAAGACAGTGGAAGGATTCGAATGTTCGATTTTCGAATCAAATTGTAGATGAAACACCTATGCGTTTTTGATCAGCGTTGTCCGGGTTCGATCCAATTCATCAACACGTTGATTGATCTGTGTTTCACGGGCTCGCAGCCGCTGGATTGTTTGCTCCAACTTTGATAACACTTTTTCCGCTTCTTGGCGGGAGCGGTTAATGCGGGATTGAACCATCCAATCAAAGATCAATCCATCAAAGAAATAATCCGCGAATTTCGTAAAACCGCCGATTTCAACGGTTAGGTTGGAATGCGGTTCATCCTGCACATCGGCGAGCTCACGTTGAAAATTTCGCAGGAGCCGTTGAGCCTGATTGGCTTCCGACCGGGCGGAATCGATTTTGGAATGTTTGATCGCCGTCACGATCAAGCCTCCGCCGATCATATCGCCGATTCCCCAATTCCGGGCGCTGTTCAACGAATTCACGACTTGATTGAGCGACCGCAGGGCGGCGTTTCCCGCTTGGATCGCTTCCTTGATTTCGCGCGCATCCGACCGTATATCCGCGAATTCTTCCGTCAAAGCAACCAAGCGCCGCGCGCTGCCGCTGTTTGATTGTGACAGGACTTGTTCTTTCTGATTGAGGATCAATTGATATTCTGATTCCAGATTGCTGAAGCCGTTCCACTGATTTGTAAGCGCCTCCGTCTCATCCTGCAGGGCCTGAACCGATTCGGCGCATTCATCATATTGAAGCTTGGCCGCGAGAAATTCCTGCCGTTCTTTCTTCAGTTTCTCGTCTTTCCCACCCAACACAGAATAGAACATCGAGGCGAGGCTCATTCCTTCCAGTTTTTTCACATCGCCTTCCTCTTTATCCAACCGCTCCTGCAGCGCCGAAAGGCGGTCCTGTTCCGAGTTCAGCTGGATTTGCGCCTGTTTTAAGCGTTCGCCGATTTTTTTCTTCTGCCGCCGCCGTTCTTCAATTTCTATTAATTGTCTGTTAAATTCATCGTACATATGTTGGCTCACTGTAAAATTCCTCGATCTTTTTTGGGATAAGATTTATGATGAAAATGAGTTTCCAAAACTATCGCATACGAATTCACTATCACAACTCATTAGCATTTGCAAGTTGCGATCTCATTCATGATGGTATCGTTGATAAAAGATACGCCTAAAAATGGGAAAATATTTCAAAGGAAAGAATATTATATACTATAATATATTGGCGGTAATTCAGGTTTATTAATGGCGGTTTTTCATGTTTTTAAAAGAATTCCTAAAAAGGCTTTCGTGTTAGCCATCAATAGTGACCTCAATTGCAGCCGAATCGTCATGTTATGGTTGTTCCTGTTCCATCGAGGAACATAAATCAACAGATTTTTTTCAATCCCCCATTCTGTAGGATGGAAAGGGCTTGAATGTAAAAACAGGGTAAATTAATGAAATCAAAAGAATCGAAGACAAAGCGCACAGAACCAGGAGCGGGACCACTTGTTATGATTTATGTCGCAGCGCCGAAAGAAGACGCTGTGCCACGGGCGCTCTCACGAGGACCTTCGAAAATGAAAATTGAGGGAGAAACGGCTCTCTGCCTTTCGGTTGGAGAAGATTACGCCGATAGCGCCTGGCCGATTGTGGTAAAAGTCAAAGGACGCATCTCTCCAAGAGAACTCTCTAATTCCTTAAGAGACTTGGCGAGAGCCGTCGACCGGGGACTCTATACCAATATTAAACATGAAAAATAGAACCGGACTAAGGATAAGGCAAAGGATGAAAGAGAATAAAATAAGGTATAATCGAAAACGAAATCTATTTGTTGCTTGCGTTTGTATCAGCGCCTTTCTTTCGATTTCCTGTCAAACGAATTCTCCAAAAGCGCCCATCGATACAGCTTCGGAAGGCGCCGGGGTAATTCTTGAACCAACCGGATTAATTATGAACACAGATGATGAGATCCCCTACTCACTTAAACAACCTGAAGCGCAACGGGAACAGATTGCCAGTTCCACTATGACGTTCGAATTTACAGATGGAGAAGTTCCCCCCACTTTTGACACATCCACAGCGCCGGAGGAAGAGATACCGGAACAATCGAGTCAAATAGAACCAGAAAAACAGGAAATAGACACACCCGGTTCTGCCGAGACCACCGAGAAACAAACCCCGAAGCTTACTGCGGCCGAGACGATAAAAACACCGGATGTTCCAGAAACAATAATCGTAACAGAAGAAAGCGGCGAGAACTTTCCTATCCTCTCCATTCAATTCCGTCTATCCGGAAAAAACAAGAAACCCATCACCAACCTAAAAGAAACAGACATTACGATCGCGTTTCCTTCTTCAACCATTGAAAACGCCACATGGAGCGAAGGCGCGTCCATGCCTCTCGAACGCTATTTCCCCGATACGCCCCAAGCGGTGAACGGGATTGTTTCACTCAAAAAAAACGAATCCCCGGAAGAGAATCTCTACCATTTGACATTTGTGGATCGGGACTGGAATCCCGGCTCCAAAGAACGGACGTATCAGATCACAATCCAATCCCCCCCGTATGAATTCCACCATGACATAACCGCCACACCGGTTGACGATGTTTTACAAAAATGGAGAGAACGGGAATGGGCGGCGGCTCTTGGGACAATAGAAGAAACAGGGGATGTGGACGCTGTAATGAACACGCTCCTGACACGTTATTCTATAACGAATTTAACGCCTTTTTTGGAATCCATGCGAGAATGGGCGCAGGGCACATACTTAGACATTGATGTATCCAGAAGTATACAAATTCTAGACCGGCTGCAAGAAATTCTGAGAGAAAGCGATACGGGGAAAAAAAGATCGCCTAAGTATTATGAGCGTCTGGCAGACTTGTTGATGGATAAAGAAAAGCCTTACGAAGCAATTCAGTATTATGAACAGGCTATCAAAATCCAACCCTCCGAAGCGGTTTATGAAAAGATACTGAATTGCCAATTGGCGATCTTTGATTACGCCGGGGCAAGGTTATCAGCGAAATGGTTATACACTCACGGCGCGAGAGCGGAGGGAGATGATGAACTGCTGGGAATTCAAGCAAGAGCGTATAGCGGAGAATTTCAATTCTCGTCTGCGGAATCGATCCTCTACAACCGTCTGCGGATTCCACCGTGGAACAATTCTTTATGGCTGCATCTTCCCCTGTTCTGGAAAGGCTATTGGCATGGAATCGCAGCGCGCTCCCTCGCTTCCGTTCTGCCCAGTGTGAAAAAGCGTAGTGAATTTGAGGAAATAACAAAAGAATACCAAGACATGGAAGACGTGCGCTGGATCGGTTTTATTGACAGCGCCGGTGTGATTGTTTTTTCAACGGCTCCGGAACTTGAGGGGAAAAACCTGCGCGTTTTATATCCTTCCATGCGTCATCTGGATCTCTCACGGATCAATAATCCAATTTGGGTGGATTGGGAAGAAGAACGTTTCCGGGTGGCGGCGATCATCGTTCCTGCAAGAAAAGGCGAAGCGAAAGGCGCAGTTGTGTTCTGTTACGACAACCGGCTCCGGGCGCTGGAAGAACAATCCATGGTAAGGCAGATCCAAAGCGAGCCGATGAATGAAAAAACTTGGTTGGCGCTGAAAACGCATTTAGCGTATACATGCGGATCACAAATGACTAAAACACTCGGGCGGGTTTTTAAAGCGCAATCACTGACATGGGACAATTGGGTAAAAGCCACTCTCAACGCCCGCGCGTGGCTGGCGGAGCCGGAGTATATAATCGTGGCGGGAAGAAAAAAACAAGACGGGGCAATCGAAATCCTTCACACCGAACCGCCCAGCATTCCTGACGTAATTCTCAACAATACCAAAGCCAACCAGAATCCATACTTTCTTTACGAAACCCATACCTGGAACGAAAAGACAATCCATGAAATGACAACGGCTGTCTACCAGGAAAAACAATGGCTGGGAACACTGCGGATCGGCTATACACTGGAATGAGCGCTTAGGATCTTTCTTTTTAACCAGAATTTAATCTCAAAGCATAGTAAAAACATGGAATCATGCAGGGATTTTAAAAACACGGCGGCGCAAGTATTGTTATTTATAAACAGCGCGAAAAATGGGACGTAGCGTTCGAGCGATTTTTACAAAATAAAGGAGAGATTCATGAGAGGTTTTTTGTCTGTTTTTTTTCTATTTCTTGTTATATTTCTGATTAATCCCATCCACTGCGAAGAAAATGAACGGATCGTCAAACAGATCAATGACGGCCAATTGGTGAACGCTTACGTGACGGTGGAAGGATTAATCGAGCGATGGGATAAGGGAAAAGCCGAAAACACGATCGCCTATGAACTCAAGGATAATTGGGGGGATAAGATCATCATCATTTCAAAGAGCGAACGCCATCCTGAACTCAATAAACGATACCGGGTTGAAGGATACGTGGCGTTCGAGCAAGCGGCGAGTTCCTATTTAATTATGGAAAACAAACGGGAGGCGCTGGACGCTTCCCCGGCCCCGCAACCCGCCGTAGTTGAAACCACTCCAGCGCCGGCGCCAATCGTTCCAGCGGAAGAATCGACGCAGGAATCCACCCCACAGGAAGAGGAAACCGGCGCGAATTGGTACTTGATCGGCTTGATTGGAGCGGTTGTGGTCGTATTGATTTTATTAATCGTATTACTGCTGGGGGGCTGGTCCGGCTCCCCGCTTCCCCATTTTGACAGCACGGCGGTCGTGACAGTCGCCGATCATACCCAGAAAATCACAGCTCCAGTGGCGAAAGAAGAAGCGATCCAGGCGGGTACAGTGAAAATCCTGCCGGGATGGTTCGAAGTGGCCGGTGGTTCTGAGCTAAAAGAAATCCGTTTGATTCGTCCCCAGGGATCGGTCAACCAGACACCGGAGTATACACTAGGCCGTCTGCCAGGTCCTCCTTTATCGCACATTCAATTGAACGATCCCACCGTATCGAGTCACCAAGCTAAACTGCAATTTTTTGATGGTAAATATATCCTTGAAAACATCCCCGACCCATACGATCCCGACCGCAACGCGACCATTCTCAACCACGAACGAATGGAGGCGAATGAATGCCGGGAGTTGAAAGATGGAGACCGGATCGAGATGGGACACGCCGCGTTGATCTACCATGAGAAATAGGATCAAGGGATGAAAATCGAATGTGTTGGAACCACCATAACAGGACGCAGAGACGAAAATCAAGACAATTATATCTGCGAAATGTATGAGACGCCCCGTGGAGGAATTCGGGGTCTCGTGGCGGTCTGTGATGGAATGGGAGGACACGCGGGTGGACAGATCGCCAGCCAACTCGCGATCGATGTGATCACGAAACAGATTGAAACACCCCCTGCGGATAATAACCAGGTGGAAACCTGGATAAGGGATACGATCCACACGATCCAACGCCACATGAAAGAAAAAAGCGCCGAAGATCCAAACCTCAAAGAAATGGGAACCACGTTGGCGTTGGGGATAGTGACAGACCAGTCTCTCTGGATCGCAAACATCGGCGATAGCCGGGTGTATCAGATTGAAGAAAAAGGCGCAATCCAGCGAACACGTGATCACACTGCGATCCAGGACGCGATCGACCGGGGCCTATACACACTCGATCAAGTTCGAGATGACGCGGGATTACACTACATGGCGTCCGCTCTGCTGCAGTGTTTAGGCCCTGAATCGAACATAAAAGCGGATATTAATGAGATTCCCCTTTTCGGAGGGGAGTGTTTTCTTTTTTGCAGCGATGGCTTAACCGGCAGTGTTGTTGATTTTTTAGTCTCTCCCTATGAGATTTGGAAATATACAACCGCCACCCCGGATCTGCAAACCGCCGCCGAAAATCTGACTCGGTTAGCCTATCAGAACGGCTCGTCTGATAATATCACAGTGGTCTTATTGGAAATCGGGGATCTAACACGGAGGGAAGAATCCATACCTGTCTTGCCATCAATTGAAGCATTACAGCAAAGAAACACGGCTGAAAGAAATGTTCCAGCGCAACCAAGAAAGACCATGAAATGGGCTCTTTGGGCCGCCATTATTTTTACAACAGGATGGTTGTTCTTCTTGATTTATCTCTTCATCCAACAATCGGCCTTGGCGCCGGAGAGAGGGTTGTAACAAATCGCATGAGTACGGAGGCCGGTCTATACATTCTCGGAGGAGCGCTTCTTACCGTTCTGGTAACACTGCTGATCGTGTTGATGCGGAAGGGAAACGCAGGCGGGCCGGGTATATCCCTGACACAATTAGGCCCGTACCGGCGCATGACGCTTCTTTCCGAAAAGGGCGGGATGGCGAAGGTCTATAAAGCCTACAACAGCGAAGCGGGACGAGAGTGTGTGCTGAAAGTACTGCGGCCGGAACAACTGGGCGATCCAGAAATCGTCAAGCGCTTCCGGCGGGAAGGGGAAATCCTGCAAACGATCAAGCAGCAGGTACCGGAAGCCCCCGTTGTCAACGTCTTTACGATGGGCACAATCTCCACGCAGCTGGCTGAAGCGCCGTTTATTGAAATGGAATATATTCCCGGTGATATGGATTTAGCCGACACCATCAAAGCGCGTGGACATTTGACGCCGGATGAAGCGGCGAAAATCGTCGCGCAAATTATACGGGCGTTAGCGGCGGCTCACGAACGAGGCGTTATTCACCGCGATTTAAAACCCAGCAATGTCCTGCTCTATAACGGCGATCTGGAACGTATCGTCGTTTGTGACTTTGGTGTCGCAAAACGGGTGGATTCCAAAAGTGTGACGGTGGGAGGATTTGGAACCGTAGCGTATATGTCCCCCGAACAATGTGAAGGAAGCGAAAACATCACACCAGCGAGTGATATATATTCGCTGGGAATTCTGTGGTACGAAATGCTGACCGGCAAACGGTTGTTTGATGACGAAAATCCGTTTGTTTTAATGCAGAAACATAAAGAAGATGATCCTACCCAGTCCTTAGTCGAAAACGCGCCGGAACAATACCGTTTTCTCTTAAGCCGGATCTTGGAGAAGGCTCAGGAAAAGAGACCGGGATTAGAAGATATCCTCGCGGAACTGCCGGTAGAGGCTCTTCAATTACAACGATATGACACGCCGCCCGAACCTGCGATGGTTAAAAGGTATACGGTTCCGGCCATCGGTGGAACAGAGCGCGTTAATCGAACGCTGGCGGTACTTTTATCCATCCTCTTGGCTTTTCTCTTAATTGTAATGGGATTCGAGTTCTCGAAAAGTTTTCAATCGGAAAAATCCGTCACTCAAATAAAGGTTTCGACTCCTACTCCTCACCCCACGTTTGAAACCATCGCATACTATCCAACACCCACGCTAGGATCCGTTGCTCCCTTCATTACGGTAACACCATCCATCCCCGTTCCAGCGCCATCAGCGATGGCTTCTCTCAATTCTGCCCATTTAACCGTTCATCCCGAACCAGCGGACGCGCGCGTTCGTATTTTAAATATCAGCCCCAAATTCGAACAAGGGATGGAATTGGAACCAGGTCGATATCAGATAGAGGTTTCCGCCAACGATTATGAAACTTCAACAGTGTGGATCGACCTGAAAGAAGGAGAGGAAAGGGATTATAAACCAATCCTAAAAAAACAAACACCGGCCGCTACGCCTGCGCCTCCCACTCCAGTCCCCAGTCCGGCGCCCGCCACCGAAACGCCGCTGTCAAACAAAGCGGGGGATGAAACCACTATCGTTCTTCCGGGCAAGATTCCCATGAAATTCCGTTTTATTCCCCCTGGAGAATTTGTCATGGGGAGTCCTCCGAACGAGAAGGGACGGTATGCGGATGAAGGCCCTGCGCATAAAGTAAAAATCACACAGTCATTCTGGATGAGTACACATGAAGTGACAAACAAGCAGTATCATGCGTTCCGGCCCGAACATAATAGCCAATCTTACCGAGGATTCTCATTGAACGGCGCCAATCAACCTGTCGTCTACGTTAGTTGGAATGACGCCACTGCGTTTTGCGCCTGGTTATCAAAAGTGACTCAATATACGTTCCGCCTGCCTACGGAGGCGGAATGGGAATACGCCTGCCGCGCGGGAACCACCCAGCGTTTCTATTGGGGAAACGATCCCTCGATCCAGCAGATTGAGGAATACGCCTGGTATGAGGGGAACGCGAATTACCAGACACATAACGTTGGCCAGAAAAAACCAAACACCTGGGGTCTGCGCGATATGAGTGGCAGCGTTTGGGAATGGTGCGCGGATTGGTACGGCGCGTATCCAGAAGGGGATCAAACCGATCCCAAAGGGAGTCCTTCCGGCGCCTTCCATGTAACTCGAAGCGGCAGTTGGAGCGTTTCCGCTGAAATTATGCGTTCAGCGAGCCGCAACCGGGGTGGTGAAGACAATAAAGGTTCCGGATTGGGTTTCCGCGTTGTCTCCTCTTCTCCTTTAGCCGAAAACTGATCTCTCTAAACCTTTTCCCCATACAATTCGTTTTGCTTACTCGATAGTTACATTCCCCCTGGAGGGATTGAAATGTCATCCGTTTCAAAATACACCCGTCAATTCTGCATTGTTTTTTTTCCCATCCTACTGACCGGTTCCTTTACACAGGCAGAGGCGCCCAATCTTCCAACTCTTTATCCATCGTCATTGACCAAAGATGAGTATGATGTGAAATGCAGCTGGGAATTTACAAAAGAGGATATTTATGAAATATCCTCGTTCTCATTTTCGATGAATGATTCGATTAAGATCGAAACCGGTCCAAGCTATGTGGGATTTGGCCACGGAGAATATGGCGCCGTGTGGGCCGCTTTAATCCCTAAAACAGAAGGAGATATTGAATGTAACCAATTGGAGGAACCAGAGAAGATGCGCCATGTATGGATTCGCTTTCATCCGGCTAAACTTCAATCTCTTTTCCCCCAAGAAACAGTTGTGGGGAAAGGGGATCCACTCCTCTATGCCACTATCCTGCGAATCGCTCATTTCAAATTCCACAATAGTATGCATAGCGGCTCTTTGGCATACATTAATGAACCCGCGATCCTGATTTTCGACGCCGATACAGAAAACGCAACACAAAAGAGGTTCCGCCGGTTCTTTGGAGTCGATCGCAATAAAAAACAAGTTAATTACGCGCGGAGTCTCGCTGACGCCGTTCTTCCTGAATCGAAATCCATAACAAAAGAAGAGGCGGAAAAGAACTTTGATCTCCTATGGGAAACGTACGACCGGGAATACGCGATGTTCGTAATTCGCCCGGAGGTGGACTGGAACCAGATGCGCGAGACATACCGTCCCCAAGCGGCGGCGTGTCAAACCGTCTACCAATTCGCCAATGTCTGCGCCGAAATGTTAAGCCATCTGCGCGATCTCCACATTGGTGTATCCATGGGAGAGGAAGGCGTACCAGGATTTTACCGCCCACGGGAATTGAACGCCAATCCAAACGCTCTCGATACATTTATGAAAGATGGGATGTGGCTGGGGCGTTACGTGAAATGGGGCAAAACAGAAGATGATGTGGGTTACATCAGCATCGATTCATGGACCGATCCCTTAATTCCCCAACAGGTGGATAAAGCGCTCGACATTCTGCGGGATACAAGAGGATTGATCGTTGACGTCCGGGTAAACGGTGGAGGAGGTGAAGATCTCGCCATGCAGGTGGCGGGACGATTCACAAAAGAATCAAGAGTGTATTCCTACAGCCAATACCGGAACGGGCCAAAACACACCGATCTAACAGAAAAGATCCCCCGCCGCTTTGAACCGCGCGGAGAGTGGAAATACACGCAGCCCACACTCATTCTTATCGGGCAGAAGTGTATGAGCAGCAATGAATCATTCATCGCCATGATGGAGCAATGCCCCCAAGTGACAACGATGGGAGACCGGACTTGCGGTTCCAGCGGGAATCCGAAAATGATCGAACTCTCCATCGGTGTCAATGTACGGATGCCTAAATGGATTGATCTGCTGATGGATGAGAAACCGCTGGACGAACGAGGCATCCAACCCGATATCTTTTTTGAAGCGAAGCCGGATTCCTTCACAGAAAATCGCGACGAGCTTCTCTCCACAGCGATCGAACGGCTGAAAAATGAACCGCTCCCACCTTGGGTTCAAGTGAATCCATCCGTGCAAATGCTGACTCCGTTTTATGGAACGAAAAACGTGAAGCCAGAAACAGAACTCTGCGTTCAATTTGACCGGCCGATGAATCCTCAAGCTGTTCACTTGGTTTGGAAAGAAGGCGGTTACCTGGAACACGGTGAAGTCCGTTATGAAAGAGACGCCAATCTATTCTTGATTCCAGTTATTTTAAAACCAGGAATCCGCCATCACATTATCATTAATCCAGCTGGTAATGATCCCCCCACCGGTTTTCAATCCAGCAAGGGGATTAAAGCAGAAGAAGCGCAATGGATTTTTGAAACAAAACCAATCGAACCTTCCCCAGAACAAACAGACCAAAAACCCTGGCGGCAATCGCTGATCCTGCCCAATTGAACTAGGACATCCGAATGAGCGCGGGCTGACTTAATAGAGCACAGGCGTCCCCACCCGTGAAATGAAAAGCCTCCCCAAACAAATGGGGAGGCTTTATAACAATTAATTAAGAGCACGAATTTAGAACAGCATAAAGTCCGAGACAGCCGTTTCGGATTCACCCGTTGAAAGGGTAATCGCGAAAACGCTCAGAATAGGGGATTTTCTAGGAATATTGTTTGGCATCGTGATCGCTTCCAGTGTTCTGGATTCATCGAGGAAATAGCGTTTGTAAATCAGAATGAGACCGCCCTGTGGCGAGGCTCCATCAGCGCGGACGAGACCTGGCCAGAGACGAGTTCCGAGAGCGCTGACAACGACTGGGCCGGTGAAGATCCCAATGCTGCGAAGCCGGGCGCCCCAAGGATTGTTTTCTTCGCCTGCTGCGTTATCCGGCGCGGCGTCTTCAAATTTGACGAAAATTTCTTCCACATCACCAGAAGAGATATAGGGAGCCAAATCAAAACTACGCAAGCCACGATTCGGGAAATAACCATCAAGGTTACCCGCGGGAGCAGTGTAGACTTGCGGAGTGAACAGTGGATCTTCTTGAGTAGTGTCAAATATTTGTGTATATTCCACATCGTCAGTTGAAATCGAGACTTTGGCGTTGCCCCAGAATTCGGTCCAGAGAGTCGCTTCCGTAAGTCCGGTCAGTCCATCGAGGTAATAGGTAAAGAAACCTTCACCGTTTACATACGTATACTGACCGTAGTCATGATTGGATTGATTCACAGCGTCCCAGAAGTAGATGGGTCCATTCACATCACCTTCATAGGCGAGGTATTCAAGAACGATTTCGCTCGGATCACCGCTTTCCGGCGCCACCCATTCGGGCACTTTCCAGAACCAGTCATTGACGGTGCCGACGGGTATCCAATCACCTTCGCCATCGGAGTAGATCGGTTTGAAACTGTTCACTTCACTGCGGGCGTCATAGACTTCGCCTGTGTCGGGATCGACATCAGCGGCCCATTGGCTGACATTGCCGGGCCAGTTGCCACTGCCGGACATAACGGCGAAGAAAACGGATTCATAATTGCCCGGAGGCACGGGAATCGTATCACCCACCACGTAATACACATCCAAGTCACCGATATTCATTTCCGGCAACATGAATGCGACAACACCGTCATCGGTCACATTGACCTGACCGGGGATAACGGTTGCCGGCAGAGTCGTGATCCGGATTCGCTCGGTGGAGCCGCCATCCAGAACCCACGAAGATCCCGGCGACGACCCATGTGTCGTGCCGACGGTTGGATCATCCGCATCATCATGATACCAGCCATCCGCGTTCCAGAAATCCGACAGATCCACGGGCACGCTTTCATACTTCTGCGCCTGACTCGCAGGGGCCATAATCAAACAAGCGAGCCCCACACAAACCACCATTCTCCAAAGTGTTTTATACATCGTCTTCTCCTTGTAACAGAGGAATTAAATTCGGTTAAATAATTAACCGAAATAAAAATTCAACAATATTGATATAAGAATCAAAGTAAAATATTACTTACACTCATTCTATAACAAATCGCAAAAATCAACGGTTAATTGAATCCACTTTTTTATAGAAGATTTCTATTTAGCATTTTTAAATGATTTAAAATAGAAAAAAACAAATCAATAAATAAATGTATATAATTAATATAAATAGAGGATCACATTCTCTAGACATTAATATGAACAGATTGAATATGATTATATAAATTGAATTCTCTGTCAATGTTTACCGATAAAAAAACATTTTTAATTATAAAATTTCAATTAATTCACCATATTAACTAATATCTTAGTAATAAACAAGATAACCAGAAACCATAGATAGAATTCAATAAATATTATCATCATATTTATATGAGAATAAATTAATATTTAATATTCTACTTCTATCCAGATTCGTCCACAATTTATTGAATTAATAAAGTCACTCTCAGATTAAATTAATTATAAAAATAGTTCTATAGACTATAAAAAAATAGTTGCACAAGAATTATATTCATAATAATTCAAATGAGCGATATTAAAAAAAATATGCATTTGCCTGTTGACATGATCAACAAAATATCAGATTCTAGAATACTTTTTAGATTGCCTAGCAATCTCTATTTTTTATTTCAAAAGTGGAAGGAGAAGTACTATGAGGAAAGGGATAGTCTTATTGGCTCTGTGTCTAATGGCTGCTCCTGCGTTTGCGCAAATCGGCGCTTTCGATAGCAATATGGATATCGGTGACGTTGGCGCAGCTGGTTCGGCCACAGCGGTGGATGTTGGTGATGGAAGTGGAGATTTTGGCGCGGCTATTTGGGAGTATGAGATCCAAGCCAGTGGCGCGGATATCTGGGGAACGGCGGACGAATTCCATTTCGTCTATATGGAAGTCGAAGGCGATTTCTCTATTTATGGTAAAACGGATATTCTTGTCGGTTCAAGCAGTTCTGAGTGGGTCAAATCGGGTCTCATGGTCCGCAACAACTTGACTCCTGGTTCCGCTTATGCCTATGCCATGATGCGCGCGGATATGACCATGTATTCGCAGTGGCGTGATGAACAGGACGGCAGCGCTAATGGGGACGATAGCAAAGCCGTTCCAGCCGATCAAATTGCCGGTTATTATGATGAAGGCGTGACGAATACCATGGAATTGGAACGCCGCGGCAACACCTTCAATTATTATTATATCAATGTTGATGGTGAACGCGTGCTTGCAGAAACCCATGTTGTTCCCGATATGCAAGATCCTGTATACGTCGGCATGGCGGTTACTTCCCATGATGACGGTCAAATCTCAACAGGTTTCTGGCAAAATGTGGGTATTGAGTACCGTTCCTTCAATATTTATGAAACCTTCTCCTATCCAAATGAAGACGCTGGCACATCGCTGGATGCGCTTGCCGCCAACGGTGGTCTAGGGTGGGCCGGTGACTGGACCGCTTCCGGCGCAAATTCTCCCTGCGTACTGGATAGCACAATACTCGAAGCAGGTATTGTTGAAAATCAACCTTCTCCGGATTTAAACGTCGGTGGCTTTTCCGCGAAGATCACGGGCGATGCGAGTGATGGTATGGGGCGCTTGATGTCAACCGAAGCTTCTGGTGATATCTGGGTTTCCTTCGTCTTCCAGGAAGAAGGTCCTGCGGATAGTCATTGGTCCGGTATGACACTTTACGCTTCGGATGGTTCAGAATCCGTTTTTATCGGTAAACCCTACAACTCAGCATTCTGTGGTATAGGCAACTTACCAGGCGGAGATAGCTTAACCGATATCGATTATACCGTTCCCAATCATTTCCTCGCGCGGATCGTTCTTGAGCCGGGTGAAGGCCAAAATGACAGCGTCTACTTGTGGATCAATCCAGATGAAACCGACCGTCTGGACACCTATGACGCTGGTGGTGAGTACAATGATGAGATCCTTGACATTGCCGAAATTCGCTTGCGCCGTGGTGGAGCGGATGGTTCTTCCTACTTTGACAATATCTGGATCAGTTCAGACGCCGCGTTGCCTCCCGCCGGCGCGGGCCGTGTCGATCTGACCTTCAACGATCCAGACCGTGATCCTGCTCTTCCCGCATGGGATGTTATCTCCATCGATAAATATGATGATGCAACTGAAGTTACAGGTCAAAGAGGTTTTGGTCATGACAATGGCAACAACTACTATCTCCTCGTTGCTGGTTATATCTATGATGACGGCACTAACATTTATGTCGCGAACGGTTTACCACCGGATCGTATGAGCGGTTTGAACGGTCACGTATTTGGACCTTACAACAACGCCTCTCTTGGCTTGGGATTAAAGAACTCCATCAAATTCATGGCCAGGAACGAGGATCAGCATGGTCCCTTCACGTTTGATATGGTTCCTCCAGGGCGGTATAGAGAATTACGTATGTCCGCCACGGTTGGTAATGGTTTTGGCGCTCTAAAAACCACGCTCAACTTTGAAGACGGTACCACGGAAGTGACTGAACTCCATGCGGATGACTGGTTCCGTGATCCGACGGATAGTTCTTGGCAGTATGCCGATGTGCGTCTGCTGATCAATGGTATGGACCGGCTTACCGACACCAACAACTTCTCTGATGCCAATGATCCAGCAGTAAATGAAGACAAGGCTACTATAATTAATTCGGATAAAGTTCTGGTTTCCGTAACGTTGGAATTGGATCTTGACAAAAGCGCTAGCGATCCTGGATTCAACCTGTACGACATCTGGGCGATGCCAGCAGATGGTGAAGTCGCAGTGGATGGTTGGATGCTGATGGAGTAATCAATTCTCTGATTGAACGAATTTAATTTTCCCCCCGGTTTGAGATCATCGCCGGGGGGATTCTTTTTTCTGATTTTTCCTAAAAACGAACAAATAAATCGAAATAATTCTTATAGGCATGTAATTTGCTCTTAATATAATTGAAGAATAAAGGTTTCAAGTAAGTCAAATCCTATAACCAGAAATAATACCGTATTTTCTCTTTTTTTTTGGTATTAAGGATTCAGTGTTTGTTAATTTTCTAAAAATCTGTATCATTTAAGAAGAAAATGTCTCAAGTATTTTTTGAGACAATTATAAAAATAGGAGATGAATATGAAACGTTATCGCGGCCTGATTCTTACTGTATCCCTTTTACTGAGTATCGGCGTTCTTTCCATCGCGAACGCGTCGGAAAGTATCGTGAAAAAAGCTAAAGCGCCAGAAGTTGGGGAAAAAGCGCCTCTTTTCAAAGGACAGACGATTGACGAAAAACTGGTCAATCTGGAAAAATTACAGGGAAAACTGGTTCTGATCGATTTCTGGGCGACGTGGTGTCCACCTTGCCGGGGAGAGATTCCTCATTTGCAAAAAGCGCATGAAAAGTATCATAAGGATGGACTGGAAATCATTAGTATCAGCAACGAAAAAAGTGAGACACTCAAAGCGTTCATCAAGAAAAATCCTATGCCCTGGCAACATGTAAGGGATAGCAATAACATAATTGGAAAAGCCTACGCCGTTCGAGCGATTCCTTCACCCTTCCTCGTGGATCATACGGGAAAAATCGTCGCCAAGGGAGTTCAATTGCGTGGACACAAGCTGGAGCAAGAAATCGAAAAACATATCAAAAATCTTCCTAAGCCGAAAGAAGAAGCCGAGGCCTAATCACTAATTCTTACTATTATCTTCCTTTCATCATAACAGGATCGCCATTCGCGCGATCCTGTTATACTGTATAGGTAATGAGCGCTTCCGCGTTATAACGATTGAAATCGTCTCTTCGACGGGATGCCACTACAACGTAGATCGTCAAGTATAAGATTGAACTGTGATGGAACCTCAGAACACCGAAAATCCATTAGAAGGAGAATCCCACCCCCGCGCCTTGTCTCCCTGGCTGCGTCCTGATGTATTTCCTGAACGTCCCGCAGGAATGGAGTATGGCTATCTCTCCGGTGGAAAGATGATCGGCTGCGCGCGGGAGGAACTATTTGAGAAATGTAAAAAAGACCGCATTCCCCGAATTCATCTCGTTTGGACCCCCGCCACACCCCGTTTAGTCCCACCGGGTGAAGTCTATTATCTTTTTGAAGCTGTGAGACAAAACAGCCGGCGGCGGATGGTGAAACGGATTGGTTTCAACATCATTCATCTGTTTTTATGGGGATTCCTTTTCTACCTGGCCGAATCCCTGCCGATCGATACAAGCCAGGCGCATTCATTAAGTTGGCTGTTCCTCTTCAATCTGGTGTTTCTCGGCGCGCTTCCCGCGTACCGAAACGCGCAGCAATTCGTTCTTCTACGAACCTATACCCCACAAAACATGGTTTCTGACGCGTTTCTCAACCGGTATCTAACATGGCTGCGGACACGAAAAATCACTGCCACATGGATCACCGGCGCTTGTCTTCTATCGGTGTTTCTGGTTCAGTGTATCACGGGGATGGAAGAATCGATTTACCAGGCTGGTCTCGTTAAACCCGAGGTATGGAAAGGAGAGGTGTGGCGTCTGTTGACTTATTCGATGATTCACGGCGGTTTACTGCATATCTGTTTTAACACGGCGGGACTCGTGACACTGGGATGGCTTATGGAAGCGTTGGCTCATCGAACCTATGTCTATACGGTTTTTGTCGTATCGGCGCTTGCCGGAAGTGTTTTCAGCCTGTTTCTATACCCAAACGTCATTTCAGTGGGAGCGTCGGGCGGATTGATGGGATTCGTTGGATTTCTGGCGGTTTTAGGGCGGCGGCGCAAATCGGTCATGCCCCGCGGTTTTTCTCAATCGATCACCTTGATGATCACTTTAATCGCCATGATGGGATTGGCCGCATTCGCGATCATCGACAACGCGGCGCACGTCGGAGGATTTCTCGGCGGTGTATTTGTGGGCTGGATCACTATATCGCGGACTGGTCAAACGATCCCTCTAAAGCCATCCGCATTTGAGATTCTACTGGGTAACGCCGCTCGCGCTTTAATCATTCTTACCGCTGTGATCACCGCTTCACTGCTTCTTTTATAGAGGAATCAACGAAGTATGCAAAGCCGGTTGACCGGAGCATCCAAGAGAATTACATTTCAGGAAACATGAATACTGAATCCGAGTGGGAGGAAGGATAAGCGAATGAGATTTCGTAAACTGATTTTCTGTAGTGTGGCGTGGATGGGACTGCTCATGAATGTCTACGGGCAGGAAAGCGAGGAAATCGAGACGATTTGGATTCATGTTTTTTTTGAGGAAGTGCAATCGGCGTCACCCGTGATCGGCCATGCGACGCTTCCACTTCCCTTGGCTAAAGCCATCGTGGACACTGTGCCCCCTCGGACGCTTGAGGAATCCAAAGAGGAAGGCTTTGATATTCTCGCCATTGCGAACGCCGTGGAACTGATGCCCAACGGCGAAGAATTTGAGGTGAGTAAAAACGATTATCACCTGCGCATTACTAAAAAAACAGTCAAAGCGCCGCCCGGACCAAAACCCAACACGCTTCGAATTACTACCGACCAGATTAAACTGCCGGTTCCATTGGGCTATACCGGTATGGTCGTGAGATTGTTGCAAATGACGTTCGAAGATTTAAAAGGCCTTGAGGAACCTTTGGCCAATGTGGTCGAAGAAGTTAAAAAAACCCCCGCATGCCTGCTGCTGAAAGGCGAAGACAAGTTGCTGCATTCTTGGATGGAAGTTCGATTGGAGTAATCTCATTAGCAATTCAATTCAATCTATACTGCGAGACCGGTTTGGTGAAGCGGTTCAATTCGAGATTCCACTGGCGCCCTATACGACCTTTCGTGTCGGCGGCCCCGCTGAATTTCTTCTCGAAGCGCATTCGTCGGATGAGTTAATTCAAGCGTACCGTCTTGCCTTGGAACTCAAAATACCCTTTCAACTCTTGGCGGGGGGCTCGAATGTAGTGATTAGTGATGAAGGTCTGCGGGGATTCGTAGTCATCAATAAATCAGCTGGAATCCAGTGGGGCAAAGACAATAACGCGCGTGTCGACAGTGGATACAATCTCGATCGATTTGTGCGGGAAGTATCCCAACGGGGCTGGGGAGATTTAACCTTCGCGGCGGGGATTCCTGGTTCGCTGGGCGGCGCCATTGTTGGAGGAGCCGGGGCGTTCGGACGGCTGGTTGTGGATTATTTGCTTGACGCGGACATCCTCCGGCGCGATGGATCGATCTGTGTAATGGACGCGAAAGATTTAGGCATTCAATACCGCGATAGCGAAGCCCGGCGCCGTGGGGATATTCTACTCGCAGTTACAATGGGCACGTTTTCATCACAATCCACCGAGGCGCTTCTGAGTGAGATTCAACGCGTCCAAGAGGAGCGAAAACAAAAACATCCAGGCGCTGATTTACCTTCAGCCGGCTCGTTTTTCAAAAACCTTCCCCCTCCCGAACCGGGCGCCCATCGGATTCCCGCAGGGAAATTATTGGATGAAGCGGGGGCGAAAGAGCTGCGGGTGGGAGGCGCCCGCGTATTTCCAAAACATGCGAACATCATCGTAAACACCGGCGCCGCCACGGCGGCGGACATTATCGAACTGGCGAATCAAATGGCGGCGCTCGTGAAAGAGAAGTTCGGCGTCGAACTAGAACGAGAGGCGCAGTATCTATGTTAGAAAAAAGTGATCATACTCCCTATCGCGTTGTGGAAGCGTCGTATGTTGTCAGTTCACCCAATTTGCGAAGCTGCCCCGATCCAATCTATCCAGAAATCGCGATCGCCGGACGTTCCAATGTCGGCAAATCAAGTTTAATCAATCTACTCTGCAACCAGAAAAACCTGGCCAAAACCTCCCGCACTCCAGGGAAAACGCAGATGATCAATTACTTTCACCTGCGTATTGAACCTGGATCGATCCACCTGCATCTGGTCGATCTTCCCGGCTATGGCTACACAAAAACAGGGAAGACGGTGCAAGAGCAGTGGGGAAAAACAATGGGAGAATTTCTTGAACGGCGGAAGCCGTTGATCGGGATTCTGCAACTGGTCGATTCGCGTCATGAGCCACAAACACTGGATCTGCAAATGCGGGAATGGATCACTCATTCGAATCGCGCCGCCGTCACGATCCTGACAAAAACTGATAAATTGAAAAAGAACGCCATCCAAAAATCCCGCGCGCAGACGATTCGCGCGCTGGGCCTTTCCAAAGAAGAATCTTGTATTTTAACCTCTGTTCTGAAACGGCAGGGTATCCGGGAAGTGACGAACGCGATCGTTTCTCTCCTCCAATCCACACAAAACACGCCCTAACTACAAACTCAACAGGTCTCATCCAAGACTCTTTGATAACTGCATTTCCCAAACAGGCAAGTAATCTCATAATTAATAGTATTGGCTAATTGGGCGAGTTCATCCGCCGAAATTTCTTCGCTTCCCTGCCTGCCCATCAGAATCGCTTCGTCTCCTATGCTAACTTGTGGAAGACCGGACACATCCACGATGATCATATTCATCGTGATCCGCCCCACGACAGGGCAACGGACGCCTTGAATTAGAACATACGCCCGGTTAGAGAAATCACGCAGGTAGCCATCGGCGTATCCAACGGGCAGAGTCGCCAACCACATATCTCGATCGGAGGTATAGGTCATGCCGTATCCGATCGTACTGCCTTTTGGAAGTTCCCTAAGTTGCGCTACTCGTGTCTGGAAAGACATCACCGGATGTAAGTCCTGAGGAACCGGTGTAATCGGAGATGGCTTCAATCCATAGGAAGCGATTCCCACCCGCGTAAGAGAATAATGACTTTCCGGAAGTCTCAGCGTTGCGGCGCTGTTCGCGGTGTGCCACATTACATCCTTAGGCAGGATGGGAGTTAGCGCGTGAGCCAATTCTTCAAAGCGTTTGAGTTGATCCTTTGTTAATTCAATATCTTCTTCATCCGCGCAGGGAAAATGAGTCATCAATCCTTTCACACGAACTCCTGGCAATTGACAGATCCGTTCGATCTCTTGATTTTGCCGGGGCGATGAAAAACTCATACGCCCCATTCCGGCATCAATTTTTACATGTATGGAGATAGGCGTTTCCGACCGTTTTCCAATTTCCGACAACATCTCCGCCGATTCCAATGATCCAACCAACTCTTCCACACCCCACGATTGCGCTTCTTCGCACTCATCCCGCAACGCGGGCCGGAGACGCAGGATCGGACACTGCAATCCCAACCGGCGAATCTCTCCCGCTTCCCAATTATCAGAAATTCCCAAATACTCCGCGCCCGCCTGGACCGCGACCGGCGCCAATTCCCGCAGACCATGACCATACGCGTCCGCTTTCACCACGGCGCATAGTGAATGCGGGGAAAGCGCGGCGAAATACCGGATGTTATTTTCATACGCGCGCGGATTAATTAAAACTCGAGTATGATGTATCATAAACACGCCTTATCATTCAATTCATGGCTTATTGATATTGATGCTGATATATTCATTCTGGCGCAGGGATCGACGCGGGGAAAGGTATACCAGCGATTTCTTGATTTCAGTTCATATTTTATAAAAGGACAATAACAATGACCACAACCGCCGGCGCGTTTCGCCGGGCGTGGAGACAGGTTCCACGTCTTTTATTCCGGCCCTTCCGGTTGAGTTTTTGGCTGAGGATGGCCCTGCTCTATTTTTTGATGCAAGGCTTCTCCCTTATCAATCTATATCTCCAATTTGAAGAACACACAGCGGATCTGGATTTAACACAAATCAGCATATGGAATCTGAAACTGCTGCCTTTTTTGATTACCGCCACGGTTACACTCCTTGTGGGATTGATCCTTTTCAAAATCATCGCCACCTTTTATGCGGCGGCGTCACGGATTCTTTTTTATGACGGTGTCCGGACTGGCTTAATGGATTATCTCTCCAGTTTCCGTAAACATTGTTATGCGGTTTTTTGTTATTTTGTTTGGAAGATCACGTTTGCGGTCTTTGCGCTTACGGGATTTATTTTTCTCAGTATATGCGCCCTTGCTCTTTCAGCTTGGTTGGTGGAGATGAAAGGAGATCAAGCAGGATTGCTGCTGTTACTCACTCTAGGGATTGGTGGTTTGATCAACATCCTTTTATTTGGATTTTTTTATTCAATAACACTGGATTCAATCGTTGTACCGCTGATGATCTTTCAAGATTATGGAGTTATGAAAGCCTGGTCACGGGCGTTCGACCTGATTTTCGCGTCGCTGGGCGAGTTCATCCTCTACGCTTATTACCGGTTCACGATTGGAATTGCGGAAACCATAATTTTCCTATTCGCCGCGCTTTTTACGGGCGTATTCACGTATTCCTTAATCGGTCTATTTCACGTCAGTGGCGTCATGCGGGAATTGGTTCTTTTTTTATTGACGATTCCCGCGTCACTATTCGGCGCGTTTTTCCTCCTGCCGATTCCCATTTTAAAAGACGCGTTCGCCATTGCGTTTATGAATGATCTGACAGGAAACGCAGCCTATTCATTCAAGACACCCGTCAAAAAAAAGGAATCCGTCATCCTATCCACTCCCGAATGGAATCCCACCCCCATCCCAACAGGACCTATTTCATTCCGGGATATCCCATTGGAAGAACAGAATTCATCTTTAGCATACAGCTCAGATGAAGGAATTGCTTCAAAAGACAAGGAAGATGGGGAGACGATACCACCAGCGGGATAATGTAGCCAACAAATAGCAGGTTTAATAGATCTTTTCGGCCAATTAAGAAATACTATTCAAACACAATTTTGTATAAGTTAAAATGTGTATTGAGTATTTTTTTCTTATGATATAACATATTTAATAGTGAGTAATTTCGAGGATTCTGTGCCAGAGACGAAAGTATTCTTTTATCAAGAAGAAAATGGTAATTCGCCCGTTCGGGATTGGCTTTTCGATCTGCAACAAAAAGATCGTAAGGCCTTCGCCAATTGCGTGGCGGCGATCTACCAGCTGGCCACGTTTGGTCACGAACTCAGAAGGCCTCAAGCCGACTATCTTCGTGAAGGAATCTATGAGCTTCGAGTAAAGAAAGAACATGTAAATTACCGCATCCTATACTTTTTTCATGGAAGAAATGTGGCTTTACTTGCCCACGCTCTTACAAAGAAAGCAAAAGTACCTGATATAGATATCAATCGCGCCTTAATCCGAAAAAAACAATACGAACAAGAACCGGAAAATCACGCTCTTGAGGAGATCATTTCCGATGCCTAAAACAAATAATGCTCTGAAAATTATCGATCAGATGATTGGAACCGATAGTGAACTCCGTGAGCTTGTTGAACAAGCGGCTATTAACGCTCAGGTTGCGCAACTTATTTATGATGCGCGAATGAACGCGAACCTAACACAGGCCGAATTAGCAAAACTTTTAGGGATTAGTCAATCCATAATCGCCGATCTAGAAAATGCTGACTACGAAGGTCATTCCTTGCGTATGCTTCAACGTATTGCTTCTGTTTTGAATAAGCGGCTTCAAATATCATTCGTCCCAGTCAACAAAAACTTGCAACCTGTCTAAATTCCAGCCCAATAATTCTCTCACTATGGGAATAAAAAATGGATAAAGAAAAAAAACAAAAGATATTCAGAAAAATGCAAGAAGTAAATAATCTGTTAATGAAAGGCTATCAACCAATATATGAAAATCTAGATCCCAATAATCCACCCAAGGGTGGAACCGGTGTGCCTCCTCTTTCTTCTGATAAGAAGAAATCGACAGATAAGAAATAGCATGTAGGGTGGGTCGCGTCTTTTTGAGGCGCCATTTTCGTAAATCATTCCCGGTGGGTCGATAAAGCGTGAGGCGCCCTACCGCTTCCGCGACTCATTTTCACTTTCGCGTTGTGATCTCAATCATGATGGTTAATTCGATATTAATCTTCCCACACCTTTCCCATCGCACCAACAAACGCCTGATAAGTCTTCTTATCAAAAAGAACAAATCGAACAAGGTGTAAGGAAGGATTGTTTTCCAGGAAGGTTCTGACGGTTCGAAGGGCGATTTCCGCCGCTTCATTGACGGGATAGCCATAGACGCCCGTGCTGATGGATGGAAAAGCGATTGAATCAATATCGTTTTCCACGGCCACTTCGAGGCAACGCCGGTAGCAGGATTCGAGCAGTTTCGATTCTCCAGCGGTTCCGCCTCGATAAATGGGGCCGGGGGTATGGATTACATACTTGGCTTTCAGGTTTCCACCGGTTGTAATCTTGGCGTCGCCGGTTTTACAGCCATTCAGTTTTTTACATTCTTCAAGGATTTGAGGACCACCCGCCCGGTGAATCGCGCCGTCAACGCCTCCCCCCCCTAACAGCGACGTATTCGCCGCGTTGGCGATCGCCGCAGTGTCCTGTTGGGTGATATCCCCTTGGACGAGTTCGACTGTGGACGCCTTCACTGTTTTCTTCATATTTCAAACCATTTTTCTCACTGGTTGGACGGTTGCCGGACGATCAAGTAGCTTTTCACATCCTTGACACCCTCTGTGATCTGGGTGATTTCGATCGCTTTTTCTTTCGCAAGTGGAGTTGGGACTTCTCCATCTAAAGTAACTTCTCCAGCATCCACAATGACATCAATTTCAAATGGACCTTCCGGCCCGCTGGTGGCTTCGAGCTGGTCTTTGATTTGCAGGGCGATGGTTTGATCATCGAGAACGACTCTTCTCGATCCACCCGCGCATCCAAACATAGAGACACACAGGAAACCTACCGCGAAAAGTAAAATTAGACGATTATATTTCATTCTATCCTCCAGAGATTTTTCATGACACTCACAGAAACGCGAGTTATATTAAGTTTAATTATGATACGTATAAAAACCTATTTGAGCAAGATATTCCTGGGAAATTTATTTTCAATTCGCTGGTTGTTTTTCTTTGCGCTTTGTTTATCGCAGTTTCAATGCGCCACCGTGCGTTTGGATCGGGATTACACTGGACCTGTAATCCGCCCTCCTGAATTGGACGAACGCTACCGGCAGCCAACCGGCTGCCCGGTTCTCTCCCAGGAAAAAAATCCCGATGGATTCATCCGCGTAAAAATCCAAGTCCAGAACGGTGATGAGCCTCTCACAGTAGATTATTACCCCTGCGATGAAAACGGATCAGCGCCGGGGCTTCTAATCTCACCGATTTTGGGTGGGAAAAACCGGGTGGCGTCTCATTTCGCGCAGCGTTTTTCAATGCGCGGGTATCACTGCCTCGTCGTACACCGCCCGCCCGATCTTTTAAAGAAAGCGCGGCGCGGAGAAGCGATCGAATTAAGCAGTCTGGAAGAGCAAATGTGTGACGCGGTCATTCGGGATCGGATTGCGCTGGATTGGCTCTGTCAGCAGGAAGGCGTCGACACAGAAGCGCTGGGCAGTTTCGGAGTGAGTTATGGAGGAATCAAGAATGTTATCCTTGCGGGAGTGGAACCCCGTTTGAAAGCGAATGTATTCGCGCTGGCGGGTGGCGATTTCGGTTCCATTTTAACTACAAGCAATCTTGAAAAACTGGACAGTATCCGGACCGCCATCCGTGAAAAAAACGGTTGGACAATGGAAGAACTGCGAGACGCGATCCGGGAAGAAATCCTCTCTGAACCGCTTCGATTCGCGCCGTATATCAATGCGCAGAAGACATTTTTGATTCTCGCGCGGATGGACGCGACCGTTCCCCGGCGAACGGGTGAGAGACTGCGCCAAGCGCTGGGCTGTCCTAAGACACTTTATGTGCCCACGGGCCATTATTCAGCCGTGCTGCTCACGGGCATGGTTGTGTGTCCCTATATCGAACAGCGCGCGCTCACGTTCTTCGACGAACACCTAAAATCCTAGCCATACAGTTTCTCATGGGGCGGTGATCTTATAGATCAACGGGCGCCCTGGATTCCCTCCCCCATGATCCCAGACGATTTTCCCCGTCACTCCTTCTCCACATTTCATATCAGCCAATGCGCGGCGGATACGCGCCCGGTTCAAACCTTGGGATTGAATGGCTTTACCAATGATGTTCACCGCGTCATACGCATACACCGCGCAAGCGTTAGGGGATTCCCCAAACCGATTTTGATAGGCCAGAAGGAACGTGGAATACTGTTCTGTTAGAGTATCTTCTTCAAATGGACGAATAGTAACCAACATTCCTTCATATAGTTTTTTTAACTCTCTTTCATCGGCGCCGGGTATCCAAGGAAAAAAAACAGGGATTTTGATATTATTATTTTTGAATGACTTCAACAATGGTCCTATTGAATCTCTAGGAATCGCCAGCGCCAGCGTGTCACAGTGAAACGCCTGAAGTTTATCCGCCAATTCCCCAAAGGATTCCGGATCCGGTGGCAGAATAAGATGACAGACAGGCGCTATATTATTTTTTCCCAGCGCGTCTTTCAATTCTTTCGCCGCGATCCGTCCATCATGGTTGGACGCTGTGATCAATCCGATTCGCTTGCAACCATGCTGGATTATGCCATCGCTGACAAGAACGTTCGCCTGCGAGCGATCGTCCGGCGCCAGGCGAAAAATCCAGGGAATCCGGATGAACGTCAGCGTAGGATCGGACGACACGGGTGAAATGAGAGGCAGACGCGCTTTAGTAACAATTTGTTCGGCGATATGAGTCGTATCACCGTCAATCGAGCCGATCACCGCCCAGACGCGATCTTCATAGACCAACCGGATCATCTCCTTTGAACCCGCTCCCCAAGGATCATCCGCCCAACGCGATATCAACCGATATGGAACTTGTTGATACCCTCCAGCGCGATTCGCCTCCTCGACAGCGAGAGACGCCCCCTTCCACATTGCGTCCCCCACAGGATCGGAACCATCAACCGGCGCAAAAAAACCGATGCGGATCTCTCCCAACTTCATTGGATCGCCCACCGGCCCCTCGCGGCCAGTAAACTCGAGCGGATCATCTAACATGCGTTTATGAGGAATGGATGGGAGGCTTTCGGCTGCGTAACTTACGTGTAAATAAGTAAAAATAAAGAAACCGGGGAAGATAAACCATCCCCCCCGGAGCCATTTTCCAATTCGTCTCATCGGGACCTGCCAAGACTAACGTTTCGTAAATTCGAGGGAATCTTCACCCAAAATTTGATCGCGTGTATAGAATTTGAATTCACCATCCTCCACAATCGCAAGACAGGCGCTTGAACGGTTGCTGAAAACCGCGTCCATTTCTTTTATACCGGTGACGCCATGAAAATTAGTCATCTCCGCAAGAGTGTCACGGATCAACGCGCGGTTCAAACCCGCTTCTTCAATCGCCTGGACCAACATTTCGATGCCATCGTAGGCATGGCCCGCGTATGTTTCCGGTTCGGCGCCAAAGCGCTCTTTGAACGCTTCAATAAATTGAACGTGTCTATCATCCTTGCTGGTGGGATTATAGGGATAACCAGCGGCGACTTTACCCGCTTTGTCTCCAACAATATCGAGAAATTCCTGTGTCACCATACGGTCGCTGCCGAAATACCATTGATCCATCCCCATCTCCCGCATTTGTTTGAGAACCAGCGCGGATTCATATGAATTGCCGTACGTAATCACCGCGTCCGGTTTAAGATCCTGAATCCGTTTAAGTTGAGTAGTATAGTCGGTGTCCCCCAATCGATACTGCATTTCCGTGGCAAATGGAAATCCAAGCCGCCGGGCGCCGTCGCGGAACTCATCAATGCTCATGCGTCCATAGCGGTTGCCGGCGCGGAGAGCGGCGATTTTGGTCAATCCCAGCTTCTTGAATGCGAAATCGGCCAACAAATAACACATCGTACGATCATCGGTGATATTGCGGAACACCCAAGGGATATTGGTCTCGATAAACGTCGGATCGGTGTCTCCGGTGTTCATCATGGGGATTTCAATCTTTAGAGCGACGCGGATCGCGATATGGCTGTTGGCGCCGTCGATCGTGCCAACAATCGCCCAGACTTTATCTTTGTAAGCGAGGTCGATAATCTCACTTCCGGACGCGCCCCAAAGGCCGTTGTCATTTTTAACGACCAACTCATACGGGATGCCTGATCCACGATAGCCACCGTTGGCGTTGGCGTGTTCGATCGCCAGGCGGGCGCCTTGCAGCATCTTTAGGCCGAGTGGTTCTTCATGCGAAGCGCCGCCTGTCGCGACCGACACGGTTTTCATGATTGGGCCGATAAAGCCGATTTTAACGCTTTCCACATGCTTGGGTTCGGGGATATGACGTCCATACCCCCGATACAAAAGCGGTTCAAGGAAAAAGCGCTTGTATGGTTTCGTAAAATGTCCAAAGGGGACATATTCCTCCGGCGTCCCCCCATAATTTGGCAGTTCCGTCGAATTCGCTATCCCGGCGCTTTCCGATTTCGCAGGCGGATTGGATACATCATCCGCCCATACCCACGCGCCAGATAACACACTTATTAGAAAGATTACGCCGAAGAACTGTTTCATCATATCACCTCGTAACAAGTATGTTTTTATTCAGACTTCGTTGTTTTCGCTGAAACTGTCTTCTCTGATTTCTTTAGTCCAGGCCAATAACCGGTTCCAATGCCACGCGCCAGTCCGTGACCGGTTCCAATCCACACATCATCACCCATGAATTCTACACAAATGATGAAATGATTGGGAAGGGAGAGCTGCGTCGGAACTTTACGAATCAATTCATTCCCGATTTTCACTTCCGCCGTCCACGTTTTGGCGTCTTCGGTTTCGCGCAGATAAGTGACCCATGTATCGGTTTCAAAATCCACTAAAACCGCCAATCCATAGTCCGTCGCATTATAACAACAGGTTCCGCTCCGTCCTTTAGCAAGGTTGATGAAACTGCTGGCGAGGCCGCTGTCGTGATCCATATATCCCCGCCAGTGCCGTCCATCGTAACGGCTTAAACCGAAATAAGTGGAAGCCCACAGAATATTATCAACGTAAGACGCGGAAGTGGTGATAATGTGAATCAGGCCATCATCACGATAAAGATCAATCTCCATCTCCCCATCCGGATCGTGATGATCGGTCCAAGTCCGGTCTTTGACATCCCATTCTAGAATACCGCCGCCCCATACGGCGACATGCACTTTATCTTTTGTAGCGTCGAGACTGTAGCACCAGATTTCTTCCATCGGCGCGTTTTTTTCGGTGTAGATTTCCCACTCCCCCGTGATTGTATTGTACGAACTGACTCCAGCGGTCGTGGCGACCCAAATGTTATCGCCTTCCACATCAAGAGAGTAGACGACATCATTGACCAATCCACTGTTCAACTGATGGAAATGATCAAAGCGCCCAGCGCTGAAACGAGCGATTCCTCCTCCGAACATACCGACCCATACATCACCTGTTTTAGGGCTGACTGCGATGGAACTGACAACCCGCCACGGCAGGCCGTCTTCTTCGGTCCAATGTTTCCATTTTCCATTTTCGTAGAGAACCAAGCCGTTCTCGGTTCCAATCCACAACCGGTTCCCATCCGCCGTCAGGCCGAAAATATGGTCGTTGATCAAACCACCGTGTGTGGATTCAGTCGTGAACGCTTCCCACTCGGTATAGACATACGGCTCCCCAGCAAGGATAGGCTTCTCAACTGCTTTCTCTTCTCCAAATGCGGTGAAACAGAAACAACTCACAGCCAAAACGATTGGAAAGATACCTTTCATTTCTAGGATCCCTTATATCTTAAAGTGTTTTCAAATATTCAACCAAATCGTTGAGTTGATCTTTGGTCATATCATTTGTAAGACCATGTTCGTCATTCGGATTGAAGCGCGTCCAGATTTCTTCCAATGTCTCCGCCCGGCCGTCATGAAGAAAAGGAGGCGTTTCATAAATATTGTTGAGATGAGGCACATCGAGGATTCCCTCCTGGTCTAACCAGGATTTCGTGCCGACATCCGCCACTTCTCGATTGGTGAAATACGGCGCAGGATGACATGTATTACAGCGGTTGCCGATTGGGATTTCTCGTCCCGCGTTGGAATGAGTTCGTTCAAACATCTCTTTACCACGCCGCTGCGCTGGCGTCAACTCATCTCCCACACGATACCGGTTCGGTGACCGGGGGATCGTACAGATATACCGATCGAGCGCTTTGACCTGATCGGGAGTAAACGGATCGATACGTGTAAAAAAGACCGCCAGACGCGGACCGCATTGGCGGCTGAGAGAAGGATTCTTCCCCGTCCATTTAAATGGAGCCGTATCGAGTATACCGCGCAGGGTTCGGTTATCCACTGGATCTAAACCAACTCCATCCGGTTCAATATCGTATGTAATGCCATCGATCCCGCCATCAGGATGGCAGGAATGACAAGAGAACTGGCGCCCATATGTCACTTCGGCGCTGTGAAAGATTCGTTCCCCTTTGCGGGTGAGTGTGATCTCTTTCGGTCCACCCAGATCGATAACGCTCGTACGTTCCTGTTTCGCCACATCAATTACAGAAATTGTGTCATCCAGCCCGTCAGCCACATAAACAAAACGCCCATCCGGTGAGACTGTCATGCCGCGTGGGCTGCGTCCAACGGCGATTCGTTTGAGTGTAAATTCCATACTGGCGGTAAGATGATTGGGCAAAATCGCTTCGCGCTCTTTATCGGTCGATCGCGCCAACAGGGCTTTCATTTTGTCAAGATCAATAACGGCTACTTTATCGATCCCCCCCGCGCTGACATACGCGTATTTCCCATCCGGCGTAATGACAACATCGGTCGGATCGGCGAAGAAATTATTTACCTCATCGAGAAGTAATTGATCAACCCGCCCGTCTTTCCACAAGACACCAATTCCATTCGTAATCACCCATCCCTGCATCACACGGGTCATGGGGACAAGGTTCTTCGTCCGGATCAGTGTAACAAGCGCGAATTCATCATCCGGCGCTACAGCGACGCCTTGGACCAAATTCGCGGAGGGAATCATAATTCGATCTGTTACAACTCCTCGATCCGCGTCGATCACCGTCACCTCGGATTTAGACGGTTCACGGAATTTGACATAGTGAGAAAGGTTATTGGAAACGAAAAGCCTCTTACCGTCAGGCGAAGGCGCAATTCCCCAGGTTCCCCGCGCGGCGGAAAGGCGTTTGACCTCGCGGTTTTGCTTCAGATCGACTATAGACACATCGTATGACGCGGCGTTGGCCACGTAGAGTATATCCCCCACATTATTGAGCGCCATCTCATGCGGCTCGTCTCCCACGGCGATTGTTGTGAGGACTTCGTAGGTATTCGCGTCAATCACAGAAATGGTGTCCGTTCCCCGGTTAGCCGCGTATACACGAGTCTCATCGGGTGATAGAACAACCGCGTGAGGCAGGTTTTCGATTTTTATCTCCGCCACCACGCGGTGGATATCCGTGTTCACAACAATAACACTATCCGATCCTTCACAAGCGATGAACAAACGTTCTCCATCTTTTGTAATTGCAAGATTGAAGGGGGTTTTGTATTCGATTTGAGAGACTCGATCTCCTTTCGGTTTGGGATGCGCGATTCGCTTGACTCGTTTAGGAAAATCAAAATTTTCTTCGTTATGACATTTCAAACAAGTCTCCCGGTTTACCTTCAAAAGGCCCGCTTCGTGGGAGGCGATGGGATCGGTCATGACCGCTTCCGGGCTGTATTCACTGCCGGGGCCGTGACAGCTTTCACACTGTACGCCTTGCGCAATATCAAAACTCTTCAGAAACCGGCCCGGTGGATTTCCGTATCCTGTGGAATGGCATTTCAAGCATTGGGAGGCTTTCTGTGGATTGTCGATCCCTTGATCGCGCGCGATCTTCAATCCTTTTTCCGTGCCTAAAACTGCAAACGCGCGCGCATGGCGGGAATTACGCCACAGGCTGTATTGATGGCCCATCATGGAGCCTTGGTGACATTTCCCACACACCATCGCCCCCGTATATTTCGGCCCGGATTCAAGTTTCACGGCGGGTTTTTCCATCTGCGGGAGATCCCCTCCCTTCCCCGCGTGAGCGATTTCCCGAAGCGCGTCTTTGTAATTAAACTCTTTCACTCGCAAGACCGCGGTGTGCGATCCTTTTTCTTTATGACAGACCATACAGAATTCTTCGCCGGGCATCTTCAATCCGGCCATCATCGCCTTTTCCCGGTCCATCATCACGTCCAGTTCCATATATCCACTGCCAGGACCGTGACAGGCTTCACATTGGATTCCATCTTCAAAGTAGAAACGGCTGTCGCGTTCCCACGCTTCAGTTTCTGGAGCGGTGGTGTGACATCCCAGGCAGACCTTGCTGTCAAATGGATTCACATCGATCCCGGACAGTTCAGCGATTTCTTTCGCTTCCGGCATGGCGAGAGCCGCATAGGCGTTGGCGTGTTTGGACGTCCGCCATAGATTGAATTGATTCCGCTTGCCTATCGCGTCGTGGTGACACTGGCGGCAGATGGATTCTCCCATATATATCCGGTCAGCGGACTGCGCGCGCCGTCCATCAATCATGGGAAGCGCCAAAACCACGCTGAATAAGACAATCGCCAAACGCCTGCTCATTCTTACTCTTCCTTTACTACCTTTATTTAGGTTCCTTTAAAACCAAGACTTGATTCCCCATCACATTTTCCAAGACTTGTTTCTTCCCACTAGGCCATCTCACTTCGATGGTGTCCACTTTCTCGTACTGGCCAAGTCCGAAATGCGCCCGGTAATCGTTTTGAGATAAATAGCCGGAACTGCTCACAATGTCACGCGTCTGGGTTTTCCCTCCAACCGTGACACGGATTCGCGTACCAATTCCATCGCGATTGCTTATCGTTCCAATTGTATGGATCTTCAGCCAATGGTTCCGGTTTCCACCTTCATTTCGCAGGAGCCGCGCGCGATTGTTTATATTTAAAACCAATACATCCAGATCTCCATCATCATCATAATCCCCAATCGCCGATCCCCGGCTGACGAATTTATCCTGGAAATCCGGTCCACATTCGGATGAGATATCTTCGAATCGCTGACCGTTAATATTACGCAACAGGATATCCTCTTCCGCATCCAATTTATGACTGTCCCCATTGGCGATAAAAATATCGAGATATCCGTCACAGTCGAAATCAAAGAAATTACCCGACCAGCTGGTATACTGCCCACAGGACGCCGCCAATCCCATCCGCGCGCTCATTTCCTCAAAAAAACCTAAACCTGTATTCCGGTAGATGCAGGAATACCCCATATCCGGAACGAGGAGATCAATATAACCATCCAGGTCGAAATCTCCAAATTCCGGCCCCATCGCGGAAGTGGCTTCCCCGCTCTGCCCAAAGCCAGTCGCCGTTTCCAGCGCGATATTTGTAAATGTATTATCGCCATTATTGCGGTAGAGATAATTTTCCATCCCATCGTTCGCGACAAAGACATCCATATCCCCATCATTGTCGATATCGCAGGAAGAAACGCCCATCGCCCGGCCCTCCGGATTATAGACACCCGCTTCCTTCGTCACATCCGTAAAAGTCCCATCCCCATTATTGTGATAGAGAATGTCAGGCTGCCCTTCATACGAAAGCGGTCCTGGATACTTTTCCGGGGCGTAGTGATAGGTGTAGTCTGGATCGTATAGCAGATAATTCCCTACATAAAGATCAAGATTTCCATCTTTATCATAATCAAAGAAGACGCTGCCAATCCCCCAGAGATCGCTTTCAAGGCCCGCTTCTTTAGTGACATCGGTAAAGGTTCCATTCCCGTTATTGCGGTATAAGACATTCGGCCCCCAGTTCGTGATCCACAGATCGGAATCTCCATCGTTATCGTAATCCGCCGCCACGCAAGCCATCCCAAAACCAGGGTGAGCGACACCAGCCTCATTCGAGACGTCAGTGAAGGTTCCATCTCCATTATTCCGATAGAGCGCGTTGAAGAGTTTCCCTTCATTCACACGACCTCTAATATGGCTTAAATCCTTAACATATGTGCCATTCATTAAGTAGATATCGAGATCGGAATCACCGTCGTAATCAAAAAAAGAACACCCCGCGCCAGTGCCTTCGATAATATTGCTTAGTTCATGATCGCCAATACTGTGCTGAAAATGAATCCCAGCCTTGAGAGTGACATCTGTGAAGGTTGGGTATTTCGGTTCTTCCGCGCTTTGCGCAAGCGAGAGTGAGAAAAATGCAAGAATCGAAACGATAATCAGATGGACCGGCGGATACACATTCCACTGAATTCCCATCCATTTCGAAGAGCAAATAGAATTAATAGTATTATTAAAAGAACAGCGCTGTTTGCGCATACTCGTACCTCATACAATTTTACTAACGTTACGCAGATCGGACAATCAATCCACTCGTTTGATGGAATAGTTTGATCTTGTTTTCATCCTTTGTCTGAATCTGGATGGCCAAGATAATAGGATATTCAGGATAAAATCGTCTGAGTAGAATCTGACATCAAATAGATGAATTCATAAATCTGAAAAAAATCCTGCTCATCCTTACATCCTGGTTATCTTGATTCTGACAAAGAAAATCCCGATCAGCCGATTTGCGTAGTTTCAATTATTTTCAAACGCGACTCGATTATCCCATTGTGCGCCGATATCAATCCATTCCACGATGATTCGTTTCTCGAGCGAGGAGAGCGCTTCTCCAGGAGGCATCATTTCAACAATACCTGAATAGGGACTCGATCCCAATTTCTCTCCAAATAGGTTCCACACTAAAGGGCTTTCCCTCGAATCGCCGGGAATTATATACTGTCTCTCTCCCGATTTACCGAGCAGTGTCTTATACGCAGGATTATAGGCGTCTTCACGTTTCTCCTGTTCTTCAAAATCGAGATCGAACGGCGACATTCCCTCCGAATGGCATAAAACACATCTCTCTTTTAAAATTGGAACTACATTATGTTTAAAATCCGTTGTCCGGCGTTTTTCAGGTGGCAGAGTTAATGAATAGGGTGGTTTCACCACCGCTTTGACAAGAAGGTTGGAAGGAGCCAGTTCCCGGTCCTCATGACAGCCGGCGCATCCCCGCATTTCCTTCGGCATCGCCCAAATCCAACTGCGATGAGTCATCAGCGCCATGCCGTTTTTATCTAATAGTTGAAATGCGATTGGTGTCTGGGAAGGAACTTCAATATGGAACGATCCATCCGCTTCAACCGGTATCTGCCCCAGAATCCGGCGCAGACCAAACGGCGTGGCGGAATAGGTAGAGAGAGGCGGTTGATTGGCAAGAAGAGGAACTCCCTCAATCACACGCATACGGGCGATCGATCCCGGCTCAATCGCTTTTGCTTCTGGCCGATCGCTTTCGTATGTATTAAGGCAATAAAACACGCCCTTATCGAGTTCAAAATTGACGACGCTCGATCGACCTTTCACGCGTGGATGAGGACCTAACACATGCGCGTCCAAGCAGCGCCATGCGTCATCTTGATATATGGTCTCTAAGCGTTCGCCTGATTCAGGATCGATTCGATAAAGTCCGAAAGGCGTTTCATCATTATTGGGCCTGTACGGCGCAATCAAACCCCCATCCGGCAATGGACACGGGCTATGGTATAGACCATTCGCGTCCTGGCATAATATATGATGAGAGTGGAGAGGACGCCGGAATGAGACATACGCGATCCGCCCCCCACCCAGCCAGGTTGAGCGATCCGATTCGATGAAATAGATCCGGTCCCCATCGGAAACTCGGATCATCCCCTTGAAAACCGGTTTTTCGAAATTGCCGTAAAACGGCATTAGATCAGTTCCATCAATACTCACTTCAAGAAGTGAGAACATTCCCGTAGGCGCGAACCGGCCTCCATACCGCTGCCAGCTGGTAAAAACGACGCGCCCGTTTGGCAGAACATCTGGATCAAAATCGCCGCTTAGATTGAAAGTGATGCGATGACAATTTTTCCCTTCAAGGTTACTCACATAGAGGGAATAGGCGGGCGTGGAGCCCTGCTCGTTGATCCAATTATGATCGCCGCTCATGAATACAATCTGATCCGATGGAGCGTCATCATTCAGATAAAACAATCCCCCCACAAAAAGGGGGCTGACACAATCATTCAATTCCGGAGTGATTTCTACTTTTCCGCTTCCATCACGGTTCATTCGCCAGATCGACCAGGAATCCGCCGCGCTCTTTTTACCTGCAAAGAGTATCGTCTCACCATCAAACGAGACAGCGGGATCTTGAGCCGAAAGGAATTCCGGTGTCAGATTCTTGGGTACCGCGTTCGAATCCGTAAGAGAGAGACACACAATCCGGCAGCCATCTACATAACGGGCGGATGGTAAAAAGATCAGATCCGAAGGAGACTGCGCCGGTTCAGCAGCGGCAGGAATCTGGACAAAAATAAGATCGGATTGGGAATCCTCCTTTGCCCACGTTAAGCCGATCGGGGCGAAAACCATCCAGGCTATTAAAAAAAAAGAGGATGGAATCGCTCGATTATTCCTTCGACATTGAATATAAGAAGAATATAAAATCCACATGGCTCTCTATGTCTATTTCAACGGGTGGGCACAACCGCCGTCGCATCCAATTCAAATAAAAGATCGTCGCGGCATACATCGGCTACCGTGCAGATCATAGGAACATTTTCTAGTTTCATTTCTCGGCGAACTTGATAGAAAGTTTCCGCGTCTTCAGGAAATTTTACAAATGCTGTCGCCTGTACTATATCTTTCATCTCAGCGCCAAGTCCATCCAACAACGTCTCAATATTCTGAAAGGTCCGTTTGGTTTGGCGCTTCATGTCACCCAAGTGAATGGTTTTTCCGGACTCATCAATAGACGCCGTCCCAGAGATAAACATGCAGGCGGCGGAATCCGTATGAATCGTAATGCCTCGCGAGAACGCGGACCCATAATCTGTGGCCTCATTCTGCCGGGCATTCACCATCCGCTTGAATTCGAGAGGACGCCCATTGCGGGAACGTATGGCCAATACATCAAGAGTACAGGCGTTCCCATTCGCGTTTTTCCCATAAATTCCCGTGCTAGCGGGGATTACAACGTTAGGATTTCCATTAAAAAAACCGATCCGTTCATAAATCGCATTCCGGATATGGTTGAAATCCCCATACCAATCCAGAATCTCATCTAAATAAAACCATGTCCGGCAAACGTTATGGAAGGACCAATCCGCGTCTTTTAAAATCGTTTCGGTCAGTTTGATCGCTTCATCCGTTTCCTTCTCCCGGCCGAAGCGCAACGATTCCGGCACAAGGCGGGCGACATCGGGGAGAGAAAGATACTGCGCTTCTCGCCCATGAAAAACGCGTCCGCAGATTTGATTCTCCCGTTCGATAAGCCACGAGGGATTCTCTTCGGCCACGCGGACAGCAATGGCGTGAATCCCAGCGAAATCTGTACCATCCAAGGGTAATCCTTCCACGCAGGTGGCTGGAATCTGCTTGGTCGAGAGTCGTGAAAACGTCTCATCCCGGATCCGCTCAATCAAATCAGCAATCGGCAACCGGCAATAGACTCTCTCTTGCAGAAGAGAAGCCCCATTCGTTTCTAGAAAATCAACTAGACGCCCATATACTGAGCGGATAGCGGATTCCCCTTTTCTCCCTTTTTCTCCCTTCTGACGGCAAGATTGTCAGAAATAACAGGTCATTGTGACTTTCATTTAAATAAAAACATGGAACTACATCACCAAATATAAGTGTTTTGAATTCCCAAAATCCCTCAGTTTTTAACAGAAAAGTATAAGGATAAAATATCATTCAACACGGAGCGCCTCATTAAAGAGTTCCGCTCAATTCAAAAAAGGATTGTACGCCGTCAATGGTATCAATTGTACGCAAGTCACTCAACCCTTTCGATTCTATATTCGTTGAATTCTCAGATGTTAATAAATATTTTTCGCTTTTTTTTACGATCATTTGCTCATAAAGTCAAGAGAAGTGAATATCTTCTTGTCAATTTAGCAATTCCAGCATTACAATGAAAAAAGAAAATCTGGATGAGCGCTGATAATTGAGGTATCGCCAATGAGTTCTATTAAATCCATTTTACTATTCATTTTTATGATCGCTGGATTTAATCTACAGTCGTATGGAGAGGATTTCTATCCAGCCGGTGTATGGTATGGAGGAGGGAAAGTCCGCGCGCCCATGCTCTCCCACAATCCCGGAGCCGAACGCGAAGCATGGAAAAAAGACCTGCTGACCATTCGCTCACTGGGTTTCAACAGCGTAAAGTGTTGGGTCGATTGGGCGTCTGCGGAACCACAATCCGGTCAGTATCGATTTGACTGCCTGGAACAACTTCTCGATTTGGCGGATGAGACCGAGCTACGCGTAATTGTTCAAATTTACGCGGATTCCGCGCCGGAGTGGGTCACCGACTCATACCCGGAAGCGCGTTTTGTCACAAGTGAAGGCCGTATAATCCCTTCCCAAGCCGCGCCTGGATTCAGCCTTGATCACCCCGGCGTGCGAACCGCTTTGGAGAATTTTATCGAAGAAGCGGGAAAGATCGCTAAAGCGCACAAATCGTTCTACGCCTGGGACCTTTGGAGTGAACCGCATCTCGTCAATTGGGTTTGGTTCAACAATCCGGTTCAATTTGGTTTCAATCCATTTACTCAAGAGCGCTTCCGTGAATGGTTGAAACAAAAATACGGTTCGCTGGATGTATTGAACCGCGCCTGGTATCGAACGTTTTCCCGTTGGGATCAAGTGGAAGCGCCGCGCTTTGGAACAATTCTGTCCTATACGGATTTTATCGATTGGAACACTTTTATCGCAGTCAAGTTAAAAGAAGATTTGAAGCGTAAAGCGGTCGCTGCGCGCCGCGCCGATCCTAATTGCATAGTCAGCAGCCATTCGGACGCGCCCTCCGCGCTGCTCTCTCCCCTCTCAGGTTATGGAAGTCCTGACGATTGGTGGATGGCGCAATCAGTTGATTATTATGGAACTTCCATTTACCCAAAACACGCTTCTTCTACAAGCGCTTGGAATCCAATCAAATTGACTATGGCTCTAGATAGTATACGATCCGCCGGAGGTGAGAACGGCTGGTGGATGGGTGAGTTACAAGCCGGACAGGGCGTCACTGGCGTACGAGCCGGCGCTCATGTCAACGCGGCGGATCTGCGTTTATGGGGTTGGCTTGCCATGTCGCGCGGGGTTCGTTCAATCAGCTATTACGCTTGGTATCCCATGAGTTCAGGTTATGAATCTAACGGATATGGTATGATCGAACTTGACGGCCTTATTACCGAACGAGCGAGAGCGGCGGGACAATTGGCTAAAATCATTACCGATCATCACCGCGTCTTTTCTTCGTTACGCCCAATGAAATCTGATGTCGCCATACTCTACAACCGGCTCGCCTACATGACAGGCGGGAATACGGTAGCCCCTGGCCAAGTTGTGCGGGATTCGTTAATGGGCTTCTACCGCGCGCTCTTTGAACGCAATATTCAAGTGGATTTCATTCATCCCGATCAGATTCTATCAGGGCGCGCGAATGAGTACAAAGTGATTTACCTCCCCTATCCTCTCATGCTGCAGGAATCCGTAGCGAAAGCGTTGATCGAGTATACACGCCAGGGAGGAACACTCATCAGCGAAGCGCGGCCCGCATGGAATGATGATCGCGGATTCGCCAATGAACGAATCCCCGGCGCCGGTTTGGATGAAGTGTTCGGCTGCCGCGAGAAAATGCTGGAATCCGGCGAGACCGTGGACTTGATTACAGAAGAAAAACTGCCGGGGATGTTGGCGCCATTAGGGGATCGGATCATCAATGGGATTCTCTACGCGCAGCATCTCACTCTCACTTCACCTCAAGCGAAGGCGCTGGCTTATTTTCAAAACGGCGATCCGGCGATTGTGTTATCCCCTTTTGGAAAAGGACAGGCGATGTTGATCGGCACTTTTCCAGCGGCGGCCTATGAACGGGAACGAATTACGGAAACCGGTCTTATGCTGCAACGTATCACCGCATGGGCGGGAGTGGAACCGGTTGTAGAAATTCATGGCGCGCAGGGATGCGTCGAGGCGCGGCTGTTAGAATCGGAAAAGAGACGGTTGTTTATTGGGATCAATCATACGGAACAAAAACAAAACGTTGAATTCCAACTCCCACCGGAAACCAGTTCAGGCCGCGCAGTCAATCTTGAAACCGGCAATTCCTTTTCCTTAGAAAATCATGGGAACGGCCCCACATTCACCTACCGCTTCGAGCCACGTGATGTCCTTGCGTTATTATTTGATTAAAATCCACATTTTCAATTTGAATGGGTATAATGTTTCATATTAATCCAGTTTAGTTACACCCATCCAATTAATAAATGGAGGAAAGACTAATGAAACAACGCACTCTCCGGTTCACCGCATTCGCTATGGGTATCGCGCTGACTCTGGGCGCAGTTTTCTATGTCCAGTATTCCGCCTTTGCGCATTGCCAGATTCCCTGCGGCATCTATGACGATCCCGCCCGTTTTACTCAATTAAGAGAGAATGTCACAACAATCGAAAAATCGATGAAACTGATTGAAGAACTCTCCAAAGATCCATCGCATCACGCCAATCAAATCGTACGCTGGGTGATCAACAAAGACACTCACGCGGATGAACTCGCCGAAATTGTGACGAAATATTTCCTGCAACAGCGCATTAAACACCCTGAATCCAACGAAGGCGCGGAATGGAATGATTATGTAAAGAAACTAACGCTCTGTCACGGCATGCTGGTCGCATCCATGAAAGCGAAACAGACAACTAATTTAGACTATACCGCCGAGCTGAATACACTGATTAATGATTTTGAAAAAGTCTATTTTGGGAAGTAGCTGAGTAAAAAAAAACGTACTGAACATTCACCATAATAATCGAATCCAATTCACATTCGGCCCCCAACCATCACTCGGATCGCTATCTTTAAACCGCAGACGTAAATATCCTTGATCGAGATCACCTTCTCCTACCTCTAAACGCAGGATTGAAGGAATTCCAGGTCCACTATCCCCTTGATCTAATAAAACTTTAGACTCATCGCCTAGCATAACTTCTAAGCGTAATTCACCTTCTTCCTGCAATTCTATCTCAAGGATTTGAACGCCGTCTGGAATGGGAATCTCAAGAATGAAAAATCCTTGTTCATCCGCCACAAGATCAAGTCCCGCCGTGCCACGCCAATCACTGACGAATGTCTCATTCTGGTCCGTCACAAAATCCAGCGATTCTCCCAAGTTTACAAAAAGACGAGTTTTAGGCTCTGGACGCCATGTCAATGGAGAGAGATAGACACCATTATAATACCACCCACAATGGCTCACGTACCAGGAGCCATCCGTATCTTGGATCAATTCAGGGGCGTGAGCGTTAAGAACACCAATCCGATCGGTCAGATCCCAATGATAAGGCGTGGAGGAACGATAAACGATTGTCGTACGGTAATTATCAGGATCGGGTCCCGCAAGTAGATAGAAATGGGCGCCATACTGAACGACGAATGGTGACTCTGTCGGCCCATTGTTCGTTCCAATCGAATCGTGAGTGAACGCGGTATGACGTGGCGACCACCGCAAAAGATCATCGCTGGTCCGGTAAGCGACGATATGCGCGCCGGAAGGACGATCGTTCGTCGCAGTGTAATACATGATATAACGCCCATCCACTTTAATAACCATCGGATCACGGGCGTCGTAATAATCCTCAAACAGGGGATTTCCTTCATAACGAGTCCATTGGAAAAGATCGGTAGACGTGGCGAGATGCATCCGGAATGAGTAATTCCCGGGAAGACTTCCTGCCGTGTAAAACATATAATACATGCCCTCTTTATCAAAGATAAACGGCGACCACAAGTGGTTTTCCCCCTCCGTTGTATCCGTCACCAGAGCGAATGGATGCTTTTCCCAAGGAACTTGTAATAGATTCTCCGCTGACGCATGGGCGAATTGATCTTCGTCATCGGGTTTGTTGGGATGCGGATGGGTAATGCCGAATAGATGAAACTTCCCTTCCCGATCCCGTGTAAAACAATGATCGTTGATATACCAGGATTCCTCTTCCCCGACACTCTGATCGTAGATTCCGCTATATTCCCCATCTTCAGGAACGAACAAGTCTGGAGTTGACACGTTTGATGAGTTCAGTTCAAGCAATGAAAACGAAGCGCGCGCGTCTTGGAGATAAAATCCGATATGGTTTCCCATAGGCGTCTGGTTTATAGTTTCCAAGATGGGATAAGGGGATTGTTGCGCTAAATAGACACGGATACCGAAATCCGATGTAACAATGCGCAATTCAACAGCCGGACCGTCCGAAGGTCTCCAAGGATAGCGGTCGAGTTTTTCTTCTTCCGGCCAAGGTCCCACTCGCGCCAATAAAAATAAACCAAGGTTCTCATCTAATCGGACTACATACCCGGTCTCCCCCGTCGCGTCTGCCCAAAACATGGCGCCCGCCCCGTTCCCTTCCTTTAAATGGATCTTGACAGTGAAATCGATGTTGGAAGGGAACAGAGATTCGGATACAAGACGGGCGTCGATGCCTGATACGCCTTCGATAAGACCAGAATCCAACGTCCATTCCCCACGTTGAGAGGTCCATTGAATTTCATCAATTGAGGGAAGAATGGTAACGGATTGGGGCCACACGTTTGCCAAGATATAGAGATCGCGTGTGTTGACAGCCCCATCCTGATTATAATCAAAGGAGAGATCCCCTTTCTTTACCGCATCGTAAAACCGCAGTAATTGATTTTGACCCGTTCGAATGGATTCATCCAAACGCGTAGAAAACGGCTGGTAAAACCTAGAATTTTCAGGTATCTCCACGCTTTTCATATAATGAACGGTGCGAACAGGCTTCTGCTTTGAAGCGAAGGGATTCTGTGGATAAAGCAAAAGGGCAATAAAAAAAAGAAAGAAAATTTTTATTGTTTGTATTTGTATCATAAGTATTCCCTTTTTTTGATTAAAAAAACCGTAGGATTCTCCCACTCTTTACTTTATACTAAATATAATCACAAAGGTCACAGGAAAATGTCAGCGACGGTGAAATCTCATTATACGTATACGGATTACTGTTCGTTAGATGACGAACGGCGTTATGAGTTGTTTAGGGGGGAATTTATCTTGGTACCCGCGCCGAATGAAGAGCATCAACGCCTGCTCCAAGCTAGCCCCATTTACTTGATCGATAGAATTATGTTAATCTATTCACTTCATTCTTATTACTCAGTATGAATGGGGTCGAAATCATGAAATCAATGCAGACGAGATTCGCCTTCACCCTTATCGAATTATTGATCGTCGTCGCTATCATCGGCATTCTAGCGGCGATCGCGGTTCCCAACTTTCTCAACGCGCAAATGCGGGCGAAGGTGGCCCATACCGAATCCGATTTCAAAGCCGTTCAGACTGCGCTGGAGTCTTACTACATCGATAATAATACATACCCCATCGATTCAGACAATTCGCTTCCAATCGGTTTGAGCATGTTAACCTCTCCTGTCGCATACCTTAGCGCGTTTCCCCACGATCCATTTGTCCGAATCGATCAGGAATATATCGCCGGCGCGGGAGACAGTTCATCCGCCCCCGTCTATGAGATGGGAACCGATACGCCATGGGAAAACCGCAGCCCCAATTCCGACAAGCGCCGCGGTGGCACATGGTCCATCACTTCCACCGGCCCTGACGCGGAGGACAGTACCGGCGCCCAGCTGGACTGGCCCTGGGGCACAAGCTGGTATGATTACCACACCAGCAACGGCGTGTATTCCACGGGGGATATCTTCTGGATGGGCGGTGAATATAGACACGGAACCTGGATCCGCAACGGCGTTCGAAATCAAGGATAACGTCTCCCTTTTCCCCACTAAAAAAAAATTTAAATAAAAACCTAATAAAGCGATATTTATCATTGAAATGATGAATTGAATATGTTAAATTTCACTTTTACAAAAATCTATTTATCTGTGGAAAGGGGAAAAAGTATGAAAATTCGAAAAGCAGGTATTATCACGCTGTGCGTGCTGATGGGAACGTTTTGTTTCACCGCAGTGTCGCAGGCAGACTTAGTCGGTTTCTGGGAGTTTGAAGAAGGCTCCGGCGATGTCACCGCCGATTCGACCGGAACGAACGCTGACGCGGTACTCGGTAATGTCGATGGCGGTCTGGGTGATAACGGCTCAGCCTGGGTGAACGATCCAGAACGTGGCTCGGTTATGAGTTTCAACGGCTTGGCGGATGGTAACTATGTCCTCGCTGGCGATGGGCTCATCCCGGCTATGGCGCTCGACGTTGACTTTACATGGGCATTCTGGGCCAAACAGACGTCCGATAAAACCGAAAACAATATCCTCTTAGGTAATCGGATGAGCATCAGCGCCACCGATTTCGATCCCCGTATGTTCATTAAGTTTACGTCAACTAAGTTCGAATGGCACATGAACGGGAACGGTGACGACAACATGGATTATGAAGATATTCCGGATGACATTTGGCTCTTCCACGCCGTTGTCAAAAAGGGCGCGAATCTGACCTATTACTGCAACGGTGTTGTAGGGGGAGCGAAGCTGATCACCCAAGGTTTGACCGAACCGCAACCTCTCTTCTTTGGCGGTGACAACGAAGGAGCGGATGGTGAAAACTGGCCGGGTTATTTGGATAATGTCAGGATTTACAACGAAGCCCTAAGCGCTTCGGACATCGTTGCGTTATACTTAGCGGATGGCGGCGTTCCTACCTCCAACGCCGGAGATTGGGAACTCTTCAAATAAGAATTGAAATGTTATAACAGCAAAGCCGCCGTGTGAATAAAAATCACACGGCGTTTTTTTGTCCTCTATGCGACGGGTAACCAGGGCAAGGTTTTTCATCAAAAAGCCACCATCGCGCGGCGTTGTCGTTACTGGCGCTACTTTCCGAGAATTTGCATGGAGATAAAAAAACATGAATTGAAAAACTCAGATGATGTCCGCGTTTAGTAAAGACAAAGCAATGAAAATAAAAAAAATCTCGCCCTAATTTCCTTTCGCAGATTCCTCCAACGCATACAGTTTTTTCATAGTCGTGATATATAGAACGCCATTAGCGGCGGTCACAGTACTGGTCATTTCGCTGTCTAATCGGACCTCTCGAATTACTTTCTTTGTACGGCCCGCTCCCAGTATCCAAAACGTTTTTCGTTTTGTTCCTACATAAATCTTTCCATCCGCCACAATCGGTGACGCCCAAACCTCCCCCCGGTTTCATGCGTCCAGCAGGCCTTACCTGTTTCCGCGTCTACGCAATGCAGGATTCCATTACAATCCGCGACATATACCAATCCATCGCATACCGCTGGTGTTGAACAACAGTGATCCCCCAATTCATAAGACCAGATTAAACCAGATTCGGTCACATCTCCGCTTTTGGTCGCGTCGATACATTGCAGCCATGACTGGTTCTTTCCCCACCAGATATCCCCACCAACAGTCACATAAACACGATTCTCATGAAAAACGGGCATACTCTTAATATTGCTGGGCCCTTCTTTCCGGTTCCGGCTGTATTCATGGACATTCTCTTTCGGCGCCTTCGGATCGCAATCAAATCGAAATACTCTCTTGAATGGTACAACTTTCCCTTCTGGAGGAATGGTTTTCAGAGCCTCAAACGCATAGATAACACCATCACCTCCAGCAAAAAAGATTAATTTCTTCCCATTCACGACGCCCAGCGCTGGCGAAGACCATGTGCTGTGAAAAATACGAGGGCCGATCCCTTCCTCATCACGAGCCAAAAGACGCCCCGTGTTCTTATCCAGAGCGATCAGGCTGGGCCCTTCTGGTTTCCGAATCCGCTGATGCGTGTTATCTACCCCATTACTGGTATTAATATAAAGAATATCCCCATCGAGCAGAAACGATCCATGAGCGGCGTCATGCGGATACGTTCCCGCTTGATTGGGAATATCAAAAAGCCAGAGGATATCCGCATCGATGGAGGTCACCTCATACGTGTCTTCGGACCCCAATCCCATATGCCCCCCTTCATCCAGGTAAGGACCATCATTGCCGTTGCTTTGACCGTGAATATCGAGACACACCGCTTCTCCACGATTCGTAATGACATAGACACGATCGTCTTCAACGGTCACTGGTGAGACAATCCCTGTCCGTGGCCAATCGAGATATTGATCGGGGCCAAGTTTCGGAACCACCAACTGCCACAACAAGGCGCCATTCTCTTCGTTCAAACATAATAAAATCCCACGGTCTCCATCATGGCGCGGATCGCGGGGAGGTTGATTGTTTGTGCCGATAAAGACTTTCCCATCCGCGACAATTGGAGTTGACCATGTTTGACTGCCTAACGAAACCATCCATTTGACATTCTTCCCCGTTGTGGGATCGAAATCATCTACAAGATTTGTCTCACTGGATACCATATTACGCGAGTGTTTCTCACCCCACTGCGGCTGATCCCCCGCATGGAGGTACGATACGGTTAAAAAGCCAAGAACGGATACAATAAACGGAACTTTCAGTTTTTCAATTCTCATAAGTGTTACCCCTGCCTGGACGGAATAAAATACCTTAATTCAATACGAAAATCTTAAGTGAAGAATAGCCATAGCTATGATTGAGAGTCAAGCGGAATCCTAACCTACAGAAGGTTATCTTGATTGTGATCGATTGGGATTATATTCCGGTGGGGATGGAGGAAATTACGTTTACGCGGAAGAGAAAAGGCGTAGATTACAAAACGATCGCAGTTCCCTGCGTTTATCAATTCAGCGCGCCGACAGGAATAGAACCGGTAGACATAGATTTATTCACTAAGCGCTTTAATAGATAAATCATTCCCCTGCTTAATATAGCGCCCAATTTACAACCGGCGTTCCAATCTCACCAATCAGATACTCCCGCCGCAATACGACGAATTCCCGGATAATATTGTAAGCGTTTAGTATCTGCTCACGGCGATCGGCCCGTGGAGCACCGATTTGCGCTTCCAGGAGATCGAGATCCTCTAATAAGAGAGCCTCGACCTCATCAATCTTGGCGAACATCACCTCTTCGGTAAATGAATTTGATAATTCGTATTGCAGGTTTTCGATATATTGTTGATGAAGCGCATCGTCCTGATGAAATTTTCCGGTGACGGGACCCGTCGAGCGTGAAGCGTGCGCGGCTCTTCCATTGAGGGGAAATTCAACCGGCATCTCCACAAACATCGATTTCGTATCTGTATATCCCCACACCTTGTCCAGATCCCACGGAATAATCTCCCATTTCAACGTATCCGGATCGAGATACATCCAATGATTATTATGAAAACCATCCCAATTGCTCATTAACACAGACGCCACTTCATACGCCATAAACTCATCAATGACAAGATTCGTGAATAAAACCTCATGCAATGTGTCAGGATCGCGCGCTTGTTGCAGGGCCTGCATGAGATCCGTTATGCTCTGATCACCGGTTTCTAGATTCGTATGTTTTTCCCACAGTGGATTGACATAATTACGTTTATAGAGGTCCGCGTCCGGATTCCGTCCGTTCATCTCCAAAAACCGTTCATTCACCTGCTGCACAATCAATTGTTGTGTTTGAACGGCCCCGCTTCGCGGCGTAGAGATCACCCGGAACCATTCCGCTCGTGGCACAGGAACGCCAAAACTTTCAAAAAACCAATAACCGAGATGTTCGCGATGCGGCGAACTAGTTCCCGCAGTAGTACTCCCATACGGCGCTTCGGGAATCACATTAACGGTCCGGTCACCGCGAAATTCCTCCCCCTTCAGAAATTTCAATTTCTGCCCATTACGGGAAGGATACACAATCGCGCCGTCATGAACATAAGGCGCGCTTTCTCCCGGCAGAAGCGCCACCGCTCCCCCGGCGGATCGGTCAAATTCCGTTAAACCTGTATAAATCGACTCGTACAACCAGAGAACAGGCAGTTTCGATTCGATCTCACCATCATAAACAAAGTATGATTCAAACGGCCGCAACGCCGCGACATGAGGCAGAACAACAGTCCGTCCATCAATCAGTTGGACTTTCGCATTGAAGCGCACTAATGTTTGTGATGGATTCGGAGGAATTTCAGCCTCAAACGTCACGGATTCGACTATCTCCGCCACTTTTCGCATTGGAACGAAATTCCCTGTCCCCACATCTGGAATATTCCGCTCTCCTTCTTGTAAAAAAGCCCCAATCAAAAAAGTACGGTCATCCAATTCGTCGTTCAATCCAACTAAGCATAGAACATTCTCACCCTCCATGAGAATCTCATCGACATTCTGAATCGTGACAAAATCCGGATTATCAGAATCATGTATTTCTGTCGCAAGTGACTCATGGGTTAACTCAGCAGGCGCGTTGACGGAAGAAACCTCCGTTCCATTTAAATAGCAAACATATCCATCCTTGTAAAATGGATAGAGAAATAGCGATTTATATTCATCTGGATTGGTAATATTGAACCGGCGCCGGATATAAACCGTTGAATAATTCCCCTGCATATCAGTTAAACGGGTACTCATAAAATCATTTCTGCCAGTTCCAAACGCTCCCTCATCCTGCGCCCATTCAGAATCATCAAAACCAACCTGCGTCCATTCCAGCCCCTCGGACGGCGCCGATATCCCTTTCCAATACCGGAAGGTATCATACCCTAAAACTAAAAAATTCTGCTCCGTATTGCTCCCAGAATCACGTTCGGCGCGTTCCCATTGCAGTGTCGCCGAATCGATAATTCCAGCGGCGCTGAAGCCAATACGAATTCGTACAGTATCCGAAGAAACCGGATGCGGCGGATCGATTTCATGGCTGAGAATCATTGGCCGAGGGATCGTTCCCACAGCTGTGTTAATCCCGCCAGGCGTTCCCTCATTTACAAGAGACGATCTCCAGGAATGAAAATCACCGGATGGCAGATCCCACGCGATCCGTTCCAGCGAGGTTCCATACCCATCTGGAGTACGCGGCCAAGGAGTGAAATCATCATAGCGAAGACTGTCCACTTCGGTTCCATCAGGACGAGCAAGGGTAATTCTTTCACCGCTATCGGAAAGTCTCCCTTCATAGGGCCCAAGCAAAATCGCAATTGTTTTCCGGCGCCAAGAAGAATATGTGGGATCACAAGCCACGACTAGATACGCGTCCGCCCCAACAATAGTTCCTTCCGGGATAGTATACCGGATCCCTTGGGTGAATTGGTATCCAGACACATCAACAGGTTGGGAACCAGGATTATAAAGTTCAACGAATTCTCTTAAAACGCCGGATTCATATCCACTATCAGGAGGATTATAGAATAGTTCATTAATCACAACATCCGAGTCAGCGGAAGAGATGAACCATGCTGAAAAAATAAAAAATAAATAAATTGTACGAACCATAAATCACCTTTTCTTTCCCACTTATTAATAAGAACAGAACGCAGAAATTTCTTATGCGCATATCCTAACATTATTTTAACATACGAATAATATTGGAATTAGATTACAATTTTTTCCCATTTTTATCTTATTTTTTTGGATACCTATCCTATATTCTTAAAGAGGACAGTATTTTACATTTACGGAAGACAGAAGAATCAGAATAAGATATCTCTCTATGAATAAAAGAGTTACAAGAAGCAGGATGAAAGGAACGGTTTCATGGATGTAAAACCAGCCACGATCGTTGATTCGCAAGAGAATCCTGATTCGATCATTCAAACTGGGACACGCAAAGCTGCGCCTGATTGGACGAACATACTTATTGTATTATTAATTGTTATGTTTTTCTGCTTCAATCTATCATATCTAATTGAATTTATTTTTCTTAAGTTATCTTTTTTTAAGTGGATTATTAAAACATACGCGTTCAGTACGATTTATTTTCCAGCATTGGTGTTGATTTCTGGACTCACAGTATTCGCGGAATATAGAATGACGCGGATTGAGAAAAAACAGATCTATGTATCCATCCTTCTTATCACAATCGCAGTCTTCTTATTCTCCATCCGGATTTACGCAACGCATATTGAACCTAATTTCTTAGTGTTACGCCGTGTATCGCTTTCAACACCTAAATTGGAAAAACCAGTCCGTTTATTGCATATCACCGATATTCAATCCGCCGCGGTGGGTAGCCACGAAGAACGCGCGTTCCGGAAAATCAACGAGCTGAAACCCGATCTCATTTTAAACACAGGGGATATGCTCCAACCCATCCCTCCCGCTACGTGGAATAGTGAATTACCCAAGATCACACAGTTGTTTGACACTATTAGCGCTCCCTTGGGAATGTTCAACATTGAAGGCGACTCGGACTGGTCTATGACGGAAGTCATCAGAAAGAACATCCCTTGTCTTACAACACTTTACTCACAAAGCGCAATTGTGCCTGTGGGAAAGAGCCGCATCCGGATTCTGGGGCTTTCCTGCAAGGAATCGCGCTATACCGGTGAGAATCGGATCAAGCGATGGTTAGATGAATCAGATCCCAATGATTTCACTATACTTATGGGTCATGCGCCGGATTATATTCTCGCGGTGAACGATTTGAAAATCGATTTGTGCCTCGCGGGACATACGCATGGGGGTCAGGTCCGGATTCCTGGTTTTGGTCCGATTAGTTACGATAGTAATATCCCATCCGAATGGGCGCGTGGATTTCGTTCAGTTGGTTCAACTCATCTCAATGTATCCGCTGGAATCGGTTGTGAACATTGCGAGAATGTACCCCCTATCCGCGTATTCTGCCCTCCTGAAATGACATTGATCGAATTAAAACCAATAAGTTTAATTGAAAAATTCTAATGTTTTAATAGCGCCTGAATACAACGCGAATATCACATCATTATTCTAAACTAAAAATTATTTTTGTATTAAGAACCTTCCATTCACCACGCCTATTCTTTATTTGTCAAGTTTTATTCCATCTCAAACCTTTCAATAAAGGAATAAATATATAAATTTTTATTACATTATAGTCATTTATTAATACATAATTTTATATTTTCTTTCAAAAATGGGTTTACACGATTTCATTTCAAGCCTAGAATAGATTTAAGAATGAAAAAATGTATTACGATAATAAATTTTTGGAAAAGATGGATTGGAATTCAGGATTCTACAATTTCACTCCAATGAAAGGGAAATGAATCATGAAACGAATCTGCCGGAATATCTTCTTTGTAGCCATGTTAACATGTGTGATGACAAATTTTGTATACGCCTACACCGCACATGTCAGTGATGACGGATTTATCGAATTGGATAATTCAAAACCAAATACAAAAACAAAATCGAATCCCCTCTGGAAAATCGCAAATTTACTCAAACAATGGGGATGGACACAACAATTATACGTACGGAATACAACTTCGTACGATCGCGATATTAATGAACTTAAATTTTTGAATAGTGAATGTCAGACCTTTGTGCGTTTTGATTTATCTACAATACCAGCGGATACACCCGTGATCGATGCGAAATTACGTTTTTTCGTTCAAAATGTTCGAAGAGCTGGTTCTCTTGGTATTTACATGGTTCTCGATACCTGGGATGAAACAACACTTGATTCGAATAACGCTCCCGGTGTCGCTTGGGACTATCATGCGCTCGTTCCTATCGAAGAAGCGAATGAACAAGATTTCATGACAGTTGATATCACTCCTTTTGTCCAATATTGGACAGATGAGGAAGGTGGACCGAATTTCGGACTTGCGTTCATTCCAATTGAGGAAAGCGATATCAATGTCATATTGGATTCGAAGGAGAATATAGGAACCAGTCATCCAATGGAACTGGAGATAGTGTTCGAAGGCGCGGGCGGTGGTGGAGAAGGTCCACAAGGACCTCCAGGACCGCAAGGGCCACAAGGGGAGCAAGGACCGCAGGGAGAACAAGGACCCGCTGGGCCTCAAGGCGAGCAAGGTATTCAAGGTGAGATTGGCCCCATTGGTCCCCAAGGGCCGCAGGGTGAAACTGGACCTGCTGGACCACAAGGGGAGCAGGGATTACAAGGCGAGATTGGTCCCGCTGGACCTCAAGGGCCGCAGGGTGAAACTGGACCTGCTGGACCACAAGGGGAGCAGGGATTACAAGGCGAGATTGGTCCCGCTGGACCTCAAGGGCCGCAGGGTGAAACTGGACTTGCTGGACCACAAGGGGAGCAGGGATTACAAGGCGAGATTGGTCCCATTGGTCCCCAAGGGCCGCAGGGTGAAACTGGACCTGCTGGACCACAAGGGGAGCAGGGATTACAAGGCGAGATTGGTCCCATTGGTCCCCAAGGGCCGCAGGGTGAAACTGGACCTGCTGGACCACAAGGGGAGCAGGGATTACAAGGCGAGATTGGTCCCATTGGTCCCCAAGGGCCGCAGGGTGAAACTGGACCTGCTGGACCACAAGGGGAGCAGGGATTACAAGGCGAGATTGGTCCCATTGGTCCCCAAGGGCCGCAGGGTGAAACTGGACCTGCTGGACCTCAAGGGGAGCAGGGATTACAAGGCGAGATTGGTCCCATTGGTCCCCAAGGGCCGCAGGGTGAAACTGGACCTGCTGGACCACAAGGGGAGCAGGGATTACAAGGCGAGATTGGTCCCATTGGTCCCCAAGGGCCGCAGGGTGAAACTGGACCTGCTGGACCTCAAGGGGAGCAGGGATTACAAGGCGAGATTGGTCCCATTGGTCCCCAAGGGCCGCAGGGTGAAACTGGACCTGCTGGACCACAAGGGGAGCAGGGATTACAAGGCGAGATTGGTCCCATTGGTCCCCAAGGGCCGCAGGGTGAAACTGGACCTGCTGGACCTCAAGGGGAGCAGGGATTACAAGGCGAGATTGGTCCCATTGGTCCCCAAGGGCCGCAGGGTGAAACTGGACCTGCTGGACCTCAAGGGGAGCAAGGCCCGGAAGGCCCCCAAGGACCTGCGGGGGATTCAGGAGCAGCGGCGATTCCACCGGAATTTAATTCCATCATCATTCCACTCGATCTTGATTCAGGGGACACGCCTTTGGAAATGGTCGCGATCCCAGCGGGCACATTTACGATGGGAACAGAGGTAGGTTATGACAATTCGGAGAGACCCACACATCAAGTCTGGATTAGCAAGAATTTCTATATGGGGAAATACGAAATTACACAAGCGCAGTGGGAAGCGGTGATGGGTACTACACCATCATCCAATTCCGGCCATCCAAATAATCCTGTTGAAAATGTCTCATGGAACAACTGTCAAGCTTTCATTGATGCGTTAAATCAAAAAGGATTGGGCACATACCGTCTCCCAACCGAAGCGGAATGGGAATACGCATGCCGCGCAGGGACAACTACCGCATATTATTGGGGTGATAGTACTGATCCCACTGTAATTAATACGTATGCCTGGTATGGCGCCAACTCATCCAATGAAACACAAGAGGTTGGACAAAAGGAGCCCAATAATTGGGGATTGCACGATATGCTTGGAAATGTGCATGAATGGGTGCAGGATTATGAGAACAATTATATCGAACTCAAACAGCTGAATCCCACAGGTCCAGTTTCAGGCTCAAATGTCATCAAACGGGGAGGCGGTTTTAAAACTGCCGATTTTTATCTACGATCCGCGATCCGTCGGACTCACAGCAAAGATTATCCATATATCGACATTGGATTCCGGATTGTGAGAGTGATCCCATAATCGATTTGGATCGAACTGGCAAGAGAAAGTTCCCAGCGGAAGGGGTGTAATAGCCTCTTCCGCTTTTTCCGTGTATTGAAAAGAAATCACCTTATCCTGGTCATTCACTCTTCATTTCCTTTTCATGTAATCTTTCATCCCTTCTATTCTCATAACATTCACCCAGTGACTTGACAACGCGGAATTGGAATTGGATGCTGTTGGTGGGTTGTTAAAAGATGTACTATGCCAGGTGTATTCTAAAGATATTGGAAGAATATGGGACTTCAGAAGTTTGCGGGGATTTCAAAATCTTTTTGAATCAATGTAGCTTGTTTTGACTGACGGAAAGATACCGGAAGGGGAGAGAGTTCTATGGAATTTGAACTTCATATCATTGATGTTGTCATTATTATCGCCTATTTACTAACGACGGTCGCTCTTGGATTATGGGTATCGAAAAGGGCTTCGAAAAATTTAGATTCCTATTTCCTGGGGGGAAAAGTACTGCCTTGGTATATACTGGGCGTCTCCAACGCTTCGGGCATGTTTGATATCACCGGTACAATGTGGCTGGTTTATATCTGCTTTGTCTACGGTTTAAAAAGCGCCTGGCTGCCCTGGATTTGGCCCACATTCAATCAAATTATTCTGATGGTGTTTTTAAGCGCCTGGCTGCGTCGATCGAATGTGCTAACCGGCGCGGAATGGATTACCCTGCGCTTCGGTCAGGGCACGGGGGCGATACTGGCTCACATCAGCGTTGTGATCTTCGCCCTTGTGAGTGTAATCGGTTTTTTGGCCTATGCGTTTAAAGGGATCGGCAAGTTCGCTTCGATCTTATTACCGTGGGACCTGCCGCCCGATATCTACGCCTTGATCATTCTCTCTATAACAACTCTCTATGTCGTAAAAGGCGGGATGTTCGGGGTTGTGCTGACTGAGGTGCTGCAATTCTCAATCATGACATTGGCGTCGATCGCCGTCGGGATCATCGCCATGATGAAAGTCACCCCTGAAATGCTCAATCAGGCGGTTCCCGATGGATGGAAAAGTCTCTTTTTCGGCTGGAATCTGGATTTAGATTGGACGGGCATACTCGATTCGGTCAATGCCAAGATCGTTGAGGATGGGTATTCCTTGTTCACAATCTTCTTTTTCATGATGATGTTCAAAGGCATTTTGGTCAGCCTCGCCGGACCGGCGCCGAACTATGATATGCAGCGGATTCTCGCCACCAGAAGCCCCAAAGAAGCGGCCAAGATGAGTTGGTTTGTGAATGTCGCGCTCTTTATTCCCCGGTATATGATGATTATGGGATTGACTGTGCTTGCGCTGGGCTATTTTATGCCGGATTTACGGGCGATGGGTGATAAATTGGATTTCGAGTTGATCCTACCCTATGCGATTAAAAACTTTATCCCGATCGGTTTGATGGGAATCTTGATCGCCGGTTTGCTGTCGGCGTTTATGTCCACTTTCGCCGCGACGGTCAACGCCGCCCCGGCGTACATCGTGAACGATATTTATAAACGCTTCATCAATCCCGACGCCAGCCAAAAGAAATACATCATGATCAGTTATATCGCCTCATTGTCGGTTGTAGTCGTTGGCGTCGCGTTCGGCTTTGTCGTCGAATCGATCGACGATGTAACCCAATGGATTGTCACAGCGCTTTTCGGTGGATATGCGGCGTCAAACATCTTGAAATGGTACTGGTGGCGGTTCAACGGCTATGGTTTTTTCTGGGGGATGATCGCCGGAATCGCCGCCGCGTTGGCCGCGCCGATTGTGATGGAGATCGTCCGGGAACACTATTATCCAAATCTGCATGAGATCTATGGTTTTCCGGCGATTCTGCTGGTTTCCATCCTGGGATGTTTCTTTGGAAGCCTGTTGACCCGGCCCGAAAAAGAAGAAGTGTTAAAGAAATTTTATACGACCGTCCGGCCATGGGGATTCTGGGAACCGGTTTATCGTAAAGTCAAAATGGAAAATCCTGATTTTCAGAAGAACCGCGATTTCGGGCGGGATTGCTTTAACGTGTTGATTGGGATGATCTGGCAGATGGCGCTCATCACGTTCCCCATGTTTTTAGTGATACATGAAACCAATCTCGCTCTCTGCTCATTGGCGGTGGCGCTCGTGACTACGATTGTGTTGAAAGTCAATTGGTGGGACCGGTTGGAAGACTGAGTCATATACATTTTATAAATGAACAATACACGCAGATTGGATCTTCTCTATAGAGTCCAGCGAGAATTGATGGAGAATATCCTTCCTTTTTGGATGAATAAAGTCATCGATCGTGAAAATGGTGGCTTTACGGCAGAGATGGCCAACGATCTCATTGTCAATCTAGACGCTCCGAAAGGTTTAATTTTGAACGCGCGTCTTTTGTGGACATATGCGGCGGTCTATCGATCTACGCAAGATCAATCCTGCAGGGAACTGGCGCAGCGGGCGTACGATTATTTAGACTGTTTTTTCTGGGATCGAGAATACGGCGGCGCCTTCTGGCGTGTGGACCGGTTGGGCAACTGTTTGGATGGGAAGAAGAAAATCTATGGCCAGGCGTTTTATCTCTACGCGCTGATTGAATATTACTTGGCGGTTGAACGCTTACCCGCGTTGGATCGAGCGATCCGGTTATTCAAACAAATTGAGCAAAACAGCCATGACGAGGAATGGAGTGGGTATTTCGAAACTTTTGACCGGGATTGGGCGCTGGTGAATGACTGCCGGTTAAGCGTCAAGGACATGAACGAAAAAAAGTCCATGAACAACCACTTGCATCTCCTCGAAGCCTATACCCACCTCTATCGAGTATGGAAAGATAATACCCTAGCGAATCGGTTAGAGGAACTAATCCAATTATTCAAACGGCGCATTCTCGATCCAGAAACGTTTCACTTCCATCATTTCTTCGATGAACGTTGGAATGTAAAATCGGCCACTTACACATTTGGGCACGATATCGAGGGCAGCTGGCTTTTGCATGAAGCCGCCGAAGTTTTGGAAAAAGAACCGCTGCTTTCTGAAATACGAAACTTGGTTCTTCAAATCGCGCGGGTGACATGCGAACAAGGGTTGGACACGGACGGTGGTTTGTTCTATGAAGGTCAGAATGGCGCCGTGATCGATTTTAATAAAGAATGGTGGCCACAGGCGGAAGCGGTTGTAGGATTCTTGAACGCGTATGAACTCTGTGGAAAGGAATCTTTTTTCGACGCCGCCCTGGGGGTATGGACATTTATCGAACAGCGTATGATTGACAAACACTATGGAGAATGGTTCTGGCGGGTATCGCGGGATGGGCGCGTGGATCCCAATGAACCGAAAGTATCCGAGTGGAAAGGCCCCTACCATAACACACGTGCCTGTTTAGAGACGACGCGCCGGCTGCGGCGAATCGATTGGAAAGAAGAATAACCATGCGGAAAGAGGAATTCGACCGGCGGGTAAAAGAATTATTCAACGACCATCAGATTTTTATCGAACGATCAAACAAGAAAGTTACTGAAGGAAACGGGATATATGACCGTTATCAATATCCCGTTTTAACGGCGGCTCATACCCCCATATTTTGGCGGTACGATCTGAACCACGAGACGAATCCCCATCTGATGGAACGGATGGGAATCAACAGCGTCTTCAACGCGGGCGCCATTGACTTGAATGGGACATTTTATGTGATGGCCCGTGTGGAAGGATGGGACCGGAAATCCTTTTTCGCTGTGGCGGAAAGCCCAACCGGCGTAGATCAATTCCAATTCTGGGATTATCCCATTGTCATGCCCGAAACCGGCGATCGAGAGACGAATGTTTATGATATGCGCTTGGTTCAACATGAGGATGGATGGATCTATGGATTATTCTGCTCGGAACGTCACGATCCGGATCATCCAGAAGATCTGTCGGCGGCGGCCGCCAGCTGTGGGATCGCCCGGACAAAGGATTTAAAAACCTGGGAACGCCTGCCGGATCTGCGCACACAATCCAAACAGCAGCGGAACTGCGTCCTGCATCCTGAATTCATTGATGGTAAATATGCCTTCTATACCCGCCCATTACTGGACTTCGCGGCGACAGGTTCCGGAGAAGGCATCGGCTGGGGATTATGCGATTCGATCGAACACGCCGTCATCGACAACGAAATTATCATTAACCGGCGCGAATATCACACCATAAAAGAAGGCAAAAACGGCTTAGGCCCCGCGCCGGTCAAGACGGATCAAGGATGGCTGCACTTGGCGCATGGCGTGCGCGACACGGCGGCGGGAATGCGATACGTGTTATACATGTTCCTGGCGGACTTAAATGATCCCACCCGGATCATCAAAGAACCAGGCGGCTATTTCATGGCGCCGGAAGGGGAAGAACGTATCGGCGATGTCTCGAACGTGGTCTTTTCTAATGGTTGGATTGTGCGAGAGAATGGAGACGTTTACATTTATTATGGCGCTTCCGACACCCGGCTCTACGTAGCGGTCAGCACAGTGGAAAAATTGTTGGATTACGTGTTGAACACTCCGGAAGATGGCCTGCGTTCTTCTGTTTGTGTCTCACAGAGAAACGCGATGATCGAGAATAATTTAAAATGGATGAACAAATGGGGGATGCGGTAATCCACTCGAAAGACAGGAATAAATGGAATAAAAACGAATATTAGGGATTCTGCTGTTTAAGCGCCTCTTTCACTTTTGAATGGTTGACTTTCTTGACCGCGATTTTGTAAATGAAACCGGCTTTGTTTCCTTCTTCATCCACATAACGTTCCGGATCCCAAAATGGACTTTCGGGATTGTGACAGACCCCGCAGCGCTTTTCTTCCGGCTTCCAAGCGTTAGGAATCTTTTTCTTTGGATTGGATCGTTTATGATTCCCACCCGGCCCATGACACATTTCACATTGCACGTGCAGTTTCTTTTTTGACTGTTTGTCTTCCAAGCTAACAAAGCCGCCGGGTGCGCCAAAGCCAGTCGTATGGCATTTTTGACATTTTGGATTCTTCTGTTCTTCTTCGGATAGCCGATCGAACGCTTTGGCGTGCGCGCTTCCCATCCAATCATCGTAATACTTGCCTTTGCTTTTCTGGTTGTGGCACATCTTACAGACATTCGCGCCGATAAATTCAATCACTTCGTCTTCCTCTTCAGCAAAGTTATATAAGGGAAACACGAACGATACAATCAATCCTGCTGCTAATAACACTAACATCAAACGCTTCATATGGCATGTCCTTTCCATCTTGCTGGTATTGATATATGTTTTCATTATTCTAATGACTCAAAGACTATTCGGAAAGGCGATGAAGGTATACCGTAAATCTACTCCCAATTCACTTCCTTCATAAATAATCGGCGTAAGATTTCAAACAACGCTCGATCTTTTCCAGGCGATTCGATACAATAGGAATCTGAACAAGGATTGGATCTATGGAGACTGGCAAAGAGAATAGAGACATACTTTTCGGCGTGATCATTCTCGCGGCGGGGAAGTCTGAACGGATGGGATCGCCTAAACCGCTTTTGTGTTTGGGTGGGCAAACTATATTAGAACGCATTCTGTCCAATCCATTTCTCCTTCGCCCGGATGTACGTTCAATCACTGTTCTCGGTCATGAGCCGGAGCGGATTCAAGCCGCTGTCTCTAGTTCCCTTCCCTATGTTGTGAATCCCGATTATTCAAAGGGACGTACAACGAGCGTGCAATGCGGTCTCCGGGCTCTGCCCGCGAAGATCGCTGGTGTATTTATATGGCCGGTGGATTGCCCGTTGATTCCTTTAAAGGTTTTGGAGATGTTGGCGGTGGCGTTTGATGGGCCGGATTCGATCCGCATCCCCTCTTTTAATTACAAGCGCGGGCATCCTCCTTTGATCGGCGCCGCCTATTTCCCGGAAATCTTTATGATGAAGGAAGATCAATCACTCCGGGATTTGTACGCAAACCATCCAGATATGATTCAGCACGTGACGGTAGATACCGATACAATACTGCACAATTTAAATACACCAGATGATTTTGAAACTCTTTGCAATCAATACGAACGAATGAAGGAGTAAGAACCGTGATTCCACTATTCCAGCGCGCGCAAGAATTGATTGATGAAGACCGCCCAGCCGCCCTGGCGACTGTAGTGGAAGCGAAAGGCTCGACGCCCCGGAAACCAGGCGCGCGTATGATCGTCTACCCGGACGGCTCGATTGAAGGAACCGTCGGTGGCGGGGGATTGGAAAAGCGCGTGATCGAAGAAGCGCTGATCCGGATCGGCAGCGGTGAGAGTGGATTGATCCATATTACACTGCGGGATTCGACACCCGGCGCTTCCGAGGGAGCCTGTGGCGGTGAGATGCGCGTCTTCATTGAACCGATTGGAAACGCGCCACGGCTTCTCATCTTTGGCGCAGGTCATGTAGGACGAACGCTGGCGCGGATGGCGTCCGAATTGGATTTTCACATCGTTGTGTACGACGACCGGGAAGAATACGCCGATCCAGAATATTTCCCAAAGACGATCCGCTTGGTTCACGGACCATTTGATCAAGCAATGGAGACCCTTCAACCCACCCTTCGCGATTCAATCGTCATCATGACCTACAACCACGCGCTGGATCAATCGCTGCTTAAAGACGCGCTGGGAACACCAGCCCGGTACGTTGGCATGATCGGCAGTAAAACGAAATGTAAAAAAGTACGGGAAAACCTATTGGCGGAAGGGATATCCAACGAACGGCTGCAACAGGCACACGCGCCGATTGGTCTTCCCATCGGCGGGCATACTCCCGCGGAAATCGCCATCAGCATTCTCGGTGAGATTGTGCAAGAATCCAATAAAGTTATGGAAGCGGACGGGTAGAATTCAACCGCCGATTTGTGACATCGGCTTTTGAGGGGGGATAAATTGAATTGTGTCCATCGTATGCTTTTCCGGTTTATTCCGAATGACTTGATGAATGCAGTCACGGATTTCATCGTCCCCCGCCCCACGATGGAGGAGCGTAAAAAGATCCACCTCACCATCCGAGAGAAGACATCCGCGGATTTTCCCATCCGGCGTCAACCGGATACGGTTGCAGCGCGCGCAAAACTCATCCGTCACCGCGGCGATCAATCCAATCCGCCCCCGCGCGCCAGGAATCCGGTAGAGGCGTGAGGGGCCGGAACGCGGTTCATCCTCCTGAATGGATTCCAATCCATAGACGTCAGCGATGCGTTGTTTAATCTCTGCGGCGGGCAGGACATCTTCCCGTTTGAAAGACGCCTTTGCAAAAAGAGGCATCGGCTCGATAAACCGGACATCGAAATCCCGATCGATGGTCAGCCGCGCGAAATCAAGAATCTCATTGTCATTAATCTGATTGATCGCGACAGTATTGATTTTAACGATTCCTGGAAAGACCTCCGACGCTGTCTCAATTCCCTCAAGAACGCGCTGAAGATCGCCGCCCTGCGTAATGTGTTCAAACGTATCAGGCTTCAAACTATCCACGCTGATATTGACGCGGCGCAAACCCGCGTCCGCCAGCGATCGCGCCTGTTCCTTAAGAAAATAGCCATTCGTGGTCAGGCATAAATCCTGTAAACCATCAATCCGGCTCAGTTTCTCGATAAGTTGGTGAAGGGATTTCCGCAATAACGGTTCGCCACCAGTCAAACGGATTTTTTGGATTCCCTCTTCCACTACAATCCGGCCGATGCGAAACAAATCTTCAAACGAGAGCAGGCGCCAGCGTTCGAGATCGTGAAAGCGCTCCTCGTGGGCGCAATAGAGACACCGGAAATTACACCGGTCCGTCACCGACATGCGGAGATAGGTAATTCGCCGGTTGTATGGATCAATCAGGCTTTTTTGAGGCATAGAGAGTCTTTACAAAATTAGTGATTAATACAGTTCATTATAGCCTGTTTAACAAGCGCTTTGGTGAGAGGAATTTTGTAGGCGTTTTCATCCAATGGAATCGCGTCTACGACAGCGGCTTCTCCCGCTTCCAGCGCGAGAGACTCTGTAATCGTCTTGCCAGCGAGCAGTGATTCCGCCTCCTTGGCGCGCCACGGTATTGTCGCGACGCCGCCAAGAACGAGACTGGCTTTCTTGCAGCGCGAGCCATCCAATTCCAACGCGGCGGCGACAGACGAGAGCGACCAATCGAAATCATCTTTTTCCCGGAATTTGATATAGACGCTTTTACAACGATTCGGTGGTATTTCCACTTCCGTAATGATTTCATTCGGTTCTATCTTGATTTCCCGGAATACGTCATCTTCGGGGAGGACGAAGCATTCTTCCAACGGCGCTTCACGCGAACCATCCGGTCCCAGGATATGAACCTTCGCGCTCAATGCGATCAACGCGGGCGCGCAGTCGGAAGGATGGACGATGAAACACGGCGCTCCACCCAGGATGGCGTGATATTTGTTCCGTCCAGAAACCGCATAGCAGAAATCCCCGCCTTTCTTCAGGCAATGATACGCCTCGCCGCGATAATACCAACAGCGCGGCCGTTGACAGAGATTACCGCCCAGAGTTCCCCGGTTCCTAATCTGGGGCGATCCAACCACTGAAGCCGCATCGGCCAAAACGGTGAAACTCTCTTGAATCGCTTTATGGTTGGCGATTTCGGTAAGTGTGGTTGCCGCTCCAATGCGCAGCGTTCCATTATCAAGCCGGATGTATTGAAGGCTCTCGATCTCCCCAATGCTGACCAAGCGTTTCGGCTCAATGATTTCTTCTTTCAACTCCGTCAAAAGATCCATCCCGCCCGCCAGGATTTTTGTCGTGTCCATTTCTTCATTCAAAAAAGACACCGCTTCGTTGGGGGAATCCGCTTGGATGTATTCGAAAGGTTTCATCGTTTATCCCTCCTTCTCTTGCAAGGCGGTTAACACTTTGTCGGGTGTGATCGGGATTTCGCGAATCGGAACGCCCAGCGCATTCGAGACCGCGCAGGCGATCGCTCCCGCTGTAGGAATGTAAGGCGGTTCTCCCAATCCCTTGGCGCCGGTCACATTCACTGGATCGATAACATCCAACAGAATCGGTTCGATTTCCGGCGATTGTTTGCCGCAGAGAATCTTATAACTTTCCATGTTGGGATTAAGCGGGCGGCCGGTCACGTTATCGATGACGCGGGTTTCGAGAATGGCCGAAGTCACACCCTGCGTCACGGCGCCGATGATCTGAGTTTCCGCTTGATTTTTCGCAATGGTCTTTCCACAATCCTGCACGGCGGTGACTTTCAGCACTTTTACTTTTCCAGTTTCGGTGTCGACTTCCACTTCCGCGAATTGAGCGCCGAACACGCTTCCACCACTTCCGGGAAACTTGGGGCTTTCCACATATTCACCCAATGTGACAACTCCATCACCGGACAGCATCGCACAGGCTTCAGCCCAGTTCACCTTCTTATCCGCGTCTGATTTGCAAAAGACAACGCTGTTTTTGCAGTCCAGGTCCTCCGCAGAGACATTCCATTTAGCAGCCACTTGTTTAAAGAGCCGCTGTTTCGCTTTGTACGCCGCGCTGCGCAGGGCAGGTGTGACACATGGGGTGACGCTGCTTCCACCACTATACGGCCCCGGAAGCCCCAGGTTTGTATCACCAAGGGAGACATCCACGAATCCTACATCAATGCCTAATTCTTCCGCGCCTGTGATAGCTAAAGCGGCGCGGGTTCCCGTGCCGATGTCCTGGCAACTGTTTGCGAATTCAACGCTGCCGTCGGGGAAAATATTACAACGAACGATCGCGCCGCCCGGCCATCCCGCATTAGACCAATGGGTGATCCCGCATCCTACACCCCGCCGGAAGCGGCCTTTTTGAGAGGCGTTATTGTTGTATTTTTCTTTATACTGAAATCGATCGGCGCCGAGTTTGAATTCATACGGCAGCGCTTTGAGTGGATTTCCAGAGATGTTTTTGACGCGTAGATCGAAGGGATGGAGATTTAATTTCTGCGCGAGTTCATCCATCGCCATTTCCAGACCGAACGATCCCTGCGGACAACCAGGCGCGCGGAATGCGCGGGAAGCGCCGGCGTTGATAAAAACATTCCGTTCTTCGCACTTGATGTTAGGGCAATCGTAATGATTGAAGAATGGACTGCTGACGCTGTCTGAACCCGTGTATCCTGGCACATTATAGGTTTTTACATATAAGGCGGTGAGCGTCCCATCACGCTTGGCGCCTAGTTTGATCGTCATTTTAGCGGAGGGTTTGTTGCCCATCATTAAAGCTTCCACCGTACGATCCATCATCAGTTTCACAGGACGGCCCAACTTTTTCGCCATCCGGGCGCAGAGAATACCGAAATCTTCCGCCCCGAATTTACTCCCGAATCCACCGCCCATATGCTGGGTGATACAGCGGGTTTTGTTAACCGTCAACCCTTCTTTACGGAATGCGTCCGCCAATCCCCGCGCGACGATCCAGATGGCTTGCGTGGAAAACCAGACGGTCAATTCATCCCCGTTCCATTCCGCGATACAGCCATGCGTTTCAAGGCAGGAATGGGTCTGTACTTGGGTTGAATATGTGCCTTCATGAATGACATCGGCTTCTTGGAAACCTTTCTCGACGTCTCCATTCTCCCGGATGTTGGCTTTACTGACATTGCCGCCGCTGTGAATTTCTGGCGCGTCATTGTCCATCGCTGTTTCCAGATCATGGACAAAGGGCCGTTCTTCGTATTCTACTTTGACCTTCTTGGCGGCGTCGCGCGCTTGCTGAAGAGTCTCCGCCACAACCACCGCAATTTTCCAGCCGGCGCACTTTGCTTCTTGACCGACAACATTTTCGAACAACTCGATTAATTGAACACCGGGCGCTTGTTTCGCTTCGGAGATATCCACGTTCTTCACGAGCGCGCGGGAATAGGGGCAAGTCACCAGCGCGGCGTGAAGCATACGGGGGCGTTTGATATCGTAGGTATATTTCGCTTTCCCCGTCGCTTTTTCTACAGCGTCCAAGCGGGGAACATTTTTCGTTCCCGCGACAGAAAAATTCCGATCGATTCCCCAAACGCCGGGTTCGTTGTCCGGAACCTCATATTCGGCGCGCGTTGTATTTTGTTTATACCCAACGAGGGCTGATACTTTTCGAGTCATAATCTCACCCTCCATTTCCTTTTCGCATGAGTTCGGCGGCTTCGAAGATTTGCTGGTATCCACCGCACCGGCAAATGTGGCCTGAGACGCCTTGCTTCACTTCGTCCATAGTAGCTCTAGGATTCTGTTCAAACACCGCCGCCATCGACATGACGAAACCTGGCGTACAGAAGCCGCATTGGATCGCGTCTTTCTCGACGAACGCCTGCTGGACGGGATGCAGTTCATCCCCATTCGCCATCCCTTCGATCGTTTTGATTTTCTTGCCTTGCGCGCTGATCGCCAGCATCATGCAGGCGTAAACTGGCGTTCCATCGAGATGGACGGTGCAAGCGCCGCATGTCCCTTTATCACAGACCAATTTCGGGCCGGTGATATCCAATCGTTCCCGCAGAACATCGAGGAGGGTTTCTCTCGGTTCAGCTTTCACCGAATAGGTTCTTCCATTCACATTGAGCCGGATCGGCACGGCTTCCGGGCCGAAACATTTCGCGTTCCGGGCCGCTTCGGCGGTTTGTTCCAACATAGGCAGGCTGGCCGCCGCCACCGCCGTCCCAGCAGCGCTGGTTCCAACGCCTTTCAAAAACAACCGGCGCGAGAGAGTGCGTTCTTGTTTAGAATCGCCATCCTTCTTGTCGGGCATAATCGTCTCCTTCTTCCCAGAATGATGATTGGTCTGGTGAATCGGACAAATGATAGATCGTTCATGGGATGATGTCTAGTAATTTATAGGGGGAGTGTTTGGGGATAAATTTGGGATAACTAAGGAGTACTTTTTACTTTTTTTAAAGACAAATAAAAAGAGTACAGCGCAAAGATCATTCTATGTATTCTCACCAAAGGCCTTTTCTTTCCTCCACTTATGGCGTTAGATTATCGTTAGTTTATCGGAGGAGTATTTCTATGGTTTTTGCGAAATCATACACGATCGAACAATTTCAGAATTTTCTCTATAGTGAAGACGGATCCCATTTTTTTACTTCACTCTATGGATCGGATACTCAATTACTAGGAGAGAAATTAAACCTATTCCGTGGTGTTATCGACGCGTTCGGGAACGCGTTTCCGGAGGCGCGTGAGGCATATCTTCTGCGTATTCCTGGGCGGATCAATTTGATGGGCGTTCATATCGATCATCGCGGGGGATGGTGTAATTATATGCCCATCGCGCGAGAGATCGTCTTCTGCTTTTCACCAAGGGATGACGATAAAATCGTAGCTAAAAACATCGACGCGAGCTACCCGGATTGTGAATTTTCCATTACGGAGGAAATCCCGGAAACTTCTCGCGGGCGTTGGATGGAATTTATCGAAGGCGTATCGCTGGAACGAGGGCATTGGGGGAATTATCTGAAGGCGGGCGCGCTTAAACTGCAGGATCATCTCAAAGACACTAACCTAAAAGGATTCAATGTATTAGCCAATGGAGATATTCCCTCAAAATCCGGGCTTTCTTCATCATCCACCCTTGTTGTCGGCGCAGCGTTGGCGCTGCGTCAGGTCAACCGTCTCTCGCTCCGAAATGAGGATCTTGTCGAACTCTGTGGTGAAGGGGAATGGTACACGGGGACACGGGGAGGCGCTGGCGATCATTCCGCGATGCTATTGGGGAAAGCCGGTTCGGTGACGCATACCGGTTTTAAACCGCTTTCATTTGAATACTGTCCATTTCCGGAAGAATGCGGAGCCGTTCTTTGTCACAGCGGACTCGAGGCCAGCAAAGCGACCAACGCCCGTGAAATATTCAATTCCCGGATCGCGGCGTACGAAACGGCGTTTCTTCTATACCGACATGCGCATCCAGAACACCGGGAAGCGCTCCACTATTTGAGAGACATATCTTCTGAAACATTGGGAATGGATCTGCCATCGTTCTACCGCTCGTTCACATCCGTTCCTGTATCGGCTTTTATTGATGAATTAAAACAACACTACCCCGATCTGGAATCGGATCTCGACCGCGTTGTCTCAACCTACGGCCAACCGAAAGAGGCCTTGCCTTTGCGGGAGACGCTCCTTTTCGGTGTCACCGAATGCGCGCGCGCCCGATTATTCGCCCGGCTCCTTCGGGAACAATCCATCGAAGTGGCGGGGCGCCTGATGTACATATCCCACGATGGTGATCGCGTCACCACTTGGAAAGATGGTCAGTCCTATCCATACCGGAGTCCCTTCGATGATGAATATTTAGAAGCGCTGGCGGAAAAGGCTTCGGTTTCCCCTCAATCAGAAGAAAGTACACCAGCCTATCAACCGGGTGGTTACCGGTGCAGTGTGCCTGAACTCGATCGATTGGTGGATCAATGTAAACAGTTGGATGGAGTTTACGGCGCGGGTTTGACAGGCGCCGGGCTGGGTGGAGCGATTCTAGTTCTCGTTCGATTGGATTGCGCCGAACGGATCGTTGGTGAATTGCGGAATATAGTACAAAACCTATCCGCAAACAAGTCGCTCGTGGAATTATGCAGGCCGGTTCCGGGCGCAGGATTAATCCAAATAGATGAAGGGATATAAATAGAATCACTCTTTCCTTTCTCTTTCTATTGTCAAATATCCAGCAGCCGTCTATGATTGACGGAATCTCAGACGATCCTACTAATACAAAAGGCTATTATGCGCAACAAATCCAAATCATTTACTTTAATTGAACTCCTGATCGTGGTGGCGATCATTGGAATTCTGGCCGCTATCGCTGTGCCCAATTTTTTGAATGCGCAGACCCGAGCGAAACTGTCCCGTGTTATGGGAGATTTCCGTAATCTGGGTGTCGCAATTGAATCCTATATCATCGATTGGAACGCGCCGCCGTGGGATCAACCCTGTCCATCCGGAGATCATGGCTGGGCGTCTTGTATGTCGCGTGTAACAACGCCGGTCGCGTTCATGTCAACGGTCGTTCCTGATGTGTTCCAGGCGATGGATGTGATTGAATCGCTTTCCCCCGGTCATTTCGTCGGTTCAAAACTCGCTTATGACTATACAACAATTTTTAATAACGGTGGGTTGTCAAACACGTCAGCGATCTGGACACGGCTCTTTAATAAATCACTCTGGCGATTGGCCAGCGCTGGACCGGACCAAGCGCTCATCAACGATCCCGACCGCCGTTGGCTGGCAAAACCATACGATCCCTCCAACGGACTCATCTCCATAGGCGATATCGCCTATTCTCAATCAAGCTTTCTGGATAAGTGATCTTGTTTTTCTTGATCTGAATCACACTAAAACGGCTCATTCCTTCCCCACAAAGAACGCGGCGCCGCTCACACGAGTGAACGGCGCCAAAAGAAACGAGATTCGTTGCGTAACATTTTCTAAATAGATACCATTAATAATTCGGCCATGAATTAATTGGTGTGGATTGAATCACATCGTGGACATTTAAATCAACGAGATCGATTTGTTGAATCTTACCCTCACCGTGTGGACTAAATTCTCCATACCATGATTCTCCCGATTGATAAATCCAGGCGCCATTCTCCACTTGGAACGTTTGACATTCATTGAAATACGATTCATAACTCGTCAATTCACGAGGCGCGTATCCACCTTCCAATTCGAAAAACTCAGGCTCAAAAACCCATTGTATGGTAAACGAGCCCCACTCTTTTTCCTGCCCTTCTTTTGACGCGCATCCAATGAAGAGCGGTGTCAGTTTTTCGGAATCCACATAGATCCGGCAAGCGTGGATCGCGATTCCCCGGAATGAATAGTTCGTGGATTCTTGTCCACCCATACCAATTCGATCCTTGATCCATTCTTTAAATTCCACATCGACAACTGTAACGGGAATTCCTTCGTAGAGGGTTTCGCCCCGCAAATACGCCGTATAAGCGATATCAGAATTCAGAAGGTAATGGAGAGGCGTTTGAATTATCGATCCAACACGTAAAGCGGTATTGCCTCCACTGTTTACAGTGTAAACGCCTATGATTGAACCATTCCTTTTTAAGGAATATTGCGCGTGAATGAGCGACGGATTAAGCCAGGGGGAATTCGCTTCCAGAATTTGCTCGATCAAAGCGTCCGCATCGCCAGTTGCAGAAGGAGCGAACGTTGGCGTCGGTGTTGGTTCTGGGGGAAGCGGGGGGATCTCCGTCTCCTCTAAATGAAGAAGCCACGCGGCGATATTCTTTGCAAAACGCGTGTGAGAATAATTACCGATATTTTCGCTATGCAACGAGTTGGAATTGAAGAACGCAATCTCATCGGTAAAGGTAACCACTCGGCCATAACCATCGTCTGCGATCGCCAGAATGGTTTCCCCTCCCGGAGCGAATCCGATCGATTGCGCCGGTTCTTCCACGAGTAAAATGCTGCCACCACCGCCTGAGAGAACCTTTACTTCGCTAACCAGTGGATGCGATACAAAGTTCGT
>CAXXSM010000035.1:0-55487 GCA_963663405.2 bacterium | reverse complement strand
CCTAAGGCGGTCGCGGCTTCCAGCGCGTCAACGACGTAAATCGCTGATTCCGGTTCATATCCAAGCGCAATGCTGTTACAGATGCTCCCCGCCGCGACGGAGTTGAATTGAATTCCGTGTTTTTTACCCAATTCAAGGTATTCATTGCGAACGGCGGGATCCTGAGAGGAACTACGGTGTCATTGTTACGCTGGTCCAGGTAGCCTACACTGACCTGGATGCCTTTTAAATGCGCTTCGGCGGCGATAGGGATGAAATCAGGGCGGCAGGTTCCACTTTCCCCTTTTTGATTACGCACATTCCAATCGCACATACCGATTTTAAATGAATCGCTGCTATCAGAAGAACGGGCGTTCGCGCCGAATAAGCCCAACGCGGTCAATCCGAGCCCAGCGGTTTTTATAAATCCTCTTCGATCTGTATTCATCATTCTGCTCCTAATATTGTAAAATTATGAGTCTGAGTATTTAGTCAGCCAATTCCCGACCGGCGCCATCTCTCCGCAGGTCGAATGTTGATTCATTTATGGTGCGATGATTGGCCGGGAAAGTAAAGTGCGGCTGAAAAGAACGAATCGATTCTTTCAAGGCCAATCTGCAAATTAAACATTTCAAAGCTAAAATGCCTTTAAAAGATTTACACGGCTCCAGATTTTAAATAGTTTTGATAAGGATGTAGACTAAAGGGCTGGAATCTATTTAAGGGAGCGTTAAAATACTATTAAACATTAAAATAATGAATAAAACCGGGGCGTAGCGCAGTCTGGTAGCGTACCTGAATGGGGTTCAGGTGGTCGTTGGTTCGAATCCAATCGCCCCGATATTGAAAACACTAGACTTACGAAATTCGAATAAATCCTCAAAATCCTCCAACCAACACACAACCAACACTCGAAAACGTAGAATTATACCAGTATTTTCATGATCTTTTTTTATTCCCCTGGGGATGCGACTTGGTTAAACGCTGCTGACAGAGTTAGACCGTTGATATTTATTCGAACCTTCCATTTTTTGCCTCCTAGTTTAGATTTCCAAAGTTATCGAGTGTCAAGACAATCTCAGAAGCGTTTTTGATCCGGACGCGGGTATAGGAAATGAGCAAATCCAATTCTGCTTTTTACCGGGATCAAATTTTCCGCTGCGGGAATACTTATTGCGGGAATACTTATTGCGGGAATACTTATTGATGTACCACCCTCAAAGGGTACTTGGTTGTACAGGCTGTTCGCATGTAATTCCAGACAATCTACATTATTAACTCCCTAAAAACATTCTCAAACGATGATAAACAACAGGATGAAACGTAGAATTGACATTGACGGATGAGAGTGTTACTTTCAATGGATCGATTCCATATATAAAACTTTAGATCGTAGAGGAATATGCCGTGAACTATCGATCGATCGTCTTCATTGTTCTATTCATGAATGCATACGCTTTTGCAGAACCTCCTGTTTTTCCACTCAAGGTCAGTGAGAATCACCGTTATCTCGTCGATCAAAACAAACAGCCTTTTTTTCTTCTAGCCGACACGCCTTGGTTTTTACAGCATTTACCGATCGAGGATGTGCGCCGGATTATGGACGACCGTTGCGCCAAGGGATTCAACACCTTGTTCCTTGAATTTCTCGACGATCAACGCATCCCCTCCCGCGATTTCTATGGCAACGTAGCATTTCATCCCGATACGGACATCACCCAACCGGTCGAGTCTTATTGGCATTATGCCGATCAGGTGTTGGAGGAAGCGGAGAAGCGGGGATTATTTGTGATCATGTCCGAATTGTGGTACGGGTATGGCAAAGGTTTGTGGTTACATCATGTGAATCCCGATAATGCTAAAGTGTATGGAGAGTTTATCGGCAAACGGTATGCGCGATTTGACAATTTGATGTGGATGCAAGCCGGAGATCATAATCCCGATGACAACCTGGCCGAATGTACGCGTGTATTAGCCAAAATCATGAAAGCATTCGCTCCGCAGCAGATGCACACAGCGCACAATCAACATGAGTATGCCAGCGCCGTATTTTATCATGATGACTCATGGCTGGATGTCGACATGGGATACACTTATGGGGCTTCCTATCTTCACATCCTGCCCGAATATCATCGCAGCAATCCCATTCGGCCCGTGATTCTCGGTGAAACGGGTTATGAAAAGGAACCCAATGCAATTGAACTTTTACCCGATGCCAACGCGGGTGATTTGTGGAATCCATACCGAATTCGACGCAACGCCTGGTGGGCGATCCTTTCCGGCGCTTGCGGATATTGCGCGGGTACCCGGCTTTGGCGTTTTGAATCGAATTGGCGGGAAGTGCTTGATGCGGAATCGACGCGGCAGGCTCCTTTGATTCGAAGGTTAATGGAAACGCTTCCATGGCAGCGTCTGGTTCCTGACGAGCGGCATGAATGGATTACCGATGGATACGGAACGTTCAAACAAGGAGATTATGTAACCGGGAGTAGAACTAATACGGGAGACGCCGCAGTCGCATATATTCCCAGTTCGCGTACCGTGGCGGTAAATTTATCTACACTTTCAAAAAAGTGTAAAGCCTTTTGGTACGATCCGACTAACGGAGAGAGCCATCCCATCGAAGGATCTCCTTTTTCAAATTCGGGGACATATAAATTTTCCACGCCCGGCAAGAATAATGCCGGCGATACCGATTGGGTGCTGGTAGTGAAAAGCCAATAGAATCATGGAGGCTATAATTTGGCTCCATACGGGGGCGATCGGCGACAATGTAAAAAACAGCGCGGCGACAGATTGTTTTATCTTCAAAATACCTTCCAAGCAGTTATTAATCTCTGGTTTATTTCTTTTCGATCCATTCCACAATGGAGAGCGTTGCGTTGGCGTCGGATTGTTGATTGACGGCGCGAATGATAATTTTTCCCGGAGAAGTTTCCTCGGCGGATAAGGGACATTCAACCCATGCCCCTTTCTGGAATTTGTCGAGTACCCCCAGGGATTTTTCGTTCACCCGGATTTCCTCTTTTCGTCCGCCCTTGAAATTATCCGCATCGATGGCGTAAAGACGAACCACGCCTTCCGTTTTCGGGGGAACGGTCAACTCCACGATTAACTCTTTTTCATGAGCCCGGCAGTGATAAACCGGAGGCGGAAAGCCATCCCAGCTGAATCCCTGCTTCACTTCCGCCTTGCGCCTGTCTTCGGAGTAAACTACTTCCTGATTTTTGCGCCCGCAAAGCATCAGGAGTTTTACGCCCCGGCTCTGCAGTTCCTCTTTCGAGGGAAGTTTCTCTTCACTCGGCCAGAACGGATCTTCCGGAGCGGGGGTGGCGATCTTCGGCGGTGGGCGCAGGCGGCAGTGGCGCATGGGGCTCCTGTTGATACCAATAAACGACGCTGGAGAGTTGCAGTTCGTTGCCCGGTTTTGAGTATTCCCGCCGGAAAAACGGATCTTCGTTTTCCCCGTAATCGACGGTGACGCGCAGCGATTCATCGAAAGAAATCGAGTCTTGGATGAAGAAGCGGTAGGCCAGGGCTCCCTGAAAATATTTGGCGTATCCGGTGTAGGGGAACGCGGCGTTCTGAGGCGGGAACCCCCAACTGAAGCCGAAGGAATCCTCGATGCCCTGCAGTTCGATGGAAGGCTCCGCCTCGCCGTCGATGTAAAACTTGGCGTTTTCATCCACTGGGTAATTGGATCGCCCAGGCCGCCGCACGGTCAGATTCCAGCCGATGAATTTCCCTTTCCCTTTCGCCTGCAGCGCAACGTATTCCCGTTTGCCCAGCAGCAATCCTTCCTGCCGCCAGGAGGCGTGAAAGTATGCCCGATCAGAGCCGATCTCCGGCAGGGTCCGCGCCATGACGTAACTATAACAGGGCATGATTTTCCACAGGTCTTTGCCCGGCTCGATCGGCCCATCGTAAACCAGTTCGATCCGCGCCGAACGCTGGAAGGGCATGGGGAAATAGGCGTTGAATCCCCGCGCCTTGTTCACCAGAGCGGTATTGACCTCATCCATTTGACCGGCGGGATCGCAGAAGAAATCAACCAGGGGAACTTCCACGCTGGGCGTGGATTCGCCGTCCCAGTACATTTTCAAAAGGAGATCGCGGTTTAGCTTCAGCGTCTGCGGCATGGCGAAATGAATCATGGTTATAACCGCCGGGCCGGTCGCCTCGGCGACCACAACGCTCTTGGACGTATTGAATCGAGCGCTCAATGCGTTCTCGATCCACAATGCGTTTTGCGCGTAGGTCCGCCCCGGCGTCAATTGGGATAGGTCGGAAAGATCGAGCGGCTGGGCGAAGGATGACAGACAGACAGCGATCAGAAGCGATGAAGTTAGAAAGACGTTCTTGTACATGGAATGAACTCCTCTCTTGCAAACCTTACGACGTTGTGAATAAATAAATGGTATAGGGATGGCAACAACATTCATCCAGTATATAACGTGATCGTAACTCTGGAGAAAAAAATGCGTCAAGATCGAAGAAATCAAACGATAGGTTTTTTAGCGTCAATTTTTTGGTTGACCGGTTTCCTAATTCTTTCGTTCTCCATCAATGGTTTTTCATCCGAAAAGGAAAACCAACTCGATGCGGCTCCCTTCGGCGAACTGCATCAATGGGAAACAGACGGAAAGGATTACGGCGTTTTTTTGGGAGGATCCCCGTGACATCTTTCGGGTCGTGGTCGAGTTTGCGCCTGGGGAATCGATCCCCGGCGCGAGTTCTATCCAATTGCAATATTGGCAGTCGCAATGGCCGGAACGCCGGATTCCCCGCGATCAAGCGTCGGGAGCGGGAAGTTCAGGCTGGCTGGATATCGGCGATTGGTTTCAGGGGAAATGGCGAACCGCCGACGCGCAAGCGAGCCGGCAGGGGAACGCGATCGTTTTTACCATGAATCCCGTGAACCAAAAAGAGTTTCCCGATCTGAAGGATTTCGCCGCGCCTTACCGCACGACCCTGAAACTGAGGATCGTTTCGAACAATCTACTTCCCAAAATCGCCGCCCTGCAGGCTTTCACCGATTCCATGCTGAAATCCCTGGAGGCGGAAATCTTCTGGGGCGGAACCGCCGAGGAAACACAAAACTGGGACGGACGGCTGGAGATTTTCAACGGATTTCTGCAGAACGTCGCGCCGCTGTCGAGCGGCGGTCAAGTTTCCCTCCAGGAAGACCGCTCGTGGCGGTCCAGCGTCCAGAATCAAACCGCCGGGATTCACGTGTCCTTTTTATACGCGGAATCACCGGCGTTCAACTCATTCGATGAAACCATCATTACTGTAAGAGCGCGGCAAGAGACCTTTTCGTTTTCGGCTAACGATCTTTTAAAATGGAGATCGATTTTTATCCCGGATTACGGCGTATTGGTTCGACTCTCCGGCGATAAAACCACATACGCTGAAGCCGAGCGGGCCTGGCGAAATACGAAACCTTCGGATTCGGATTTATACACGCGCGTCAACACCATGTCCGAGCAAACGTTTACCCAGGCGTGGAACGATACGCCGCCGAAGGATCCGCATTACATACCCCTCAGTTTCGAGGGAGGACGGCAGCATTTTCGGCTTGACGAACGGGGGAGCGTCACCTGCATCAAAAATTGGATTCAGCGCATCCCCGGAAAAGATACGGCGAAATGCAACTGGCCCGGCGAAGAGATTCGATACGATTTCGGTTTTCCACAGAGCCGCCTGAAAGATCGCTGCTTGGTTGATGGATATTTGCCCGTCGTCGTCAGCCGATGGGAAGAGAATCAGATCGCCTACACGCAAACCTGTTTTGTCATTCCCCTCAATGGCGTCCCCAATGCGGGCGGACGGATCTGGGCCGACGATGCTCTTGTTTTAATGATGCGTATTGAATGCAGGAATACCGGAACGGCGCCTGCCAAGGCGCGGCTGGCCCTTTCTTCGGAGCACGGCGGTGAATGGGAAACGCTTCGAATGAGAGACGATCGAATCGCCGCTGTTGACGGAAGCGACTCGAAAACCCGGATGCTCATTCTTTTCATCCACGATGAACAAGGCTCGCCGTTGCAGGAGATGAACGACGCCTTGGAGTATGCAACGGAACTTGCGCCGAGAACATCCGCCAAGGTTCTCGAATTAGCCATTCCCTACATAACCCTGACGGAAGAGAAGGAGATCGCGCAATTGAGTTCGTTGAATTTCGACCGCGCGTATGAAGCGGTATACCGGTATTGGAGCGACCGCCTCGATCAAAGCGCTCGCATCCACACGCCCGAACCGGCGATCGACGATTTCTACAACGCCCATCTAACGCATTTGTTAATCAATACCGAACGAGAAGTGGGCGTCAGTGACTGCTACATGGCCAAGGTGGGCACGTTTCACTACGGCGTCTACAGCAATGAATCGTGCATGATGATCAGCGATCTGGACAGACGCGGGTTGCACAAACGCGCGGAACAGGCCATCAATACGTGGCTGAAGTATCAGGGAACGGTCGCGCTGCCCGGCGATTATTCGACGGCGGAGGGTGAATTCTACGGCGCGGGCGGTTACGAGGCGGGCGGATACAATCAACACCACGGCTGGATTCTCTGGTGCATGGGCGAACATTATTGGTATACGCGCGACAGGGAATGGCTGGCAAACGCCGCCCCGCAGATCGTTCTCGGGTGTGACTGGATCGTCGGTCAACGTCAACGCGCTAAAGAGGAAGCCCAAAATTCCAAACTGCGCGCCATAGAAAGCGGATTGCTTCCGCCGGGGAGTCTGGAGGATATCGGCGATTGGCGCTGCTGGCTCTCCTCCAATCTGTACAGCTGGTGGGGCATGAAGAACGCCGCCGCCGCGCTGGCGGACATCGGCGATCCGGATGGGAAGCGGCTGCTCGACGAAGCGGAAACTTACCGTCAGGACATTCTCTCCGCCTTCATCGAGGCCATGCGCCGATCTCCTGTCGTCCGCCTTCGCGACAATCGCTGGATTCCCCATGTTCCCTCCGACGCGCACCGGCGCGGCCGCTCCTTCGGGTGGATTACCGAAACGCTGGAAGGAGCCATTCATCTAGTGCGGACGGAAGCCATCGATCCCAATAGTTTGCTGGCAACGAGCATCATTCAGGATTTCGAAGACAATCTGTATTTATCCAAGCAGTATGGATACGATCTGACGGGAAAGGATTTCGATCGCTACTGGTTCAGCCGGGGCGGTATATCGATGCAAGCCAATCTCTTGCATAATCCCATTCCCTACATTCTCCGCGATGAACCCGAACATTTTTTACGGGCTTATTTCAATGGATTCGCGGTTAGTTATTTTCCCGATACGCGGATGATGACCGAACACGCCTTGCCCAACATCGGCGACTGGCGGGGCGATCACTTCAAATCGTCCGACGAGGCGAACTCGACCTACTGGCTGCGGCTCATGTTCGTGCAGGAGCGAGGCGATGAAATCTGGTACGGCGCCGCTATTCCCCGATACTGGCTGACGGCTGGTCAGGAAATCGGCATTCAAAATTCATCCACATATTTCGGAAAAACCAGTATGACGATGAAATCATTTGGCGATTGCATTCAGATGACGATCGATCCACCGCGCCGCAATCCACCGAAAATCATCCGCGCCCGGTTCCGCCATCCGGAAGGGAAACGAATCTCCGCGTGTTTTGTGAACCGCGTTTCGCATACTCGTTTTAATCCGGAAAAAGAATGGGTGGAAATCCCCTATACACCGGAAAAATTAGAGATTTCCGTTTCCTATAATGAGTAACCATTCGATCGATGTATTTGGCTGACTATTTGGAATCGAGTCATATTCATCAATCGCTCCGGCCGGCCGCTTTCATAAAAGAAGCCGAAGGAGAGCGGGCCCATGTTTGTTCCATGATCTTCGTCTACGCCTGCATCTTTTGGAAAATCTTAAATTCTATAACATAGGCAATATTCAGAACGCACGATCAGGCATCCCCTTTGCGTTATGTGCCCATGAATTAACGATATCCCCTCTGGCTTACGATCGAGAAAAAGTGTTCGGCTATACGAGAAATGGGAAAGTTGCTACGATTGCGGCAGAGCGTCGCTTCGCTCCAAAATTTGTCCGGCATACCCCGGAACGCTGTTCGAAACGGATTAGAATGGGTGTCCGAAATCATAGGATTGCCCACGGTAAACGGCGCTCGTTCAGGCCGCTCTTTTTGCTTGCTTCGATTCCTCTAGGAAGGCGATGATGGTCACGCGATTGTCTGCCATATTCTTGTTCTTTCTTGCCGCAGCAATTTGTCCGGTCGGTGGAGCGGAAAAGAATCCGGTTTTTCCGAGCAATACGTGGCAGCAAGCCACGCCCGAGTCGCAAGGGATCGACGCTGTAAAACTCCAAGCGGCGCTCGATTACTTGCGTGCCGCTGGAGGCAAGAACGGCGTGAAGCGTGCGGTCGTTATCCGCAACGGGCGAATGATCTGGCAAGGCCCGGAAGCCGGCGAGGCGCAGCGCGTCTGGTCGATCAGCAAGGCGTTCACCAGCACGGCGCAGGGACTCTTGATCGAGGATGGCAAGTGTACGCTCGACACGCTGGCTAAGGATTACGATCCGGCGCTGGCGGAATACTATCCGGCTGTCACCCTGCGTCATCTGGCCACAATGACGAGCGGAATCGACGGCGCCGGCGGCAGTTACGACATCCAGGCAGACGGCCGCGGTGATCAGAACGCCTTGGTCAAGCCGGAGCCGCCGTTCTTCGTTCCCGGTACAAAATTCATGTATTGGGACGAAGCCATGCAGCATTATGGCTACACTCTGACGCAGATCGCCGGCGAATCCCTGCAAACATATCTGAAACGACGAATTCTCGATCCCATTGGCATTGCGTCGTTCAAGTGGGACAAGGACGAGACGGGTAAGGTCTTGAATTGGTGCGGCGGCGTCAACATCAACGCCGCAGACTTGGCGCGGTTCGGCCTTTTGTACCTGAATCGCGGCAATTGGAACGGTCGTCAACTGATCCGTGTCGATTGGGTCGACGAGGCTACGCGCGTGCAGGTTCCGAACACGATCCCCAACGTGAGTAAGCAACGCCAGGGTGCGGGCATTTATGGCTACCACTGGTGGCCGAACGGCGTCACGGCGAACGGAAAACGGCATTGGCCAGACGCGCCATTGGATACATATGAGCGAAGCGGCTACAACAACAATGACCTGTTTGTGATCCCGTCCTGGAACATGGTTTTCGTCCGGCTCGGTCTAGATCAAAATCAGAACGTGATCACTGACGCCGAATACAACACGTTTATCAAGAAACTCGGTGAGGCGATTACGGCGAAGTGACAGTGGCAACCAGTCAGTCGCGGTTACCCTTCCCTTTGAGCGGTTCAGTTCCACATCGTCCACCGGCGGGAAAGTTGAGAATAAACTACCTCTGTTCTGATATGGTGGGCATAGAGGATTTAGACTAGATCAAATTAACTATATAGTTGCATACATTATTCTGTTTCGTCCTTATTTCTTTCGCTTCATATAACGCGTCGTCAGCTAAACGAATGAGAGTACAAACTATTGGAATCCACAACTGAATATCTATAATTGAACATAGTTTCTTCAGGATTTCGAAATTGAAAAAATCCACCTCCATTCGTTCCCAGCCATAACAATCCGGATGAGTCTTCACAAAACGCCATCATATTGTTGCTTTGAAGATTGAACTGATCGCTTTGATCTTTTACATACCGAGAAACTTGGCCGTTTTGACCATCAATACGTGCCAATCCATGACGCAATGTGCCAGCCCATAAATTCCCATAACGATCTTCGTTAATGAATTTCACAACCATAGAATCTGTTTCGACAATTTACTCGCCAATCGCATCATGTAATACTTTTCTCAATTCTCCAATTTTATATGGTTTTCTGATCACTCCAGTAAATCCATATTTATGATAATCCGCCATAATCGGATCATTTGAATAGCCACTTGAAACAACGGCTTTGATATTCGAATCTATTTCTAAAAGTTTTTGTATGGTTTCCTTCCCTCCCAAGCTGCCAGGGATCGTCAAATCCATAATGACCGCGTTAAATCCATTCCCTGATTCCTGCGCCTTTTTATATTTTTCAATGGCTTCATATCCATCTTTGGCATAATCAACTGTATAGCCTATTTGTTGAAGCATCATTCCTGCGACATCACGGATCATTTTTTCATCATCCATAATCAATATCCGGCCTTGACTTGATATGTATATTTCTTGGATGGTTTCTTGAACGGGCGCGCTCTTTTTTGTCGCAACGGGAAGATAAAGAATGAACGTAGATCCGACTCCGATTTGCGATTCAACAGTTATTCTTCCTTCGTGATTTTTTATGATGGAATAGGTTGTGGCTAATCCCAAACCACTGCCTTTTTGCTTCGTCGTAAAATAGGGATCAAAAATATTTTGTAGATTCTCTTCAGAAATCCCTATCCCCTGGTCTTTAATTGAGAGTTTGACATAGTCTCCTTCTGGAATACTCTTTTGGACCTTGGGATCACAATCTGAAATTGTTATATTTTCCCCTTTTATTTCGATCGTTCCACCGTTCGGCATCGCTTGATCCGCATTAATCACCAGATTTTGGATTACTTGACTAAACTGCCCTTTATCAATATTGGCGAGCCAGAGATCCTTTGGAAAATCAAACACGCAAGATACATTCGAACCGCGCAATGAAAATGTCGCTGTATCTTTTACAAGGTCAAAAACATTTGCATTTTCCTTGACAGGGGCTCCACCTTTTGAAAAAGTAAGCAATTGTTGAGTCAAATGTTGCGCTCGTTTCGATGCTTTTTCCGCTTGACTTAAATACTCGTAAACTTCCTCCGGAGAATCGGACAATGTTTTTGCTAACGATATATTCCCGACGATCGCCATTAGAAGATTGTTGAAATCGTGCGCAATTCCACCCGCGAGGATTCCAATGGATTCCAGTTTACGGGCTTTCAATAATTCATCCTCCACGCTCTTTTGGTCACTAATGTCGATCGCCATCTCGAAGCGCACCATGCGCTCGTCTGTCCAGTGAATAGCGCGGTCGATGCAACGATACCAACGTTGCGTCCGTTTATTCTGGAACTCCCAGATGTATGTTGAGCCCAACTGGTCGCCAAAGATTAGATGGTTCGTGCAGAAGGGACAGGGAGCCTCTCGATTCTGAAGCATACAGTAACATTTCCGTCCAAGAAAAGGGCCCCAGTTCTTGACGAATACCTCGTTCGCGTAGAGCAGTTCGTAAGTATTCGGATCGGCGATATAGATCACTTCATCCATGCTGTCAAAGATCGAAAGGAGTTGCTCATGCTTGGTTCTGATTTCCATTTCCGCCCGTTTACGGCTGATGAAGTTTCCAATCAGTTCCGCGCCAATGCGCAACAGCCGCACATCCTCCACACCCCACTCACGCTTTGAACGCAATTCGTCGAAACCGATGAAACCATACCACTGCCCATTTACTTCGATAGGGAGGATGAGGATCGAAAAAATGCCCTGCGGTTCAAGAATATCACGTTCTCCTTGAGGAAAGGTTTTAACGTTGCCGCCGATGTATTCCCCCCTGGCCAGTGTCTCAGACCAACGCGAGAAACCACCATTCTCGTAAGGTAAGTGTTTGAGGATCGGATTGTCGATTTCAGGTGGAACTTCCTCGGTGACTACTTCGTAGATCTGCCTCATGCAGAGTCCATCCTCAGGATCTACAATATTCTCAAAAATATAGACACGACTCGCATTAGCGGCGGTAAGCAACCGCCCGATTGCCTTCGTCAGCGGATCTTCCCCGCCTTCAAGCAGGTCACGCGAACAAAGGGCAAGGTACTCCTCATGCCGTAAGCGCTCCTGTAATCTCAGATCCGCCCTCTTGCGCTCGGAGATGTCGCGTGTGACCCCCAAAATTCCCACAGCCCTGTCATTCTGGTCACGCAGGAAAGTCATTTTGCTCTCAGTCCAGATTGTGGAGCCGTCTTTACAGAATTGCTCGATTTCCAGCGTCCGTGTCCGGTGCAGTTCCTTTTTTTCGGTTTCTTCTATGGCAAGTTCTTCCGCAAAAACTTTCCTGACTAAGTCGTAAGATGTTGGAGTAATCATCTGTTCGACAGTCTTTGATATTTGCTCATCAACGGTAAAACCAACTAAGTATTTAATAGATGGGCTGAGATAGGTATACCGAAGATTCATATCAGCCGTCCAAATAACATCGGTTACATTATCCGCAAGGATTTTGTAGTGTTGCTCGCTCTTTTGCAGCGCCTCCTCCGTTCGCTTGCGCTCAGTGATATCCCTGTCAACACCCCGGAATCCGCTGATTTCCTGATCAGCGGAAAGAATTGGCACAGCATTGCTTTCCAAATACCGAATCCCTCCATCCTTGTGCTTCCATCGTATCAAAAGAGTATTCCAGCCCGTTTTCATTTGAATCCATCTGGGTAATTTTTGCTCGATCATCTTGCGATCATCTTCAAAAATCAAATCAAGACTATTGTAACCAACAATTTCATCCGGCCGGTAACCCAAAATCTCCTTCACTGCGTGATTACAATAAGTATGCATTCCCTCTAAATCGATTGCCCAGATCCAGTCTTTGGATGTTTCAATCAATGCTCGAATCATTTCCTCCCGCTCCCGCAATGCCTCTTCAGCTTGCCTGCGTTCGCTGATGTCCTGGATATGGGTTATAAAGTATAAGGGATTATTGTTTATATCTTTATGAAGAATCGTACTCACAATCGTCCACGTATATTGACCATCTTTTTTAAGATATCGCTTGTCCATGTAGTAGGTATTGCGTTCACCTGAAAGAAGACAACGAACACATTCTTTACTGATTGGAAGATCATCGGGATGTGTAATATCAACAAAATTTAATGCGCATAACTCACTCTCCGAAAAACCAAGCATTTTACAAAAAGCCCGATTCACTTTCAATAAGGAACCATCAATTCCTGTTAAGACCATTCCAACTGCTGAATTTTCAAAAACCGTTCTGAATTGTTGTTCACTCTCCCGCAGCGCCTTCTCTCGTTGCGAGATACGTTCAGTCATCTCATTGAAACTCTCCGCCAAAAGACCAATCTCATCGCAGCTTATCTTCTCGGCTCTCACATCAATGTTTCCAGTGGCAATCTCTGTGACTGTTCCCACGAGCCGTGTGATGGGGTGTGATATTCGAACAGAAATAAACCAGAGACCCGCTACGATCAGAATCAGAGAGGTCGTCAACACAAACAAAGTACGTTGGATCTGACCTTGAACAGCCGACAGGGCTGTCCGTTCGGGGATGCTGACCGCAAAACCCCATTGCGCAGATTCCACAGGCGCGTAGCCAATCCACTCACGCTCATTGGATACCCAACCGGTTACCTTCGCTATGCCAGTCTGGCCAGAAGCAAGCGCCTCAGCGAGTTCGAACCGGTCCTCTCCGGGGCTTAAACTGAGAATCTCAAAGATCGATTTGTTTATTCTCTCGTGATGCGGGCTGTAGACATAGACACCGTCTTTTGTAAGGATAGTGAAATCGAAATCTTCAGGCATTTGGATATTGACCAATTCCCGCAATGGCTCAAGAGGGATATCGACCGTTGCGATTCCCCAGAATGTTCCATTGCGGAAAAAAGGAACGGAGTAGGTACTCATAAGAATGTCTCCAGCGCCTTTGTCATAATATGGAGCCGTCCACAAAGCCGTACCTGTATCCCTAGGCGCATGCCAATACTCTTGTATTTCGTCGGTGTAGTCATAGCCTGTGGTTGAGGGATCCGCCCGTTGCAGTATTTCGCCATCTCTGTAGACGTAGCGTACAAACAAACGTTGATTCGAATCATATTGGTAGGGCTCGAAGCATATCGCAGAACCATAAACAAGGGGATTCATCTCAAGATTGCTTTGAAGCTGAGTGTATATTTGATCGGATGTTAAATCCGGATTGTTTTCAACAAAGACAGCTGCCATCGTCGCAATCTGCGCGGCTTCGCGAAGATGACTGTTAAACTGATGTGCGCCATGTCCCGCTAGCTCACTCAAGCGCCTTTCCATATTGACTGAAGTGAACTGCCGTATCTTGAGCACATTAAAAAACATAAATCCTGAATAGATCCCAAGGATGGGCATAATCGTAAACAAGACGATCTTCGAGCGAATCGACAATCTCATTTTGTGGCCTCCAAAGGTGCATCCTAGAGTATGTCGAACTTATAGATCATTTGCACAGAGCTATGTAATTTTCATCGTGTGCTTGAGCGTCATCTAGCGGAACACTTCGTCGTCGACTCATTCGTTCACGTTGATTCATTCAACCTTTCGCGGATCACGGTCAAGACCATAACTGTCATCAGCAACATCGATGTAAATACATAACACTTATTTTTGCTGATAAGTGCTTTTTATCCTGTAATTCTATTCCCATATTTCATATGTCGGATTTCGATATTTTCATACCAGAGAAAAAAGAAATTTCGTTAACTGAAATAAATAATGAAAACTATCAAACGAAAATCTGAAAACTCTTGTTTTTTAATCGTTGCTAAAAGGCGCTTCAATTCCTCGTCCGTTAATATTCTTTCCCGGTGGTTTTCCTCTTTTAAAAGCCGAAAATCCTGGAATGGATTTTTTAATCATACCTGTCTGAAGCGCCCAATTTAAAAGCCTTCGTAATTCTGATCGTTCTCTATTTATTGTACCATTTGATCGTGAAGAATGACGGGTAGATAAAGATTTAATTTCCTGCGCAGCGTCTGTTATTATGAGTCCCTTTCCTAATCCGCTGACAGCGTCCATATCTTTGAAGCGAATAATCGGCCGCGTTTCGGAATGATGAGTGCCATTAGGTAATATAACCGCCCAAAGCGCTAACGTCGTACTGGCGCCATAGTTATAATCTGTTCGGTCGGGAGTCTCATTTTCATTAATATATAAAAATGAGTCTTGACAACCAGTGTATCCATTAACGCCTTCTTGAAAAACTGTGCTTGGATCGAAAACGATCCGGCCTTCTGTTTGCTTGAACAGGTCATCGATTGACATTGAAATATCAGCCTGCCCCGTACTATTTTCGTTTAGTATCCAGTGCGAAGATGTGCGGATTTTATTCTCAAAGTCAACCGATGATGTACCGTCTGCATTAAGCGCATACGCGTCAACCGACCGCAATCCATGCACGACTTACTCTCCCTTCACGAATTCCAGCCGTTCGTTGATGTCGATGGGTTCCGCGTAGAGATCTCTTGGTTGACCCGCCTGGCGGGCTTGGCTGGTGATGTAAACGTTGGGGATTGGAAAACGAGTGGTCAAGTACACTTCACTGGAGATTTCTCCATTCGAGACGCTGGCGCGCGGGATATCCCGGAAACTCTGATCAAGGATCACATCGACTTTCAGGATATCGTGGACGTAACGAACGTTGAAATCCACACCGGGATAGACATTCTTCCATTAAATAAACTAAATTTAAAACCACAGATTTCGCAGAAAAAGCACAAAGACCAAAAATCATTTTCCGTGCAATCCACCACCATCCGAGCAATCCGTGATTCAAACAAAGAAGGCAAATTAAGCCCGCCAGGGGCGGCGCCGGGGAAGGTTTTTATCATTGAGGATTCGTTTGGCGATGGTTACGTTTTCAAGAATCTGAAAATCCAGCATGCCCGCGACGACGATATCCGCTCCATTTTCATACGCGAATGGGAAGCCTTTTCGTGGATGAAGGATTCCCGCGCCAAGGACCTTATACGCGATCCAAGGTTTCGCCACATTTTGCATAAATTCAATGGTCTTTTGCGGTGTGACCGAATAGGTGGGAACTTCTGGAGTATGGACATTGTTCAATGTTTTGAAATAGAAATCCACATCGACTTTCTCTTTTTCCAGCGCCATAGGCACTTCCACCATATGTCCCCCGACACCGGCGATCAATCCATTTTTCTTGATAAAATCGACCGCTTCAGCCAGGAGATCGACGCGGCCTTTCTTGACGCATGTGTCCCCGCAGCCGCCCTGCACGAACGCGCCCGTCGCGCCATTATCAATGGCTTTTTGGATGAAGGACGTCACTTCATTTTCGTATATATTACACTGCGCCAGCCATTGAATCGTCCCGCCCCGTTCGTTCCAATACTTTTTGAGAAGGCGGATGGAATTCGAATCTCCTTTACTTTGGCTTCCTACATTCGCAATGATAGTATTGATCCCGTTTTCCTCCGCCGTCTCGAGAATCTCCATTACTTTATCATCAGTCAGGTAATTCTTCATTAAACCATCGACGAAAATCAAGTTTCGGCCGTAGGCGTAGCCGTTGATTTGATTCCCGCCGCAGATAAGCCTCGTGATCTTAACATGACCGATCTTCGCCACAGGCAATCCCTTGATGGTATCCTCCGGCATTGGATCGATGGTGGCTTCCTTCAATGATGCTGATGACGCTTGTTCTTCCAAACTGATATGAGTCGCGGCGATCGCTGACACAGCGGCGGTCTTCTTTAAAAAACCTCTGCGGTTATAATCCTCCGGCATCATACACCTCGCTTTCCCGTATATTACGATAAAACCTCATTCAGATGTTTGAAACTGGTTTCGGCTTGTTCCGGCGTTCCGCATTCGACGGAAAACACAATATCGCGGGGAGTCTTCTCCCGCACGATTTGTGTGATCCTTTCCCAATCCAACACTCCTTCGCCACAAGCGCAGCCGACCGCCGTGCCCGTCACTTTTCCCCGCTCAGTATCCGATTGCGCGATGGAGATATCTTTCGCGTGTAGATGCACCAGCCGCCCCGCGACGCGATCCAACCACTCATACACATCGTGACCGCATAGATACGCGTTGCCCGTATCGAAATTGATCCCGATCGCGGGAGAATCCACAAGGTTATAGATGCGGTCCAATCCATCAGGCGTGCGGGAATACTGCGCATGCGGTTCCAGGCCGATCTTCACGCCCCGCCGTTCGGCGATGAACGCCGCTTCTTGCAGCGTGTATTTAATCAACACAAAATCTTCTTCTTCGGTGGTCCATTTCGCTTTGATGCCTTCATCGGTATTGATCACGGGAACACCGATTTCCGCCGCGGTCCGGATCGCCAGTTTTACATACTCACCATGAACATCGGGCCGTCCCAAAGGGCCATGCGACTGAAGCCCGGATATCGTCAATCCCGCTTTATCACACGCGTCCTTAATGCGGTACGGATCGTCAAACAGAGAAACGGTATGAAAATACCCCGCTTCACTCATCAACTCGCGCCCGAAATGTACCATCGGCTCATAGTATTTGTAGCCGATATCCGCCGCCATTTCTACAGCGGCTTCAAACGATTTATCCGAACTGCGTGAAAACTCCGCGTTCAATCCCACATAAATTTTCCCCATTGTTCCTGTCTCCTTTTTTGCTTTGGGTGGCTGCGTATTAATCCCACATCGCCTGAATTGTCTCCACAGTTTTATTAACCAATATCTGCCCGCCTTCCGGACCAACCCCGAATTTGATCGCGCTATAACCGCCGCCTTCAATCGCTTTTGGCGTAGGTAAATAACCATTGTTCTGATTGGATAACTGAACGAGAAATGTCAACACAGCGGGGCTCCTCGCTTTGATCCGGATTCCATAATCGAGATACAGTTCAAACGGATTGGTCGCCATCGCAATGGCGCCAAGGCGCAATACGTGAAACTCAACCGAATCGAGTGGATCTTTCAAATAAAAAGTTGGGACAGGATTATCATAAGCGGGGAGGGGCATTCGAATGGTCTTATGCCGGAAATCCAGTTTGGTCTCGATCGCATCACGGGCGGTGGAATACCCATCAATCACGGCGCTGATGATCCGCCGGGCGATTTCCCGCCGGCTCGACAGCCCCCTCCGTTCACGCATAATCTCCTCGGCGCGTTTCCGGATCAGATAATGAGGAGATTGGTCCCCCGCCGATGAGCATTGGGGGAGAACAAACACATCCGGTGAAAACTTGGCGTGAATCATCTCCCGCACATCATGCCAATAATCAGCGGAGACTTCCGAAATGCCTTCCGTCTCCTGCGAGGGACACGCGATGTTGATCACAATCCCAGTCAACTCCCGGTCCGCGTTCCAGAAAAACAGCAGTTCGACTCCATGATCTTCATAGCCTTCGAAATTGGAAAATTCCGGCTTATCCGTTTTGCCATACATAACGGTGGTTCCATCGAAATAATGCGTCCGCCGGTTCATGCCGACCATCGCGTGACTCAACGCCCAACTCATTCCCGCCGGTTTTCGTGATTTCCACGCCTGCGTCACGGCTTTGGCCACACGAGGCAAAAAGAAATCCGCATATTCCGACGCTTTCATGACGCCTTCATCTTCACTTACATCATAAAGCCCATTGTACGCGCCATCGATGAAACCAGGCGCGGTATGCGTGTGGGTGGCGTTCATGAACAATTTATCCGGATCGAAATCGGGGATTTCAGACCGGACCAAATCCCGCAGTCTTTCCTGAATCACTTTTTTGGTCGAGATAATATCGCACGATACTAGAATGGCCTGTTCGGTTTCTCCATTCGATCTCTTCGTTTCCAGCGCCAGCGCCGTCGCGGTAAGAGGATCTCGCACCCGCTCGGAAATCCGTTTATGCAGCTGGCCGACCAGAGCGACCGGTTTTTCCGGCGTAATATCAACACTCGCCCAACCGGCAAAGAGAGGATCAGCCCCAGCCGCAAACACAGGCGCCCCCCCGCTTAGAACAAATACTGCGACCAATAACCAAACATAAGATTTCATGAAAATTTCTCCTTCTTAACAATCCATTCACTTTTTTTAGGAAATATTGAAACCCTGCGCAATTATGCAGGTTTCTATATTGTCTGAACCTTGATTCACTTGATTTACTTGATTAATTTGATTTTTAATCATGGTAATCCTATAATCTTTAGAATCAGGGTTCAGACAATTAAGCGGGTGCGTGGCCGCCCAGGGTGTGGCCGCCCAGTACGCGGGCGCCCAGGGCAAGTACTGGCGCCAGCGCCGGAACTTTTTACTTTTTTCTGCCCTGGCATCATCCCGATCAACATTCGAATAGAGCGATAACCAGCGTCAATCACCCATCCAACCCCCACGGTTCCCGCATGGGCCGCGAAAGCATCGTGTTCGCTTCCTCATCATTGATGAATTTCTCCTTTTCCGGATCCCATCGTAGTTTTCGTTTGAGCCTGACCGCGATATTCGACAGCTGACAAATCGTATCCGAATGTACGGCGGTATCGATCGGGCAGATCGTTTCTCCCCGGCTTTTCACCGCGTCCAAGAAATTCCGGTGATGCCCCGGGCTGACTGTCAGATGAATCTCATCCGGGCCGATTTTCGATTCAATGATCGACTTCGGTTCCGAATCCCGGCCTGCGCGATTGACATGCGCCCACCCTTTGGTACCTTCAAAACGGACACCTTGTTTTGACCGGCCTTTGTTATCGGTATAGATCATCTTCACACCGTTGGCGTATTTAAATTCCAGATCCCATTGAATGCAGTTATTCGCAATCCCCTCGTTTGGAAACTCGCCGGAACCTTCCACTTCAATAGGCGTCGTATGATCCGTCCCATTCCCCCACTGCGCGATATCCAAATGGTGAACGCCCCAATTCGCGATGAATCCAAGGCAGTAATCATTGATATGGTACCACGTGCTGTAACTCTCTTCTTTATTGTATGGACGGCAGCGCTGGTAGGAATACGGCGCTTTCGGCGCGGCGCCAAGCCACATGTCATAATCCAGATCTTTGGGAACGGGGATAATCGGATCTTGTGGAATCGCCCAGCTGGCGGGCGCGCCGACGTACATCGTTTTTAACTCACCAATATGCTTGTTCCGCACGAGTTCGCAGACATAACGAAAATTCTCGGAGGAACGCTGCTGCGTCCCAAACTGAAAGACATTATTGTTCTCATGGATCGCCTTGCGCAGCGCCTGCGCCTGTTCCAGACTCACCCCGACGGGTTTTTCAAGATACATATCCTTCCCCGCGCGCGACGCCGCCAATCCCATTAGAACATGCCAATGATCGGGCGCAGCGATACAGACCGCGTCGATGTCTTTCCGCGCGATTAATTCACGAAAATCATTATACGCGGCGCAGTCATCATTTTCATAATAACCGTCAACCAGTTCCTTCGCTTCATTCCGCTGTTTTTCAGACACATCACACACCGCCACGACGCGAGTATCGTCCTGCGTCAGGAATTGTTTCATATTACTTGTGCCCCGGATGCCCAGGCCGATCGATCCCATCACGATTTTGTCATTCGGCGCACTCTTGCCGATCACGGAGGATGGAACGATCGAAAATAGCCCCACACCGATACCGGCGGTCTTCAAAAAACTACGTCGATCGGATTTCAACGGTTCCATACGTGAATGAGTAGATGTCTGTAAATCGTTCGTTGTTTGTTTCTTCATGGTTTTTTCCTTTTACAAAGAACGTTTCCCCCAATAATAATGGATGCGATAAAACCATAATCGTATAAAATAAGCCAAAGGTCAAGCAAAGACCCACTTTCTAGATACGCCATTTTTGGGGCTATAGACACTCCCATCCTTTTATGGATAATGGTCATGAGCCTGTTGCAGCAAAGTACCCAGCCTTAAAAGGCTGGCTAGTGTCCAATGTCCCTCCGGGACAAAAGAAAATAACCCAGGATTTTAATCCTGGGGATAAAGCGATAAATCTACATATTGCATGTGGCGTTTATGAATGATCAATTGCTGGATAAACCTTGATTGTCTGATATGAACGATCGATTTTTATTAGCGGAGGGGTTGTGATGGAGACGCAGCGAGCGGCGTTCACACTAATCGAATTATTAATCGTGGTCGCGATTATCGGCATTCTCGCGGCGATCGCGGTCCCGAACTTTCTCAACGCCCAGGTCCGCGCAAAAGTGTCACGGGCGCTGGCCGATCTGCGCACAATGGAACTCGCGATCCTACAATACATGAATGACAACAACGACAATCCCCCTCACTCACACGAAGCCAACCAGAATTGCTGGCTCACAACACCGGTCGCTTACCTGACCGGATTTCTCTACGATCCCTTTCAGGATATGCCCGCCGCCAAAGAGCTGTTCAACGATAACACACGGCTGGGATTCACCAAAGCGCAGTATCATTGGGATCCATACGATCTGCGCTATCATTCCAACTTAACTCCCGTCTATTTCGACAAAAACGTCAATCCAGATTTCGGTTTGCGCAAAAATTCAATCGGCATCATCTTCGGAATGGGCCCCACCACCTCCTACCAAGGCCAAAGCACAACCGACTGGCATCCCTACGACCTAACCAACGGCGTCTACAGCATAGGCTTCCTCCGCCGCTATGTGCCTGGACGCCCCAAAGTCAGTTTTTCACTGCCCTGAACTGGCTGGGAAAAGGGATTTGTCAGAATCAGGTAAGACCGAGCATCCGCGAGGGCTGCTTTAACAGGATGAAAGGATGAACAGGATTCTTTTCTCCTACTTCATCGATATCAAGTAACACTAAACAATGTAACACTAAATAATTCATATCCTGAATATCTTTCTTATATTGATGATACGTAAATTTGGCGGTTGTTTTTCTGTCAGAATCAGGATACCCAGGATAAAAGGATGACCAGGATATTTTTCTCCAACTTCATCGATATCAAGTAACAATAAACAATGTAACACTAGTAATTCATATCCTAAAAATCCTGCCCATCCAGCCCATCCTGATTCAGACAAACAAACCTAGTGCAAAACCGCATTTTCAACACACGTATTCAGATCGCTGATATCATAAACCAAGACTTCCCAAAATGTTGCTAAGATCAACTTTTTTCTATCTTTGGTAAATTTTAATCCTTTTATTGTTGGCTTACTGTCGTTTGGAAATGCTCTTACAACCTTTGGAGATTCAGGAATAGAGAAATCAATGATCTGAACACCATTACGATCACCAATAGCCAACAATTTTCCATCCGATGAAAGAACGGTTCCCATAACACTATGCGTATTATGAGCATATGTCCCAATCATCTCTTGACTATCTCGAGCATATACATTGATCCTAGTTCCATCTATATAATCATTTTTATATGTAAACTCACTTGTTATTATGTACTTATTATTGTCAGTGATAATCCACACCATTTTTTCACGTATCTCAGAACTTATGTCAATTCCATCCTCGACTTCAAGACCTGTTTCGAGATTTAAAATTATGGGAGTGCCAAGTAGCGCTATATTCTCATTTCCTTTAAAAAAAGCAACGGAAGCACCATTTGGATTTGGATTATAGATTGTTTTGTTTATCGTCTCATTAACGTAATCCCAGATGTAAATTTGTTTATGTGATGAAAATAGAACAAGACTGTCATCAGGATAAAAAGTAATATAAACCCATCCTATAAAATCATTGTATCCGGAAGTTTCTACGATTAGAGAATACTGTTCATCATAACCTTTTGTATCAAATACGATTACTTTATTCATCGATCCTACGACTAACAGTTTCCCATCGGAAGAGTAGTCAACAGAACGCCCTGGATATCTTCCAGGAAAATAAAGAAATTTAATCAATTCTCCAGTCTGCAAATCATATATCACATCATAGTCTCCGGCGATTGCAATCCTTGTTTCATCGGGAGAAATGTCAATGCGATTAATCGTTGCTGGATAAGCAGGATTCGGTAAAATTCGTAAAATCGGCTCCTCCTGAGAATAAACATCAACAGAAACAATGAACACCCCAAAGAAAAGATAAAAGAACAAAACCAGTTTTCTCATAATCACTCCTTTCTATTCATCAATGATACAAAAACCGGGTGATCAAAGTTCTTCTGTCAGAATCAGGATACCCAGGATAAAAGGATGACCAGGATATTTTTCTCCAACTTCATCAATATCAAGTAACAATAAACAATGTAAAACCAATAATTCATATCCTGAATATCCTGCCAATCCTGTCTATCCTGATTCAGACAAATAATTCAAACTAACAAATTCAAACAAACTACCCCCGTTCAACTTTCAAAGCGTCCACAACAAAGGCGCCGATAGGCTCCCGCCCTGAACAGAGTTCAAATTCATAACAACCAGCCCCCAATTCAATGGTAGAAAGTATAGACCATCCGTTAGGAAGACGGTGACAGATTTTCCCCTGTTGGACAATAGATAAATTTGGTGATGTATCAATACGCCATTGACAGGATGTATTAATCCCTTCTATAGTTTTAGGTGTCCAAATGGAGAAAGAATACATACCCTTTTGATGAATAGTGAATGTAAGTGTCCAAGCGGCGTCTTTATCGTTCGTAATAGCGTATGATCTACCGTATTGTCCGGCGGTGAAGCATTCTCCCTTACGATCTTTTGAGGGAATCGTCTCCCAATTGCCTGTGAATCGGCCTTCCGGTTCATCATAGATGGCGATTTCCCGCCGGATTTGTTGAAGATCGATTCCCAATTTCCGGCAGACCAATTCTTGATCGAATAATTGGCAGACCGTCGTCCGTGGAATCGCGTAAAGATCGCTGCCCCGCGTCACTTCCGCGATCGGACCGGCTGTAAAACCCGCCGCATAGCCGCATTCCTTTGCTGCGTCTCTTACCCGTTTTGTATGCTTGCCGAATGGATACGCGATACAAGCCGTTTCGGCGAATCCGTGAGCCTGCAATTTGTGAAGAGAGTTGGATAATTCATCTCTCAACAAATCAGTCTCAATCGCGGTCAGATCGGCGTGACTCTCCGAGTGGGAATGAATCTCCCAGATCCCGGATTCTTTCATTGCCTGCAGGTCGTCCCAACCTAAGCGCCGGGGCCTCCCCTCATCGGTTCCCGCTGTATGGACAAACTCGGTTGCGCGCATCCCGAAGCGTTCCAACAATGGATGCGCGTAATCCAAGTTTCCAGCCCAGCCGTCATCAAATGTTAGAACGACGCCATTCCGTTCGAGCGAAATTTCTTTCCTTAGTATCCGGACAATCTCACTGGCGAACAAACTCTGCTTTCCCGAAAGTTCAATCATTCGAAGGGTATCACGGAAGTAATCAGGAGAAACGCTGACACCATCCATCCGTTCCTTCGCAACATCATGGAACACAATAGAGCGGATTGTGATAGGAGTATCCGGAGCGATCTGCGCATGTAGAAGAATCGCGATGATATACAATAATCCTGCGATGAGAATCAGAAACAAGGAAATACTAATAATTGTATAGATGAGAGATCTATGACCCATTGACGCCTCCCCCCAGGATCATTCGATTTTCATCATGAATTATATCATAAGTTGTATTTTTCTTCAGATCCATTTAAGGATTCCTATAAGACCTTTACATATCTCAAATGCAGAGAATCGATGATTGTAGAGAATCGATGATTTTTCTGTAATCACTCTTTTGGGAATCCATTCGCTGAATATTCCTAACCTTCTAATTTGAAGGAATTTACAAAAAAATAAACTAATTATCGTTGGTCGAAAGATCGATGTAACGTTATATTAAATTTCTATTGTTTTTTAATAAAAAAGATAGTGTTTATCCTCTTTTTTATGCTATAATGTAAAAAATTATGATTATCAGGAGGCATAAATGGGATAATGTGTTCCATTCTTTTCATCATAGAACGCTGTTATTGGCGCTTTAAGTAGCCAAATAATTTTACTATATAAAAAATGAATACATATAATGCTTAATTACGCTGAGTAAACTTTACAAATTCCTTTACAATCGATTAAAGGTCCTCAGTAAACATTTTTTTCAAATACAGATTGTCTTATCAATGAAAAATCTTGTGTAGGTGTCTTAATGTCTAATAAGTTGTATATATTTATATATACGAGAAAGTATTGAGCTATGTCTCTCGTACTAAAAAAAGATATCCTTGATGAGAAACAAGTTAGCATAATCTATGCGAATGGTTGTGAACGATCAAGATCAGATCTCTCAAAATTGATTGAATATTTTAGACAAAATGGGTGGTGTGTCTATTTTCATCCTTATGATGTGAAATTGATTCTGGTTTTTACTTGCGGTTTTGACAGATACGCGAACGATAAAAGTATTAGTTTATTAAAGTCTTTAAAGAGGAAGGCAAGAGATGACGCGCAGTTTATTGTCCTTGGTTGCTTGGCTGAAATTGAAAATAAACTGCTGGAAAATGAATTACATTGTTACACACTTCCACCGAAGCGTGTCTTCAGTATAGATGAAATTATACACGCTACAATTCCTATAAAAGATGTCAAACAACCTTTAGTAGTTAACCAATACGTTGAACAAGCCCAAAGTAGTTTCACTCTAATCGATAATTTCAGGGCGACAATTCAACTCACATCACATTTTCTCGACAAAATGATTAGTTCTTTTAGCATGAAACGATTAAACATGCAGAACGAAAAACGTCTTTATGAGCCTCGTTTATATATTGCTCGTGGATGTTGCGGTGAATGCAGTTTTTGTTCGGTCCGTCCGGCAATGGGGGATTTAGTCTCTAAACCATTAGAAACGATTTTGGAAGAATTCCGGGAAGGTTTAGATCAGGGGTATCATACATTTCATCTAATGGCTGGTGATGTCGGTCAATATGGTCAAGATATCAATCTTACTATTGTAGATTTGTTGAGAGAACTGTTCAATCATAACGATGATTTTCAATTGGTTATTCATGACCTGAATCCGAGATGGATCAATAAGTATAAAACAGACCTAATTGATCTATTGACCCAAAATGCGCATAGAATAAAACGGTTGTGGATTCCATTACAATCGGGCAGCGAAAAAATCCTTGAACTCATGAATCGGCAATATAACGCCATAGAAACCAAAACGAATCTAATTGAATTACGGAACGCGTTGCCAGGCGTCTTCATTGGCACTCATATTATTGTCGGATTTCCAGGTGAAACAGAAGAACATTTTCAAGAAACAATCAAATTCTGTAACGATATTAAGTTTACAGCGATTTGCTGCATTAAATATGCGGACTATTCTCATGTCAAATCATATCATTTTCCGAACAAAGTATCCGAAATTATTAAGAGAATTCGGATTTTCAGGTTTAGGAGCAGATTCTTTAAAGAGATGGGGTATATTGAATAACCGTAACAGGTCACATGAAGTGATTTACAAACAATGTTTTCCTGTCTGAATCAGGATACCCAGGATGATAGGATGCCCAGGATATTAACTCCTTCTTCATCGATATCAAGTAACGCTAAGCAATGTTAAACTAATAATTCATATCCTGAATATCCTGCTTCTCCTGCCCATCCTGATTCAGACAAAATAATTCAGACAAACTCTCAAAGCGTCCACAGCGATAAGTGTCATTAACCTATGTCGTAATCCCCACAACAGATATCACCCCAACGGGACACACAATTTGACACGCTCCACATCCAACACACCGGTCTACCACAATCTCTGGGTAGGAAGAGAAATCATCTTCGGAGGTTACAATCTGAATCGCGCCATATTCACAAAACGCCTTACACCGGTCGCATTCCCGATTGTTTGTCAAAAGACAGTCTTTTAAATCAATCCGGGCGATCCCAATCACCAACTGTTTTTTCTCTTCTAAAGAAAATGAGGTTATCGCTCCACTGGGACAGACGCTCCCACAACGGACGCAATCCGGGAGACAATAACTTTCCTCAAAGCGGATCGAAGGCGCCAGCGCTCCGATTGGATCATTCATATCGAGTGAAGTGTAAATGATATCGGTCGGACACACATTCACACAATTCCCACATCGGGCGCAGAGCATAACAAATCGGGATTCCGGCGCCGCGCCAGGTGGCCGGAGCGGATTCTTCAAACGCGCAGCAGACAGTGACCGTGATATCGCTCCAATCCCCAAACCGATAACACTTGCCACGAAATAACGCCGCCCTGAATTGAATGTAAGTTTTTGTGAAACAAGCCTATCTTGAATCGCCTTCTTGATCTCCGTCAATAAAACCTGCATTCCTCCCAATGGACATAAGCGTTGACACCAACAATGAGGGACAATAAAACTGAACAGCAAAATCAGAATCAAACCGCTTAACTTCAATACTACAATCGCGAATGGAGTAGATTGAAAACCATCAAAAAACATCGTAAAGACATTGATTGGATCGAGAAGATTTAAAAGAGGAATCCCCAGAACCGCCATACAGAGCGCCGTCACGAAGAGATGTTTATGAATCGAAGGAACTCTGCGCAGAGTAAACTTCCGGCTCCCCCACTTCGAGGCTATATCACAAAGCGCCCCCGTAGGACAAACAAACCGGCAGAACCACCGGTGATATAAAATGGTTAACAATAACACCGCGGCGCCAAATCCATGAAAAGCCGCGAACCGCCAGGACGCGAGCGCTGAATTGATAAAGAGATAAGGACTCAGCCAGAGATAGAATCCGGTCAGAATCCCCAAGGGAAGGGGAAGAGACAGAATGACAGCCGCAAACAGAGAAGCATAGCGTATGAAATGCGCTTTAATTTTCACCCGAAATATACGTTTTGTTCTTTAAGAATAGTCCGTAACCGCTTGACATCCACATCCTGAACCGCGCTGTCCGATTGAGCCGCGACGGCCGCGCCCGCGCCCGCTCCCTGTCCAGTGATGATGCATGTGCCGATGATCCGCGCGTCTTCCACCAGTTTCGTTTCAAAACTGAAACAGCGGCCGGCCACAAGCAGATTCTTCGTCTTTCTGGGAACCAAAGAGCGATAGGGAATCTGCCACAGGGGCCGCTCCCTGGTTGTATACCGCCGCCCTTGATAGAGAAGACTCGTCCAAGCGCCGCTGATTCCAATCGCGTCGGGGAAATTTTTATACGTCATCGAATCGGCGAGAGTGAGACGATACGCCCCCGCTAAGATCCGCGACATCCGGACGCCCAACTGCGACGCGGTATCCAACAGAAAGACAGACTCGTAACCAGGCGTCGAACGGATTTTCTGCACTTTCTCCCATATCTCAATCCTATATTGCCGCTGCAATTCCGACAACGTATACATATCAATTCCGTCTTGATTGTCTTTCCCGTGCATGTTAACCCAATTCACACTGGGAATCGGTGTCGGATCGCCGATCCGCAATTCTTTATACCCCGGTTTGCTTGTATCGATCCGGTCAATATTTCCAAGACGGTGAACGAGACCGATATGATAGTGAAAATTCTCAAACTCTTCCCCAGCCAGATGAAGAACGTCGCCGTCGCCCGTGCAATCGACAACCACTTTAGGAGCCACCGCCACACGCCCGGATTTCGATTCGAGCACGACGGCTTCGATCCGTCCATCGTTGAGTAGAACGTTCGATACCCAACAATGGTAAAGCGTCTTCACACCCGCTTCTTTTGTCATGACATCAAAGATGTATTTAGCCGCTTCCGGATCAACAACGGGATTCACTTCGCTGATAGCCATATCAAGGGCTTTCAGCCGTTTCGCCATTTCGTCGCCGATCCCAAAAATGACCTGTTTAAATTTCCCGTCCTTGTCGATGGCGTGCGTGGAAAGGAGAGGCAAGACCAATCCGCCCGTCCACAATCCACCCAGATGATTGTAGCGTTCCACGAGTAGTGTATCGGCTCCCGCGCGGGCGGCGGCGATCGCGGCGGTCACACCGGCGGGGCCGCCGCCGACAACCAATACATCCGGTTCTTCAATCACGGGAATTTCCCGCGCCGGTTCCATCACAGTCTTACCAGAACGAGGTGAATCATTTGTGTCCGCATCACTGGAGCGGGCGATCTGCGCCCCGCTTAACAATGCGCCTTGCGATAAAACAATATTGGATAAAAAAGTTCTACGTTTCATCATAACCTCTTATGCGTAATTTCTCTGACTTGGATCTCATGTTGCGGTTTATCAATAATTCGTTTCTGATTCTCGGTTCATTCAGTAAATAAGTACATATTTATAACGATCCATTTTACGTATTAAAAACAATCTATTTATAGGGTACCCAGAGCAAGGGCTTTATTCTGCGGGTGCCCAGGGCAAGTACCGGCGCTTGCGCCGGAGCCTTTACTTTTTTCTGCCCTGGCGAAATTCCAAAAATTATACAGGTACTAAGAGCAAAACATTTGTCTTCTTCTACAAATACCGAGAACAATCCTTCACTCCCAAAGCGTAAAGTAAAACGTCGAACCATGCTCCAAAACGCTATCGGCCCAGACGCTGCCCTCATGCTTGTGAATAATCCGTTGAACCGTTGCCAAACCAATCCCCGTTCCCTCAAAGGTTTCGGAAGAATGGAGCCGCTGGAAAGCGCAAAATAGTTTATCCATGTAGGCGGTGTCGAATCCCACCCCGTTGTCCCGCACGTAATAAATGGGCTTGTTTTTTTCAATCATAACGCCAAATTCGATCCGGGATTGCGTTCGTGTCTTCGTGAATTTCCAAGCGTTGCTAAGCAGGTTCTCTAAGACTTGGTACAACAAACTCGAATCTCCCTCCGTCCGCGCGTTGGGAGAAATCACGAAATTAACGCGGCGGTCCGGATGGGCGGATTTCAATCCATCGGCGATTGTGAAAGCGATATCACTCAAATTGACAGTTTCTTTTTTGATCGCATGGCGTGACATACGAGCTAATTTCAAAAACGAATCAATTAATTGAAGCATGCGTTTACTATTCACGCTGATGTGTTCGAGGCAGCGGCGGCCATTCTCATTTAACGAATCGGCGTAATTACTCTTCAGCATTTGACTGAACCCATCGATCGCCCATAAAGGCGTGCGAAGTTCATGCGAAACGGAATACGAAAAGGAATCCAGTTCCTTAAGAGCGGCGATCAGTTCAGCCGTCCGTTTTTCTACACGCCGCTCCAGATCTTGATTCAGTCTTTTTACTTCTTCTTCCGCTCGGGTTCGTTCGATGATTTCTTTTTCTAATTCTTTGTATGATTGTTGTAGTTCTCTCGTGCGTTCTTTGACGCGCGTCTCGAGCTCATCGTAAGCTCGTTTCAGCGCTTCCTTCGCTAGCTTGCGTTCGGTTATGTCTTCAATGAGTCCATCGTAGTATTCTGATTTTGTCTTCTCATCGTAAACCAAACGCGCCGTGGCGGCGCCCCAAAACGGTGTGCCGTCTTTTTTCTTCAGCTGCAATTCTTCTGCGATTACCTGGCCTTTGATAAGGAGCTTCTCCGAAAATGCGCGGCGGTCAGACGCCTTCTGATAGAGATCCGCCACTGTGGATTTCATGAATTCCTTCACGGTTTTATACCCAAACATCCGCGCCATGGCCGGATTGGCCATGATAAACTTTCCTTGGGCCCCAGGCGTATTGCGGTAAAGACCGACCGGCAGATTCCGTATCAATGTCCGGTAACGCTCTTCACTTTCATATAATGCCTTTTCTGTTTTTTTATGATCGGTGATCTCTTGGCGCAGTTTCTCGTTGACTTGCGCCAGTTCCTGCGTTCGCGTTTCCAACTGCTGTTGGACCATATGAACTTTCTGTTCAACATGACGGGCGTCGAGAATCAATACAAAGGTCTTTTGATTCTCTGTTATGCAATGGAGATCGACAGACGTTTCTTCTTTCAACTTCACCCGTGGGAGAACAAAGGGGGATTGTTCCAATGGAAAAAGGCCCTCAAAAACAGGAACCTGGTCCATAAGGGATTGACCTGCGCATAAAGAGGGAAATCCAAACGCCTCGATATCCCCATCCCAGTCAATTAACCGGTATTCCTCATCGAGATACAGGCAAGCGGGGGTGAACATATCCGAGAGCCAGCGTAAAAGATAAGATTGCAGGGGAGCCGGTAAATTCATTTAAACCTCAAGGAGTTTTTGTGTTAGAAGCGTAAACGCTTCTTCCACTCCTAAACCGTCTTTTGCGCTTGTATAGAGCACAGACCAACCCTGTGTCTTGAGTTCAGCAATGGTTTCCGGGGATATCGACCATTGATTCGTCAAATCGTATTTATTAAGCAGCAAGACGAATGGGACTTTCCCCAATAACGCTTCCACTTCCTTTTGCAAAGAAAGCGCGTCTGTAAACGTAGCCTCACGGGCGCCATCAGCGACCAGGAAATAACCCGCCGCGTTTTTTAAATACGTAGACTTCACAGAAGATAGGGTCCCGTTCCCTTCCAAATCCCACAGCAGGAGATCCACGGTCCACGAATCGATAATAATCGTTTTTTTGTCAATTTTTACGCCGACGGTAGTAAGATAATGATCCGAAAAAATCCCTTTTACAAAACGCCTGACAAGGCTGGTTTTCCCCACTGCGTAGGAACCGATCATGCAGATCTTTTTCTTCAAAATCATGGGCGCTTCCCTTCTTCAGCGCTCTCCATGTCCACCTCCACTTGAAACGTGACACGGCGGTTATAATGCCGGTCCTCTTCGGTTTTTCCTTTTCGCAGAGGGCTGAGATAGCCCATCTCCTGAATTGTAAACAAACTTGAATCCAAATTCTTCGCCACAAAACGATCGAGGATATTTTTCGCGCGTTCCCGGCTGAGTTGTTTGTTCTCTTCAGTTGTTCCAATGTCACAGGTGTGACCGATAATTGTTATATGCATACTCCATCCCGATTTCGTTGAGAATGAGATCAATCGTTGAATATCCCGGACAAGTTCGCCGAATTTTTCTTCTTGGTCGGAGCGAATTCGATTCTCACTTTTTTCAAAAAAAAGAACTCGTTCCTCTATGGATTGAATCATGGCCTCCAACGCTTGCAATCCACTCCTCTTTATAGCATCAATCCCAAAGGAAATCGAGAGCAGGTTTTTATGAATAACAAGCCGGTCGATCCATGACTGAGGCGCCATGCCCGAAACGTGAAGAACATGGTCTTTCAGCTCCAATTGAACAGAGGGCGCCGGATCGAGAATACGCCGGATTCGCTCTAAGATAAAACGAGGATACTGCGCCTGATAGGATTCAAGCCGCAAAATGAAATCGTCGGGAGGCAGCCCCGCGTCTTGGAGCAATTCCTCAAAATCCTGCGCGAGAGGATCTTGAAAACCGGATAAAATTCGTTTTCCATTTTGAATTTCAACATGAGTAATTACATAACCGGGTGTAGCGCGCAGTGATTCAATGAACTGCTCGATCCGGGCGTCGGTGATCACGAGATCCTTCGATTCAAACCGGGATACGCCGGGAAGGATCGGAGCCAGACGCTGCGCGGTCTCAAGCCACGTCCGTGAAGCGGAGCCCTCGGCGGAAAGCGTCCCCGAATCGTATTTCAATTGGATCGCGCCGCCGGGTTTTAACATTGCATTCGCTCGCTGAAGAATGAAATCAGGCTGAAGCGAACAATATGGAGTCCACTCCTCACGAAACAGGCTTGGATCCAGTTGTTCTTGCTCTGCAAGACGCGCTGGTTCCGGCGCGAGAGGATCACGTAAACCGGTGATGGTAAACCGCCCGTTTTCCTTGCCTGTCTTGGTGATAATAAAACTGGGAGTGGAATTCAGACGTTGCACATACCTCGAAAACTGCGCCTGCTTCTGATAAGACTGATAGGCCCATAATCCGAACCAAAGCAGTAGAATACCAGCGAGCGCGTAAGTCAAATAGGGCCGGCCGCGTTCTTGCTCTGGACGCTTTGCATGAAACAGACAGGCCTGCAATCTCTCCCGCATATGCTCGAATGGAGTTACGTCTCCATTAAAGTGTTCGAGTTTCTGATAATGTTTCTGGTGAACGTCTTGGATGATATCTTGATATTGCGTGCGGATCTTTATGGGAGCGTTCCCTCGAATCACGATGGCGAGATACGCGAGGGGGCCTTCTTCGATCCAGATGATCAATTCCCCCAGTTCCAATGAGTTCAATGTGTCGTCTTGAAGGTTGAAGGAATCGTGAGCGAAATCCCTGATCGCGGTTAACATCCCCGCGACAATATCCGGATCCTGATCTTCCACCTCCGGTAGAACAACATGCTGGAGCACCAATCCGGACGCGCGGTGAACGAGAAAAATCTGTTCGACGCGGTAGATGAGTTGATGCAGCAGAACAATCTCTCCGATTGTTTTCTTCTTTCGAAACGCTTCGATCCGCCACTTCAAACCTTGCAGAGAAAACGCTTTCTCCAGCGTTTGATTGATTGATTGAATCATCTCCCGCAGCGCGGAGGTAATCGCCCGCCGGATCGAAGGAACCATGATGGGAAACAAGACGGAAGCCAATGTTTTTGGATCATTTTGGATGGAATCTTTTAACGCCTGTTCCAAATTCGGCAGCAAGGCTTCGCTAATCCGGTTGTCCTGACGGGTGCGCTCCAGAATGGCTTCGGGAAGAACTTCGCTGATATCCCGTGTGCGCAGTTGAAGATCGTTCAACCGATCCTGCAGTTCCGCAATCTGATCCTGTTCCAATCCAAATAACAACTGCTGCAACTCGGTAAATTCCGAGTTAGTGGCTGTGGAGTGACTCGAGAAAGACTCCTGGGCATGGATTGGAACCGGCTTTTCCCGCATGTCGCATCATTCTCATTTCAGATCAAAATTCAGATCCAGTTCATTGTTAAGGCGCATGGCCATTTCAGAAAATAAAGACGCTAGATAAGAACAGTCCGCTTTTTTATTATTTAATTCATTACTGGAATCGGTCAGCGAATGGCATAATTCATCATGATAATCCTTCATTTCCTTGCGGAGTGTCTTGGATTGTTCAAGGATTTCCTCATGATTGTTCCGGTTCGCTTGTATCAGTTTGTCATCCAATGATAAGATTCGCTTATCGATCTCGTTTAACCGCTGGTTCAATTCCTTTACAGCCTGATCGCGCTGATTCTGTTCCGCCTGTATTTTATCCGAGAGAGTATTGATCTCTTTTTTAAAATAGTTTTCAAGCGAATCAATGCGCTTCTCCATTTCTGCGGCGTTGCTGGATATTTCTTTGCGTAAGTTCGATTCAAGTGATGAAATTCGATGATCGTAATCGCGCATTTTCATCCCAAAGAGTATTTCACGAACTTTATCAAGATTTTCAGCGCCAGGCGCCTCGAGGTCTTTCTCCGGAGCGATTTTCGCAATATCGGTTGTCTTCTTCGCTGGGGAGGGAAGATCAGGACTTTTCTTCATCGGCGTTCTCCTTTTCAATGCGGCATTTTTTGCTTTTGCGGTTTTTTTTTCTTTTGATGACAGTACTCCAGAATTCGCTTTTTTGGGGGGTGTTTTTTTTCTTGTTGATTTCTTGTTGATATTAGTATTAGTTTTTTCCATTGATTCAAAACCCTTTCATATTTTGGATGAAAAGTAACAAAGCGTCAAGATAGTTTTTTTCTTTTACTGACCGGATGGGAATACGTAACTTAAAAAAAATCAACAATTGAGCGAGTGAATACTATAATTGGCGCCCTTAATTCAGCCGCTCAATGGATTGATATGTTTTTGTTTATTATAGAGTAAATAGTGAAAATTTGTACTACTCTTTCCTTTACGAACTTTCATTTCTTCCTGCATAATAAGAAGGTGCATCGATATTCGATTCAATACCAGGAGGTAAAACGTGAAACGGGACAATCGAAATATCAACCGGCGTGAATTCGCGGAACGATTGGCAGGCGGCGCCGCTGTCGCGGGGATCTCCGCTTTGGCGCTTCAATCAGGGGGATGCGCGTCCCAACAACGTGTCCAAAAACGAAATGAACAGTATTCATGCAAGTGGTATCCATTTTCTGAGCATCCCATCTCGGATTCCTGCTGGTCGCTTTCCGTTGGACCGGATGGCCGGATCTACATCGCCGCCTGCGCGGAAGGAACACCGGGCGGCGTCGTCAAAGTAGTCCGGTATAATGAAAAAACCGACGCGCTCGATTACCTCTTCGACGCCGACAAAATGGTAAACGATCCACGCGATTCCGGACGCGCCACGCAATGCAAAATCCACTACAGCTTCGCCCCATCCATGCATGATGGCGTCATGTACATGGCCACGCACTTATCCGGCCCCCCCATCGATCAACCCGCCTACTCCCCCTGGCGGTCCTGGCACGATCCCAAACGCTGTTTCCGGGGGAGCGCGCTAATGGCGTACGACACCCAGCGCGATGAAGTCCTTTGGTGGGACACCTTGCTGCCGAAAGAAGGCTGCCGCTGTCTTTTGCACGATGAAGAACGCGGTTTGCTTTATTCACTGACATACCCGCGCGATCATTTCGTGATCTATGATATCGAGAAGCGGGAACGCCGCGATATCGGCCGGATCGGTTCCATAAACGCGCAAGTCCTCTTTATGGATAAAAAACACCGGATCTGGACCACCAGCGATGATGGGCGCTTGATCCGTTATGATCCTGAAAAAGACCGGTTGGAGTGTTCGCCCTACATTCTCCCGCATAACTCCAATTTCCAAACCGGCTGGCACAGCGTATTTTACGACGCCATCAACGCCCCGGACGGCGAAAGCGTCTTCGCGCTGACTTGGATCGCAAATCCATACCTCATGCGTATCTGGCCGAACGAAGGCGAATGGGGCCGGGTGGAAGATTTAGGCCCCGCGACCCAGCCCCGCGATCCAACCATTCCTTTAGACACATTTCTCGATCACAGTGGCGGGCTGACCGTCGCGGGAGACCGGCAGGTCTATTTTGTCGCGTCGAGGTGGCGCGATCCGGTCTACAATCCATTGCCCGAATCGCACAAAGAACGGGAAGGCGTCGTCTGGCGCATCGATCCAGAGACGAATGAAAAAGAAGAAGTAACAACTATCGAACGCCCCGATGGATTCGCGCAGTATGTGTCACGGGGCGCAGTCGATAGGAACGGCGATCTCTTCTTTGGTTCGGTCGGACCTCCGCATCCGGTCGGAATCTTCAAAGTGACGATGCCCGAACACAGAAAACGAACGAACGCGCATTTGCCAATACGGATGTGGGGGTAAATCAATGAGCGAAACGAAACCAAAACGATCACCCAGGGATATCCATCACGGAGCGTTTACATCGGAAGGCCGGCTGGTCGCATTTCCCACCTGCTTCCCCGGCGCGAGTGTCCCCATAACCGCCGATGAGAGTTTGATCACAGCGTTGGATGTATCAATGGATGGCGACGTATACGGTGGAACGAGCGGCAAACAAACGCATCTCTTTGTAGGAATGTTTCGCGGAATCACGGGCGCGGTCTTCGACATGGCTGCGATAAAAGACGCCCAACACTGCGCCGCTGTGTGCTGCGGGCGAAGAGAGTTCGCGGCGTTCGTAAATGGAGACAAGGGGGGACGTATTCTGATCCATAGACTGCAGGGGCTGCCGTTCGATCTGATTCAAGAATGGGGATTTCGCCGTTCGCCGTGCGAAGAGATAGGCGTGATACCAGATGGCGGGCGTATCATTCATGCTGCCCCCGATCTATCCCGTCAATTCGCTGTAGGCGTATCGGAAGGCCATTTATTCGTCGTCAATCTGGAAGATAAATCATTCCAACTCGTTGGCGCAGTAAAAGGGCGGGGACGCGTCGGCGTTGGCTCAGAAGAAAATTTCTATGGCCTGGATACGAAGGAAACCCTCTGGCGCTTCCACCCTTCCTTCCCGTACGTTGGAACGCCATGCGATCCCTCTCCCAAAAGGCGCATGGACGGATGCGGACCCACGATGGGCGAGCGATCCACGATCCGGTTTGCTCTACATAGCGGACTCCGACGGAAACCTGTTCGCATTCGATGAGAAAAACGGCTTCAGCGAACAACTGGGACAAACACCCCTGGCCCCCGTCACAACGATGGGCGGTGACCTTGGACGGCCGCCTCTTCGGAACCTGCGGCGCTGAGATGGAACATCTCTTCACCTACGATCCCCCGCCGCAAAGAAATCCGCGATTTATGGATCGCCGCCTCCACCATCCAACGTCGCCGTTACGGCTACCTCTTCGGAGACGCGGCAGTTGGAATAGATGGCGAAATCTACTTCGGCGAAAAAGACAACCTAGGCCACCTATGGCTCTACTTCCCCCGAATCGAAGCCTGACACGAATACGTCATGTAGGGTGGATCGCGCTTTACTGACCCACCCGATTATAATGAATTAAATCGATGATGGATCAAAAAGACGCGACCCATCCTACATGTCTGATTATACTGTTATCGGGCCATATAATTTTCAGTTTATAGTGTTCTAGTACAATTCCCATTTCTGAACATGGGAAGTATCGGATATCGATTCTAATACGACATCAGAAAAATATACTTGGGCTTTATTTTGATTATGTGTCCTTACGCCTATAGCAGCAGAAACTGGATCTACCATATGTATTGTCTTTGAATTAATTAGAATCCACTCACCTGTTTCTGGATCAGTATGAATAAGATTGAAAAAAGATCTCCTTGACGAACGATTTTTAATTTTTGATTTCTAAGAGCGCCTTGTGTTTCAAAATCAAAATGGTTGTAATTAGTATCAAAAGAATTTCTGCCAACCATAGTCGATATTTCCATCAGTAGATTTAAAAAGGTAGTACATTGGATAGGAGGCATAAGGATCATTCCATGGTCTATGTACGATTATTACTGCTATATTCCCCCATGATGTATTGGCGAATTTGAAATTTGCCTCAAATGAAAAGGATCCATAGACCGGTAAAAAGCAATAATGACCACTGATTCTAGAAAGTTCGTCTTTTTCTGGGGGACCGCATTCCGACATAGTATTCTCCTGTACTACTATCAAAATACGCATCACCAGGAGGGTTGTGACCTGGATAATTAAAATGATACTTGAAAATTCCTAAAGGTTCAGAAGCGCAAATCATCGTTGTATCGCCCACAATATCGACATCGCCAATTTTACCAGAAAAGACGGCGTCTCCTGATGCGTTATCAGGGGGAAGAAGTACGTAAGAGAATTTTTTTTTGATTAATATTTTTTGATAAACTCCATGTAATAACACCGTTGGATACGCTTCCATTCTCAGTTATAATCTCATTTATTTCCCAATTGACGGGAATTGTTTCCCTCATAGAAATATCTTCATTATTATTCGTAACAGAGATGGAAACATAGACAGGGAAACCAGGGGTATATCCCAAAACAAGTAAACTGCGCTCCGCTACTGGCTGAGCCATTGCGCTTGTACAAAAAAAGAATAAGACCAAGAACATTACATACCTGCGATACATTTTCTCTTCCTTTCTTTTATTGGATTAAACTAGCTATTGCAGATTAATACCATTTCAAAGAGATCGCTGGCCCTAAGGTGTTTATTTTTACTCATACTGCGATTCGTTCTTTGTATACAATATGGCCTTCAAGTGGGCAGTATATGCTATCTATGTTTACAGGAGAACTAGATCCGGTTACGGTATACACTCCCGCGCTAATGTCATAGGTTGCATCTCCCTGCCTGACGCCCTTCAGTCATGTAGGGTGGATCGCGCTTTACTGACCCACCGATTATAGTGAATTAAATCGAGGATGGGTCAAAAAGACGCGACCCATCCTACAAAGTTTTCGTTTCTACAATGAAATCAAAACAGCAAATCCAAACTAACCGCGTGCGTCATATCCCCATCGCCGATCCAGCGGTATTCGAATCCATAGTTCAACCGGACATGTTCATTGAAGGAATAGCCCAAACCCGTGGAAGCGGCGTGAAAGTCCGCGTTTCCGGAGAGATGAGACGCGGCTCCAGCGTCATGAAAATCATAATCATTATTGCGGTAGCGATAGCCCCAACCGGCCGTCCAAGCAATCGAGGAACGAATGTTCCACACCGACACTCACGCCGAACGATTTGCCCTCTTCATCCACTACTTCATTCACTCCCAAAGCGGGATTGACGATCGTGGAATCCAGTTCGTAATCCGTATAATCAAATGACACGGCGATTAAAGTCTTTTCCTGCGCGCGCCACGCCGCGCCGATATTAATACCCCAGCTGTCCCGGTCCCCGTCCTGCTCGCCGAGAAGAACGATTTCCGATTCAGGATCGCCGAACGCGTAGAATCCATACAAACCAATCATCCATTCTTCCGAAGGCCGGAATTGAATCCCAGCCGTGTTCCTGAAGCCGTCGTCCATCTCATAATCTGTGTAATCGTTCTCTTCTTCATCATCGAAATACGCGAACGAATACCCAGCGCTCCATTCAGGATTGAGTTGAAGGCCATAAGCGGCGTGGATCGAGAATCCATCCGTCTCAGTGTCGATCCGGTTGCTGACATCAGTGTTATACATCGTAAATCCACCACCGAAGACGCCCCATTCCCCCCCTTTGATCGGGCACGCGCCTTGTAGAAACGCGATGTTAAGATCTTCATCGATCCCATAAACCTGTGGAAAATCTTCACCACTGATCTCATCGAAGGCATAGTTCAGTGAGAGCGCCGGTCTGACCAGCCAACCAAGTCCAGCCGGATTGCTGAAAAGGCTGGACGCGTTCACCATAGTGGGGAGATCACTGCCTCCCATTCCCAGCGATCTTGCGCTGACTGGCGTGTCGAAATATTTATTCTGCGCATGTTGAATGAAATAATCCTTCTTGTCATCCGCGAAAGCCGTCATAGTTAATACGAAACAGATAACTATGATGAATGATAAAAGAGATGAGATCTGAATTGTATGCTTTATATTAAACATTTTTCTTCTCCTATATATATAAAGATGATTTACTCGAGATCTCCTGGTGGAATCGGTGTAACAGTTGGCGCTTCGGTTGGAAGCGGTGATGGGCCTTCTTCCGGTAAATCTTCCGGTTCAGACAACGGTGTGGGGGTGTCAGGAGGCGCCGGGAATGTGGGAATCGTATACGTCGGGATCTCATACGTGGGAACCTCGTATGTAGGTTCAATAGATGGATACGGAGTCGCGGTAGGAATCAAAGTCGGGGGAAGCGTTGGAATCTCCGTAGGTATAACATAAAGGGGCGTCGCCGTTGGAACAGGCGTGGGTTCAACTGATGGGACGGGTGTTGGCCCTGTGGAGCCTCCCACTCCCATTTCCAGATCCACGAAAATATCGAACTCCGCTACCCCTCCCGGCACAATGGGCGCCGCGGCGCCGATATTGAGCACATTCCCGAAACCATCCAGTATGTACCATCCATCAACGTTATTCGCAGCGTTCAGATGGAGTTCCATATCACGCGCATGATCCCACGCATAGTGCATTTGATTCCGGTTCGCGCCCGCCGCTGGACCGTTAGGCGTTAAATCATAGGCGATGCCTTCAAGAGATCCGAAGCCATGAACCAAACCGAATCCATCTAAAATAAGATATCCATCTCCAGCGGGGGCGACTTCCATATCGCGGACAATGTCAAATCCCAAAAAAAGATCCCCATAAAAAACCGCGTCGCCATATGGATGAACGCCGCCCAAACAATCCAGAATATAATACCCAAGCCCTGTTGGAGTGAGTTCCAAATCCTCCGCCGCGTCCATCGGATTCCAAAGCGTCCCAAAATAGGGCGCGCCATAATTGACCGCGTCGCCGTAGGTAATTACCGCGCCGAATCCGGAAAGAACATACGCGCCGTTCCCGCTGGGGGATAGTTCCACATCCCGGAGGATATTGACGCCAACCATCTCTCCTTGGAACGAGGAATCAGCGTCACCGGTTGTGTATAACAGCCCAAATCTATCCAATATAACCGCTCCGTTTTCGGATGTTGTAATATCAAACGCTTGGGCTAGAGGAAAGGGGAATTCAAGATCCACAATCGGCGTGTCATCCGCCTCCTGATAGATCTGCCCTAATGCGTTTAAAGTCAGAACACCAAGAGCGGAGCCCTCACCAGGACCATCAATCTCTTCCCGTTCTACGTGGGTTGAATCCTGCGAATATACAATCGGTGTAATAAAAAAAACGGCCAGCAGACAAACACCGATTATCTTCGAGAAATAGATAAAAAACTCGCGGGTAATCGAGATCATTTTTTGTTTCTCCTTTCGTTTTGGTCAAACCTAAATGTGGCTATTTACTGTTTGTATAAGTTTTATTTTTCGAATGATAGGTTGTCTTAAAATAACATTAATTATTCTGCAATGGAAGGTATCGATTGATCAGGATGAAAAATTCTTAGTGGAATGTAAGACAATTGCGGGAACAGTGATACGAGTTTGTTTGTACATCCATATGTTCAAAATTTAGAAATAGAAAAAAAGGATGAGGGGAGCGCGCTCCAAAACCTCATCCTTTTTAAATGCAATCAAGTAAACTCAATACGGCTATTGAAGAAGCCAAACCTCCAAATCGCGGAGAATATCAAAGTTGATATTCAAGGTCGCGAAGGAGACGCCGTCTTCCGTCGTAATGATATCAAGGTCGTCCCGGCGGGCTGCGCCTTCCGCCGTAAGGAAGAAATCTATGGCGCCGGAGGTGTGAAGCGTGCCTACGTTTGTCAGCGAGATGATACCGACACCATATTCTGGATCAACTTGGATTTCAAAATCAACCAGCGCGTCGAAACCAAAGTCCAACTGGAAGAGAGGAATATCCAGTTCCGAACCATCCGGCGTAACCGTGGTGAATCGCCCATAGCCGTCGGCGATCACCGCCCCAGAGCCATACAGTTCCATATCTTTATAGATTGGAATATTCGAAATCGCATTTCCTATCAGCGGCGTAGCGTCGCCGATAGCGAAGATTCGGCCTTTCGCTGTCAATACATAAGCGGAAAATGTATCGCCCGATTCCACAATTTCCAGATCCACGGCCGGATCGAGTCTCGGATTGGTTAATTTGCTCTGAACCAAAACCGGCAGAAGCACGGATTCTGATTTCATGCTTGCGGAGAGAATGGAGCCATCGCTCAATAGGGTGTAATACCCCTGCCCATCTGCATGGAATTCAACATCCCGTACAGTATCCGGCGTTGAGAAATCAATCCCAAGCGGCATCAAGTAATTCGTCGTGACTTGGACGCCTGAAACGGTCTGTTCAAACAAGGCGGAGGAAATCAAACCGTCACCAGTAATCGCCAGAGCCGCCTTAATTCTCGCGTCTTCGGTTCCTTCGTTTTCTATATACACTTCGAGATCACAATAAATATCCTGACCTTCGAAATAACGAATCCAAGCGGTCGTGGATGGATCGTCGAGTATTCCGTTTCCATTCCGATCATAGAATCCTAAGATATCTCCAATTTCATGCACACCGCCAAATCCATCAAGAATGGTGATCCCCTGCTTTGGATTAGGATATTGATCCGGGCCGGGACCACTTGGAGTCGGTGTCATAACCGGCGTCGGCGCTGCCGTCGGAGGAACCTCAGTCGGCGTCTCAGGCGTTTCCGTCGGAGGAACCTCAGTCGGTGGGATCTCAGTCGGCGTCTCAGGCGTTTCCGTTGGTGGAACCTCGGTTGGTGGAACTTCCGTCGGAACCGGAACTTCGGTCGCCGTTTCTGTTGGAGGAATCTCAGTCGGAGGAACTTCCGTCGGTGGAACTTCCGTCGGCGTTTCCGGCGCTACTGTCGGTGGAACTTCGGTTGGCGGAACCTCGGTTGGCGGAACTTCTGTCGGCGTTTCCGGCGCTGCCGTTGGAGGAACCACAGTCGGTGGAATTTCCGTCGGCGTCTCAGGCGCTACCGTCGGAGGAACCTCGGTCGGTGGTATGGCGGTAGGAACGTCCGTTGGCGTTTCAACCGGCGATTCTGCCGCGGACACAGTGAAAGGCGCCAAAGCGCATAAAGCGACGCAGCAAAAAAGAAGCCCCAGAGATGTGACTCTCTTTCTAAACAAGCACAATTGATTCAGCATAAGTTCCTCCAACGCAAAGGTTTAAATTCACGCTAAGTTCGATTTCAATAGATTTATAACCACAATAATATACTGGATATTACAATGGTTTTCAACGGAAAGGAAGTACTTAGCATTTTTTTTTACGCAACGATGAAACAGAATATGAGTGAAACCAACCGCATGATCTCAAAATCAAGAAAATTCAAAGAGTTTCCTATTCAAAAAATATCATGATAGAGATCACTGCTACGACTGAAAATGAGTGGCGATAACGTAGGATGGATCACACATTATCGACCCACCGGAAGACTGTTTCATCTTGCGAAATAACGATTTCCGCCGTCTCATTATATAACGAAATAGCAAAATGTCGAGAACAAAATTAATAGACTCCGGAATAAAAACATCGACCGAGTGTTTCGATACAAAACCGGAGTTCGTTTCATCGTGTTGGATCTTGATACTTGTCGATTATCTGATTCTCGATCAAAAAAAATGTACACATAAAGTTAAATGCCTTCAGCCTTCCACTAAAAAAATATAAATAATCACCTGTGACCGGATCAGATTTTTGATGTTTAATAGAGCCATCGGTACCACCAGATCAAATCCGCTCGTGGATTGGATGAAACGAGCGATTTACGTTTAACAAACGCAAGATAGATTGGAGACATCATAATGGATCGGAAAGAAGAATTAAACCGCAGGAAATTTTTAGAGAACTCTTCAAAAGGAGCGGCGCTGGCCGCGGCGGCGCCGTTTCTCGCTGGCGCGCCCGCTGTCCTGGCGAAGGAAAGTCCGAATGATGTGGTTGGCGTAGGCCATATCGGCGTTGGCGTTCGCGGCGGCGAACTGGTGACGGATGTCGCCGGAGAGCCGGATAAAGAACGGCCGGGTGCGGATGGCGCCCAGGTCCGCGCGATTTGCGAACTCTACAAACCCCATCTTCAAAAAGGATTGCGGTTGTCGGGCAATCCCAAAGCGAAATCGTATCATGATTACCGCGAGATGCTGGAAGACAAAGACATTGACGCGGTCGTCATCGCCGTGCCCGATCACCTTCATTCACGGCTCGTGATCGACGCGGCCAACGCGGGCAAGGATATCTACGTAGAGAAATGCTGGACCCGCACAGTCCCTGAAGCGCGTGATATGCTCAAGGCGATCAAATATAATAAAACCGTCATGCAGCTGGGGCATCACCAGCGCGCGAGCGCGGCGGCGATTCAGGCGCGGGAAGTGATCGCTACGGGAATCCTCGGCGAGATCACATTCATCCGCCTCGGATGCTTCCGCAACCGCCCGCGCGGAGAAGATGAATGGCGCTGGTATGGAGGATACAACCAGTACGTCCGCCCCGATGAAAACCAGGTGCGGAAAGATCTTGTTGACTGGGGCCGTTTTCTCGGTTCGGCGCCCTATCATCCATTCTCCATGGAACGCTTCTGGCATTGGCGCTGCTATTGGGACTATGGAACCGGGATCGCCGGAGACCTGCTCTCGCACGCGTTTGACTTCGCGAATTGTATTCTTCGCCTGGGCATCCCCCACAGCTGCACATGTTCCGGTAACAACAATCTCCTCAAAGATGGACGCGAGGCGCCGGATACATGGAACGTCATCTATGAATATCCAGACCGGGGTACATCCGTGCTGTTCTCCTCCCTGTTCAACAGCATGACCTTCGGCCCCAACACAGACAATGTGGAGATTCGTGGGAAAGACGCTTTGATGAAAACAGAAATGAATGATTTTGAGGTCTACCCCGAAGAAGTCTCCTTGAAATACAAAGAAGATTTTGACTCAGGGAAAATAAAGCCGGGTGAGCCGATCCTCCGGTTCGATCCAGAAAAAACACCCGAACAACCCAGCCACATGCAGGATTTCGTCAATTGCATCCGCTCCCGGAAACAACCGAAGTGCAATGAGGATGAAGCCTTCGTTGAAGCTGTCACCTGCATCATGTCGGTCGTCTCCTACTTCGAAAAACGGACGGTGGAATGGAATCCAGACATACAGGATATTGTATAAGGACGCCCGGCGGATGGCCAATAGCTGCTCTGCTGAGTGATTCCGAAATCGAATCGATGAAGATGATTGTTCTCTGCGGATGCCCAGGGCAAGGCTTTTTTCTGCCCTGGCTTCATCCCGGAAATTATGCAAGGGGAGAAAAAAAAAGCCTTCCCCTTGCTGCCCAGCTGATTGTTCTCTACATAGGCATACAATTGATACCAGGGGCGGATCAGCCCCGCCCCTGGTTTTCGAGGGATGAAATGAAATTATTCATGACGCCAAGGAGAAATGAATCATGACGGATCTATCCACCGGCCCAGGCCACAGCATCACCATTCGAATCGAATTGCCCAACAATCCCGGCTATTTCGCAAAGGTGGTAACAGCGATTGGGGAACAAGGGGGGAATCTCGGCGCGGTTGATATCGTCCGCGTTGGGAAAGATCACATGGTGCGCGACTTGACCGTGAACGCGCGGGGAGACGAACACGCGGAAAGTATCGTGGAAGCGGTCCGGCAAGTCGAGGGCATCGAAGTCCGCAGCGTATCGGACCGAGTCTTTCTCCTCCATCTGGGTGGAAAAATCAGTGTGGAGAATAAAGTGCCGGTCAATACCCGCGACGCCTTGTCAATGGCGTATACGCCGGGGGTGGCGCGGGTCTGCATGGCGATCGCCAAAGATCCAAGCGCCGTGTATAACCTGACCATCAAGAAAAACACCGTCGCGATTGTGACCGATGGCACGGCGGTGCTGGGATTGGGCGATATCGGCCCGGAAGCGGCGATGCCCGTCATGGAAGGAAAAGCGATGCTCTTCAAGGAATTCGGGGGAATAGACGCTTTTCCGATCTGTTTGAACACCAAAGATTCCCTCGAGATCGTCCAAATCGTTGAAGCCCTCACGCCTGGATTCGGGGGAATCAATTTAGAGGATATCTCCGCGCCGCGCTGTTTTGAGATCGAAGAATTGCTGCAGGAACGGGTCGATATCCCCGTCTTTCATGATGACCAGCACGGCACGGCGGTGGTAGTCATGGCGGCCTTGTTCAACGCGCTCAAGTTGGTTCAAAAGAGCATGGAGGAGATCAAAGTGGTCATCCTGGGCGTGGGCGCCGCGGGGGTCGCCTGCACGAAAATGATGATGCGGGCGGGCGTTAAAAATATCGTCGGCCTTGATCGATCAGGGATCGTCTACAAAGGTCGTGAGGAAGGGATGAACCGGGCTAAACGGTGGTTCGCGGAGAATACCAATCCAGAAAACCAAAAAGGGACGATCCACGAAGCTTCCAAAGGAGCCGATTTGTTCCTTGGGCTTTCCGGTCCCGACACATTCCCATTAGAGGCGCTGCAATCGATGGGACGTGATCCTATCGTCTTCGCGCTGGCCAATCCCGATCCGGAAATCGCCCCGGAAATCGCGATGGGGCATTGCCGCATCATGGCCACCGGCCGATCGGATTATCCCAACCAGATCAACAATGTGCTCTGTTTCCCCGGTATCTTCCGGGGCGCGTTGAACGTGCGCGCCACGGGAATCAATGAGGAAATGAAAATGGCCGCCGCCCAGGCGATCGCCGATACGATTCCTGAATCCGAACTGACGGATGAATATATCATCCCCAGCGTCTTTGACCGCCGGGTGGTGGAATCGGTGTCCAACGCTGTCGCCGGCGCCGCGATGGAGACCGGCGCCGCCCGCCGGAAACCGAAAGAAAAGAAGTAATTCCTCCTGAGCGTCACTGAGCGATGGATTGATTCATCCCCGTTTCAACACTATGCTCCTCATGCGGTTTGACTAGAATGATGGTAACAGTTCAGTCACATGAAGTGATATAGTAACAATCATAGAGAAACAAGGCGTCAGGAAGCGTATTCTCCCCCCAAGTACCGGCGGGTGCCCAGGGCAAGGCGTTTTTCTGCCCTGGCTACGTTCCGGAAATTATGCAAGGGGAGAAAAAAGCCTTCCCCTTGCTACCCAGCTGATTGATATATATTCTGTGCGATCGTAATCTTCGTTTCTCATTACCAGAAACAAGCCCGTTGAAAGTTAAATATGGATTGAAAAGCTCAGATTATGCCCGCGCTCAGTATAGTAACAATCATAGAGAAGCAAGGCGTCAAGAAGCGTATTCTCCCCCCAAGCGCCGGTTCTTGAGGGAGGTATCCATCACTTCAACTGGCTGATCAATTACGATGAAAGAAACCGCATGAGGTTTCTATTTAAATAGACATGACCTGTTAAGAGAGATTTAAGTACAATGCCTTTATTTGGTGATGGTGACTGTCCCCCGTTGCGCCGCTGGTCCGAACCGGCTCAAATTATATTCTTCGCAGTGACGGCGCTGGCCGTTAATTGTTTCATTTCCTTATTGATCGCTCCCCTGCAGTTTTCATCCACGCGGGTTGTGTTTGACGCTTTTATTCAAGACAAAGGATTGATCGGCGCGTATTTTATCCTGGTCAGCGCCCCATTGTATGAGACGATCGTGGGCCAATGGGCGCCGATGGTATTTACCAAGTGGTTGAAGAAACCCACTCAGCACGCCGTTTTTTACGCGGCGATTTGGTTTGGGCTGATCCACATCCGGGCGGGCGCCGCGTATGTCATCCAGAACATCGGCGTGGGTTGGATTCTAGCGGGTTGTTTCCTCTTTGGCCGCCGGGAAGGATTCTTTAAAGCCTACCGCCTGACCACAATCGCCCACGCCCTCCACAATACCCTCGTCTTTTTTATCCTCTATTTCTCTTCTTCAAGTTGATAAATTTACATCAAGCTAACAACATGTAGACAATATGGAACGACCGGCTCCGCGATCGTAAAGACGTATTGGTATAGACCGATACGTAATAGGGAGAAGAAAAATCCCTAGAATCGCGGATTATAACCAAAAGGCCACAGAGCCGCATACGAAAAGGAGCCGGTCATGAAAGATTATACCACAACGTACGTGGGATTAGATGCCCACAAAAAGAATCATCAGCTATACATTATTTTTCCAAACGGGAAAAAACCGGAGTCAATGACCATCAACAATACCTCGCATGATATCAGACGCTTTGTAAGAAGCATTCAGAAGAAAGCCCCAGGTCCTATACGGATTTGCTACGAAGCGGGTCCCTGTGGATTCGATCTGAAACGTCAATTGGAGACCACGGGTACCCAGGGCAAGGCGTTTTTCTGCCCTGGCTACGTTCCGGAAATTATGCAAGGGGAGAATAAAGCCTTCCCCTTGCTACCCAGCATGTAGGGTGGGTCGCGTCTTTTTGACCCACCATTTTTTGTAAATCATTCCTGATTTAGTAAATAGGAGATTGAATATGTTAGAAGAACTAGAACCCGATGAACTCTTGGAGACTATTGAACAAATTAAAATGCAAACCTATTCGGTATCGCGACGGCAAATTATCTTAAATCTTATAGATCAAGAAATGGACTATCCTCATGAAGAAGCCTTTATATATCAACAACTTGACGAAGCATTTAATGAAACGTTTGAAAATATGGAAAATATGGTAAAAAAAGAACGACAATTTCATTTCCCTCACGTTAAGGAACGCGACATCAAGGGGACAAAGGTTAAGATCACTGTTACACACCGTGGACAAGCAGAAAAGGTGTACGGAGTAGACCTGATCTACGAAATAGAAGGCAAGAAAGTTGCTGCATTCCAGCATAAAAAGGCAAATCGCAAATCTAAACTGAAAATTGACAAGGATCAACTGAGGAAGATTATACGAATTTGTTCTGATTGTAGAAGATTTACCCATACTTGGATGGATAAAGGCTACGTTATACCCGGCTGCGTTGTATTCTATGTAATCGATTCCCCGAAAGGTGTTCAAGGTGTCGTGTCAGCATGCCAACTAGAAAAATTTGTATTAAATTATAATAAGAACAGCGATGAAATTTATAGACTAGTTGAAAGAAAGACGATTGATGACGCATTTGTTAAATGCATCGTCGGCTACGATCTGACTCACGAAACAGATGGGCGTGGGCCAATCGAGAATCAATACGACACGTTTCTAATAGATCAACACTTGGTATTCGATGTCTTATTGTCTCGCATACCACCTAAGCAAACATCTGCACGTAGACGTCAGAGACGAGTAATTTGATAGTACTTAGCGGGTGCCCAGGGCAAGGTTTTTCATCTGCCCTGGCGATACGCGATCATAATCTGCTTTTCTCATTTATCGAAAATAATTTCTTCTAATAAACAAGTTCCCCCCGCAAAACAGTCACCGCTTGTCCCGATAACAGCACACGGTCTCCATTCAACCGCGCGCGGACCACGCCGCCCCGCATGGAAGCCTGATAGGCGGTGAATTCAGTTCGATCAATCCGCCGGTTCCAAAAAGGCGCCAGACAGCAGTGCGCGGAACCGGTGACAGGATCTTCATCAACCCCAAGACCCGGCGCGAAAAAACGGGAGACAAAATCATAGTCCGATGAATCGCTCCGGCAGGTCACGATCGCGCCCCGAATCGGAAACGAAGCCAGTTTATAGAAATCAGGCCGCAGATTCCGCAGCGTCTCTTCATCCTTCACCAGCGCGATGCAGTCAAATTGATTCTTCCCAATATAGTCCAACGCAGTCCCCAGCGCGCCAGCCAAATCAAAATCAGGAACAAACGGCTCATCCGGCGTAGAGGGAAAATCCATCTCGATCCAACCATCATTCAAGGACGCGGTCAGCCAGCCGCTGCGTGTGAAAAAGCGGGCGGTTTTCTCTTCCGAAAGGATTCCTTCTTCCCATAGAACGTGGGCGCTGGCGAGTGTGGCGTGCCCGCAGAGATCCACTTCTCCCCCCGGCGTAAACCAGCGCAGATTAAATCCATCCTCACGTGGATCTAAAAACGCTGTTTCGGAAAGATTCATCTCCCGCGCCACATTTTGCATCCAATCTTCCTCCCGCGGACTCGTCAACAAACAAACCGCCGCCGGATTCCCCTTAAAAGCCGCATTCGTGAAAGCGTCGGCTTGGGTGATTTTAACTGTCATGATTGGACCCCCTGGATTTACATTTGTTATTTTCCAATCCCGCGCTATTGTATTGTCAGAAATTGTAGTGAAGCGGAAAGTTCTTTCAACCTTAATCACAAACGAAATTCAAACCGGAAGAAAACTTATATGAAATACCAGCTTGTGCTACAACATTCAGGAGTTACATTGGATGATTTTGACCGGCTTATTGAGGCTGAAGATGAACTTGATGATATATTAGGTGATACCACTGAAGTTGACGGTCACGATTTTGGAAGCGGTGAAATGAATATATTCATCTTTACATACGATCCAAAAACAACATTTGAAACAATCCGTTCCTATCTCGATCGGAATGGATTTCTTTCATCGCTGAAAGCGGCATACCGGGATATTGAATCTGATAAATATAAAGCGCTGTGGCCAGAAGACCTCACACACTTTGAAATAAAATAACTGATGTTACGCGAATCTATAAATAGAGATTGTTTTTGTCTGAATCAGGTAAGACCGAGCAACCGCGAGGGCTGCTTTAACAAGATTAAAGGATGTTTAGGATTTTTTTTATTTGATTAATGGATTTTACTATCCGCTGACGGATTCCACTCTGATGATTCCTATCCTGAAAATCCTAATCATCCTGGATATCCTGATTCAGACAAAGAAAGATAAATCAATCTATTTTTCTCTTTAAATCAATGGATTATTTATCGAATCTTCGTAACATCAGTAAAATAAATAGAATCCAGCGGATGCCCAGGGCAAGGTTTTTCATCTACCCTGGCGCTACATTCTGAAAATTATCAAAGGGAAGAAAAAGCCTTCCCCTTAACGCCTGACAGATTTTCTAATCCTACACCGCTTTCGAAGCCGGATCGAACGTTGTATCGTGTATTCAAACTGAGTCCACTGAAACGGGTGAACGCCTTATGATTTACGATCTTTTACTCGCATGTATCTGGTATCTAACGCTCACGTGCATGGGGATTATCATCCTGCCCATCTCGATGATCGCGTTCCGGAAATCGCCGGACGGGGGAATCCTGCTCGCGCGGCCTCTTGGATGGCTGCTTCTCTCATATTGCGCGTGGCTGCTCGCATATATTAAAATCCTGCCATTCTCAGCGCTGGGATTGTGGATCGTAGGTCTCGCGCTGCTGGGATTCTCGTTTTATCTGCTGACAGTGCGCAAAGAGTGGACGTGGCGGCGTTTGAAAGCGCATTGGCGAACGGCGCTCAATGGAGAAATCCTCACCATTCTGGCCTTTATATTAATTGTGCTGGCGCGAAGGGAAGATCCCTCCATCGACTCCACCGAGAAACCAATGGATCTCATGATGCTCAACGCTCTGTCGATCACGTCCGAGATCCCCCCCCCCGATCCCTGGTTTGATGGTGGAATCATCAACTACCATTACGGCGGTTACCTGCTTCATTCTGTATTGATCAAGCTAACCGGCGTACGTCCGGAAATCGCGTACAATCTGGCGTTCCCCGCGATTGTGGCGCTGGGCGTATCGATCGCGTTCGTATTAGGCCGCGCGTTGTTCGGCCGCTGCCGGTGGGGAGCCCTGACGGCGCTCTGCATCTTCTTCGCCGGCAATATCGCCTCCGCCTTCAATATTCTCGAAAAACCAATGGGGTACACTGGGCTGTACGAATATCACGCGACGTATCTATGGAACACAACGCGGATCATTGTCGATGGGCCAAACCAGGAAGCCATCAACGAATATCCACTCTTCACGATCCTATGGGGCGACTTGCACCCTCATTTTTCCAATATACCCTTCGCGCTGCTTTTCCTGATGCTTGCGTACATGGTTTATCAAGCGTTGGAAAATCCACCCCGCCGGAAATTTTATAAATATTATGACGCGCTCCTTTTGATTACCGCCGTCTCCTGTGGCTTTCTCTATCCAACGAATGTGTTTGATTTTCCGATTTGCGCGCTGGTGTATGCGGGATTGATCTTCTTCCAAATTGTCCGCTATGTTTTCTGGAAAGGGCGCTCCCTCACATGGGGCGGCGTTCTCGCCTGGGCAGGCGTGATCTTTCTTCCCGCCGTGGGCTTTCTTCTCGCCGCGCCTTTCTGGCTGCATTTCGAATCCCCGATCAAAGGAGATTTGATTCAATTCTGCCAGTATCAAACCAGCCTGACGGAATTCTTTCTCGTCTGCGGAGCGCACATCACCGCGATGATCGCCTATTTAATCTTCCGCATACGATCGATCTCGCGGGATATAAGCAAAGAAGAGATCGGTTTTGTCGCTGTCATTTTCGGTATTCTTTTTATTATTCTTTGGGCGCGCGTGGGATATATCGTTTACGCCCTGCTCCCCATTCTCGCGGCGGCTTTATGGCTGCTCGTTCTGGTATTCAGTTTGGGGACGAAAGAGTCGACCCGCGTTTCTTCTCAAGAACGCTTCGCTTTAATCCTCTGCGCATTGGCGTGGTCGGCGATGGCGGGTTGTGAATTCATCTATCTGCGCGACGGCTATGGCTCGCGGATGAATACGATTTTCAAAGTCTACTTCGCGTCATGGATTCTTTTGGGTATTGGATTGCCGTATCTAGTCTACACCGCCGCCCGGATGGAGAAACAACCATTCGTCAAATGGTTTACGCTCATTCCCGTGATGGGATTATTCATTCTCTCGTTCACCACGCCTCTCTACGCCTTCAAAATGCTTTTCACCATCCCGAAGACGCTTGACCGCCCCATTACATTGGATGGATTGGCCTTCTTGAAAACCAGCCATCCGCATCTACATCGAATCATCGAATGGGTGCGGGAAAACACAGAACCAACAGACCGAATTGTGGAAGTGCCCGGCTGTCCCTACCGCAATCTCGAAAGCCTCGTTTCCGCCGCGACGGGCAGACAATCGCTGATCGGCTGGACCGGGCATGAGGGATTATGGCGCGGCCATCCACCGGAAGTGTTTAAGCGGGAAGAAGACGTCTTCCGGATCTATGAATCCCAGAATTGGAACGAAGTGAAAGCGATGCTCGAACGATTCAAGGTCCGCTACGTCGTTTTTACGCAACCGATGTTCGAAAACACCCTCAAACGAATGTCAAAAATGAAACAAGGGATCTTCCGCCAAAAATTACAAAAAATCATCAGCGGAAACGATCCCCACACCCCCTACGAACTCTACGCCGTTCCAGAAAATTTAGAATAGATTGGTTCGGCGCTCCTACGCGGTTCCGGAAATTTTAGAATTGTATAAAAGGAGTGACGAGAGGGTGGCAAGGGCAAGGTTTTTTTCTGCCCTTGTCTTATTCCAAACCACATTTGAACTATCGATTCGGCGCCTCACAAAAACGCAACCCACCCTACGCTCCTGAATCTAAAACTCCGCGGGTGGATTATAATTATTCCCCGGTCCAAACAAGTAAAGATCCCCATTCGAAATCACGCCGTTGCTGGAATCGTAATAAAGCACATCCCCCACATACGCCCGATTGAACGGTGGAAAATACGGGCGGTCCCACTCCCAGCATTTATCCGGCCCCGGCGTCACCAATCCAAAGAGAAACTCCAAACGGGGGGGATCGTACAGACGGACGTTGTTGCGTCCAGCGACGGAGGTTTGCCGTCCTGGCGCGCGGGCGCCGCCGTAGCCTTCCCGCGTCGTGTACCAATAATATTTTACCGCCGCGTCTTCCCACGGTGTTTCATTGGCCCATGGATCGAGGGGCAGGCTGGCGATGTAGGGAATCGGCGATGTCAGCCGCCAGGCGTTCGTCGCCCACGGCCAGGGGCAGCTAGGTTCCTGCCCGTCGCAGGGATAGCGGTTGTTGTCGAGGCGATACATCTCAATCGCCGTCCCCAGGCTGCGCATATCAGAGGTGGCTTTCGCAAGCCGCGCGCGGATCTGGGCGTTCAGAAAATTGGGTACCGCGATCGCAGCGAGAATACCGATGATCGCCACAACAATCAACAATTCAATCAACGTAAAGCCCCGGTGTTTCATCGGGCGTCTCCTTCAAAATAAGAAAGGGAGCGAAAACGCCCCCCTTTTGTTTTCTAAACTATTGTTTTTAATACAACGCCCATTCATCTACAGATGTTCCATCATTTCCCCAGATTACGAGGTTGTCAATTCCCCAATACCAGCTCCAAGTGCCGTTATAGGCCCACCGGAACCGTACGTTCGATTGATTGTCGGCCAGCGGCAGACGGTATTTCTCGAATCGTTTACTCCCCATGCGGCTGTCATCTGCGCGGGGAAATATGTATGGGCCCAGTTCGGCGAGAGGCATGCTTTCTTTGGCGAACACTAAATCCGCATAGGCGTATTCCGTGCCGTCGGCGATATTCTCTGGTCTGAATGTGGCTTCCCCATCGGGAGTTTTCCCATCAGCGTCATAGGTTATATCCCAATAATCGAGGTAATATAGAACGGGAATCCACGTTCCGGTGATCCGGCCGTTTTCATCCAAATCACCGCCATCGGTCGTGTATTCCAACACGGCGATGTTATCTTGGTTTTGCAGGTAATCGCTGTTGAATGTAATGACAACATCCGTAATCCCACTTAGATCCATCGGTTTGGAGAACAGATGCGCTTCGAAATAGCCTTCTCCGTACTGTCCTGAATCGGCGTGACAACTCTTGCCCTCTACAATCGGAAGCGCCGTTTCAAACACCGTCTCGGGCGAGTCTGCGTAATCTGGATAATAAGTGTATGTATTCAGAAAATCCAACGTTTCAACCGTCCACGACTTGAATAAGTCATCCCCGCCCGTGGAAAAACTGACCGCTTTCCATCCAGCTGGGAGTTCGCCTTCCGGCGTGGATTCGAAATCTTCCTCGAAAACCGGTTTTAAACCGGTAAACGAGTTCAGCGTAAACGATAGAGTATTGGATAATTCAGATCCCATTCCGTTAGAATCAAAATACGCCACGCGGGCATACATGGGAACGCCGAATGGCATGAGATTATTCTCGAAGGTCAATGAGGTAAGATCCGTGGATGTGTCATAACTTTGATAGATCGTTTCGAAATTCTCATCCAATGCGATATCCCAGACGGATTTCACGTGCCGGACATCGCCGCCGCCAAGAAATTCCGATCCCACGAGTTCAATGTCATCCAACCCCTGCGGATTTGGATTCGCGAGAGAAAGCGTAGGCGTCACGGGTGGTTCCCCTTCGATCGGCGCAACGGCTTCACCCAATGGTCCTTTCAGCGCCATCGCTTCCTCCGCTGTTAATGTCCGGTCGTATATCGCAGCCGTGGAGATGAAAAACTCGCTGTCCTCTCCATTATCGTCTGAGAAAAACAGCATCCAGGGATTGGTCGCGTCGTCAGCCCCATACAGTGAAAAACGTCCATCCAGAGATTGGCCTGTTCCCTGTTGGATCAGATTTCCATTAAGATAGTAATCAATCGTTCCCGCCGCCAAATCAACGGCGATAATCAACCGGTACCACTGTTGCGGAGAAACAGCGAACGCGGAATACCCCGTGTCGCCAACACCGATGTTGCCCGATGTGTTGACCCAACCATCGCCGTCGTTGCCTGAATCCCAGCTGGTATTGTAGAATGAATACCAATTTCCCAGTTCGGGAATACTGAAATCAAAGAGTAGTGTGTATTGATTGACATAAGATCCACCTCCATTCGGATCGATCCAATGCCAAACGATATAATAACTTTCTGCGCCGATAGCCACCGCGCCATCCTGCGAATTGACGCCTTCAACCGCCTGATGTTCACCCACCAATTCAAGAGAATCGCCAATAGCCGCTTCAGTTAAGTCGGACGCGTTATTAAATTCCCAAAGACCGGCGGGATCGGGCGCCTGAGCGTATGACGTTCCTGCGAGAAATACTATTAATACCACACTCAGAGCAATCGAAAGTATAGTGCGCTTG
>CAXXSM010000034.1:0-14908 GCA_963663405.2 bacterium | reverse complement strand
GAGTCCTTTCTTAACGAGATGGGCTAAATCTTTGTTCGTGGCCGCGATTACGCGCACATCGGCTTGAACGGTTTCTGTGGAACCGAGTGGCTCAAATGTTTTTTCCTGCAACACTCGAAGCAGCCGGACCTGCATGGCGGGAGAGACATCGCCGATTTCATCGAGCAGAATGGTTCCTCCGTTCGCGAGTGTGAAGCGGCCCGGTTTATCCTGGTTTGCGCCGGTGAACGCGCCGGCTTTGTATCCGAAGAGTTCCGATTCAAGCAACGTATCAGGCAACGCGCCGCAATTGACTGCGACAAACGGTTCTTTGCTGCGGAACGAAAGATTGTGGATCGCCCGGGCGAAGAGTTCTTTCCCCGTGCCGCTTTCTCCCGCTAAGAGAACCGACGCGTTGCTCTGCGCGATTCGTGGCAGCGTATCGAATATCTTCCTCATAGCTGCGCTGCGGCCGATAATATCCGACAACGAATATTTCTCGAATAGTTGTTTTCGAAGTTCCTCTACTTGGCTCAAATCACGGAAAGATTCAACACCGCCAACCGGATTGCCGTCCTTATCTTTAAGAATCGCAGTGGAGATGCTGATCGGAATCCGGTCGCCTTCTACATTGATTACGTAAATTGTCTTGTTGATAATCGATTGGCCTGTTTCCAATGTTTCCTTGAGCGCGCATTGCCCCTCACAGATGCTGGACCGGAATACCTCGCAGCATGGTTTTCCTATCGCCTCCTCACGTGGTATACCGAGAATCGATTCCGCCGCTTGATTGAAAGAAGTGATCCGCCATTGATGATCGACGGTAAACACACCATCCGCGATGGAATCCAAAATGACATCAAACGATTGGGTGAAAGCGGTTTCAACCATTGTAAATCGTATGATATCTTGTAATAACCAAAGCTTCCACCGGATTGAATGTGGATGAATAAAACTAAATCTCTTGACAAATCAAAAAGATTTGATTGTATACGGGAATCCCGTGGGAGAAATGAACGATGAGTGAAGTTGGAGAAAGCATGATCCGGGGAGCAATGCAGGCGTTGGCGTTCGCCAAGGGCGAAGCCGATCCTAAGGATTACCGCGTTCATCTTCCTGATGAAATCAACGTTAAGCGAATCCGGGAGAAATTCGGTATGTCCCAGAAACGATTTGCGGAAACATACGGCTTTAATGTGCGGACCTTGCAGGATTGGGAACAGGGCCGCTCCGTTCCATCCGGCGCGTCAAAACATTTCTTGGTGATGCTGGATAAAGAACCGGAAGCAGTGAAACGTGTTCTTAGTGAATTGGCCGCAGAGTAAGGATTGGATCAGCGGGCGCATTTCGCACGAATTCTGGAAATGTGCTTTTAAGGTCTGACTTTATAATAATGCCATAGTTCTTCGCGCTCACCGCACATTGTTTCGATCCGGACGCGGTAGGCGGCGCTCTGGTTGGATTCCAACGGTTTCATTATCCAGGAAACACGTGTAAAGCCTTTTTCTGTCTTCACGATTCCTTTACCCAGAAATTGGAACGGTTCGCGCAGGGCCGTTTGTACTTCAGCGATGATTTTTTTGATTTTATACCGGCTATTGAACGATGCGGTGATTGTAACTTGGTCTTGGGGAGATGGTTTTATGGGAGAATGACTGACATCAAATGTGGAAAAGAGATCGGTGTGATCGATCCCTTCCCGCAGCCATCCCAGGCTCTTTTTCTGCCCTTCATGAATCCAGGTTTTCTCGATTGAATCCTCGTACTGCGCCAAACCCATGACGGAATTATCTATGGGTTCTGGGTGAGGAAGACCGATCGCGTGACCGAGTCCTTCATGATAGACGACGCAATCCGTCCCCTTGATGGGAACCCGCCAGCCATCCGCTGTCACTAATCCTAAGCCGATATGCATCTCCGGCCAGAATACTGACCGCGAACCACCACAACGTGAACCGGGACGGTCTTCTCCATCACCTCTTATATATCCATCACAAAAATCGTAAGGAGGTTCAAAGAAACCATTGGATCGGTCATAAACACGTGTCCAATCATCATACCCAGGCGCGAAGTTGATATCGGAAAGCACAAGAACGATCGGGAAGCAATCCGGTTTAAACTGGATCTTCCCGGAATGCCAGACTTCGTTGATGATATGCCAATAGAATTTGTTTACATCATCTTTGGGGAAACCATCCCGCGCAGTGGAAGCGATAAAAGGCGATGGATAGATTGAATAGATCAAATTGGATTGACCGCTGAATTCGCGCTGATGGAATTTTTGCGCCCGTCGCATATGATATTCAACTCGCTCCCGCCAATCCAAGAGCGGTTCTCCATCGAATGGGACGTAATAGACTACGCCCGCATGGATGGTTTCAATACTGTCCGTCGCGCCATAAACATGCATGCCCGCCGGAAGGGATTCAGCGTTTTGCGCGTTTGCGGAGAACGTAAATAAGAAGAGGTTAAATGCAGTAATCAACAATGTTCGCATAGTATTAAAACCAAAGTGATTCATCTGAAATTATTCCTTTTAACTTTCTTGTTGCAGGCGGTTAAACTCATAAATGGAAATAACGAAGCAGATTAAATTCGGTCCCCAAGCGCCCAACCAAGGGGGAACCGCGCCCGCTTGCCCGATACTCTTCCCCATCGAAAGAAGCATGAAATAGACAATCACAGCCATCAGTCCCAGTCCAATCCCCGACGCGCGTCCACCTCCTTTTAAACGCAGGGCCATGCTGAAGGTCAACATCCCTAGGAAGAATACCGCAAACGGAAACGCTTCTTTGATTCGCAGATCGCAGAGATAATCTCTCGGATCCTCACCCGCTTCGCGGACTTTGTCTACAATGGCGGCGAGATCGGCGTGGGACATTTGTTCGGGATCTTGCATAACCTGAGTGAGTTGTTGGGGCGTATATCCAATTTGTTTTCGCTCAATGTTAGACTGATCGCGCTTGATTGAACCATTGGTATCTAGGAGATGGACTGTAACGTCACGCAGTGTCCATAAATCCGCTTCTTCCTCCCACTTGGCGTTTCCAGCTTCATACCAAGTGGAAAGCGCGCCTTTCCGGCCTCGAAACTCAAACACGCTTAACTCAGTGAATTCACAGGTGGCGGGATTGTAATTTTTCGCGTAATACAACCGGTCACGATCGCCGTATAGCCAATTTCCGTGGAAGCCGGCGAACTGATCCTGCTGGGCTTTAATCCGCGTCTCCATAATCGTATGCGCACGTGCGGCGAAAGGCCCACTGACTTGCTCGTTCAGGTAGACAATCGCAAGGATCAAGATTCCCAGCGTCACCGCGAATGGCGCGGCGAGCCGGAGGGGAGAATATCCAGCGATATTCAACATGAGCATTTCGTTGTTCCGTACGAGAGAACTGACCGTCAAAACGACGGACAACACAACAACCATCGGCGTAGCTTTTATCACCTCATGCGGAAGACGCAGTAAGACATAAGCCATTCCTAAACCGAAAGACACCCCATGCTCCCGCAAATGGTCCAGGTCATCGAAGAGCACGACCACAAAGCAGACCACGACAAACAAGCCGAATACGAACAAAGCCGCTGATAGAAACTCCATTAACAGAAAATAATCCACAGTAAGTAGACGCAGGCGTATCCGGTTCATCAGACTCGGCGGGTCCTCCATAATAGATAGACAGTGGCGGCCAAACCTAAAATGTTTGGTATCCACATCGCAGTGAACGCGGATAATGCGCCCTCTTCCGCGTAGGTTTTCGTGAAACTCAATACGATAAAATATATAAAAATGACAGCGATCGTGAGACTGTAGCAGGCCGATCGTTTCCCCATGCGCGATTCCATGCCCAACAAGGCGCCGATGATCCCCATAATCAGGCAGGCGAAGGGTTGTGAGATACGGCGTTCTTTCTCAATCTCACATTCTTTCCACTTTTCGTAAAACCACTTGATTTCCCTTGAAGAGAAATCGTTCTTTCTTAAATACCCTCCACGATAATCCTCAATTTTTTGATTCAACTCACGCCGGCTATACTGTTGTTCCAGTCTTCCCCCTCTCGCTAAGTGATGAAGCAAGTTTGGGAGCCCGATCGAGAAGGTCATCTCATCAAACTGCACAGCCATATCCCGTTCGTCTGAAAGCAACTTCACTAACATACCGGAATTGACATTCAGCGTGATGATCTCCTGTTCCGGCGTATAGGTGATCGATCCAGTCGGTGCGGAAACCACCGCAGAGACTTTGTTGTCTTTCACTTCAAACATACGGAGCGATCGCATCTTTCCCTCTTCCACCGAGCGGGGAAAAATCACAAAAGGCCCCAGTTCATTGAACGAACCGGACCGGATTCCCGCCGTTGCTGTATCACGCAGGATGTCCGAGGCGACCGCTTGTAGAACTCGCAGGCCTTTCGGCGCAATCCGTTCTCCCCACCAGAGAAGAAGCGTCGTCAGCGCAGCGCCTGTAATAAGAACCGGGACGAGTAATTGCAGCGCCGAATAGCCACTGGCTTGTAATGCGGTAATCTCATTGTCGTTCGCCATCCTCCCGTATACCATTAAGCTTGCCAATAACAACGCCATTGGAAGCGTTAATACCATGATCGATGGAAGAATGGCGAATAGAATTTGCAGGATGTCAAAGAGACTCGCTCCCTGGCCAACGATTAGTTCCGTCAGGTAATACAACCGTCTCAGCAAAAAGACAAAGGAAAAGAGAGCCGCCCCTTCCGCCACAGAGACGAAGAGATCCCATATTACAATCCGGTCGATTAGACGCAGGTGATACCAGGGCTGCCGCATAAATGATTTGAGTAGGAGAGAGTTACGTTCTCAGACTTTAACGTCTGGCTTTAGCGATTGTCTTCAAGAGACATACGATTATTTCCAGTTTACCGCTGTTCCAACACGGCGCCTTCGGCCGCTGAAGAAACTTGTTTGGCGTATCGCATCATAACGCCGGTCTTAATTTTCGCTTCCGGCTCTTTCCAATTGGCGCGGCGCGCGGCGATCTCTTCTTCTGTGAGGCGCGCGTTAATTGTACGTTTGGGAATATCGATCTCGATGATATCCCCTTCTTCGAGCAATCCAATCAAACCACCTTCCATCGCTTCCGGAGAAATGTGTCCGATTGACGCGCCGGTCGTTGCGCCGGAAAAACGGCCGTCTGTAATTAATGATACTTTTGATGCTAATCCCATGCCCTTTACAACGGATGTCGGTGTCAGCATCTCCGGCATGCCGGGTCCGCCTTTTGGGCCCTCATAGCGGAGCACGACCACATCTCCTTCTTTGATCTTCTTTCCGAGAATCGCTTCAACCGCTTCATGTTCGGAATTGAAGATGCGCGCCGGGCCGCTGTGCGTCAACATTTCAGGAAGCACCGCCGCTTCTTTTACAACGCTTCCATTCGGCGCCAGGTTACCGAAGAGACACGCCAATCCCCCCGTTTTGTGATAGGGATTGCTGAGTGGACGCAGCACATCACTGTCACCGACCGGAGCATCGGCAATATTTTCTTTCAATGTTTTTCCGGTCACCGTGATGGTATCCCCCTTGATCAATCCTCCTTGATAGAGCGTATTCAAAATAGCGGGCACACCGCCGACAAGATTAAGGTCTTCTAAATGGAACGGCCCGGCGGGCGCCATGTTACAGATATGAGGGGTTTTTGCGCCGATTTCGTTGAAATCTTCGAGTGTAATTTTTATATCCGCTTCATACGCGATCGCAGGAATATGAAGAGACGTGTTGGTCGATCCTCCAAACGCCATATCCAACGCGATCGCATTGAGAAAAGCGTCCCGCGTGAAAAGATCACGGGCTTTGATATCATCTTTGACACATTCAAGAATCCGGATGCCCGCCATCTCCGCCAATCGCTGCCGGTCCGCATAGACAGCGGGGATGCTTCCATTCCCTGGCAGGGCGATCCCCAAAGCCTCCGCAATGCAGTTCATCGAATTGGCGGTGAACATACCGGAACAGGATCCTGCGCCGGGACACGCCGCCGCGCATGACGCTTCAAATTCCGCCTCGGTGATATCGCCGCTTTTAGCTCGAGCGATATCGACAAACGTAGTATTCAGATCAATCGATTGTCCCCGGTGCCGTCCCGCCAGCATGGGGCCGCCTGTGATAAGAACGCTGGGGATATTTAGACGGGCGGCCGCCATCAACATCCCAGGTGTGATTTTGTCGCAGCTGGAAATCAGTACCAATCCATCGAATGGATGAGCCGTCGCCATAATCTCGACGCTGTCGGCGATCACCTCCCGGCTGACGAGAGAATAGCGCATCCCTTTGTGGTTCATAGCGATTCCGTCATCTACGGCGATCGTGTTGAATTCAACCGGGGTGCCACCCGCCATATACACACCCCGCTTGACAGCGTTGGCGATTTTATTCAGTTCTACGTGTCCTGGGACAATTTCGTTAAAGGAATTGGCGATGCCGATAATTGGCTTGTCTAATGACTGTTTCGACATGCCGGTCGCATACCAAAGACTCCGGTGCGGCCCCTTTTCCACTCCCTTTTTCATGACATCGCTGCGCATTGGTTTTTCCTTTCTCTCCTCGGCTTTCGGGATTTCATTTGGATCTCATAACGGATTCTATAAATGGTATCGGTTCCAACGATCGTCTGGTAGGGCTGCCTACATCCAACAATGGACGAAACAGGAAAAAGCCGATACTAATAGTCAGGATTCAGCTCGATCGGAAGAATCACATGGATTACGCGCTGTCCCACTCTGATTCACTGAATTGCGTTATTATACTACCTTAGGATGAATGCGAAGGAGATGGAGAATGAACAAATATAAATGGCGTTATGCTTCCTGGATCGGTATGGCGGCTATTTTGTCGATTGTATTCACCAGCTGCAATCCGATGGGAATCAAAAAATATGGTCTTGTCGATACGCACAACGGACGGCCCGAATCGGTCGAAATGGTTCCCCGCGCGCTTCTCGGCCCACTTCCTGCGGGCGAATTTGATTCTCAGGAACCGATGGGGATCGCTATTATGGATTCGGGAGCGGATTATGGCGGCGAATCCTCTCTCACTTATTTAACCAATTTGCTCGAACGCTACCAAACAGACCGGGGGAAAGGGGATGTCCCGGCGCACTATTTCATCGATGCTGAAGGCGCTGTGTTTACCGGGCGAACCATCCGAAGCATGGCGGAAATTCATCCAAACGATCCTTTTTCCCTTCGCAGCAATGAAGTGACTCAAATGGAGCGTCTCCAATCGCGCTTGAACCGGTTCAATTTCAAACCGTTCGACTTAAAGGGGTATATCGTGATTATGGTGTTGGGAGATTACGATCAGATCATGTTGAATGAGAAGCAGGAGAAATCCCTCTATCAGCTGATATCCGTATTAACTTTTAGGCATTATATCCCCAGAGAACGAGTCCTTTGTTTAAAATCAATTCAGCCAGAAACGAAGAATCCCGGTTTTTACTTGGAGAATTATCTTACTCCCGTGATTCTCGAAAAGAATATTCCACCGCCACCCGTCAAACATCACTACATGAATCCCCCAAAATAACAATCAATTCCCTCCTGGAAGGAACGATATACACCACTGATGCCTTTCACGAAAACCGATCTTCATCTCTGCCTTTTTCTCTTGGGTCTTTTGTCATTGACATACGCCGGCCATCTTTCATCGGTCGATGAAAATTTGATCGCCCAGGTCGTGGAATCCATCGCCGAACGGGGAGAATTGAGTTTAGGGCCAATGTTCCAAACTCTGCCAGGGCCGGATGGTCAATACTACAGCCGCTATGGAATCGGCTTTCCCCTGCTTATCGTTCCATTTTATTATCTTGGATCCGGACTGAAGTATTGTTTCCCCGATTCACAACTGTTTTGCGGGAACCATCACATCTTCGCAATGCTCTTGACAAGTATTTTAACAACTGTGGGAACAGGTTGGTTGTTTTATCGGTTATGCCTGCGATTGGGAGCGGAGAAATATGCGGCTGTGAGTCTATCGCTGGGACTGATTATAGGTACTTCATTCTGGCCCTATAGCCAGACGTTGTACCGGCTTACAGTTTCCGCGCTCGTATTGATTCTCACTCTTGACCGCACGATCGATCACCAACGGAATCCATCGGCGCTAAGCCTATTCGCAATCGCAGGTCTCGTGGCGCTTGGTCTCAATATCCGGGAGGATCTGATCCTAGCGTTTGGCGCGCTCGGTTTCTTCTCGATTCTGCGGGGGAACATGCGGGATCGGTTATTGCGCGCGGGGGCTTTTTGGGGAGGACTCGCTGGAGCCGCAATCATATGGGGACTGCATAATTATATCCGGTTCGGGACTTTTTTCATTGAGAATTATGCGGATTTATCCTTTAATTATCCGTTGATTATAAGCGTTCCGGAATTGCTCTACGGCCTGCGGCGGGGTTTGATCTTTTATTCCCCCTTAGCGTTGTTATTACCGCTCTCCTTCTTTGCGGCTAAACGCCATAAGTATATAGATTTATGGCTGATTTGTTTAGGGATTTTATCATTTTATACCCTCTTATATGGTAAATCCAGTATGTGGCATGGTGGCGTCTGTTGGGGACCGCGTCATCTCTATTTTCTTCTTCCATTTGCGCTGCTTCCTGGAATCTGGCTGCTTGATTCCAAACCTCGTGTTTGGGTGATTGTCTTTTTCGTCATTGCGTTTGGATGGGGAATTGTCGTAAATTGGCCTGGCATATACGCTTATCAGGGAGCGCATGAATCGTTTCTTGAACGACCTTCATTCTTTGAACTTTTATTCAAACCTATAGAAAGTGTTGATTACGTAGGATTTAAGGATTTTGATCTATGGTGGATTCGATCTATTAAACTCAAGCCTTATTCGATCTGGCCATATCTGTTTCTTACGATCATTATCACTACATTATATTATGGATATAAACTCCTGCGTGATATTCAATCTCAACGTATAAACCGAGAAATATCAGTTGATCGAGACATCAAATTATTGTCGGAGGATGAGTCGCGTTGAAGTTCACCTGCAGAGAGAGAATCTTCACATAATGAATGCGTCTCATTACCGTTGTCCTCGACTTTTGGGGATTTGAATTTAGGCATATCCGAATAAAATCCACGGGTTCGAAGCCAGACGATACCCGCGATATCCATAAATCCAATCCAAAGTCGATTTTGGATTAAGTATTTTGTCTTTCCATGCAGTCGGGGCCGATGATTAACGGGGCTTTCCGATAATCGGTATCCTTGCATCGAAACCAGCGTAGGTAAAAAACGATGCATCCCTTTGAAAAGAGGAAGATGTAATACGCATTCGCTGCGCATCGCCCGTGTCGAACAGCCCACATCTCGAACCGTTCTTCCGGTAGTCCAATTTCGAAACGCATTTGCGATCCGGGACACGATCAGACGATGGGGAGGATCTTGACGGTGATGGCGGTATCCATTAGCCATATCAGTGGTTCCATCCAAAATTTGTTGAACCAACGAAGGTAGATCGGCTGGATCGTTTTGCCCATCACCATCCAAAGTGGCGATAATGGCGCCCCGGCTTTGCTGAAATCCAATCCATAAAGCCGCTGATTGTCCTTTATTTTCAGAAAAATGGATCGCTCGATGAATCGGACTCTTATGACTTAAGCGATCCAATATCGACGCGCTGTTGTCTCCGGACCCATCATTAATCCATACAACTTCATAAGACCATCCCGTTGTAGAAAGAGCCTCTTCAATTTCCAACGCCAGCGGTTTAATATTCTCTTCTTCATTTTTAATAGGTATCACGACGGATAGAGCAGGAGGATCACATTCTCGATTTACGAGCGTAAGTCCATGCGCCGCAACCGGTTGGAATTGATGCGCTGGTATGGATAACAGACCGGATAGATCTGGATCAGCAACGACAGAAGACTCATTCGTTGCATCCACTCTTTTCAAAATCATCTTGGTCACGTAATACCCGATTAAAAATCCCGCGTATACATCCGAAAAGAAATGCGCTTGATTCACTACCCGTGAAAGCGCGCATAGAGACGCAAGGATAATAAAAAGCATTCTTCGTTTAGGATACAGATAACTGAGAAGCGAAGCGAAACAGAAGGTGAATGTCGCATGACCGGATGGGAAAGATAAACCATTGTCGATATTCCATCCCAAACCAAACGGATAATAAAAAGGGATTCCATTGTTGATCGGGGGTCTGATTTTTCCAACGATGCGTTGCAGAAGAAAATAAATGACCGTTGTCGCCGCCAAGGAACATAGAAATGGAACGAGATACTTCCGTTTTTTCTTGTCGTACTCCCATAAAAAGACCCATACGATTACAGCAATCCAAACCGATCCGAATTCTTTCACAAATTCCCAATGACGAATCTTGGTCAACTCTCGAAAGATAACGAAAGATTGAGCGGACATCCAATCAAAGATCTTATGAAAATGGATGAATAATGGACCATCAAAAAGAATCAATCCGGCTAAAACTATCCCATGAATCGCCCATAATGGGATTCTATTCGTATTCACAGATAATTGATTTGAGTCGTTTTGAGTAGAACTCATTCTTCTGGCGTTGACCATCCTTTAAACGAATAACAGCGCCAGGCTTGCTGATACCTGACGGAAAAACCATTCCGGGCTTCCACGTTTGCGGAACCCCGCTCGATTCTTTCAAACGCATTCTCAACTTGAGGCGGTAATATCATGCGCTCTTGATCTTTCATGCACATCATGAAAATAGCGTTGTGTCCAATTAGATTCTCTGATCCTTTCCAAAGATTGTATTGATTTTCAGGCGGATCGTAGAATATGCAGTACGTCTTCGGCTGATCTGGGAGATAAAACGCCAATTCGCTCGCGGTTTGATACCGCTTGCCTAGATAAAAGAGTGGAACATCCTCCGGCATTGTTTGCGCGTTTTCTAACGCCAACTGCGCGAAGGAGGACCATCCCTTTAACCGCGCCGCAGGATCCCATCGATGGGCGTTAGGAAGATGGAGAATATAGAGCGTCTCAGAAAAAATGACGAGAAAACACATCATGGCTCCCAGAGCGGCTCCCAGCCAAAACAACCAGACTCCCTTCGATTGTCTCAAGCGTTGGGACCATACCTGCGCCGCGGCTAAAATCGCAAAGGGATACATCAACGCCAGCCAGTTGGGAATGATGACGCGTTTAATCGTAATTAAAAAATAAAAAAAAATCACAGGCATACAAGAACAGACGATAAGAAGCGGCGCGTGGTTCTCTTCTTCTCGCCAGGCCCGGCGCAAGTGAACGACGAGTCCCCAGACAAGAACGATGAACAACAAAGGAGACGCGACAGCGGCCTGCGCCAAAATCAATTCAACATAATGAGAGAGGATCTTTATCAATGATGGACTTTGAGAAAAGCGACCTAAACTTAGATTGTGGCTCACCGTAGCCCAATCGTGCTGAACGTTCCAAATAAGGATAGGTATCAAAAAGAGTAAACCACCAAGTGTGGCTAAATAGGGGTGGGGACGTTTCAACCAGATACGATGGGAGGGCGAGAACAGTAGATACGCGAAAAGAGTGAATGGGAATAGAAGCATCGTGTATTTCGCGAGGATTCCCACACCGAAAATCAATCCAACGAGCCACCATGCCCATGAACGTTGTTCTCGGACAGCGAGATACAATCCCCATACGCATGTCAACCATGCGGCGCATAAAGAAGGATCGATCGTTGCGATAAGGCTCCCAACCATCACAAGCGGCACAGTATTGTAAAAAATCGCCAATAGAAACAATCCTCTGTCATCACCCGGAAAAAGTCTGCGATAGAGAACAGAAGAGAGCCAGAGCGTATAGGCGGAAAGAAGGACGGTCGGAAGACGGATTCCAAATTCTGTATGCCCTCCAATCATCGTTCCTGCACGAATCAACCATGCGACTAGAGGGCCTTTACTGTAATACGCCCAATCAAGGTTCCGTGACCATTGCCAATAATAAGATTCGTCGGGCGCTAATTCTGTGATATCGGACGCAATATAAAGAAGCCGGAAGATGAAACCACCCCAAAAGAGCAGCCAAAATCCACATTTGTAACCTCCGGATAAAATCATATTAATTCAATCTTATTAGAACTCACCTTGCGATTCATTTTTGATTGCCAATGATTCAGAATTCTCTTTTTTATCATTGGATTGGATTTCATGGACAAAACCATTTGGGGCCATGGTCAGTTGGATAGATTGATTCTCCCAGGATAAATCGAACTTGTACATGCAGCTTTGCACACGCTGACTCTGATGAATAACCGCATTGGGATAGGTCCGGTCGAGATACGATCGTATCGTGTATGGAAGATTCTTTTTGCGTATTTGTTCCTGAATATCAACGATTTGCCCATCATCTGATATTGTGATGGTTTGTTGTGGATCTGTGTTTAAAAATGTAATCGCATAAAGAGAAACTCCATTATTTATCTTGCATTGAACGTCCATTGACGATCCGAGGTATTGGTTCAACGCGTCACTGACCGCCGGGGGCAGGATTTGGGAATCCGCATGACGTCCGATCTCGTCATTCGTTGTGTCATCTAGGTCTATATAATGACCTTTATAAGAAACAGCGAAGCGCCGTGGCTTCTCTTCTGTTTGCGTATTCACAATATATTGGACACAGCCTTCATGAAGATCAAGATGAATGGATTGTATCGTTCCACCAAGCGTTTTTGAGACAATAGTTTTTCGCGCCGCCGCAGGGATATCGTCCAGTGAAAGTGTCCGCTGAAACGCCCATTGAGGAGTCAACATTTTCGCCCCAAATGCGCCGATCACCAGAATCAATATTAGGAATAAAACGATACTAGTATTTTTGTTTGTTTTGCCAAACATAGTGTTTTGAGAGAGGCAAATAGAGATTTAAAAGGCTGAAAAGAATATAATGCTATAGAATTATTTAAAAATCATTAAAATCTCTTGTCAATCGTGTTAATTACACCTAACAGAAATTTAATATTTTTGTAATGTTTATGTAATTTTCAATAAAATGTGTTTCCCAGTAAGCGCTTATTGCATAAATGTTAAATTTTGTATATTATTCTACAAAAAGTCTATATTTTTATTAGAGTGAGAAATGAGAATGGGATTTAAACTGACCGATGTCGTTCCTTGGGGACGTTCGTCTGATGAATATAAGAGTATGTTTTCTCTTTCTCAGGAGGATCTGGAGAAAATGATTCTGGGTTGTGGAGATGGTCCCGCTTCATTTAACGCCGTTATGACGCGGAACAAAAGAAAAGTCACATCAATCGATCCAATCTATCAATTCTCAAAAGAAGAGATCGAACGGCGGATTCATGAAACTTTTGAAACCGTTATTGAACAGGCGCGTAACAATCAAGGAAATTTCAAATGGGATACAATTCGCTCTGTTAAGGAACTTGGCGCCATCCGGATGCGCGCAATGAACGAGTTTTTGTCTGATTATCCTAATGGTTTGCAAGAAGGCCGGTATCGATGCGAGCAGCTCCCTTCCCTCTCTTTCATTGATCAGGAGTTTGAACTCGCCCTTTGTTCTCATTTCTTATTTTTGTACAGCGAACAACTCTCCGAACAGTTCCATATCGAATCGATCAAGGAATTATGTAGAGTGGCGAGGGAAACAAGAATCTTTCCGCTCCTGGATTTAGACGCGAAGAAGTCAAAGCATCTATCCACCGTGTTACCACGAATTGAATCAGAGGGATATATATTTGACATTAGACAAGTTCCCTATGAATTTCAAAAAGGTGGGAACGAAATGTTAGTTGTTAGATCATTCAACAATCGGTAGTTAAAGACGGGCTCCAAGCTTACGGCGCCGTTTTTCATTCCTATTATCTTGACAAACCAAACGGCCTTATTCTATTGTGAAGGGATAGGATCGCTATTCGCTTGATAAAAGAGGAGGATTACCGGGTGAAAGACTTTATTCGTAAGTCCCACCATGCCTTTACACTTATCGAATTACTCATCGTCGTCGCCATCATTGGAATTCTCGCCGCGATCGCTGTGCCCAATTTCATGAATGCACGCACACGGGCTATGGTGTCTCGATGCTATTCCGATATTCGCACGCTGGGAAGCGCTTTCGAAATGTATAACATTGATAACAATTCTTATCCAAAAGGCGATGAAATGTGGTATACCAACCAAATGTATCCACGCCTGACAACGCCAGTCGCCTATATCGCGTCCATTCCCAAAGATCCATTTGTGATCAAAGACGATCCGCAAAGACCTTTATATCACGCCCATTTTTACCCTTGCTGGAATATCAATACCATGGTTCTCTTACAGGGAAAAACGTGGGGAGGCGTTCCAGTACGGAACGCCGTGAGCAAGGGGACGCATATATTAATCGTTAGTTCCGGACCCGACAAACATGAAGATATCGCCTCCCAAACCACCGGCGCGCTCACGTATCATATGTCCAATGGATTGTTATCTGAGGGAGACATAATCCGCTACGTACCCGGCAATCAAGAAAACGCGTTTTGATCTACTATTATTCTGTTAAGAACCTGTCTTCATGAATAGTGACAAAATCTTCTCACTGTCCGTTACACCATCTTGGCGATATAATTGATAGCATTAATCATGACTCGTATGGAATGGATTCGTCAATTTCCATATCCATTATCATACTCAAAATGAGAGTGGATAGCCTCCCATTCCTTATCAGTCAAATCACTTGGATAATTCATTGTAACTTTCCTCAATCCTGATAACACATTGAAATAATATCATTTATCTTGTATTATACCTAATATAATTCATAAAGACAGGTTCTTGTTCAAAAACGTATAATCCATCATCGGTTTGAATCCCAGGCCCACAAATTCTTGGAGAACAATGTTCGTATCGATATTCACGATGGTTTTCTGGAAACTCCATTGTTCAAGAAACAGGACCAGTATC
>CAXXSM010000033.1:0-17176 GCA_963663405.2 bacterium | reverse complement strand
GAGCCTCAATCGGAGACGGTCTGGCGGCAGGCGGAGAAATACGAAGTGCCCGTGATCGCTTTTGTCAATAAAATGGACCGGGCTGGGGCGGACTTTTTCCGTGTTCTGGATTTGATGGAAGATCAATTAAACGCGAACGCGGTTCCCGTTGTGATTCCGATCATGGAAGATGGTGAACTCACCGGCGTGATCGATTTGATTCATAATCGGATGCACTATTACGATGATGATTCGGGTGAACAACGGCGCATCGAGCCGGTTTCGGAAGAATATCTTCCCATCCGTGACAAATGGTATAAACACCTGATTGAAAAAGTCAGCGAAGTGGATGAAGAACTGCTGGAAAAATTCTGCTCGGATGAACTGATCGAGGCCGAAGAACTATTAAATGGAGTCCGGCGGGCGACGTTGGCGAGACTGATCGTTCCGGTGCTCTGCGGAGCGGCTTTCAAAAATAAAGAAGTTCGCCGGTTGTTGGACGCGGTGGTGGATTTCCTGCCTTCACCGGTTGATATTCCACCCGTCATTGGGACGCATGAAGGGGAAGAAACCCAATGCGAAACGAGTGATGAATCTCCCCTCGCCGCGTTAGCGTTTAAAGTTGTGTCGGATAAGCATATGGGGAAACTCATTTATTTCCGTGTGTATTCCGGGGTCATGCAATCGGGAACGTATGTCCTTAATTCAACGAGTGGGAAAAAGCAGCGGGTCGGGCGTTTGATGCAGATGCACGCCAATAAGCAGGAACAGCGCGACGCGATTTACTGCGGGGACATCGGCGTCGCGGTTGGATTAGCCAATACAACAACGGGTGACACGTTGTGCTCGCTCGAACGGCCCGTTGTCTTGGAAGCGATTGAATTCCCATCGCCGGTTATTTCCGTCAGCATTCATCCGGAATCCAAGTCCGACAGTGATAAGCTCGGACTGGGCCTTGCGCGGCTGGCGGATGAAGATCCCACATTCCTCGTTACGAGTGGCGAAGAAGAAGGGGAGACGGTGATTTCGGGAATGGGCGAGCTGCATTTGGAGATTCTCGTAGACCGCTTGAAACGGGAATACAATGTCTCCGCTTTCGTCGGCCGCCCCCAAGTGGCGTATCGCGAGACGATTACCAAAGAGGCCGAGATCAACCATCGTTACGCTAAACAGAGTGGTGGCAAGGGCGATTTCGCGCATACGGAATTCCGGATCTCACCGGTCCGGCATGGTGAGGGCTTTGAATTTATCAATCAGATTGTCGGGGGAGCGATTCCTCGTGAATATATCCCCGCCGTTGAGAAAGGCATCGTGCAAGCGATGCAGCAAGGTGTCCTTGCGAAATATCCCATTGTTGATTTGAAAGTAGAACTTTATGACGGTTCGTTTCATGAGGTGGATTCGTCGGAACGGGCTTTCCGGATCTGCGCGAGTCAGGCGTTTAAAGCGGCGTTTATGCGCGCCAAACCCCAATTGATGGAACCCGTTATGCGCGTGACTGTAACCACGCCGTCTGACTACGCTGGCGCTGTGAATGGGAACCTTTGTGGAAAACGTGGACAGATTCAGGGGATGGAAACTACGGGGAAAGTCAACACAATCCGCGCGCTCGTGCCTCTCGCGGAGATGTTCGGCTATGCGACGGAACTGCGAACGCTCTCTTCCGGCCGCGCGAACTTCAATATGCAGTTTGAGCACTACGAACCGGTTCCCGCATCCATTGCCGAAGAGATCATTGAAAACCGGAAGGAAAAACAGCAACAGCGCGGCGCGGCGTAAGCGAAATAAAATCTAAAAAGCAGGCCTTGCAATCTTTTTGATGAATTCATAGATTGCAAGGCCATTTTTTGTTGCTCTGCCAGAATAGAAACTATGGACGCCGGCCCGGATAGGGTTCCGGTTTTAACATCCCCCGCAGTTCATATAATTGAATTAATCCTTTATTGAGTAAACGTTCCCCCGCCCCCACTTCTGGGATGGTGGCTTCACTTGCGCCATAACCGCCGCGCGCGGCGGATTCGATATCGGGTAAATACCAGTTTGGCCAGTCTTGGTATGCGTTGTCACAATAAGCGAAAAGGAACGTATGGGGGAGATGCGCCCGTTCCCGCAAATCGAGTTGGAATTTGATGAATGGCTCACCGGGAAGGGTGACGATTCCGATTTCTTCATTGATCAGGATGGATGTTGTACCGAGACGCATTGTTTTTTCCGGCTCCCAACGGCGTTGAAATGATATGACGGTGGAAGCGGCGGCAATGCTGCCGGACTGGCCTGGTGTTTTGATCCATTGTAAGGCGTTGTACGCCTCTTCCGCCATGAGAGATCCCATCTTTTCCACGGCTTTGAAATCGGTTTCAATGTCACCGGTCCGGGAGATGAACAACGGATTCAAATCGCCGCCGCCTCCTTGGACGAACATGACCACCGGTTTGTCTTCGAGTTGTTCTTTGAGAACACGGCGCATCACACCAGGATATTCGGCGGAAATCCACAGGTTCTTTGATCCCAGGCAAACAGGATGGCAGGCGTAATGGACCATGACCGCCTTCATCACGCCATTGACGTCCGTGATCCGCAATACGCCGACTGTGGGATCGATCGGACCGTATGGGATATGATCGATGTTGTTAAAGATTGTTGTGGCCAATCCATCACGGTCCCGGCGCAGCCGGTTATACGCCAACGGCACGCTTCCCTTCTCGGCGGCGATGTACGCTTCGAAAAGGTTGCTTTTCGCTTTGTGTATCGCCTCTAAAAGGCGTTCCTCGATCGTCCGGAGCCACGGTTTTTCCGATGAGGGAAAGTCTTTGAAGAGATCAGGACCGGCGTGCGAGTGGCTGTTAAGCATGAGCAGATGATCGATTCCGGCTTTATCCGTTTGCCGCCGAAGCCAAGGGGTTTGGAACTCGCATACGTCCCAGCAGATCAGAGCCAGGGATAGATCACCCGACTCCAGATAAAGCACTTGCGCCCAGAGTGGATCATGAATACCCACGGATTCCCCGCGTCCGGCGTATCCCCACATGGGGCCGCCTGCTGGAGGAGTGATTTCGACTTCCGCTAAACCCGCGCGAATTTCGGCCAGGCTCTGATTTCCGCCGATCGATACCAGCGCGATGATGAAAAAATGCCATACTATTTTTCTCATTATGTTCTATTCTCCCATTCCATTTTGACTTCTAATATATCCGTCAAATTTGTGTTCGTATATACCCGGCTCCGAGTTAGCCAGTTGAAAAATTGGGGAACTTTTCACTTGCGATGATCCACCTGTTACAACATATCGATCTTAGGGTATATAATTCTGTTTTCGGTTTTTCCCATCCTTTCATTGATTTATCCCCAGTTTTTTGAAAGGTGAATTTTATTTTAAAAATGCAGGATAATTAATTTTTCTATTTGGAGGCGATAGCATCATGAAACGAAAACCATTATATTTAATGGCCGCCGTTTTGTTTCTTCACTTTGGTTTGACGCCTGTTTCCCACGGAGCGCAAACGCCGGACTCATCTCCAGAATCCGCTACAAGGATTGTCCGCGCGACGGATAATATGATGGGCGCGATGCATCAAGGAACCAAAGCGTTGATTGATATGGCGTCCAACACAATTGACAATACTCGCGCGGGTGTGATCGGTTTTCTCGGTGGGCCGGAGTCATGGACGGGCTGGGCATTTGATTGGGTGTTCTCGTTGTTAACCGGAGATCTGTTGGGCTGGCCGGTTTGGCAGTATTTTCTTTCTATCGTGATCATATTTTTCTCCCTTACATTGCGGTACGCCGTCGCCAGCTGGATTTTGAATTTCTTCATCCAGATCACATCCAAAACGAAAACGAAATTGGATGATGAATTGGTCACGTTGTTTCGAACCGTGATCCCGCCGCTGCGTTTGGCGATCGCTGTATTGGGAATATACATCGCGGTGGAGATATTCTTCGCGGGGCGGGAATTACCGGACCTTTTAAACCGGGTAAATCTGTTATCGGGTCATATTGTGTTTTTGATCTTAGTGGCGGATATCGCCTGGGCGTTATGTCTTCTTGTTGACGCGGGGATGAATGTCTTTTCGCGTGTCACGCATATGAAGGAATACTTTTTAGATCAAACGTTTGAACCGATTATCAAGCGAACTGTGAAAACCTTCATCATCATCGTTGCGCTGCTGCAAGGTTTGAACCACCTGGAGTTCGGAACTATCGTGACGAGTATCATGGCGGCCGCCGGTGTGTCCGGCTTGGCGATCGGTCTGGCCGCGCAAGATACGATCAAGAATTTCTTCGGTTCAATTGTTTTGTTAGCCGACCGGCCCTTCTCCGTTGGAGATTGGGTTGTCGCAGGGGGGACGGAAGGCATTATTGAATCGGTCGGTATTCGCAGCACGAAAATCCGGACATTTGGGAAAACGTTGATTACAATCCCCAATTCCTCCATCGTCGACCGGGATATTGAAAATATCAGCCGCCGGAAAGTCCGGCGGATCAAGTTCTACTTGGGCGTTTCGTACCGGACGCAACCCGCGCAGATGGAAGAACTCTTGAAGCGGATCCGGCGTTTGCTGCGGGATGATCCCGATGTCTGGCCGAGTACGATCCTGGTGCGTTTTACGGAATTTGCGGACAGCGCGTTAAACATATTTATATACTATTTTTCAAAGACAACCGTCTGGGATGAGCATTTGGCGGTACGGGAAAAAATGAACTTATCAATTATGCGGATTGTGGAGGAGATGGGTCTTGAAATCGCCTATCCTACGCAAACTGTGTATCTCCGAAATGACAATCCGCCATCACAAGCAGCGCCACGCTCTCAGGATACAAATCCCTCCACAGCAGTCTCCAACAAGGACGCCTGATATTGCCACTTCACTTGCGGCTGGATAATTATCCAGTTTGAGTTTCCTGTATCCTTTTTGATAAGTATTAAACGTCGAAGCTCCAAACCTGGAAGCGGAAACATTTTTTCGATACACTGGGTATCATTTCAATTCTGTTGTGAAGGAGAGACGAATGGCGGACGAACGAATGTTAAAGGCGACGGATGATATATACCAACGGAGTTCGTTTTACCGATGGCTGGCGTTGATCGCCGCTTTGCTGGCTTGGACGTTTGATGGGGTGGAACAAGGAGTTTACAGTTACATGAGCCGCCCCGCCTTGCTGGAACTCCTCCCTGGAATTTCTGAACTGAATGAGCAAAAAGTGACCTTGCTTGATGAGATCCAAGCGCAGAAGGCCGCGGGGGCGCCAACCGAGGCGCTGGAAGAACGCGCGGAGGAACTGAAAAAAGAGATCGATGGGCCGATCAGCAAGTATTTTGGCTGGGCGCTCGCGTTCTGGTTATGGGGGGCCGCCACCGGGGGGGTGATATTTGGGCGGATGGGGGATCAGTATGGACGTGTCAAGAGTCTTATTTTCGCGGTAATTGTCTATTCGGGCTTCACTGGATTGTCCGCCTTTTCTCCTCATTGGAGTATCTTTCTCGCGTGCCGGTTTCTCGGCGCGCTTGGTTTGGGGGGCGCGTGGCCGCTCAGTGTGGCGATTATGGTGGAGACCTGGCCGGATAAATACCGTGCGGTGTTGGCGGGATGCATGGGGATGGGCGCCAATATCGGCTATTTCATCGCCGCCTCCTATTCGGAATATATGCGGTATTACGGTTTCAATTGGCGATGGGTGATCGGCGCGGGTTGTGTGATCGGGATCAGTAGTCTCTTGGTCATTTGCTTCGTGCCGGAGACCACAAAATGGAGAATTGCCCGTGAGAAAAAACAGAAAACCTCGCTGAGCGAGCTCTTTACGCCCCGCTACCGGCGCAGCACAGTCGTTGGAAGCCTGCTCTCGACAATCGCGTTGATCGGCACGTGGGGATCATTTCTCTGGCTGGCGGCGTATGCCGATCAAATCGCGCAGGGAACGGAATTTGAAATGATCGCGGGTTCGAAAGTGGGCAAATGGCAGTCCTACGGGCAGGTAATCGGTGGATTCATGGGCGGAGTCATCGCGGGGGCGTGGGGCAACAAACGATCGTGGTGTTTCCTTTGTATCACCGCATGGCTTTCCGTGTTGGCGCTGTTTGGCCTGAATACAGTCTTCGGTTATCCCATGTTATGGATGGGCGCGATCGCTGGACTTTTTGTGACGGCGTTCTTTGGCTGGCTGCCGAAGTTTCTTCCTGAACTGTTTCCGACACGCATCCGCGCCACGGGACAGGGTTTCGCTTACAACATTGGACGTATCTTGACAGGATTCTGCGTAATCGGGGGCGGATATCTCGTGGAAGCCTTCGATGGTGATTATCGGAAGGGAATGATGATTATGTGTTCGGTCTATCTACTTGGATTGATTGTCATTGCCTTCGCGCCGGACACAGGCGGAAAAATGATTTCGGATGAAGAGGAAGACCTGCCGTCCACAGCGGCAAGTGAATAACTGTGGATCAGAAATATTGTTTATTTTATTGATTCAACTGGCAAAGGCGCTTCAAGCGCCTTTTTTTTGTCTTTGGCTCATTTCTGGCAGGAAATTCTGCGGGATTCATCGCTGTTTATTATTCAAATGCAGTAGAAAAGTTTAGCGCTCAAAATAGCATGAATCCTTTCTGATGAAGTAAATGAGCGACAAGAAAGGGATGGAGTATCAATAAAACGTGAATCAGATGGAAGTATCTTTGGGATTGTAAAGCTGGGCGCGGCGCCTGTCTTTGATTGCTGGATCGTGTCATTCACTTATACGCGCCGCCGCTTGATTTGGTTGTTAAACCAATCTCCGCAAAGGCGGTGTAAGTAAATCTTGTGTATTAAAGTCTATGGATACGGAGATAGTCAGCGGATTGTAATAATCGATTCCTGTCACGTTATCTTGCCACGGAATTCACCTTTTGGAAGCGCCTTACTAGTATTTTCCTTGTGTTTTATTTAGCAATTCATTCAACGTATCCGTTGTATTCATACTTTTAACGATATAGATAACATCACGATGTTGACTGTTGGCTATTTTTTGGGCAATAAGAATTGACTATCAACTGCAAGTCGTTGATTGGAAATGATATTGAAATAGATAAAAAACAAAAGATGAAAAATTGCCTTTTTTTTTAACAAAGTGTAGACAAAATCTTATCTGAGTTTTATACTGAGTGTTATTACAATGAGTAATTCTATTTATGTAGAAAGGTAGTGATGATATAATGGCTAAACCAAACGCATCGACAATCCTCCAGTATTACTCCCTCGGTGAACTGCTTGATCTTGTTAAAACCAAAGCGCAGCAGAATGAAAATGATATCTTGAATGAAGCCCGCAGTCATGTAGACGCGTTAAACAAAGCGTTCGGTTCCTCTATGCCTGCCGCCGCGCCGGCGAAAAAGCGGGGCCCCAAACCAAAAATGAAAAGAGAGAAGGTAAAGTCCACTGGTAAAAAACGATCTCTTGGCGATCATTTGATTGAGGTTCTGGGACCGGAGCCGATGAAGATCGAAGAGATTATGGATGCGATCAAAGCGGAGGGATATAAAAGCAAAGCAAAAGATCCTCGACGCGTATTGTACCTTGAACTGAAAAAACAAGTGAATAACAATGCCATTGAAAAAGTGGGCCGGGGAATGTATACGAGTAAATAATCAATAACTTCTATCTCATTCCCATTTCTCCAGGGATGGGAGCCGGATAGATTGGATTAACATGGTTGGGATTACTGTAGAACCAGGATTTATCTGAAATAATCGACTCTATGGCTGTGAACTAAACACGATACGCGGATGATGTGAGGCCGCAGTTATTGTTATCATTTGTATGAAAATGAGTCCCTAAAACTATCTCATTCGTAAAAACTTCCGCGACTCATTTTCATTTGCGGTTAGTGATCTCAAATCATGATGGTTTTTAATGGACTGTGCTGTTCGTTCTCTCTTCTTCTATGGCGAACCGGCTAACCTATATATATAATATAAGTTATCTTTTGGAGAGTTTGAGAGAGGATCCTGGTGGGAGAAGAATGTGTAGTGCGTAAATCAGCGATTTTTTATTGGCGTATTACGCATAGCTGACTTCCTATAGGCCGGTACGGGTGGAATCATGGTTCGAGGGGCGAAAGAAAAAGCGAAACTGACGGGCCGGAAAAAGGCCGCCATTCTTATGGTGACCTTGGGGCCTGATATCGCCGCCGATATTTACCGTTGTCTATCGGATGAAGAGATCGAACAGATCACTCTCGAAGTCGCCAACCTGGGCAGTATCCCTGAAGAAGTAACCGGGCAGGTCATCGAAGAATTCTACCATACAGCGATGGCCAAACAATACATCTCTTCCGGTGGTATCGCCACGGCGCGGGAGATCCTCGAAAAAGCGCTCGGACCCGCGAAGGCGATGGAAATCATCGAACGCTTGCAGGGGATGCTCCAGGGCACACCGTTCGATTTCCTGAAAAAAGTTGATCCTAACCACCTTCTCAACTTTATCCAAAGTGAACACCCACAAACTATCGCTCTGATTCTGGCTCATCTTGAATATGAACAGGCGGCGGTCATTATGTCGGCCCTCGCGCCCGAAATGCAGACTGAGGTGGCGTTGCGCATCGCTCTCATGGAACAAACCTCGCCGGAGATTATCTCGGAAGTGGAGCGGGTATTGGAGCGCAAGATCGCCACGGTTCTTTCGCAGGAATTCTCGGCGGCGGGTGGTATCGAAGCGCTGGCGGAATTACTCAACCGCGTCGACCGGGCGACGGAGAAATCGATCCTGGAGACGCTGGAAGAAGAGAATCAGGAACTGGCGGTCGAAATCAAGAAATTAATGTTCACCTTCGATGACGTTGTGCTGTTGGACGATCGCGGAATCCAGCAGGTGCTCAAAGATGTGGATCAGAAAGAACTGACAATCGCGTTGAAGGGCGCCAACGACGAAGTCAAAACCAAGATTTTCAATAACTTATCTTCCCGCGCCGCAGACAATATCCGGGAGGAGATGGAATTTATGGGGCCTGTGCGGGTAAAACAAGTCGAAGAAGCGCAGCAAAAGATCGTCGCGATTATCCGCCGTCTGGAAGAGTCGGGCGAACTCATTATCAACCGGGGCGGCGAAGATCAACTTTTAGCGTAATACGGACTCGAATTTATAGAAAACGCGGTTTCTCCGTTCGATTTCTCTATCGTATACCCTTTCGAAGCGAAAGCGGCGCCGATATAATTTTTATCGGTGTCGAGGCGCCTGCAACCTATATTCTAAACACATAGTACGTGTCTCTGATGATACGCGCAGGAATTACGGTCCTTTAATTCTAGCAAGGCCAATATGCGATTCTACTTTCAGATGGCTTTTATGGTAGACTATGCAGACGCGTGGATTGCTTTTCTTATGATAGTTTGCAGGAGTCTGATTTCTAAATAGTTAGTTAGACGTTATATTATAACGAGAGGGGGATTCGCGCTATTTCAGTCTCATCCAGCCCTAATCTGTCTATCATTGTTCCTGCGAAAGATGAACAGGAGACGATTCGTCCTTTGTATGAACAGATCTGCGCCTCGCTGGATCCTCTCGGCGAGGATTTTGAAATTATATTTATAGACGATGGGAGTGTAGATTCCACCTTTGAAACGATCCGCGAGATTCACGAGCAGGACGCCCGTGTACGCGCTCTCCGTTTCCGTGTGAACTATGGAAAATCCCCCGCTCTGGCGGCTGGATTTGAAGCGTCGCGGGGGAATATCATCCTGACGATCGATGCCGACCTACAAGATGATCCCAGTGAGATCCCCCGGTTGCTGGAGAAATTGGGGGAAGGGAACGACATGGTTTCCGGTTGGAAGAAACAGCGGAACGATCCCATGTCGAAACGGCTGTTTTCGAAAGTGTTTAACGCGATCGTGTCTCGCTCCAGTGGGATTTCGTTACATGATTTTAATTGTGGTTTGAAGTGCTACCGGCGTGAGGTGATTGAACAAGTCCGTCTTTATGGTGAAATGCATCGTTTCATCCCGGTGATGGCGGGTTGGTATGGATTCCGGGTCGCGGAAGTGCCCGTCACGCATCATCCCCGCCGTTCGGGAAAAAAGTAAGTATGGAAGCGAACGCTTGATCCGTGGATTGCTCGATTTTGGCACGGTCATGTATTTCACCCGGTACGTGCAGCGTCCTTCTCATCTTTTTGGCCGTATCGGTGTATCCGTCGAGTTTTTTGGCTTTTTCACTTTTTTGCTGAGTCTGTTTTTTATCTGTTATAAGATGTATACACCGGCGGGGATATCGCTTTCGATCGGTATATTCTTCGCGTTGATGGGATTTCAATCTATTTTTCTAGGACTGGTCGCGGAGATGCTCACCTTCCTGCACCGGCGGGATGAGCCACCGTATTTTGTGAATGAGCGATTGGGGTAACGGGGGAACAGGAATCTCTTTTACACTTCGGTATAATCCTTCCATTTGCATCGGTTTGAAATGCGCTGTTTTAGTTTCGCAGGAAAGCGTTTCCCATTCTTTTTATCTCTGATACTTCTATCGATTCAACACAATGTCTATTGGTTCCAGTGTTGACATTTATTGCGGCGATCTATACTCTGAATGTAGAGTTATGAATGAAAGGACGCAGAAGATGGCCTCAGAAAGAAGAATAAGCGCCCGCTTAACAGATCCATTGGCGCAACATGTCGAACGTGTTGTTGGACCTAACGGTTTATACAAAACACCGGATGAATACGTTCGAGCGCTTATCCGCCGTGACATGGAAAGCGAGGCTTATCAAGTCTACAGCGCCATTCTCGAAGGCTTTCAAGACATCGCCGATGGCCGCTATTTCAAATCTTCCGGGGATTGGGAGGAAGATAAAAAAATCTTTGAAGAAAAAGAGGCTCAAGGCTGGAAATCGTAACGATGGCGGTATTCTATCTTACCAAACGGGCCAAGCGGGATCTTGACGCTATTGAAAAATATTTAATAGAAAAATGGGGTAAAAAACGTGCAAAGCAGTATATGGCCGATCTTTATCGCGCGTTTGGTAGAATTGCCAGTGATCCTCGGATAGGTCATCTTCGACGTCACCGTTCAGAGCCTTTTCTTATGGCGCCCGCTGAACAGCATTTTGCGATTTACAATACCGTGACAAAGGGAATTATTATTGCCACTGTTCTGCATAGCCGTCAAAATATTGATTCTATCATTCATCAAATTGGTCCTGCCTTAACCGCTGAAATTGCTAAAATTGAATATTCAATCGAATAGAAATAATCCAGGTAAGGCCATATGAATAATAGACAATAATCTCCAAGATTGGATCCGAAATAGAAACTTCTTTATGAATGGTTCTAATTATCAATTAAGCATGATTCGAAAAAGCGCCATTTCTAGTCCGTGGTTTTCCGGTCTCGATATTAAATGCATGGATTTTATTAAAAAAACTCTCTCAATCCGGACATATTTTTTGAAATCGCTATAATTTGATATTCGATTTTTTACATTGTATCTAATTCTTAACTGGAGTTTTGGAATGAATGGAGTGAGCCGCCGGAATCATATTCTCTTCGCTATTCTTGTGACGCTGGTTACGAGTGTTCCTTTTTTAAATAAGCCGATTCATATAGACGATCCAGTCGTTCTGCATGTGATCCACAATATAATCGAGAATCCCTTAGATCCTTTGAGGGGGGAATACGACTGGGACGGTCATTTCGTACCTCTTTGGAAAATGACGACCAATCCTCCGTTTTTGAGTTATTACCTCGCTCCATTCGCGATGTATTCGGATTTTTCTGAAATCGTGATGCATGCGGGGATGATGGTATTTCTTTTTCTGATCGCGGGATCGATGGTGTTTCTTGCGATGCGTTTTACGCAGGGAACATTGTTTCCTTTGCTTTTTGTGATGACCAGCTGCGCCGTGATGATATCGGGCAATGTAATGCGCGACGTGCCGGCGGCGGGATTAACCACAGCGGGAATCGCTTTGTTTATCGCCGGTACGGACCGGGAGAAGATCGGCTACTTAATCACAGGGGGGATTTTATGCGGACTCGCGATTCTTACGAAATATTCCGCCGTGATTGGAGTTCCGATCTTATTTCTGTATCCGTTCTTTAAACGGAAATACCGCTTGATGTGGTGGGCGTTCCTTCCCTTCTCATTGCTGGTTCTATGGTGTCTGCACAATTGGCTATACTATGGGGCCGTCCATATCTTTTATTTGAAATTTGAGCGCTCATCAGATCCAGATGTCAATCAGGGCTATCTTCCCTGGCAAGATAAATTCTGTGGGGCGCTGGTGATTCTCAGCAGTATTCTTTATCTATTCCCTGTTTTGATCCGTGACGCATGGAAACGGAAAGACGCGTTGATTCTGGGATTGAGTCCGGTTATTGTATTAATCGGATGGTGGGGCGTACAGATTTATTATCAAGGCCAAGTGGATGGACAGTATCTCTTCTGGTCTATCTCGGGCGCGATTCTAATTTCGATTTGCCTGTATGAGGGTATCCGGCGTGGTTTACCCTATCTGTTTCACTGGGGAGATGAGGAATCGGGGGATTCGCTTTTTCTTTTCGCTTGGCTTTGTGCGCCGGTTGTGTTTAGTATCTGGATGGCGCCTTTTCAAGCGGTCCGGCATTTGGTCTTTGCGTTGCCGCCACTTACAATGCTCGCTTTTCGATATTTAGAAAGGCCGCCTGTTCCATCTTTTCACTGTCAACGAAAGTGGTTGATCTCATTGTTGTGCGTACAAACTATCATGAGCTTTATTCTCCATTGCGCGGATTATGAATATGCGGACACATACCGTGATTTTGCGGAGTACGCTAAGGAGAATTGGACGTCCGATCAATATGAGACATGGTTTGTGGGGCATTGGGGGTGGAAATTCTACGCCGAATACCGGCAGGGTTTCCGGCAGGTTCACCGGTACAAGGAACTGCCGAAAGAGGGGGATATTTTAATTTGGCCCCGGTTAATCTTGATTGGCATCGCCATGCAAGATCGAGGGGATTTTGTCGACCGGCTGGAACTGCTTGAAATGAAGGAATATCCTGGCGCGCTGCCGGTCCGGACGATGAATTTTCGCGGCGCGTGTTTTTACGCTGTCGTGACGCGTAACCTTCCCTATCGTTTCTTTCAAGATATGCATCTCGAAGATTTCTGTGTGTACCGGGTCGGACCGGAAACTGAGAAAACTGGTTCCAGTGTGGGAGAATGAATCCCGGTTGAGAGGCTAACGCTATCAATCTGGATTCGGGGCGGTCATTTGTTTCGAGTAAATGAGGTATAAATTGCGGATATAAATCAAAAAATTGGGAAGATACAGCACGGTAAAGACGGGATCGGAAAGATAGCAATACGCGTATAAAGCCAGCAGCAGACTTCCGATAATGCTCAAATACCAAAACGCGACGGGAATTACACTTTCTTTCTTGATTTCGGACACGATCCATTGAATGAAAAAACGGGAAAAGAAAGTAATCCCTCCCACCGCTCCTACAATATGCCAGTAGCTGAATCCATCCGGAAAAAACTTTTGATTAATCCACTCGATCATGATTCGACTCTCCATTCGGCTTGTGAAGGAATTCTGAATTCCATTTGATGATACACAGTTTCAGTTTAAAGATGGTCTTTTAATCGACGCCGTTCTTTGATAGAATTAATTTCTGTTTTCGTTTTGTGATAGGTGAATTTACACACCATTTAAGTGTTGCTATGATGTCTAGGTTACGCAAGGGATTGTTATTTCTATTTACCTATTTGGGGGCGGTATACGGATTGTTGGAGTGTTTCTATGGTTCGTCCAAAACACGCTCGCGTGATCCAGTGGCAGCCAGGCGCGGTTTTTTTTTAAACCGCAGGGGATTCCGTTGCGGGAACTGGATGAAATTAACTTGACACTGGATGAAGCGGAATCGATTCGATTGGCCGATTTGCAGAATTTCTATCATGAGGACGCCGCTAAACAGATGGGAATCTCGCGCGCGACGTTTGGGCGGATTCTGCAATCCGCCCATAAGAAAGTGGCTGACGCGCTGATCAATGGAAAGGCTGTTCGGGTAGAAGGCGGAAATGTCACCTTGGATAACGTGAAGCATTTTGTCTGTCTGGGATGTAAATATCTATGGAAAACAACGTTGAAAAAGAAACTGCCCACGGAGTGCCCTTCGTGTGGCAAGCAGAATCTGATCCGAGTTTCCAACCATCCTCTCTCTTCTACAGATGCGCCCTGAAAAAATCGATTTGAGCGTATTGTAAAACCAACATAGCTGAATCCAGAAAAAAAAAGGGGTTATGTGGGAATCGGGATTCCCACATAACCGATGGTTGAGTAAGTGTGTGAAAACGTGTGGCAAGAAGATGGACCACGGGAGCCGGATCGGCCGCCGTGGTCCATTTTTATTTTTTGATGGATATTTCCCCCAATCCCCCCAAGGAACAGATTTCTGCTGTCTTCCAGTCCTTTTTAAATAATGTTCGCCTGAATGAAACAAAGGATGACGAACGGAAGTTGGCTCCGTCCGTCATCCATCACCTCTTAGCCGAGGAGCGCAAGGAATCCTTGACTTTGGAAATTCGATTGCGCCAAGACGGAGATACCCGCTTGGAGCAGAACTTGGTTCAGAGTAAATTCCGTCGTTTCCGAAGCGATATCCGCGTCACGAATCCGGGATTCGGAAGCGGTCAGGTTTTCTGACGTCACGCTTAGGTTGGAAACCGTGGATTCAAGCCGGTTTGTGGCCGCGCCGAGGATGGATCGGGTGCGGTTCACTTGATCCAACGCTTCATCGATAATGTCCAACGCCTCATTGGCGCCGGAGAGAGACGTGACGTCAATGTCTTGAACGGTTCGTCCGCTGCCCCGTCCATATCCTAGATTGTCGGATTTCAGATCTCCAATGGAGAACTGAATATCCTGCCGGGAGAACGCGCCGATCTGGAAATTCAAACCGGAACTGACGGTGGAAAGAAGGACTGTTCTCCCTGGATCCGTCGCTGAGCCATCCGTCGTTACATCGATAATGGAGTCGAAATCGATCGTGACGTATTTCGATGGATCTTGAACCGATCCAGGTGTGTTGAATACAACATCCTGGGCGCCTGCGCTGAACGTGACATCCGCGCCACCGTTCAACCGGCCGATATATAAATTGGCTGTTGTTTCGAGAGTATCCGTTCCAGCGGAGAAACCACTGCCGACACGGAATGTGACTTCTTCCTGTGGGACTCCTGGGATCGTCGCTTCTACCCCTTTCAGAGTAATCACTTCTCCCGCTTCCGCGCGGACGGTCTCTCCACCGCTAATCCGGAAGGACGCTTGTTCGGCGTAGCCTTCTTGCGTCAAATCAGCGTCGTCTTGAATCGTGTATGGATTGGAGGAGCCGGCTTGGCTTTGGAATGTGATCGTGAAAGCGGTTTGCGAATTGGAACGCCCATAATCATCGACCAGCTGAATGGTTCCTGATGTCGTATAAGTAAACAGAGCGTCCTCAAACCGGGTTTGAACACCATCCGCTGTACTGATCGCATTGTTGGTCGCGTTGTAGTCCCGCGTGCGGTAATTGAGTTCCGCGATCAAACCGGAGATGGAGCGGAAACTGAAGTCGTTCAAGTTGGTATCCACTTCATTTTGATTGCCCGCGGTGTCCGTATCGTCGTAGGAAAAGATGCCTTGGAAGGTGGTGCCATCAGCATTGGCGCCGGTGATGGTGATTGTGTCGCCGCTTTGCAGGGTCGTTCCACCGGTGTACGTCGCGCCGGCAAAGTTTCCATTGAGCACGATTGTGTTACTGGCTCCGGTTCCGGTAATGGTGGTGCTCCGGTCGAGGAGCGCGCCATTGTTATTCTGGAAGAGCACATTGCTTTCCATTGTTCGCTGGAGCGCTTGTTGCACGTCGGTGACTTCAATCTCGAATTGTCCTGTCCCGAACGTCGAACCTGTAATCGCCGTGACGGAATTACCGACTTGACCGACTCCGGAAAGGGAGGATTGCGTTCCAATCGCGCCGGAACGAGTCACACCTTTGGATTGGGTCACAAATTCACTATTGCGGACCAAGTTGATGTTGATGCTTCCTTGGTTGATGTAGTTGCCATCACTAAAGAGCAAGAGGCGGCCCATATTGGCGCCGGCGCCAAGTGAGACGGTGGTCCGGAAGGATGTTGGCACACTGGCGGTTGTTGTCGCGCCGAAGAGCGCTTTTTCCGCTTGGTCGATCGCCCGGTTGATGGAACCAACCAGGGAGTTGGCGGCGTCCGTAAGCGCTGTGTCCGTCGCCACGCCAAGAACGACCTGCCCGCTTAAACTTAAACTGCCGGAGAATTTGGTCACTCCATCCGCCAATACGCCGTCAAAGGTGAAGACATCATAAACACCGCTTCCGCATGAGCGGAAATGGAGACGCCATTGAAGAAGGTTGCGCTGGCGGCGTCGGTTGCGACAGCGCCCGATCCCCCGAACGCAGCCGCGTCACCGAAGTGCGCGAGAGTGACGGCGATGTCGTCAAATTTTTGATTCCAGTGTTCAGAATCTGGATGCTTCCCTCATCACCGCCTACGATTTGAGACGAACTAGTTTGGATTTGCTGGATGTTCAAAAACGAGGTGCCATTGCCAAGGCTGCTGCCGACTGGAGAAGCGTCGACGTTGACTCCGATGTCAATTTGGCCGGCTTTCACTTCTGTTTTAATCGAGAAGTCGCCGTTGAGGAGAAAATTGTCTCCAAACTGGGTGGTATTGGCGATTCGAGTGATTTCGTCAATACTCTGGAACACTTCGTCTTGAATGGAGAGACGGGCCTTGTAATCGTACACACCGGTGTTCGCCGCTTGGATGGCGAGTTCGCGGACACGATTCAATCGTGAGCCGGTTTCAACCAGCGCGCCTTCCGCGACGCTGAGTACGTTGATGCCGCTTTGGGCGTTGTCGACGGCGACATTTAATCCCCGGACCTGTGTTTCCAGATTACTGGCGACCGAGAGCCCCGCCGCGTCGTCGGCGGCGCTGTTGATACGGAGTCCAGAAGAAAGCCGTTCGATGGATTGCGCAAGTTTATCCCCGGTCCGGTTGACATTGTTGAGGACCGATAGCGCAGTAATGTTGGTGTTAATTCGAGTGATTCCCATTGTTCTAATTCCTCCATGAGGCCTTTGTGTGAGCGTCCAATGCTACATGGCCGTTTTCCGCACGGGCGCCGTGCGTGGTGTTTGGGTGTTGGAATGGGGATTGTCCAGGCGAGAACC
>CAXXSM010000032.1:0-16966 GCA_963663405.2 bacterium | reverse complement strand
CGTAGGCTTGTTTCACCATATTCAAGAGACGGCTATGTTGTAATTTCCGCAGCTGAGGAATCGGGAGATAATCTGGAGCGCTAAGAGGATTAAACACAGCGGCAAAGTTCTTCATTGTCACATTCCTTTTATACTCATGTATGATATTAGATTAAGAATAGAACATCCTAACACAGACTATTTCATTTTTTAAGCCAAGCGCTAGAAACAGAATAGTGAAGGGATCGAATATGAGATGAAGGGAAGTTAGGATGATAGAAGAACGTAAGGATCCGTTTCAATCAAGAATATCACTTCCGCTCTCGTCCAAGCGCAAACGCTACCCGATTCACTTCATGGATTTTAGGAGGCAAATTATCATAAATCGATTCAATCCAATGAGTTTCATCAATATCCAGATGGGCGCTCAATAGACCGAGAAGGGCTACATTCAGGCTGCGAGGATTGGCCAACGCTTCAACATCGATGGAACCCGGTTCGATCAAGACACCATTCTCTCTCAAACGCGAGCGGTTGTTCTCCACCTGATCGGCGTTGAAAACAACAAGGTAATCAGCCTCTCCGGGAGGAACCATTGGGCTGAATACTTTTTCACCGAATCGCACGTCACTGGAAACCGAGCCACCGCGCTGGCTCATGCCATGCACTTCGGCTTTTTTCACATCCCATCCTGAACGAAACGCGGCCCCGGCTAAGATATCCGTAGCGGTCAATACCCCCTGTCCACCCAATCCCGCAACGACAATATTTGTGACTTTCGCTGAGCTGTTCATCATACCTCCTCCACCGCGCATTCTTTCTGTTTTGCGGCGGCCAATTCATATTGCTTAATCTTCCGGGCGGACAAGACACAGGGCTTGCGGACAATAAGCAGAGCCAAACATTGCGTATCTAGTAATTCTATAATCCGCTCTCTCATTTGTTTCGTCTCTTTCATGGGATCGAATGTATAAACATGTTCGATCCCCAGCGCCTGCCCAAGTTTTTCATAACTGATTTGATGCGCGGGGGAATGATCGAGCGAACGGCCGGTGCCTGGATGTTCCTGCAAACCGGTCATGGCGGTCGTCCCATTATCCAGGATAATCACTAAATGCCCCGTTTTAGGCCGGTTGTACACCATTTCAACCAATCCAGTGATCCCACTATGGATAAACGTGCTGTCACCGATCACACTGACAACTCTTCGCGCCTCTTCATTAGGAAGAACATGACGCAGTCCCAATCCAACGCCGACACTGGCGCCCATACAAACACAAGTATCCATCGCGTTAAATGGAGGCAGCACACCCAATGTGTAACACCCAATATCACCCGCAACAACACAATCCAAATCACTTAAAATCTGAAAAACAAGCCGGTGTGGACATCCCGTGCAGAGCTGCGGCGGCTTGCCAGCCGGTGGAGCCGTTTCAGGCGTCTCATCACCCGCGAGAATTCTCCTCACTCTGTCTACGTCAAATTCTCCAAAGCGATACATCTCCGGCTTGCCTTCTATCGAAATCCCCGCCGCCCGAATCGAATCAACCAGGTAGGGATCCCCTTCCTCAATGGCCACAAGCCGATCCACACTCTCCGCGAACGATCGGATCGCATTTAATGGAAGCGGATACGTCATTCCCAATTTCAGAAAACTCGCGTCCGGAGCGGCTTCACGAACGTGATAATATGAAATCCCCGCGGCGATGATTCCCAGCGAGGTATCACCGTCAATCCGTTGATTGAGAGAACCGTCTTCATTCCAATCCGCGATTTCATTCAATTTCACCCGCAGTTTCTTATGGGCGATTCGCGCATAAGCGGGAATCATCACCAATCCTTTAACATCCCGCTCGAAATGGGCGCTGGACGCAGGAGGATCAAACATCCCGGCGTTCACGACGGTTTTGGAATGACAAATCCGCGTAGTCAAACGCAGCATGACGGGAATCCGCCAACGTTTCGAGATCGCGATCGCCTCCGCCGTCATATCAAACGCTTCTTGGGAATCAGACGGCTCCAACATCGGAATCCCAGCGGCGCGGGCGTAATTCCGGTTATCCTGCTCGTTCTGACTGGACGCCATGCCTGGATCGTCGGCGGAGACAACAACAAGCGCGCCACTAACGCCTGTATACGTGGCGGTAAAAAGTGGATCGGCGGCGACATTCAAAACCGACGTGTTTCATCGTCACCAGCGCCCTCGCTCCCGCGTACGCCGCGCCTAGCGCCACTTCCATCGCCACTTTCTCATTCGGCGCCCACTGCGCCTTTCCACCTCGCTCGGAAAAACTTTCCAATATTTCTGTCGACGGTGTGCCGGGATAACCGGTCCCCAACGCTACGCCGCATCGATACGCGGCCAGCGCCACCGCCTCATTCCCACTTAAAAACATTCGATCCGATGAATTCATTCTCTGCGCCTATCTATGAACATGGTCAACATACACGATTTACCATGTCATCTATGGTTTAGGAAAAGATTATACGTTTGGACCTTCATCGGGCAAGCGACAGGGGATTCCCTGAACTGAAAAAATACCCGCGCCATGATTCCAGCCTTTTATTAACTAATGTTACGCAAAGCAACCGTCTAAGATATTTTTGTCTGAATCTTGATGGACAGGATTATTTGGATAAGCAGGATTACGTAATACAAAAAAATCCTGAGTATCCTGTTTATCCTGGATATCTAGATTCAGACAAAGAAAAGAATCCATAAATAATCAACTGAGGAATCTGAGTAACATCAGTTATTAAAAGAAGGTTTTACTCCCCCGATCCGGAAAGAAGATCATCAAAAAAGCGCGTATAGATTTCACGGACAGTATGTGTATGATTCGCGATCGTTTCGAGAAATCCTTCCGGCGTCAACTTATCAGTATCCAACCGGAGCGCGTACCGCCGGGTCAGTTTTTCCAATTCTTCTGGATCTTTGGGGATCGAGTCAATGGAGACATTATCGACAATTCGCAGCCGGTTTTCCACCTCCCGCAGAAACCGGTAGGACTCGATCAACGCCGTCCCTTCTTCTTGAGGAATCAAACCTTCTTGAGACGCGGCGCGGATAATCTCCAATGTCGCGGACTTACGCATGGAAGTATGAGACGGCCCATAATAGAGCGTCAACGTCTGCGCGATGAATTCCACATCGACAATCCCGCCGGGTCCGGCTTTCAGCGTTTCTTCACTTTTATATTTCTCGATCTTTTCCCGCATGGTGAGAATGGATTCTAAATCCTTGCGGGAAGGAACGGTTTGGAATAACAACTCTTCTTTCAAATCGTCTAAAAACGCCTGGATCGCAGGATTGCCACACACAACCCGCGCCCGTGTCAGTGCCATTTTCTCCCAGAACTGGGCGCGATCGCGGTAATACTCTAAAAACGACTCTTTCGAAGACGCGAGAGGCGCGCTCTTCCCAAAGGGCCGAAGCCGTGTATCGGGAATATAGAGAAAACCCAGCCTCGATTTATCCTCTAAATAGACACAATACTTCGCCGCCCATCGCTGGAAATATTCTCTTGATGAGGTTTCTTTCGTCATCCGCGATTCGGAATAGATAAAACAGATATCACAATCCGACGCGATGTTGAATTCCCTTCCCCCCAATTTCCCAAAGCCAACCACTGCGATTTCCTCCCCGTAATCACGGGTGAATTCCGGGAATTTCGCAACGAGAGATTCCCGCGCGGGTTCCATGGATCGTTCCAGGACAAAATCAGCGATATCGCTCAATTCGCGTTCTATAGTCTCTACATCCGAAAGCCCAAGGATAAAACGAATGCCGCACTGCAAAATAGCGGCGTTCTCTACCCGCAGCAGCCAATCCCGCCGTTCGTCCGTTGGATACGCGTTGGATATAATTTGATAGTGCTTCCACAGAGAATCCACCGTAATCGTATTCTCCAGCGCGTCATCCCGCCCCAAAGATTCCATCAGTGAAGGATCTACTTTCACCAGCCGGGTTAAAAACTGACTGCTGCTGGTGACCGAAACGAGAAGATCAAGCAGATTCGGTTGATCGCAGAAGGATTCATACAAAGCGGACCGCGCCTTGAAACTCGACACAAGACTCTCAAAATTCGCAAGCGCCAAATCCGGATCAGGACTGTTCTTTAAATACTGAAGCAATCGGGGCAGCATCGCTTTGAAGAGCCGGGTGGTTTTCGGTTGGAGATGCGTATCGGGTGATTTCAACAACGCGCGCAGGAATTGAAACGCGCGTTTGGAATCATGGAACTCATACGATTCGAGCAGCGCTCCGATCCGGTCATCAAAGGTTTCCGAATCGATGATCAATTCTGAAGGATCGGCCCATTCCGCCCGTAGGAAAACACCTTCGTAGATCTTCCGCACTCCTTTTGTAAAGTCATCATACTTTGCTTTCAACGTATCGTATGAATCGAAATCAAGGCTTTTCGCAAGCCGGAACCGCGCGTTAGGATCACTCGGCAATTCATAGACCTGCTGATCGGAAACCATCTGCAGCCGGTGTTCAATTTTACGTAAAAAACGGTATGCGTCGGTGAGAAAATCGAAATCTTTCGTATGCAGCAGATGACTCTCATGCATTCGCAATAGAGAGACCAGCGTGCCATTCAGCTTGATTTCCGGATACTGCCCTCCATAAAGCATCTGGACAGCTTGAACAAAAAATTCAATATCACGGATGCCCCCATATCCATTTTTAAAATTGACCGCCTGCTTTTTCACCCCGCCGATGTTGGCGATCGACTTTTGACGCATTATATCGATCGAACGAAGAACCTCGGCGATCTCGAGTTCATCCACATACTTGCGGTATGTGAACGGTGTAATCACACTCATAAAATTGAATCCAACCCGGCCTTCCCCCGCCACGGGGCGGGCCTTGAGAAGCGCTTGGCGCTCCCAATTGGCGCCGTAGGTATGGTAATAAATCTCAATCGTCATCAGGGAAACCGCCAGCGCGCCGCTGCTCCCTTCAGGCCTGAGCCGCGTATCAACCCGGTACAGAAATCCTTCCGGTGTAGGCCGTGTGAGAACATCACAGATCCCCTGGGCTAACTGCTGAAAAAAGATTGAGTTATGTAGAGGCTTCCCCTCACCCCCGCGAGTTTCGCCTTCATGATCGTAGACGAACATCAAATCGATGTCGGAACTGAAATTCAACTCACGTCCACCCAGTTTGCCAACGCCAATCACACAAAACTGCGCGGGTTCTCCACTTTCTTGGGAAATAGGTATCCCATACTGTTCCGTCATCCGTTTCCACTCGATCCGGTAGACAGCGCTGATGACGGTCTGTGCGAGATCAGACAGTTCTTCCGTGATATCCTGTATATCCGCGAGATTGCAGAGATCGCGCCACGCGATGCGAATCATCTCCCGCCGATGAAATGCCCGCAATGCGGTTTCCGGATCATCCGAACGAGCCAAACACTCCTTTAAAATTTTCTTATAATCATTGATTTTATATAACTTACCCAATATTTCTTCATCTAAGATTTCAACTAAATATTCCGGTTTTGCCGTACAAATCGCCGTTAAACGGGGTGAATATTGTACTAAAGACTGGATACGCCGCTGAAAAATATCCGGAAGATTCTCAAAATGAACGTCACAGGATCGAAGCGCCGCGATCAACGATTCAAATCGCGGATCATTAGTAACTAATGAATATTTCATTTTCACTCTATCTCGATAAGTTTTCTTAATGAATTAAAATAATACGATTTTTTGAAATACGTACCTTAAAAAAACTAGAATACCATGCCCATTCATACGAAAATAGGCGCAAATCCATAGGTTGCTGAACTCAGCGTTCGATTTCAAACTTTATTGGAGAATACAATGATTAAATCCATCGAAGGTTCAACATGCAATAATGATTTCGAGGAGTATAAGTTCGTACGAGAAGAAATTCGCTTCCAACACACGTTGCTTGGATATCGTTTGGGTTTGTTCCTTAACTCACAAGTGTTTTTGTGCACTGCTTACTCGATTTCCATTGCTAATGATATTGATTGCTTATCCGGCATGCTGTCGTTTGTTGGACTCATATTGGCGTTCTTAATGCATTTCGGCGTAAAAACAGCAAAGGATCGTTTGAAACAGTGGAGAGAGAAGGAAAAAGAGTATAAGGAGCTTTCAGTATTTATCCCCGCTTCAAAAGAAATACACAATAAGAGTTTGTGGTTCCCAACGTACGCGCCGTGGATCTTTTTATTCTTTTGGTTAATCTTAGTAATCAAAATCACCATCTACTATATCACGGGATAATCACTATGAAGTCAATCCCAGAGTTAAATGGGTGGGCTAAAAGCGAAGCGTAGCCCACCTTAATACGTAACCTACCACAACATGGACAAATTTATATAATCATTCCCATTTTTCATACACTCTTCAAACAAATAATTACTTTACAATCCAATCCCATTCTCCATTTCTACTGTTTGAAAATCCCTATATTGCTGAATCCGTTCCATAAACGCCCGCGCGGCGGATTGAATATCATCCGCTCCTACAACCGCCGTGACAACCGCGATCCGCCGGGCGCCCCGCTTCAATACTTCATCCACATTATCCAACTTAATCCCCCCCATTACCGTAAATGGATGCTGGACAACGGATTGGACCTTCTCGATCATCTCCGGCCCAACGGGAGATATAACGCCTTTTTTAGTCGCAGTCTGGAAGATTGGGCCGATATTGATATAACTGGCGCCTTCCTCGACTGCTTGTTTCGCTTCTTCAACGGAGTGGGTGGAAGCGCCGATGATGAAATCCGGCCCGGCGATCCGGCGGGCTTCAGGAAGGGGGAAATCCTCCTGGCCCAGATGAATCCCATCCGCGCCAACAGCGAGCGCGATATCGAGATGATCGTTCATAATAAACGTTACGCCGTGTTCACGGGTCAATTCTCTGAGGCGGTACGCCCAGGCCAGTAATTCCCGTTTGGGCATTTCTTTATCGCGCAGCTGAATCGCCCCGGCGCCGCCATCAATCGCCTGCCGTGTCACATCAAGAAAATCCCGCCCCTTCGAGAATTCCCGCCCCAAAACCACATATAAATTAAAATCCAATTTCCGTTCCATCGACCATGACGCTAGAGCGGCGAGAATCATCTGTTCGGCGCTGTAACACTGATACCGCAGCGCGCTAAATCGAGAGACAGCCGAAAGGTCGATCCCCCGGCAGGATTCTTCCAATACCCGGAGCGATTCCTGCGCCCGATGCGCGTTGGACCGGGTCAGGTTGTAAATATCTCGATGTGGAAAAAGCGGCGAATTCCCGGCCAGTATCTCTATCGCTGTCACGCGCGCGCAGAGCTTGATTCAATAATCCGGGAATTTCGGAGAGAATTCGCCATAAATCGGATCGAATCGAACGCCAAACCTTCGCTTGTCCGCCATCATTAAGGATAAATCGGGCGATATCGCCTACGACACGCAATCCCTCGGCGGCCCGGTTGGCGTTGGCGTCGATCGTACGCAAAAGCCGGTCATGTATCAATTCTATTCACCATCATCACGGGGAATTTCCAATGAATATACAATGTACAGCCATCGAATTAATTACAAAATAAACTATTGCTTAGGAAAGACTTACGTCATTCCTTTTACAGCCTTTTCTCAACCAGAAGAGATAAAAAGGCGCGCCCCTGCGTTTGAATAAATATCCGAAATTCAAGTTAGCCCTTTAGAAATCCAACTGTGGACTGCTGGCGGTGGCATAGAGTTTTTTTGGAATGCGTCCAGCTAAATAGCTGTCCCGTCCCGCCCGGGCGGCGTATTTCATGGCGCGGGCCATGCGGATTGGATCTTTTGCGCCCGCGATACCGGTATTCAGGAGAACCGCGTCGCAACCCAATTCAAACGCCCGCGTGACATCGGATGCGGCGCCGACGCCCGCGTCTACGATAATTGGAACATTCGCCCGTTCGAGAATGATTCTGATATTGTTTTCATTGAGAATTCCCTGCCCTGATCCAATGGGAGCGCCCGCCGGCATGACGGTCGTGGCGCCCGCTTCTTCGAGCCGCTTGGCTAAAACCGGATCATCGCTTGTATAAGTCATGACGGTAAAACCATCTTTTACGAGAATCTCAAGGGCCTTGAGTGTCTCGATTGGATCGGGCAGAAGTGTGTCAGGATCTCCCAAAACTTCTAACTTGACAAGACTGGATTGACTGACCTCACGTCCCAGTTGGCAGACACGAATCGCGTCCTCCGCGTTGTAACATCCTGCGGTATTCGGGAGAACGATATATTTCTTCGGATCGATATGGTTGAGCAGATGATCGTCCGCGCCAAGATCCACCCGGCGGAGCGCGACGGTCACCATTTCGGTTCCAGATTCTTCTAACGCGCGTTCCGTTTCCTCAAAACTTTTATATTTCCCCGTGCCCACAATAAGGCGCGAATGAAGCGTAATATCACCGATTTTCAGTGGCTCATCGTGAAGAGCGTTATCCTGTGTCATAATTGTATCATTACTGCCTTTCTATCAATTCCAACAATGCGATCAACCGCCCCCGACGAATTGGAGTATTTCGACAACATCTCCATCTTGCAGGAGGTGTTCTGTAAATCGATCGCGTTTCACAATCTCACGGTTCACTTCCACAGCCACCCGCTGGGGATGAAGATCCAGCTGCTGGAGAACTTGAAAAATCGTGAGTCCGTCCTCGAACTCTTTCTCATTTCCATTGAGTACGATCAACATAATTTTGGAATCGATTGGGTAGATTAAAAGTGTTATAATATAATTTTGAAGCTATCGGTGGGAACTGGGGTTGTCAAGTGAATGAGGAAACGCATTGAAACAACGATAATGGAGTCGTTATATTCGATTCATGACGCGAAAGATTAATCTAGACATAAGTTAAGTATAGAATGTTTGGTGTTTGCCGATAACGATATATACTATAATATATAGGTTGTATCCGAGTTCGTACGTTCTTCATTGTTCTGTATTGAAATGGGTTGTGGGCCAGTTTTGGTTTTGAATCGCTCTCGCTCCAGTGCGAAATGAAATTGGGCGGATCAAAATGGGGCGGCCCCAAATGCGGAAGCAAAAAATTTGTTATTACATCAATCATACCGATGAACGGCGCTGCGATCAGCCTGTCTGGGATCAATCGATTCTTGGACTCTGCGTCGCCCATGCGAAAGAATCGTCTAAACCAAAGGACGAATTCCTCCATATTCTACGAGAAAAATTAAGGAATAAAGATTTCGTATTCGATGGTTTCGTTTTTCCTTTCCGGTTGACCTTAAAGGATTTTACCTTCGACAGTTCCGTTTCCTTCCGGGACTGCAAATTCCTTCAAGGCGCGAAATTCGATACCGTCCATTTCAATGGAGAGCGAACCTCATTCGAGAATTGTCAATTCTACGGTTCAACGGTCGATTTCAACAAATGTCATTTTGGCGCGAAAACAATCACATTCCACAAATCCTCTTTTAAAGGAGAAAGCCTCTCCTTCCGCAGCTGCCGGTTCCAATCCGGGGAATTGATTTTTTCCCGCTCCCATTGGGACGCAGGACAAACCATCGCGTTTCTACACAATGTGTTCGACGGAAACAGCGCTCGTTTCCATTCCATCCAATGGAAAGCGCCCACGATCTCGTTCTATCAATCCACCATGCGTTTGAACGAAATGAAATTCAACAACGCTGGATTCCAAGCGAACCGGTTCTCCTTGCACGGCGCGCGCCAGGAAAAAGGACGGATGGTGTTTACAAACACTATCTGGGATTGCGGGCAGATGGATTGTTCCCACATGGAGAATCACGGGAAGGGATTTCTCTTTCGCCAATGTGAATGGAAAGACGGTGCGATCCATTTCGACAATAGCCTTTTCCATACAGGCGTACTCGCTTTTGATCGATGTTCAATGATGGGAGACACCATCAGTCTCGCGAATGTGGAATTACATTCCGGCCCGTTTTGCCTGATCGATTCTCAACTGGCGGCGGAAAGGGAGATCGATTTCTCTCATCTACGCCTGGGAGGGAAATTCATCACAAAAAATTGCCATTTCGAAACCGGCGCGATTTCGTTCGACGGCCTCACAACAGAGAACGCTGATTTTTCATTCCAAGACAACCGGGTGGAATCGAGCGCGTTCTATTTCCGTAAAACGTGGCTGAAAAGCAAACGCGTCTCGTTCAATCGAACACGGATCCAGAGTGGAAATATCAATTTTTCATCCAGCGTATTTGAAAACACACATACGTCCTTTCAAGCGATGAACCTGGCGGGAACCATGCTTACGTTCCAGAACGCCCATTTCCTCTCCAACCAAATCTTATTCAACTTCTCTCAATTCGATGTGAACCTTCTGCTCTTTGACGAAGTCAATTTCGGCGCCGGCACGGTTACATTCTGGCGCGCCAATTTTGTCTCGGCCCATCTCTCCTTTCAAGGCGCGCACGATCGAGGCGCGTTGATCCGTTTCTCCAACGACCTGTCGCGCGCCCAATTTCAAGGCGCGCGGTTAAGTCATTGCGATTTTAAAGATTCGAATTGGACCACCGCCGGCCGTATAATCAATCATTGTTCAACTGCTGACGAAATCCCGTTATTGGCGGATTCCAATTTTGATGAACTGCGGCGTATCTATCGTTGGATCGCGGATCAATACAACAAGACGGGGAATCAGACACTACACAAGGATTTTCTCTTTGCCCTGCGGGAGATTGAACGGCTGGCTTTGATGAAGAAAAAAGTATCCCTGCTGCGCCTTAAAATGGAACTATCCCGGTTGCTGACCGGATACGGTCTAGGCTTCTCGCGAGCCGGTGTCGTTAAAGGCGGAGCCGCTTTGGGAACCTTGTTACTGCCCTTTTTCAGCCGAATTCGATAAACTCAAACATTCGGGGAAATGATTGAAGACCCATCGCGAGGGGATACTATTTCTTTACTTCGTCTTTCTGTTTGGATTTTACAATCTCAAGTCCCTCATATGGATTCAAGTAAGCCCGGAACGCTTGCATCACTTTCCCGTCCTCTACATCACCCCGGTGAATCCAAACGCGGAAATTCAATTCCAATTCCGGCCCATCCGGTTTGAGGGTCCACGTGTCCAATCCCGGCCATGCGACGCCAAGAAATCCATAATAACGCAGACACCAGCCCGGCGGGAATCCCGGATTGCGTTTATGAACCAGGATCGCGATTCCTGACATCTCTTCCCTATCTCCAAACCGGGCGGAAAAATCAGCCCAGGGAAATGGATTTAAGTTGCTGTCTTCTTCTTGAAAACCGCCCATCGTGGTGATCTTCGTATCCTGACGGGGCGCTGGACGGAAATTGAATCCACCGTACCCTTTGTTTAAATTCGCCTGCCCGATGATGGTGACGGGTACATCCAGCGCCTTCCACCGGAGACGGACATCAATCGCACGGCCGAATTTCCCCTCTGGAAACACGGCGAACTCCGCCTTCTCTTCCACTACCCGTTTGGAACCAACATACCACCCGTTCCGTACGCCGAATAACGCGCAGATTGGACCGCTCTCACGATGAAGCCATTCTTCAAAACGATGCTCGATCCCCTTTAAATGCCAGAGATCGTATTCTTTCTCTCCCACCTGGATTCGAGGCCAAGCCCAATAGAGACCGCGATGATGATAGTGATCTTTTGGAAAATCATCGGAAAGAATCTCGCCATCCAACCCATAGAGTGGATGAATGTAACTTGACCGCGTCATCTGCTCCGGCGCCCCCTCATGACCAATCATCCCATAGTTATACACGAGAACCGGTTTCCCTTTTTCATACAACGTCAGGAATTTATCTTCGGTTTCTATAAATCGAAAGCGCTGTTGATACTCGATATCCAAGCATTCCAAAATCTGAAATTCCGCCTTTTCTTTGAACGTTTCTTTGAAAGGAGGAATCATCACATAAAAGGAATCGCCAAACCGTTGCATCGGATACGACGCCATCGGCCCCCCCGCCCAAAAAACATATTTCTTGGATGTGTCAAACGATCTCAGCGCGTCCTCTTCGATGCGTATGGGATAATAACAGTCATACGTCTGGAAAGCGCGGATCTTAAGGTTGTAACCTGTCGACTCAAATTCATACGCTTCCAAGGGAACCGCCGCGAACGCAAAGATGATAACTACACTTGTTTTCCACAATGATTTCAACATAAAACCTCCTCAGGAATCGCTCCGGATTCCTTTAAACCATATAAAACGGCCGTATCGTGAAAATCGAATCCCGGTACGAGTGAAACTTTAATGATCCAATTATATACTCTAGAAGAGAACCGGATAGTGTCTCCATCGATAGGATATCCAATGTTCCATTTGGCTGGAATTGTGGTAACAGCAATATTCCTTGTTTGTGGGAATCAAGAGTTATGAAGCGGGTAGACGAACCAACAAATCATTCGTTTCCCTTCTTCGGCGCTGGCTCTGTCTCTGATGAGACATCTTGTTTGGAGGGAGATTCTTTTTCTGACGGAGCGCTTTCATTGGATGTGGACTCTTTTTCCTGCTCATTTTCCTGTTTCGAGGCGGATTCTTTCTCGGGAGAATCCTTTTGTTCAGCCGCGCTCTTTGTCAGCGCTTCCAGTTTTTTTCCCATAATAGAGATTAATACTTTATTAAAATATTGAACTCGTTGTTCACGCGCGTTGGGATGATTGCTCATGAAATCACATTCTCCAAAATCATCGCAGAGAAGGCGTTTGTAATAACAGAACGGTTTCAAATCCATTTCTTTCATTTCGATCCAGTTCGAATCATCCAATGGAAGTCCAACAATCCAGCCCAGTTCATTCGCCATTTTTTTCTCAATATTCCGTTTCCTCCGGCTTCGGGTTTGGGAATCTTCAATGAGAGGGGTAATAATCTTTTGAGCGGCGGCTTTGGTTTTATTCTTACTGAATTCCTGTTCTTTTTCTTCTTTCTTCAGTTGGAGATATAAGGCGCTCCTCATTTTTTTGATCTCTGCGTTCGAGATATTGAGAAACGCGGGGCCATGTGGTTTTTGATCCGTGTGAATTCCGATCGTCATCATTAGTTTATTGAGATTGTTTGTATACTGCTCCCCGATGTACGCTCTCGCATACCCATCATTTCCATATAAAATCAGATTGCGCGGCAAAAGAGAGACAATTTTTTTCAGCGAGGCAAAATCCGGTTCAATCGACCGGATCACAACCTCGCGCAACACCGGCGCCAATTCTTTGTGAGAGAAAAATGTGCGGAATCGTTTATGATCTAAATGACTGAAAGGGATTTCATCATTGAATTGCCACATATAGAGAATCCCTTGGAGCGTATCCAAATCTTCCAAACTGGCAGTCAGAGCTCCTTTGGTAATCTCCGCGCGCATAGCGGCGTTGAATTCCTGTTCTTCCTTGATATCCTCTTCGAAATCATTCAACAATCCCTTTTTTACACTGGCGCTAATCAATCGATATAAATACGCGTCAGACGGATTCTTCGCAGTGGAGAGTTCAAAAAGAAGCGCCTCTTTGAAAAGGAGCATCCAACGACTCCACGCTTCGATTCCCCGCAGCGGGAATTCCATTTCTTTCTCCGGATCTTTGACAGTAAATCCTTCCCCGCCCAGACAAAGAATTTCCCGCCCGGCCTCACTAACCGCCAGCCGCAGTTCCCGCTGCCCATACCGATGCAGGATCCGTTCAACGCCAAGTAAATTGATCCCCGCCTCTTCAAGGATCTTCTTCGCGTCTTCTTCGGGTGTATTTGTGATGTTCTGCAGTAAATCACGAACAAAAGAGGCGAGAATGTTTCCCATCAGTTCATTGCGGTAAACAATCGCCCTTACGCGCTCGATAACCTCTTCATGATTAACCGGTTCCCCCTTCTCGTTCAAATCGCAGACCAGTTTTAAATACTGCAAATCCTCCGGAGCGAGCCAGTACTCCGCATTGGAAAAGGCTTCACGAACGATCCGCTCCGCCCAGACACGGTCTCCTCTGACTTTCTTCCATCCCCATTTATAGAAGGGAGAAACGGATTGCCCCGTCCAGCTGTGGATCAATCCCAGATCCTGCATCAAGATTGATTCTTTGTTTTTACTGTTCGCAAGATACAGACTTCCCCCACCGCCCCGACAATCACTACCGCGACTAGTACAAAAAGTTCCATTCATTTACCTCGCTGAAATATCCGGCCATCCCCTCGGCCGCCACACTGAATTCCCCCCGGATTTACGCTATACCATCTAATGAATTGAAAAACGATCGATTTGATTTTCTCCAACGGAATTTTTCCCCCATCACCGCATTAGAAACAGCCGAATCAATAGTAACCAACACGATTGAGATCACAACCTGCAAATGAAAATGAGTCACAGAAGAATTCGAGAACGAGAAAGCCTTAGAGACTCATTTTCATATAAACGAACAATCTTATAATAGATACATCAGTCGAGTCACCCTACCCAACACTGGCCGATTCCTCAAGAAAATATCATTTCTCACGCTGTTCTGGAACAATGAATAACCGAATGAAATTCCCTAGGAGATATTTTATCAACTATTTTGAACTTTCAAGGCGCTAAAAAAAGAGAAATCAATTTATGCTAGACGGAATCTCCCCACGCCTCCACATCTGGATTTATTCTAAGGGGAACGGTATAACTTTCTTCGGAGATTATAATCTTAAATCTTCTATTATTAAATTATTTTAGGAAATCGATGACGGTCCGCGAGAATACACTCACACAATTTAAAAGCGCGCTGCGGGAAATTCTTGAACCTTACCAGGGAGACCGCGATTCCACCTGGATCAGTTTAGCGTTCGATTGTTTTATTCTCGTTTGTATTCTCGCCTCCTGTTCACTGGCGCCGTTGGAGTATTATTACCCATCTCACACGGACACAATCGCAAAATTAGAACTTTTCTTTATCACACTGTTTGTCATTGAATACCTGACGCGCTGGTTCGTCTCGCGGGATCCCTGGCGTTATCCCTTTGAGTTTTACGCCCTTATCGATTTGATTGCGATTCTCCCTTCCCTCTTGCTGCTCAGTTCCAATACGCTGGTGTTGCGTCTGGTGCGGGTTGTTCGTCTGTTACGTTTACTTAATTTTGTCCGGTACCGATATTCGTTTCATTTCTGTTTTCTCGCGCTGCGAACCTGGTTCAGCACGATCAATCACCAATATCGTCTGCGGCAATTGGGGGATCTGCTGGTCTGGGCGCTGCTGACTTGGATCATCGGCGCCAATCTACTCTATCTCACCGAGAACTTCTTTGCGGTGGAAAACATATCTGATCAAAAAATCAGCCCTTTTGCAGAATATTATAAATCCTACTGGAGCATCATTATCGTATTGATCTCCGGAATTGAAGACAAAGAACCCTTATCACTGCTAGGCAGCATCGAAGTCACACTCTTTATGATCGTAGGCATCATCATTATCGGTATGTTGACGGGTGAAATCGTCTCTATCATCGTCAAACAGATGCAGCGATTGGGGAAAGTGACGATCAAGCCGCCACATAGCGTTCTCAAAAAGCATATTTTGATTCTTGGAGAGAATCGGCATTTAGAAAATATTCTCCATCAACTGCATGACGCGCTGAAAAGTTATTACTATTTCCTAATCGTCAGCCCGCAGGCGGAAGAGTTGAAAGTCACGAACCACCCGGTCTACAAACGGGTGCTGGCATTGTCGGCGGATCCCGTCCATTCTCACGTGCTTGATGAAGCCCATGCGGACGACGCCCTGCGAACCATCGTTCTGGCGGAGGAGTCAGAAACCTCTCTCCAAGCCATCGATAACAAATCTCTGATGATCACGCTCGCTATGGCTTGCCGGAAAAATGGTGTGCCAACGGTTGTTGAACTCAAAGCGCGAGGGAGTTTGAATTACGCCAAAGAATTGCTGGGGGTCGATTTCGTGGTCAGCCGGCATTATGTGGAACGGCTGGCCTGTCAGGCTGTGCTCAATCCCGGTGTGACAGATGTGTATTATGAATTGATGAATTTCACGGATATCGATAGTGAATTTTACACGGTCCCCCTCCCGGCGGAATTAATCGGCAAACGGTTTCAAGACGCGCAACTCTTTTTCCTCGATTATAAGAAAGAAGATATCGTTCTGATTGGAATCGACCGTTCCCCGCCGGACATGCCCAACACCCGCTTTTGGATCAATCCTGCGTATAGCCGGAGCGGATTGTCTGAACAAGATTTAATCCTGCGGGAAGGGGATTCCATCATCGTCATCGCGTACCAACGGCCATCATTCGCCGAAATCGAACAGGAAGATCTATGGAGCGGCAAGATCATTTCCAGAATCTAAACAACCACGTGATCATCTGCAATTGCAGTGAGAAAGTAAAAAACATTGTGGAAGAACTGCACAAAGGCACGGCGGGAAATCCGTTGGACGCGCTATTGATTGTGCAGGACCGGAACCTTTGGGAGAACAATCCCTATTGGCATCCCGTGGAGCACAATTCAGAGCACTTTCATATTCTCTACGGACGCCCGTCCGAAGAAACATGTTTAAATCAAGCGAATCTGGCTCACGCGCGGGCGGCGATCATTCTCGCCGATCCCCGGCAGGGCAAACTGGCCGACGCCCGCTCCACTCTCGTCGCCCTGGCCATCGAACATCATTCGACCCACGTGCATACGGTCATTGAACTCGTCTCATCCAGCAGCCGCGTCCACTTGAGAACAACGAAAATCGATGAGGTGATCTGCCTGGGAGAGATCACCTGCAAACTCATCGCCCAAAGTTGCATCACGCCCGGTATCAAAAACCTGTTCGAACAGCTTCTCCAAACCGGACCGGAAACCAATCAAATCTTTCTTCCTCCGCTCCCCAAAGAATTGGAGAATCATACATTTCGTGAATTGTTTAAAAACGCCGTAAAAAATAACGTGCCATTCATTATCTGCGGCTATATCCTTAATGGACGTCATCCATCCTGCGAACACCACCCGCCGATCCCAATTGAGACGGATGAAGCGCCACTAGACCAACTCCCCCAGC
>CAXXSM010000031.1:0-5947 GCA_963663405.2 bacterium | reverse complement strand
TGTAAAAGTGCATCCGCTTTTTCTTCGAAAGCCCCGTGAAAGGTAGAAGATAGTACAAATTTCGCATGACGCATTTCCATTCCAACCGGGATAATAGTAAAGAAGCATAATTTTAGCTATTGTATAACGATTCAAGACGAAGCGCGGTTTAGACATTCATACCCCCTTTTTGACTTCATACAAGAATATATATAGATTTACTAGGGCTTCACGGCTTTGGTTGAAAGCGTTTCAGAGATATAGTGATGGTTTATATTCTGGAACCACATTCTTGAAAGAAAATCGAAAACAATCATGAAACGGACACATTATTGCGGGGATCTTCGAACGGAACATATCGGTGAATCGGTGACATTGAAAGGCTGGGTCTGGCATTGGCGGGATCACGGGGGCGTGGTCTTCATCGATCTACGCGACCGGCAAGGACATATGCAGCTCGTCTTTGATCCCCAAGAGGATTTAGATCTGCATGCCCGCGCTCATGAACTGCGAAGCGAATTCGTTATCGGTGTAACAGGCGTTGTGCGCCATCGTCCGGAAGGCACCGTCAATCCCGATATCGGCACAGGAGAAGTGGAACTGGTCGTGAAAGAATTGATCGTCTACAGTGAATCGGAAACACCTCCCTTCCCGATCGACGATCATGTGGATGTGGGCGAAGATGTCCGATTGAAATACCGGTATCTGGATTTACGGCGTCCGTCGCTCCGGAATTCAATCATTTTCCGCAGCCGCTCTTACCACGTCGTACGCAACTATTTCGCGGAGAACGGTTTCGTCGAAGTGGAAACGCCCATATTGAGTAAATCAACGCCGGAAGGAGCGCGTGACTTTCTCGTGCCAAGCCGGATCTGTCCCGGTGAGTTTTTCGCCCTGCCGCAATCGCCTCAGATTTACAAACAATTATGTATGGTTGGTGGCATAGACAAGTATTTTCAAATCGTCAAATGTTTCCGCGATGAAGACCAACGCGCCGACCGGCAGCCTGAATTTACCCAGATCGACGTCGAAATGTCCTTCATTGAACCGGAAGATATCTACGAAGTGATGGAAGGATTGATGGTCTCGATCTGGAGGGAGATGAAAGGCGTTGCATTGAATCCACCGTTCCCGCGGATGCCCTACCATGAGGCGATGGAACGATACGGCTGCGACCGGCCGGATATCCGGTTCGCGATGGAATTGAAAGATGTCAGCGAAATCGTCAAGGAAAGCGATTTCAAGGTGTTCCAGAGTATTGTCGAAAAAGGCGGGAAAGTCTCCGGAATCTGCGTCAAAGGAGGCGCATCGTACAGCCGGAAAGACATCGAGAATCTAACATCCGAAGCGGCGATCTATGGCGCAAAGGGACTCGCGTGGATGAAATGCACGGAGAATGGTCTAGAGTCGAACATCGTCAAATTCTTCTCCGAAGAACGGCAAGCGGCGTTAATCGAACGATTCGAAGCGGAGCCCGGGGATATCCTTCTCTTTATCGCGGATGAGCCGGAAGTCGTCTACGCGAGTTTGGCCCATCTGCGTCTGCATATCGGAAAAGAGCGAAATCTCTATGATCCCAAGGAAGATAAATTCTTATGGATTGTGGACTGGCCCATGTTTGAGAAAGACGATAATGGCAATCCCACACCCAGCCATCATCCCTTCACCTCGCCCCGCCTGGAGGATCTGGATTTACTCGAGAGTGATCCACTGAATGTTCACGCGCAGGCCTACGACTTGGTGCTCAACGGAATCGAACTGGGCGGAGGCAGCATCCGTATTCATCGCCAGGACGTGCAAAGCCGGGTATTCAGAGCGATCGGTATCGATGAAGAAGCGGCCAATCAGAAATTCGGTTTTCTACTGGACGCGCTCCGGTACGGCGCGCCACCACATGGCGGGATCGCGTTTGGGTTTGACCGGTTGGTCATGCTGCTCAAAGGCGCGCCGAACATTCGTGAGGTGATCGCTTTCCCGAAAAACCAACGCGCGCAAGCGGTGATGGAAGGCGCGCCATCCGTTGTCGATGACGAACAATTGAGGGAATTGGGCATTCGGAAGCGAAAGTGATTTTTCCTACGACGTCAGCGAACAAATAGGATCATCAAACGAGTACGCCGATCATCAAAAACAACATTGAAACCGCTGTTAGAATAACAAGCAGCGGCCACACAAATCGAATCCACGTTTTATAATCCAGATTTACTATGGCAAGCGCAGGCAAGATCAAACCGGTTGGCGCGATAAAACCCATGATGCCAAATCCATAAAGATAGGCGTTTACGATCTCCTCTCTCGGCGCGCCAGCCATACTGGCAAGAGGCGCTATTATCGGCATCGTCAGAACAGCCATCCCACTTGATGAGGGAATGAGCAGCGATAATAGCGAAAGAATAAACATCATGGCAACGATGAAGAAGGCGCTGGGCATACCTTGGACGTACAGAGACGAATAATAGAGAATCGTATCACTAACCTGACCATCATTAAGGATGATTGTCACTCCCCGGGCAATTCCGATAATGAAAGAGACACCCAGCAATTCACGAGCGCCTTGGATAAATGTATCGGTTAGCGCCTTCTCATCGAGCCCCTGAAGGATACCGATCAATATCCCCGCCACCAAAAATAAAGCCGTCATTTCTAAAAACCACCATTCCAGCAGACAGACACCAATAATCATTACAATGAACGTAAGTCCAAAAATAGAAAAAAGAAGTTTCATCTTCCCATCCATTTGCGGAACGGGCTTCCCGGATACCTTGAATGAATCCAAAGCATATTTCACATTGACTGCGAGCGATTTCGCGGGATCTTTTTTTACTCCACGGGCATAACGGAGAACGTACATAACGCAAATAGAAACACATGTAATCCACATGACAAGCCGGCCGCTGAATCCCGTCATCCAATCGATTCCCGCCGCGTCCGAAGCGATGATCGTGGCGAATGGATTGATCGTGGAGCACATGAAACCAATGCTGGCTCCAATAAAAATAACGGCGAACGGCACGAGAACATCGTAGCCGAGAGATAAGAAGAAAGGCGTTAGAATCGGATAAAAAACAAGGGTTTCTTCCGCCATACCATACGTTGTCCCACCTAGCGCAAACAGTGAAAGCATAGTTACGATCAACCAGCTTTCCCGGCCCCGTAAACGATGGGCAAGAAGATGAAATCCCGCTTCGAATGCGCCTGAGCGATTGAAAATCCCCATAAAACCACCAATTACCAATACAAAAACGATGACGTCACTGGCGTCATAAAAACCTCGAATCGGCGCTTGGATTACATGGATAATCCCCTGCGGACTGGCCGGGATTTGTGTATATGTGTTTGGCACAGCAATCGGTTTTTGAATCTGTTCATTGAGGAACTTTTCCAAGGGAATCCGAACATGGAGATCATCCAATGTATGCTGTGTGGATTCAAGAACACGCTCCCCTTCCGTCGAATTCATTAGGAAAGATTGTTGCTCTTGGTCATAGGTAAGAGTACTATAACAACCAGCGGGTAAGAACCATGTAGCCGCCGCGCTTAATGCGGTTATTACTATTAAAACCGTATACGCTGTAGGTAGGGAAAAAACGGATTTGCCTGTCATACGTTTTTTTCTCTCTTTTACAAAATATCATCTCTGCTTCCGCAATTATTCATTCAAATGAGAAAAGAGGATAGACATCTTGCCCACAGAAAAAACTTTTGGCCATTATTCTATAGCGTTTTAATAGCGCAACCAGTGATATTCATTTCTAACCTGAATATCCTACCCATCTCGGTTATCCAGATTCAGACCGTTGAGAATCGTGTTTGGGCAAAGGAGTAACTTGTGAAAGGAATGGGATGGATGGTAGTAGTGATAGTAAAATTTAAGGTAGTGAACAGCGAGTTAAGAATCGTTTCATTCGATCAAAAAGAACTGAATTCACCCTCATGGGCAGCGGATTTTCCGCTCTTTTCCGGTAGAGAGCGAACACGGCCGGCAGTGACATTGGAATGACCGAATCCACGGCGGCTGGGGCCTCTGTCTTCATGAATCTTAAACCGGCTGACCATCTCTTGGAGTGATTGCGCCTGGGCGGCCAGTTCTTCGCTGGCAGACGAGGTCTCTTCACTCGCGGCGGAATTGTCCTGGGCGATATTTTCCACTAACTGTACTGCATCACGAATTTTAGTCACCGATTCAGTTTGCTCTTTGCAACTCTGATCGATCTTTTTCACTAAGTCCGATGCGTTTTGGATTCCAGGCACAACCGATTTAATCAATTTCCCCGCTTCTTCGGCTCGCTCGACGCTGTCGTTGGATAATTCACCGATCTCCTTCGCAGCGACTTGGCTGCGTTCCGCCAGTTTACGCACTTCTACGGCGACAACGGCGAATCCTTTCCCCATTTCACCGGCCCGTGCAGCTTCAATGGCGGCGTTCAGAGCGAGCAGGTTGGTTTGATCCGCGATTTCATTGATAATCGAGATCCGTTCGGCGATTTTTTTCATGGCCTCGACCGTTCCGACAACGGCCTGTCCACCTTGTTCCGCTTCCGTAGCGGCCTTGGTAGAGACTTCATCCGTTTCAATCGCGTTGGCGGCGCTCTGTTCAATCGCTTCAGCCAATCCACTAATGGACGCCGAAGCGTTTTCGAGATTCGAGGATTGCGTAATCGCGCCTTCCGTTAAATTTTGGGCGGACGCCGATAATTCTTCCGAACTGGACGCGACTTGTTCCGACGCCTCTCTGATGCCCACTACCATTTCGCTTAGATCGGTCACCATCTGATTTAAACCGGTTGCGAGTTCTCCGACTTCATCCTGGGTTTTGATCTCAACCGTTTCTGAAAAATCTCCCGCGGCGATCTTTTTCACAAATTGGGCGCATTGCTGCAGAGGAGTAACGATTTTTCTCGCGATAAAAAAGACGAAGAGACAGGCGACGATAAGACAGATGATTCCAATTCCGATCATAATCATTTGGATCGTTTTGACGACGGCAAGAAACTCTTTCTTTGTTGAAGTTGTAGCGACATACCATTTTTTAGCCGAATATTCTTGGAAGGTGGCGATTTTCGTTTCCCCTTCCCATTCATATTCTACCGTTCCGTTCCGTTCCGATAGAATTGTTTTTCCAAAATCATCATTCGCAATCGTGACTTTTAGAATATTTTCCCGTTTGGGATGAGCGAGGAAATACCCTTTTTGATCAACGACATACGCATAGCCCGTTTTCCCGACTACGATCGGATCGATGAATTTTTCTGAGAACGAATTCAGTTCGACTGGCGTCCCTAGAATCCCGATGACTTGACCATCCTTTTTGATAGGCACAGTAATCAGACATACAGGTAGCCCATTGATGGGGGATGCGTTTACATCACCGATATAGGATTCTCCCATCAACGCTTTGTCAACATTAATTTTAAACTCAGGGATATCCCGCACTCGAACTCCCACACCACCTTCCAACGCGTTCAGGAAAATCACACCATCCGTACCTGTTAAAAAAACATTCTCGTAATCCCCATATTCGTTGTAAATCTGATTAATCCGCTCTTGGGCGGCTTCAAGATTATTGCCTTGACACGCTTCAACAAAATCAGAATCCTGGCTGTAATTGACGGCCATTTTTAGGCGTAAATCAAACCAGTCTTCTAACAATCGAAGCGTGTCCGAGACGGTATCCGCCATCATTTCGAGTTCGCGGTCTAAAATCGTTTTATGCACTGTCCGAAAGGTCATAATTCCCGTCACGAGAGAGGAAAGTACTAGAATGGGCAGTACTCCAGCCAAGATTTTGTTTCGGATATTCATTCGCATGTTCACAAATCCTTTCCATTCAGTTGATTGACAAGATTAATGTACAAAAAATTATATATAAAACGCAAGAGTTAAAATGCGTTTACTCTCAAAAAAAAAGGCCCTCTCTCATGAAAAAGAGAGGGTGTGGAAACAGGGGAGAATGATCGTTGATTACAAA
>CAXXSM010000030.1:0-28025 GCA_963663405.2 bacterium | reverse complement strand
ACTTTTTTGGTCGTCTCGCAGTTGTAATCAAACGACGCCGGGGTTTGCCGTCTTCCATCAGGGACCCATCCATCATGACGCTGGTGAATCCGTATTCGATGGCGGACTGGCAGGTGTCAGGGCTGTTGCCATGATCCTGGTGCATCGCGATCGGCAGGTTGGGATGCAGTTCCGCCGCCGCCAGCATGAGATGACGCAGGTAGTTGTCGTTCGTGTACGAGCGGGCGCCCCGGCTGGCCTGCACGATGACCGGAGAATTGGTCTCGACCGCCGCTGTCATGATCGCTTGGATCTGTTCCATATTGTTGACGTTGAACGCCGCCAGACCGTAGCCGTTCTCCGCCGCATGGTCAAGCATAATTCTCATGGGTACTAATGGCATGTTTTCGATCTCCTTTGTGTTTTTTTGGTAAACTATAAAAAAGATATAACCGGCGTTCCTTCGCGGGAAGACCGGAATCATTACACTAACACATAACCTTAGTATTTATCCACTCCCATCAGAAACTGAATGCCAGTGTATCTACGCGGGGATGGGATTGAATTTCTAACAGATTTTAAATTTTTCAATCGGTGAGATGAGAGATAGTTACAAAAAAAACAACGATCCAACGCCTTCACACGTGCGTTTGTACCCACGAGGCGCCTTTTGTCTATTTATGCTGACCGCGCTTCTCTTTTCCTGCAGTGGCCAGGATGGGAATTATGCGCAATACGGCGGATCGTTTTTTATGCCTCCGCCGGATGTAGACACGTTGGTTCTATACGATATTAATGATCCTCCCACACTCGATCCAGCGCGGTCGTGGGGCACATTCGACGGTCTTCTTGTAAGCCAGATCTTCTCCAATCTCGTGCGCTTTAACCAGAAGGCGGAAATTGAACCGGATCTGGCGCTGCGATGGGAAATGTCAGACGGCGCCCGTTGTTACACGTTCTTTTTAAATCCCCAGGCGAAGTTCTCCAACGGCCGTTCTGTCACGGCGGAGGATGTCCGCTATTCGTTCGAACGGGTATTGGATAAAGATACGGCCTCGTCTTCCCGCTGGGTGTTGGAGCGCATTGAGACGATCCGCGCGGAAGATCCGCTCACGGTTGTTTTGACGTTAAAAGAGCCATTCGCGCCCTTTTTGGGCTTGCTTGCGATGCCCGCCGCCTCAATCGTTCCCCGCGAGGAAGTGGAACGATGCGAGCGGGAAGGGATACCTTTTGGGGAACGGCCCGTTGGCAGTGGACCGTGGTTGTTTAAAGAATGGCGGCACGATCAGTATCTCGACTTTGAACGGAACGAAGAGTATTGGGGACAAAAACCAAACTTAAAGCGCCTCCGGATGCGGATTATCAGCAACGCTTTCACCGCTATCGCTGAATTTGAAACGGGCCGGATCGCGTATATCAATCCACTCCCTGAAGCGGAAATCCTGCGTTGGAAAACACATCCACAATGGAAAAAGTATACGGAATTGACGAACCAATTGAGCGCCGATATGTTGGTTTTTAACTGCGAGCGGGCTCCGTGGGACAAGGAAGAGAATCGACGGGCGCTGTGTCAGGCGGTGGAGACGCCGCTGGTGTTGGAATGTGTCCGTGAAGGAGCCGGCGCCGTGATTACCGGGCCGATTCCCCCTGGACTGCCGGGGTTCGATCCGGACCGAAAACTATTCAAGTACGATCCAGACGCGTCGAGAGAACTTGTTAAACAGAACGGATTGGACAAACGGGAAATCGTTCTTCTTCTGCCTTCCTCGGATCAATTCGTCAGTTCAACGGGTGTTATCATGCAAGCGTTGTGGAAAAAGATCGGTGTGTCCGTACGCGTTCATCAGGCGGAATGGGTGACATACCGGCGGATGCTGCGGGAAGGCGAATTCGATATCGCGTACCGGAACTGGTTCGCCGATTATCCGGATGGGGATAATTTCTTGTACCCATTGTTTCATTCTTCTCAAATCGGTTCGGGCAACATGGCGCGATTCGCCGATCCGGAAGTGGACCGGCTGATCGAAGAATCACAGAAGGAAATGAATCCCAGCCGCCGTAGTGAATTATTAACGCAAGCAAACGCGCTGGTTTATGAAAAAGCCCCAGCGCTGTTTCTTTGGAGCCGTGCGAAATATATCGTCACACAGCCCTGGCTTAAAGAATATACGGAACCGCTGATCTTCAATGGAACGCAGTTTTTAGCGGAACGGATTGAAGCGCCTGCAGTGGATTTAAAACACAAAGAAGATTGATCGAAAGAAGGAATAAATGGGATCGTATGTTATCCGGCGGTTGTTGATGATGATCCCCGTTTTATGGGGCGTCATCACGATCGCATTCTTTCTCAGCCGGTTGGCGCCGGGCGATCCCGCCGACGCGATGGCGGGCCAACGGGCCAGCGAGGAACTGCGTCAGCAGATCCGCGAGCAATATGGTTTCGACCGGCCTTTGCATGTCCAATACGGGCTGTATCTCTGGAACGTGATGCGCGGCGATCTCGGGCTGTCGTACGACAGTCACCGGCCTGTAACGGCGATCATCATGGAGCGATTTCCGAACACGTTCCGGCTGGCGTTTTCAGCGATGGTGGCGGCGGTGATTCTCGGTGTGTCGGCGGGATTGATTTCAGCGCTATTGCCGAATACTTGGTACGACCGGATCACGATGTTCTTTTCTCTTTTGGGCATATCGACGCCGGTGTTTTGGCTGGGATTGCTGCTGATGTATTTCGTCAGCGTGCGTATGCGGCTTTTGCCGCCATCCGGTTTCGGCGATGGGGGGATTCAATATTTAATTCTTCCCGCGATCACCTTGGGAACGCAGTCCGTCGCGTTTCTCGCCCGGATGACGCGCGCGAGTATGCTGGAAATCCTGAATGAAGAATATCTCCGCACAGCTCGCGCCAAGGGGGCGTCCCCATTCATTGTCATTGTGAAACACGCGTTCGCCAATGCGGCGATTCCGGTTGTAACAATCATTGGACTCGATTTCGCCAGTTATCTGTCCGGCTCCGTTTTGACGGAGAAGGTCTTCTCCTGGCCGGGATTGGGACGGCACATAGTAACCGCGATCGCCCAGCGGGATTATCCAGTGATCAATGGAACCGTACTGTTTTTCGCAGTGATTTTTATTCTGATAAATTTATTGATCGACGTTTTATACGCCTATCTCGATCCGAGGATTCGATACGATTAAATGAAAGCGTTACGGCATCCCTATATACTCACCGGCGGCGCGATCGCGCTGCTGCTTGTGGCGGCGGCTATCTTCGCGCCCTGGATTGTTTCCTATGAACCAGACGCGATCGATCTGCACAACCGCTATGACGCGCCCTCTTGGAATCATTGGTTTGGCACTGATGAGATCGGCCGCGATGTGTTCAGCCGTGTGATCCACGGCGCGCGGATTTCTCTGCTGATCGGCGTGGGAGCCCGGACAATGGGGCTTATCATCGGCGTGCTGGTGGGAAGTGTTTCCGGCTACTATGGAGGAAAGATCGACGCGCTGCTGCAGCGGATTGTCGATATCACAATGGCGTTTCCCTTCCTGTTGTTGGTGATCTCCATCGCCGTTATCTTCTCAGAAGGTCTCTGGCCGGTGTTTATCGCGCTAAGCGCCGTGATGTGGGCCAGTATGGCGCGGCTAATGCGTTCCCAAGTCATGATCGCGAAAGAGCGGGAATATGTCGCCGCCGCGCGGGCGTTCGGCGCGTCTGACGCGCGGATTCTTATCCAGCACATTCTCCCCAACACGTATGCGCCTGGTTTGATCTGGTGGACAATGGGACTGGCCCACGCTATCATGGCCGAGGCGGGGCTCTCGTTTTTAGGCATGGGCGCTCAGCCGCCGACTCCAAGTTGGGGAAGTATGATAAACTATGGCTCGCAGGCGATTCGAGTGGCGCCTTGGGTGTCACTCTTCCCCGGCGCGGCGCTGGCTGTCACAGTGCTTGGTTTTAATCTCTTGGGAGAAGGATTGCGTGACGTTTTGGATCCACGCGGTCAAAGCCAGCAGGCGCCGGATGGACAGCAGTAAATAAACAAAACCAGGAAGCAAATCGGGGTGAGAATTATGTTGAACCACACGAGTTCCAATCGTGGAACTTGGATTATTTATATGAAAATGAGTTTCTAAGACTGACTCGTACGCAATTTCTCTCACAACTCATTTTCATTTGCAGGTTGCGAACTCAATCATGATCATTTATATCCTATTCTTAATTACAGGCGGAACCGGTCTCATTTATCAAATCGCTTGGACACGCGATCTGACGCTGGTGTTTGGATCGAGCCATCAGGCGGTGAGTATTGTCCTGGCCGCGTTCATGGGAGGCTTAGCGCTGGGTGGAGCCGTGTTCGGGCGTTGGGGAGAGCGCGTGGCGCGGCCTTTGCGCTTATACGCGTACCTTGAATTCGCCGTGGCGGTTTGCGCCTTCTTATTTCCTTTTGCGATCGCCGGACTCGACGCGGTCTATATTGAAATCGCGCGACAGCTTGGAGGCGTGACTCCTTCACTCGCCTTGATCCGCATTGTTTTCTCTTTCGCCGTATTAATCGCGCCGACTCTCTTTATGGGAGGCACTCTCCCTGTTTTGATCCGTTTCCTTGTCCAGCGGAGAGAAGAATTCGGCGGCGGTGTGTCGATGCTGTATGGGATCAACACACTGGGGGCGGTCATAGGAACAATCGTATGTGGCTTCTTCCTGCTGCCCGCGTTAGGTGTCCTGCGGACGGAATGGCTCGCTGGAAGCATCAATCTTCTTGTCGCCGCCGCCGCGTATGCGATCGACCGGAAACAATCCCTAACTTCTGTAAAAACTATTCTGTCAGATGAACTAGAGGAACCGCCTTGCGCAAACTTGAATCCTCAGCAAGTCACCACTTTAAAATTGACGTTCTGGGGAACGGCGGTCTGCGGTCTTTCCGCGCTGGCGTTGGAGGCGCTTTGGACGCGGGGATTGTCGATCGCGCTGGGGACGACGACGTATAGTTTTACAATCATGCTGGCGTCGTTTCTGACAGGGATTTGTTTGGGGAGTTTGCTGAACAGTCAACCATCGATCAAGTGGCTGCCAGCGCCAACACGATTCTGTTTCATTCTACTATTGGCCGGACTCTCCAGTTTTATTGTCTCCCAGGCGATCCCATCCGTGCCGCAGATCTCTGTTCAGCTTCATCATACGTTTGGAGGCCGGTTAAGTGGATTCAATCCATTAACTTCTTTTCTCGTCTGTTATTTGATTCTACTAATCCCCGCGACATTATTTGGAATGGCGTTCCCTACGGCAGCGGAGGCGCGGGCGGAATTACGGCGAGGTTTGGGCCGGTCTGTGGGGGATTGCCTCGCGTTGAATACGCTGGGGGCGATCGTGGGCGCTCTCCTAGCGGGTTTCGCGCTTGTTCCGCTATTGGGATTGCAGCGAAGTATGTTAGGAATCTCCGTGTTATTGGGGGGTTATGGAATTCTGATCGCAAGCCGGATTCTGCGGGAACGAATCGACTGCGGTTGGCTGGCGTGGGGCTTCTGTGTATCGGCGTGGATCGCCGTCATCAGTCTTCTCTTCCGCGCAACGCCCTGGGACCTTCAACTCATGGGCGCGTTCCGGAATAACGCCGTCGCCGCGTTCGCCGATTCCAGCGGAGTAGTGGACGTCAAGCGTAGTCTCTTATTCAGCGATCTCGTCTACTACCGGGAAGGGCGCTCTACAACGGTATCCGTCACACAAAGCAGCCGCCAACGGGCGATCTTGATCAATGGAAAAAGCGTCGCGTCGGATAGCACGCGCGATATAAGTTTGGAAAAAATGATGGGGCAGATTCCATGCCTGCTGCATCCCGATCCAAAATCAGCGCTGGTCGTTGGATTGGGAGCGGGTGTAACGCTTGGATCGGTAACGATCCAACCGGGAATGGAACACGCGCAATTGGTTGAGATAGAACCTGCGGTGTTGGGCGCAGCGGAGACGTTCTCTTATATCAATAACAACGTTCTCCACAGCCCGAATCTGACTGTCAATATTCAAGACGGCCGTAATTTTCTACGCGCTGCGAATGACACCTTCGATGTCATCACGGCCGATCCCATCCATCCTTGGGCGGCCGGTTCAACGTATCTTTATACGACGGAATATTACGAAATTGCAAAAGCAAGATTGAATCCGGGCGGGATCATGTGCCAATGGGTTCCTCTGTATGAACTCTCGGAGGAGAACTTAAAATCGATTTACCTCACTTTTCTTGAGGTTTTCGACTATTGCCAATTGTGGCAGACCAATCTGGATTCGATTCTTGTGGGGAGTGACGATCCCCTTGTTGTAAACATCGATCGAATCGCGGAACGGATACAGCATCCCCGCATCGCCGCCGATCTGAGTCACGCCGCCGTGACGGATGTTCTCTCGTTCCTTACATTGTTCGTTACCGGCGAAGATGGATTGCGTCTCTTCTGTCAAGATGGGATTCTCAATACGGATGACAATCTCTACCTGGAATTTTCAAGCCCCCTTAGCGTCGGAGGAAACACGGCGGGGGAGAATCACGGATTCATCAGCGCTCTGCGTTCGATTCCGCAAACCATCGTGCAAAACACGAGTGGCGAACCGGTGGAAGCGGATTTCATCGAACGGTGGAAAGAATTACAAAAGATTGAAGTGGAGTTGATCGTTTTGGAATTGAGCACAATCTCCTCCCGTCAGACAGATACGCCTCTGTGTCATCCTGAAACGATCGGCGCATTGGAGCGTTTGTTCAATCGGGCGCCGGAATATGAGCGGACCCGGCGGTTGCTAAGTCTCTATCAAACCGGCTGCGGCGTTTTCTACGCCAATCAAAACAATCCAGAGGAAGCCAAGCGATATCTTTTAGAAGCGATCAAGAACGATCCCCGCTCTGACCGCGCGCATCTGGAAATGGCGAATTGGTTGATTCAACAGAAGAAATGGGACGAAGCCGTCATCCATGCGGAGAAAACCCTTGCGTTGGCGCCAATGAACGCTGACGCATGGATCACGCGAGGTTCGCTGCATGAATTTAAAAAGGAATATGAAGAGGCGGAAGTGTGTTTTCAGAAAGCCCTTGTGATCCGGCCTTCGTTCGCCGTAGCGCTTTATAATCTTGGCGCGCTTCACGTCAAACAACAGAATCTTAACCAAGCCGTCCACTATTTCATTCAAACGATGCGCCGGAATCCGGAATATGTAGAGAGAATAACCGAAGCGGCGGGCGCGTTATTACACGAGGGCTTTGCAGAATCCGCTAGGGAACTCTTCGAAGAAGCACAGTCCATCAAACCGGATTCCCCCGCCGGGTATCTCGGAATGGGTCTATACTGGCAGATCCAAAAAGAGACGGCCAAAGCGCTGCGGCTGTATACAAAGGCGCTCCGCATCGATCCATCCAACGCCCCCGCGCATTTCTATATCGCTTCCGCCTATTACGAACAAGGCAAGTACACACAAGCGAAAAAACACTTGGATGAGTCGATTCAACTTGGATTTGAAGTGGATCCTGAATACCTTGACAAGATCAAGAAAAACTTGGATCAATCCGAAACTTCAACATTAAAATAAAAAAATTTCATTCTCTCCAGCCCTGCCTTCAGCCTTTAACTGAATCCCCTAATAAAAAAGAGCGTATCGAAAACGATACACCCTTAGATGACTTTGGATAAATGTAGATAAATAAAGCCGTTTTAAAATATTACAATTAGTAATTCACAATCGCCACGCCCATGAACTCAGAATTAAAATATGTGGGCTTAAAGATATGCAACCGCCAAATATCGCCATTGGACGTCAAACCATTTGTGGGCTGATAGGGTTCAGCGCTGCGGTCGATCCAGTCCCCATGATCACCATCAGGCCCAGCGGCGAACATCAACCAATGGGGGCAATGTGTACCATTAGAGCAGTCCCGATCTTCATAGCCATAGAACAATCCACCGCCGAATGGATCTTTAGGAATGGAACTGATGTAATTAATCGGCGTAGTCAATAAGGACCAAGTCTTTCCATTGAAGAAGTTGTCTCCAATACTGTTGCATTTCACACCTAACGCATTCGAACACGAGACTCCAAAGAACACATAGCCACCTCGAAAAGCGCATTTGTAAGTTCCATCATCTTCGCCTTCATCGTTACCATCGATTAGCCATAGGTTTGTGTCCAGATGACGAATTACCGCCTGTTCGTCCAACATCTTTAAGTCGGCGAATGTACGCGCTGATTTGGCGCGGATCTGCGCGTTCAAAAAGTTTGGCACGGCGATTGCGGCGAGAATCCCAATAATCGCCACAACAATCAACAGCTCAATCAGTGTAAAACCTCGAATCCGATTCATTCAATCTCCTCCGATCTACAAAATTATTATTAACTCAATAATGACATGAGTTTCAAAAAATGATAAAAAACATTTTCCGATAAACTACTCGTTTCGTCAAGGTTTAGAAGATGATAACGCCGCATTCACGATCTCTTTGGCCTTGACCGACTCATCCTCCAAAACAAGGGCTTGCGAATGTCCGCGCGAAAGTGTAAAGAGCCCATCATACGCGTGATCCTCAAAACTACGGATCACGTACTTGATTCCAGCCTCATTCAACGCTCCGATCGCCAACGCTTCCTGTATTTCATCCTCGAAGGTCTGAATGACGACCATATTTCCATCATCAATGGGCGTGTGCGGGTTTTCCATTTCTACATCTCCCTGTACAGTTTCTATTTTACCCACATTGTTTAGGAATGAATACAGTTCCTGGATTTTAATACAAAATTTTACAGTGTAAAGTGAGTAGTATTCCCATGCCTCGAATTTGTTTTTATATTACCTCTCATGGATTCGGTCATTCGACACGGGAGATTGAGGTGATCTCTCACATCCCCAACTGTGTCGATGTAGAGATCGTGACGGCGGCTCCGGAATGGTTGTTTGAACGATCCCTCCACCGTCCATTTTCCTATTTTGAACTGCTTCACGATCCTGGAATCGTCCAAATCGATAGTTTACAACAGGATGTATCGCAGACGCGGGTGACATGGGAGCGTCTGTTGGATCAATATCCAGCTATGATTCAGAATGAACTCAACCGGTTTCGAAAGAATGGAACGCCGGACCTCGTTATAGGGGATATCTCACCCTTTACGATCCCTCTTGCGGAAGCGGTTGGTGTTCCTTCGGTTATTGTAGCGAATTTCAGCTGGGATTGGATTTTCTCGGTATTTTTAAAATATGACACGGCGTTTCAATCGATCATTGACCGGATCGCGGAATATTACAAAAGAACCAGTCTCCTTCTGCGCACACCCTTGTGCGGCGATTTATCGGTCTTTCCGAACATCGTTGATATCCCTCTCGTCGCCCGCCGGTCTTCGTTGAGCCAAGTAGAAGCGCGGGAATTATTCGATTTATCAGAGGAAGAAGATGTTGTATTGATCTCGTTTGGAGGACTCGGATTCGACCGGCTCTCGAAAGAGCGGTTGGCCGCGTATCCCGACGTGACATTTTTAACCTTCGATCAAAGACTTACAGGTCCTAAAAATGTGTGGCTACTCGACAAAAGAGAGACCTACCACCCCGACGCGGTCCAGGCGTGCGATCTGGCGCTGGTGAAACTGGGTTATGGAATCGTCACGGAATGCATCGCCCATCAAACGCCGATGGCCTTCCCTCCCCGCATGGATTTTCCCGAACAAGATGTCATGCGGGAGGAGATCGTTCATCACATCAAAACGATCGAAATCAATGAATCGGATTTCTTCGCTGGAAACTGGGATTTCCTCACTGACTTTTTCTCAACAGACGGAAAAGATAAAAGCGAAACAGGCGGCGCTTCCACACGCGTCGATGGAGGCGAACAAGCCGCGCGGATTCTTTTCGAACGGCTGGGTTGATTAACTGGATAACAGCATTGTGAATGGAATATCACAACGGATATATACATTGAAGGGTAGTCAGCACAAGAACGGGTGGCCAGGGGAAGACTTTGAAAATGATAGTGGTAATGCTGAATATCGCCAAGGCAGAATAAAACCTTGCCTTGGGCACCCGCATATCTTACAACGGACATACACATTGAATGTTAGCCAGAGCAAGTTCCGTTGTTTACCTCGGAGCCATAGTTTCTCTGACAGGTGACCAACACCAGAACGGGTGGCCAGGGCAAGGCTTTTTTCTGCCCTGGCATTATCCACTACAATGAACATAATCCTACAACGGACATATACATTGCCCAACGTTCTTGGATAATCCGACTGTGCGAACAATATCCATTTCTTCCATGCACAAGCTAACCGTCATATTTGAATCATGTTTTCGTATACATTGTAGAAGAAATGAATACATTTCTATTCGCAGCGCTGATGAATAGCGGATTCGTCCATCACAGCGTTTTGATGGTTCTTCCATGTTTCTGTTGAGTGGATTGTTTTTTGTAAGTTTTTGATTCATCAATGACAGCGCGGTTTTGTAGGAACAGACTCCGCCCATGGTGATCCGTTGTAAGGAGACAGAATTCATCAACTTGTCAATCAATTGGGAATACTGTTCTTGCCAGTTTTCAATGGGGATTAACGGCATCAGCATTGCGCGAATGGGATAACCGGCTTGAGCGCATTTTCGCATCGCAATAAGCCGATCTTCTAATGAGGGTGTATTCGGCTCGAATCGATCGCAAATGGATGTTGGATTCAACGACCACGATAAAATTACATGGCCATTATGCTTTTCTAATAGAAGATTATCGATGGCAGTGGATTTTGTCAGTACGGTAAGCCTTGCATATGGATGATTTGCGAAAAAGGGAATCATGATTCGTGAATAATTGGTTAATGGATCGAGCGCAATCCCATCCTGTAGTTTCCCTAGATAAAATGAAGTACGTTTTCCAATACGGTTTGCGATTCTATCAATTTTATGAAGGATCTCGGCGAGATTGACAAAAATCTTCACGGCGGGGGAAAATTTAATCCCCATCGTGCCCGCCAAGTAACAATAGTGACATCCATAGGGACAAAAACTGTAGGGTGAGAAATGCCAGTAATTGGGGCACGAATTCCCCGATTCTTCACTAAAACGAACGCAATCGTTCATTTCACCCAGTACAAGGGTTTGCTTGCCTCGATAATGACGATCGATAAGTCTCCGGCCATTGATCGTCACTTTGGAATGTGAAACATCCTCTTGTTCTAAGATTTCAGCGTTGGGGTAAAGCGCGCAGATATTGGCTACCAATCGTTTCCGGCTTTCAGTTGTCCGGCTGCCTTTCACCAACACAATCGTATGAGGTTGGAAATATGGAACTGGTTTTGGTAGCCAGTCATGATCGTTAAGAATCAAATCATTGACCGGATGTGAATTGACTATTCGTTGATCCATCGATTTGTTAATCCCTATGAGATCATCATAAATGCATCATTTCACAAAATTAAAGCAACAGCATTTCCCCTGCCGGATTCAACCGAAACGAGACATTCAACTCATATCTAATAAGCCATGAGATTTTCTGGAATCAATGTATGTCTGAATTCAATTTTTATTCCCTCGATTTCGAAGAAGAATCCGATTGACTGGAACGTGTAAATAATTTCTTTATAGCATTAAGAAAGAGTTTTCCTGAAAATGACATTGTATCCGATGGTACTGTCATTTGTTCCCACACTTTTTTCGCCCAAATCAATTCCGTTCCCAAGATCGCCAAACCTGCGGGAATCACAAGAATCGCCGGTCCAGGGATGATCATCACTCCCAATCCAAGAAGAAGAGCGCTGGCGATCAATAAAAGAACAAGGAGACGTCTCGCAAAACGGATAATCGCATCCTTCGGGATTTTCAATTCGTGAACCGGCAAAGGAGAAGGAATAGGAGCCGTATCTTTTTTTGAAGCAAATAATGAAGCGAACAAGCCAATGGATAAAATCCCGCTGATGATCGCAAGAGAGGCCAATGTCGGAATCGGATAGATATGCGACACTAGCATTTTCACACCCACATAAGCCAGGACAAAAACAAGACTCATCTTTAAATAACGGAACCGTTCAAGCACGCCAGCCAGCGCGAAATACAACGATCGTAAGCCTAAGATAGCAAACACATTGGACGTAAAAACAATGAACGGATCTTGTGTCACAGCGAAAATAGCGGGGATGGAATCCACTGCAAACAACAAATCAGTCGATTCCACGACGAGTAATACAATAAAAAGGGGAGTAAAGACGATCTGACGGTTTTGTCTGATAACAAACCGTTCCCCATGAAAACCATCGCTAACGGGGAAAAATCGCTTGACTATTTTTACAAAGATGTTTTTTTCCGGTTCAATATTGTCATGTCTGGCAATGAGGAGTTTGACGGCGGTCACGAGTAAGATAACTCCAAAAATATAGATAATCCAATCAAACCGCTTGATTAAGGAAGCGCCGAGAAGAATCATCATCGCACGCATAATCAAAGCGCCAAGAACTCCCCAATATAATACTTTATGTTGATAGAGCGCTGGGACATTAAAATACGAAAAAATGAGAGCGATCACGAAAATATTATCGATGCTCAATGATTTTTCGAGAACATAGCCTGTAAAAAACTGTAACGACGCTTGTTCCCCACTTAAGGCATGACCAATTTCGGCGCCGACTCCGAATATATGGTTTTCATATAAATAATAAATGATTCCATTAAATCCAAACGCGAGTGTCACCCATACGACACTCCATCCAACGGATTCAGGGATTGAAATGACGTGCGCTTTACGATTGAACACCCCCAAATCCAATGCGAGGAAAAACAAAATCATTACAACAAATCCAATCCAAAGCCACACCATGATCTTAAATCCTTTGCAGAATAAACAAAAAATCGTATGGAAAAAAACAATGAACCGGTTTCAGTCCACATGGTAGAATGCAGAGATATGAATCCATACAAGGAGAAGATAAAACGGCCTTGCAATTGAACAATTGTACAATTTTCCTATATCTACAATAGCATAAATCAAGAAATAGGGAAGATACAAATCTTTTGGATGAAAAAAAACTGAATCACGTTTCGTGATCTGAATTAATTGACGGATGGATAGGGCAAGTAACGGTCGGAGCTTTTAGTTATTCTGACAGGTGGCCAGTACAAGGACAGGCAGCCAGGGCAAATCTATTTTCTGCCCTGGCATTAATCCACAACTGCTTTCGATATTATATAAATCACACATCAATCCGCGTTGGTTTAAGAGACTCAAAATCCATGGTTCCCATCCCCCGCGAGTCCGCTTCTACAACATAGCCGATTTCCGTGGGCTTCTGATCCAAGAGCGTGGCGCCGAAAGCGTCGGCCGCCACTTGGTCGATTGAAGCGGCTACTGTGTCTTTTCGAGCGGTATGCTGCGGATTCCCTCCAAAGGGGCCGTTGCGAGTTAAAATACGGATCGCGTCCATCACGATTAAATCGGGTTTGATAAACGCCGCCAGATCCGCGATCGCATGATTTAAATTCTGATGGAAATACCGCCGCTGTCCGCCGATGACCCCCATCAGATTCTTCATACTCAATGACGCGTTGGTCTCGAAATGATGTTTGACAATCGGAACGTTAATCAACACATCCGCTTCGACAACATCTTGATAGACTTCCCACTCCTTGATGAATTTTCCGTTGATCGCCATCTTCTTAAATCGCGCTGGATTCATCATGAAAACTTTCGCCCCTGCTTTTTCCGCTTCGGGTTTGATTTGGCTTCGTAAAAAGGCTTGTTCCGGACTCCCGAAGGCGCTGGGATTGTTGCTGACACATACTTCTTTAGCGCCTGCTTCAAGAGACAATTTGACCAACGCCGCCACGACATGCGGATTCGTATTCACCGCTAATTCGGGAGGATAGGCGATATAGATATTCGGTTTGATCCAAACGACATCCCCTTTAGAAACAAACTTTGACATTCCGCCCAGCGCTTGAATCGCGGCTTTGGTCAATCGTTCCGCCTCTTCCGGGATCGAGTCTGGATTTTTCGAAGGGTTTTTATACCGCGCAATACTGATCTTGTTCTCCGTAGTGGATTCATTGTCGTACGCATTCAGTGATTGTAATCCGATCCCCGCAACCAATCCTGCTTTTAACACCATTCTACGGTTTACCATCATCACTCTCCTTTTGGATCATCGCTTCAATAGAAAATCCTTAGCTAATTTACGTTTTCGTACGTCAAACATTTACTAACTAAGACGAGAAAACATTTGGAAATGTTACAAATTTTTTGGTTCATTTTGTTTTCAAAAACAAAATGAACCGGCCCTAGATGTTGAATTTTCTTTATTGCCAAGATCCACTCGCTTCATTGATACAAAAAAACAACCGGTTTATAATCCTGCCAGTTTCCATTCGTAGTCAAACTCATTGCAAGGAGATTCTTATGAAAACGATATTTCACCGTGTTGGATTGCTCGTATTCACTTTATTTCTGTTCTCCCCATGCGGGATCGGTCAAATTCTGCCACGCGCTGTGCCGGAAACGGTGGGGTTTTCAAGTGAGCGGCTGGGCCGGATACAGGAGGCCATGCAGTCGTATGTAGACCAGGGGAAAATCGCCGGTACCGTCACGTTTGTGGCGCGGCAGGGGAAAATCGCGCATCTCGAAGCCATCGGTTTGATGGACCGCGAGGCGTCAAAACCGATGCAAACCGATACGATTTTCCGGATCGCTTCCATGACAAAACCCATCACCAGCCTCGCGGTGATGATGCTCTATGAAGAAGGGAAATTTCTCCTAAACGATCCAGTGTCCAAGTACATTCCGGAATTTAAAGATTCAAAGGTGCTGGTTCCCACTGGCGCCACTGAACCCTACACTTTATATTCAGCCGAAAATGAAATCACCATCCACCATCTCCTAAGTCACACATCCGGCCTTACGTACGGTTTCTTCGGACGAAAATATTTCACGGATCTCTATAAAGAAGCAGGCGTATCCGACGGATTGACACAGACGGAAGGCACAATCGGCGAGGGTGTGAAACGGTTGGCTAAACTGCCCTTGGTTCATCAACCTGGAAAAAAAGCCGAATACAGTTTATCTACTGATGTGCTGGGGTACTTGGTGGAAGTCGTTTCCGGGATGCCTCTCGATCAATTTTTCAAAGAACGTATTTTTGAACCGTTAGGCATGCGAGACACGTATTTCTTCCTTCCCGATAACAAAGTGGACCGTTTGAGCGCCGTTTATACACCTAACGAAAACGGAGGAATCGACCGGCTGCCCGAAGAGGAAGTTGAAATGGGCCCTGTTGTCTTCTCCACCAGTTATCACTATAAAGGCCCAAAGACCTATTTTTCCGGCGGCGCGGGTTTAGTATCCACGGCGCCTGACTACGCGCGGTTTTTGCAGATGATGTTGAACAATGGAGAATTGAACGGTGTTCGGTTGATCAGTCGAAAAACGGTGGAATTGATGACCATGGATCACCTGGGAGATTTGGAAATGTTCTTCTTCCCTGGAGGGTATACTTTTGGTTTGGGATTCGGAATCTGCACAGATCCCGCCGCTGTAGGCACATTGGGCTCCGTGGGTGAGTATAACTGGGGTGGCTTTTTCTATACGCAGTTCTGGATCGATCCAAGTGAGGATCTGATCGGTCTTGTTATGGCGCAACTCTATCCCAGCGGCGATTTAGATTTGCAGGGAAAATTCCGTGTATTGGTGTATCAGGCGATTGATGATTAAGGGGATAACCGGCTACATTGCGAACATGGCGCCAGTCTTTTCAACTGAGCGCCAAGAATAAACAACTTCGATGAGACAAATCTCATCCCTGTGATCCATCTCCTCCGGAGGACATCTTCTCGACCATGTACCGGAGTCCCTCATTGATTTTTCCTAAATTATAATTGATTCTCTCAATTTGCACCGCGAAATAGGCGATCGCGGCAAGATATACGACTGTCCATACATCATCCATAGTATTGAACCTCAACCTAAATTAATGATTGTATTGATACCTGGTCACAAAATGTGAATACTACCGGGTACAGTATAATACATAACATATAAAAAACAACCTTATATTAACGATCCAGCAACAAAAAAAATAATTCGCTCTATTTCATAACGACGTCTAATCACATATACGTATCGATCAATAGACACAATCAGAATTAAGAGAAATTGCATCACATTGCAAATAAAGACGATTTTTCAATCATTCATAACGGAATGGAAATAGAACTCCGTTCGTCAATCGGGTTGGATTTCCATGATCTCTATCGATGGGGATGAATCCAGCGCTTTTTTCGCGGCGCCGGAATTGGAGGGATCACTTCGATAATTTTGGATTATATCGAGAAAATGTTGATTGTCTTGAATCAGTTTTTTCATATTCGGCGCATTGCGTTTGCTCTCCAATCGAATCGCCTTCTGAAACGCAGTCTCCGCCGCATCCAGAGCGCCCAGCGTCAGTTCGCAGCGTCCCAGGAGATGATAGTACGAAGGGGAATGGGGATCGTCATCGATCGCCTTAAGAATCCATGTTTTCGCTTCTTGCGTGCAATCCAGCGCCAGGGAGATAAACATTTCCATATCGGGGGGAAGATACTGTTTCCGGCTGCCGATGTAATCGGCGAGTTTCAGGCAGGTAATGCACAAATTCATGGCGGTTGATGTGAAGCGTTTCTGGAGATTGTCCAATTCTTGGAACGCATTTCTGGCCTGGGGAAAATCGAGCGCGATTGAATACGCCAATCCCAATTGCGTATACGCGCGAACACAATCCGGATAATATCGCCGGCCGCGATGCAGCATCACCAGGCTCTCTTCCATCCGGCGCCGGTTTTGTGAAAGAGACTGACCTTGCCGGATATTTGATAGATTCTTTCCCCCTTTCTCAATCATACAATCTCCCACATAAAAACGGGTGGCCATGATGAGCAGAAACAGCGCGCCGGCGAAATAAACAGGAAGCGGCCAGAGTCTGCTTCGTGTAATTGGCGTGGCTTGCCCTGAGTCCGGACGGGTGGCGTATCCCACTGAAACACCAATGAATGACCAGAGCAGAAAGGCCGTTGGGGTATGCCGTAACGTGACAGTCACCATATTATGTAGAAGAATTCCCACAATCCCACCCAACAGGCCAAGTAAAACCAGATTTTCCCGCGCGCGGCGCCTGGTCACGTAGTTCCATACAATCAGGATGGTCAGAACAATCACTATTGCGAATAGAGCTAAGCCGATTAAGCCCATTTCACTGGTTATTTCCAAATATTCGTTATGCGCGTGTTCGACGAACCATTCCTTGAACGGCAGATACGCGGTCAAATCTTTCGCCCGGTATTGAGGGAAAAACACAGCGAACATGCCCAAACCAAATCCTGTCAACGGGCGGTCCATCGTCATTTTATACGCACCCTCCCAGAAATAAGGCCGTGTCGCGACGGAAGCGCCTTCGCCCAATTGAGAAAAGCGGTACAGCGCGGCTTCCACCTCGCTCCACATGGAATAGATCAAGACAGCGCCCAGCACCGCGCAGCCAATCAAGACGGCGCCCGCAGTCCGCAGACCGATCGCCGCCCGCAGCAGAACGGGATCTCGCGCCCAATTGACATAAGTCAACGCCGCGAACAGAATCAGGAATGTCACATAAAGAGTCAACCAGCCCCCCCGGCTGTATGAAAAGAGAAGCGCCGCCACTTCCATGAGAAACACGGTTGAGAGAACAACTCTCCATCCTCCTCGCTGTACAATTGCGAAAATCAGAGTCACCGGCGCAAGAGCCACCAGGTATCCCGCCAGAAAATCGGGATTCCCCAACGAGGAATTGACCCGCCGCGCCGCGCCCACCCCCCAATCCCAGGCCGGCCATTCTAAAAACCATTCGATCCCATTGACCTGCAAAATCGCATACGCGCTGACGAGAGCGGCTGTGATGACATTGACGAATAGATATAATTGGAATCGGCGGGGGCAGGCTGCGTATTCGATCGAAACGAGTGTTAATAAAACAAAGGCCATCCAGCGAACCAACATATGAAACGAACGGGGATGGGAAGAAATAAAGAAGTACGAAAAAAACAGATAGACGGCCAAAATCACCAACGTAAAAACAAAACTTCCCATCATCCGGTTGCGGGCAATCGAACCGATCGTGGATCGCTTATTGAAAAACCATAAAAGAGGCAGCGCGAAAAGACAGTAGGCGGTTGTATAATGGAAGACCGTCTCTTTAATTACAATTGTGTGAATCGTGAACGAAGCAAATACAAGAGGGACGAGAAAAACCGGCAGAAGAAACAACATTTCACAAAGACGTTGGCCGGATCGAATTAAAAAAGCATTCATTGTATTCAATTTTCCTTAGGCGTGCATCAATGGAGCGGATCGAGGCGTCCGGACCGGTAGACGAATCGTGAACGCGCTGCCCTTGCCGGGAACGCTTTGTACTTCGACACGCCCATGATGGGCTTTCACGATATGCTTTACGACGGCCAATCCCAAGCCACTGCCGCCGGTTTGACGGACCAGCGGATCATCCACCCGGTAGAAATCATCGAAGATTTTCTCTTGATGCTCAGGAGCGATGCCGATTCCCTGATCCACAATATCGATCACAATCGCTTCGTCTTGCAGGTACGATTGCAGCCGGATTATTTTTCCTTCCCCCGAATATTTCATCGCATTGGAAAGCAGATTGAAGAGTGTTTGCTTGAGCGCGTCGTTATCTCCTAGGATATCGGGCATATCCTGATCCACATAGACATCGATCTTCATCCCATTCCGTTTCAAGTGATACTCCATCGCGCTGACCGACTCGTAGATCACCTCTTCGATCGAAACGGGCGCCATCCGGTATTGTTTTGTATCCGCCTCAATTTGCGAGAAATTGAGGATGTTATTGATCAACTGGGTTAACCGTTCGCTCTCCTTCGTGATTGAACGCAAGTATTCTATCTGCTTCGTCTTGTCTTTCATCCGGCCCATTTCCAATGTTTCGGCGTATAAGCGGATCAAGCTTAACGGCGTTCGCAGTTCATGAGAAACCCGCGCGACAAAATCCGACCGCATATCGGAGAGGGCCAATTCTTTACTTAAATTCCGCAACGCGCCGAACACGCCCACAATCATGATCACGTTCGCGGCGGCGATCAAACAGTAATTCACATTCTTTTGATAGTTACTGATCGCGATGATATCTTGGGCGGTTTGTTTCGAAAAAATGATCTTGTACCACGGAAAATATCGTTCGTTAAACGCCCGTGGGGAATAGACCGTGCTGGCTTCAAACGGTTCACCGGTAATTTCCGCGATCCGCTTGCCGGTGACAGTATCTTCAATCGCAATGGGATAGCGAAACTCTTCTTCACTGCTTCGCCAAAGTGAGTTGATCAAATCATCAAAAAAAACAGTCTGCATGTATTCCAGATTAAACGTAAAACCGATCGTCGGCCGATCGCTCGCATATCGTGACCCATCCTGCATTTCGTCTTGTGCGACAGGCAGGATAAACGCCGCCAGTTCGCGCTGCGCCCCCGCCGGATAGGGCGAATCAGGATACGGCCTGAGCAGGTAATCCGAAATCGATAAATAACTCGGAGAGTCCATTAAATTAATCTCGGATCGAATTGTCGTTTGCAGCCAATCCGAAAACACGGATTTCGAATGTTCCGCGAGGATCCAGACATGGGTATCGCTTTGAAAAGCGTCTTCCCGCTCAAAAAGATAAAGCCCGTAATCACTGCTGAACACTAAAATACGGGAAGCGAACTCGAGTTGTTCTTCCGTCGTAAAGCTAAATTCATCGGGGATAGGAAATTCGGGCAAGAGTTCTTTATTTTTAATGCGGTTTTCAACATGGACGCGGAAAGGTTCCAAAATTTCCCGGTCGATTTTATCCGTCGTTCGATTTCGGACTTTACCGACGATTTTAGTGATAGCCGTCTCGACGCGGTCTTCCCCTTGCCGGTCGATTTCAACAATACTGATTCCAACATATGTCAACAGCCCCGCCGGAAGAAGCAAGGCGAGAGGAGCGGTTATCATAAAACGTCTGCGCGGTGTAATGAGAGGCATGGATTAAACCTCTTTGATTTCCTAACTCATGAATCGATATATACAATGATTTGTGATTACATTAAACAAATGAAAATGAGTCGCGGGAGAAATTTCGACTGAATAAATCCTAGAGACTCATTTTCATATTATATACAAATCAACAACCGTGAAGTAACGGTCTTTCTACTCAACATTTTGAACTTGTTCCCGCAGGCGGTCGACCGTGCCTTTGAGTTCGAGAACAAGTTTCATAATATCGAGCGAGGTGCTTTTCGAGCCGATCGTGTTGATCTCCCGAAACATCTCCTGGCATAAAAAATCCAACCGTCGTCCCACGGACATGTAGGGCTCTCCGCTTTGATTTTCTTCAAGGAATTCGCGGAATTGCTGCAGATGGCTCTTCATCCGCACGATTTCTTCCTGGATATCGGAACGCTCAGCGTAATGCGCGATTTCTTGGAGAATGCGGTTTTCATCTAAATCGATCGATCCAGTCAATTCCCCGATGCGATCCAAGATTTTTGACCGGTATTCTTGATTGATCTGATCGCGAAACGCGTCAATCTCATCATTCATCGCCTCGATCCGGTCCAGCAACGATTCGAGTTCGCTTCGCAGACGTTCTCCTTCCTGCTCTTTCATCCGTACAACACGGGCCGCCGCCCGTTCAAAAAGATCCTTCAATAAATCCCAATATTCATCCGTGGAAAGGGTGTTTTCTTCCGCTTCCATGACACCGTCTAACGAGAGAAAAAAATTCGCGTTGGGATGAAATTCGAGTTGAAGGCTTCCGGCGATCGACTGCGCCGCATTCAGGTATTGCCGGGCGATTTCCGGATTCGCCCGGATTTTTTCATCCCCAGCCAAGTACTGATTCCCCCGCAAATAAAATTCGATCCGGCCCCGCCGGATTTGCCGCTGGGTCAGATCCCGCAGCGGCACTTCCAACATCGCCAAAGGCCGCGGCGCATGAAAGTGCAGATCAAATCCACGGTGATTCAACGTCTTGATTTCCAGGAGGATATGATCATCCCCCATCTCTTCACGAATGCTGCAATAGCCGGTCATACTTCGAATCATGGCTTTGTACCGTTTCTCAATCAGAGAGGTGTCACAATGTAACGGGCGCTTGACCGCCGTCCTACTTTACCCTATGGTAGCGTGTTTCAATCAATTTTATCAGACCTGACGAATTGGGAGGACATCACGATGACAGAACGGCGAATCGGAATTATTGGTGGATCGGGCGTCTACGATCTGGAAGGAGTCAACTACCATGATGAAGTGGATCTCTGGACTCCATATGGATCGCCATCTGACCATATCCGATTGGGACGATACGCGGACCGCGAACTGGCGTTTTTGCCCCGTCACGGACGCAAACATACGCTCAATCCAACCAACGTTCCCTACGCCGCGAATATCTACGCCATGAAAAAACTCGGTGTGGAATGGCTCATTTCAATCAACGCCGTGGGAAGTCTTCAGTTGGAGAAAAAACCGCTGGATTTTGTTTTTCCCGATCAGCTGATCGACCGCACGAAAAACCGCGTTAATACATTCTTTGATCCGATCGCCGTCCATACCGCGTTCGCCGATCCATTTTGTAATCCTCTTCGCCAGGCGTTGATCGAAGCGGCGCGGGAATGTGAAATCACCCTGCACGAGAAAGGGACCTACGTCTGCATGGAAGGGCCGCTCTTCTCCACCCGCGCGGAATCGCATCTCTACCGCAGCTGGAACGCGGACTTGATCGGCATGACCGCGCTTCCTGAAGTCAAACTGGCGCGGGAGGCGGAGATGTGCTGCGCTCTGGTGGCGATGGTCACTGATTACGACTGTTGGAAAGAGGACGATGACGTTGAGGTGGATATGATTCTGGCCAACTTGATGAAGAACGCGGAAAACGTCAAACGGCTGATTAAAACCGTTGTCCCCAAAATTCCGGAAACACGCGAAGCCAATCAATGCCGCTGTATGAACGCGCTCCAAAACGCGGTCTTAACCCAAGCCAACGAATTCCCGAAAGACCGCCGTGAAGCCTTTGAATTCCTCCTGCAAAAGTATTTATAGCGATCCAAACAATCCCATACGCAAAATTAGACGCTGGCGAGTTCTTCCGCGTGTTTCTGCACTTTCATGATCGCCTCGACGACCTGCTCGACATCGCTCCGGCTTCCTAAAAAATATCGCTGCGACATGAACAATCCTTCCTGGGTGACGAGATCGTTTTGGGGACAGTGATTCTTTTCCCAGTATTCATCCAGCCGTTTTTTGGAATAAATCGCCTGATACCCGCGTGAATTCAAGATCGTTTTCAAGAATGGTTCTTTGTTCAACGGACGGTAACCACCGCCGATTCCAGTTCCTTCTTTCGAAAGGGCTTGCTGGAACTTCGACCGGCTTAATCCCGCGAATTTGTCTTTATCGTATCGTAAGAGATGGATGTAGTAGGTGCGCCGCGTGCAACCATCCTCTGTCTTGCTTGGAGAAACGCCGGGAACGTCTTCGAGCAGTTGATCGAAGTACTTCACGTTTTCTTCCCGGTGTTCGCAGATTTCCTCAAAGCGGGAGAGCTGGCTGAGAAGCAGGGCGGATTGATATTCGGTGATGCGCAAATTGGAGCCTTGCCACTGGTACCCGTTGCGCGTGCCGTCTTTCCGGTCCCGGCCGTTGTTCTGGAAGGCGTGTAATTTATTAAATAGGTTTTCATCATCGGTAACGACAGATCCTCCTTCACCGCAGGGAAGGATTTTCGAAGCCTGAAAACTGAAGCATCCCACATCTCCTAAAGTCCCGGCCCGTTTACCACGCCATTCGGCGTAATGCGCCTGGCAGGCGTCTTCGATCACACCCAGATTGTGTTTCTTGGCTACTTTCGTGATTGCGTCCATATTCGCAACAGATCCGCCCAGATGGACGGGAATGACTGCGCGGGTCCGATCTGTGATCCGTTCTTCAAGAGAATCGGCGTCCATCAATTGGGTGTCCCGATCGCTGTCGGAGAACACGGGAAGCGCGTAGACTTGAATCACGGCGTTCAGCGTGGCGATAAATGTATACGGAGACAGGATCACTTCATCGCCCGGCCCCACATCCAGCGCGTAGAGCGCCGCGTAGAGCGCATTGGTCCCATTCACTACACCAACCGAGTATTGACAGCCCAGCCGCTCCGCCCATTCTTTATCGAACTGATCGCTGATCTTCGCTCCAAGACGGCACCATTGATCGCGTTTCAAGGCGTCGAGAAAACCTTCTTCATCATTCTTTTTATGAATCGGCCATTGAGGAAATGGTTTCGTGCGGACTGGTTGTCCCCCCAACATCGCTGGTTTGCCTAATGATTTTCCTATTGCGTTCTGCGAAACGAAGGCCGCCGTGGAGAACGCCGCTCCCGCCGCTGTTGTTTGCTGAACGAAATCACGCCGCGTCTGTTTTCGATTCATGATCCTCTTCCTCTCTTTCACTAAAATACGTTCTGCTGGAACGTTTCGATCCCCCCTATTTTGCATGATTAATTCTTGCATATATGTGAATGAATTACCAGTTCCCTCACAAGGGAAATGAACGGATCTCTTTTTTCTCTCGAACGCGACCCTTTCGATAATCCTTGAAAATATGTGGAGGAATGAGAAAATACTATTGGACCGCCTATGCAATCAATTGGAGTGACCGCCTTGACGCAAGCGATCAATTCTCTTTTGGAATTGGTAATTGATAATCTGAGCCTATTCCTACTCTTTCTTCTACTTCTCGTGGGCAATCGCCTTGCATGGAAGGCGCTTAAAAAGAATTCGTACAGAAAGAAAACTCACTCCTCCGCGTCTAGTTCTTTTCCAGCCAAATCCCCGAAAAAAGAATATTCCGCTCATGAACTGGGTATAATGAATATAGATGATGTCAGCGCGCTTCCTCCAGAAGAACAGAAACGCCGGCGGATGAAAACCATGATCCGCGATCAATCATCCATCAATCCCGAACAGATCGCGGCGGTCATCAAGGGATGGATGAAAGGAGAATAAATGGATCGATGATCAACATGGCTTGCGATCCATTCTCAAAGAGGCGAATAAGCCTTATAGTATTATCATTCAACCACTTATATGAAAATGAGTTTCCAAGGCTTTCTAATTCGTAATTACTCCCACAACTCATTTTCATTTGCAGGTTGAGATCTCAATCATGATGGTATATATATATAAATCAGTCTTAAAGAACATCAGGGATGGATCGGCCGGAAACAAACGTCGAATCCCATTTCATTTAAGAAAGATAGAAAAACCATGCCGGAAGGAATCCGTGACGCGTGTGGCGTGTTCTCCATCGCTGGACACGAAGACGCCTCCCACCTCACCTATTTAGGTCTTTATGCGCTGCAACACCGGGGACAAGAAAGCGCGGGCATTGTAACCGCTGAAGGGGAACACCCGCATACCCATATTGGAATGGGGCTCGTGGCGGATGTATTTAAAGAAGGCGATCTCACCAAGTTGAAAGGAGACCGGGCGATCGGCCATGTCCGGTATTCCACCGCCGGATCGAGCAACATTACCAACGCGCAGCCGATCATGTGCGAATACCGCCGGGGCTGGGTCGCCGTCGCGCATAACGGCAACTTGATCAACATCCAGGAGCTGCGCGATCGTTTGGAATCTCAAGGCTCCATTTTCCGCACAAATTCCGACAGCGAAATTCTCATTCATCTTCTGGCGCGATCCCAGCACACGGATTTCTTGCAAGCGCTGGAAGAATCCCTCGCCGATCTGCGCGGCGCCTTTTCGATGGTTATCATGAACGATCGATACGTGATCGGCCTGCGCGATCCGTGGGGAATCCGGCCCCTTTCTTTAGGGAAACTGAAGGATTCGTATATCTTCTGTTCCGAAACGAGCGCGCTGGATATCATCGGAGCGGAATACGTCCGGACGGTTGAACCGGGTGAAATGGTGATCCTTTCGAAAAACAAGATGGAAAGCCGCTTTTTCGCGAAGTTGAAAACAAAAGCCCAATGTATTTTTGAATTGGTTTATTTCGCCCGTCCCGATAGTATCGTATTCGGCCGGGACGTTCATTCCGCCAGGGAGAATCTGGGCCGCGAACTGGCGCGGGAATGTCCGACTGAAGCCGACTGCGTCATTCCCGTCCCCGATTCCAGCGTCTGTTCGGCGATCGGATATGCGTTGGAAAGCGGGATTCCCTATCGCTTGGGCATTATCCGCAGCCATTATATCGGACGCACATTTATTGAACCCAGCCAAAGCATACGGGATTTCGGCGCCAAGATTAAGTACAATCCTGTGCGCCGGATTCTTCAGGATAAGAGAATCATTGTTGTGGATGATTCCATCGTCCGGGGCACAACGATCCGTAAAATTGTCAAAATGCTGCGGAATTGTGGCGCCCGCGAGATCCATCTGCGAATCGCTTCACCCGTCTGGATCGAACCCTGCTTCTACGGCATCGATACGCCCCAGCGCAACCGCTTGATCGGCGCCACTCATACCTTGGAAGAAATCAAACGTCACCTCAGAGTTGATTCGATTCACTATCTCTCCATCGATGGGCTGCTCAAAGCCGTCAATGGAAAGGCCAATCGATTCTGTCTCGCTTGTTTCAGTGGTAAATACCCAATTCCCTTCACCGCCGAAAGCTGCCTGTTTGCTGATAAAGGCAACATAGAAGCGGAAAACGACCTCGTTCAATTCAATGTTGAACCCTCCACCGCCACTAGCCAGGAATAAGTTCTTTACCTTTCTAAAATCTCTTACGCTTTTTTTTCGCCCTTATATCCCTTCCGCCTTTCCTATACTCATAAGAGGTTCCTCTATTGATATAAACATAGTTACACCACCGAACTGCACGGCGCAGGTCAAACGGAACGAATACCTTGTATGGTAGAGACAGAGAAAAATATCAGCGCCGCTCCCAAATCACGTTACGCAACTAGCAATCAAAAAAAAGAAAAAAGCGCCTCTTGTTATTTAATTCGCCTTGACTTTCAGAGAATTGTATAATAGATTGTAGAAACCTTGTATAACTTGCTATCCTACTAATTTCATTATAGTGGTTGCTTATGGACAATATCAATTGGCCATTCTTGAACTGGTTATACAAGGCTCATCATATCATTGAGGCGTACTTTCAACGCGCCTATGAGCGCCTTGATATGCGTCGGTATTCTCAGGAACCTGCATATGTATCTGCTCTTTTCGCACGACTTGATGGTGTGGTGTATGATGGTCCGGAAGGTAGGATAGAAATCCAGAGTACTATTATAAACGATCGCGGACCAAACTCAGCAGAATCACAATGGGGTGCGGATTTCGCAATTACTGCGAAGATCTCATATGCGTCTTGCAAGACGATGGAGAAAGCCGTTCTTGGTCAAGCTAAGCGTGGCTATATATTTGAACTTCCTATCAGGGAGAGGAAGAAACTTGTAGGCCAGTGCAAAAAAATGAGTAGCGTGACAGATCACTATGTCGTTCTTGAGATCCCAAAATCCATGCACTACAAACCAACTATCCTCCAGTCAGTCGGTGTGGATATCGAATATGATGAAAATCTCAACTCATTTTTACCGACTCGTTTTGAGCTGACTTCGTACCTGTTTTATTATTTGATTGCTTGCTTGCATGGTGATAAGAGAAAAGAATTTGTAAATGCTGTTGCTGAGAGCTCACTTAGCTCCTTGCACATCATTGTTGAGAGATCTAATGATCATAATATCTAAGGTGATAATATTTCTTTACTGTTCAAGTAAATCCTCCATTAATCCCCAAACCGTCATCATTTCATCCCCAAAGCCAAATATGAGTATATCTTGTTATTTAACCAACCTTGACATTCATGGAAATATGTCATAAATTCCAGAAATCCTTGAATAACGTGTTAACTTGCCAGAAAGGGCAGAATCGATGACCCGCAAAAAGGTACCTTCAGAAGCTGCATTACATGTGCTGACTGCTAGCCGTCGCCGCTGCTGCCTTTGCAGCTTCTGGGAAAAGGACCTTAAACAAAAGAAAGGTCAGCTCGCCCACATCGACCACGATCCGACCAATGCGAGCAAGGAAAATCTCGTATATTTATGTTTCAAACACCACGAAATGTACGATTCAATACCTTCTCAGGAAAGGAAGGTAATGGAGAAAGAATTGCTACACGCTCGCGAGGATCTTTACATGAAAATGAATGATTCATCAAAAGTCAGAATTAAAATCACGATCGTTCTTGACCGTGATTTTAAGAGTTTCACTAACGCTGATCAGGCGAAGTTGTTAGCCAGCATCCAAGAAGTACTGCAGAAAGATGGAGACATTCAGATAACGCAATGGCGTGAGGGAAGTGTCAGGCTTTCACTACATCTTAACACAGTCGATATTAAAAGGCTTTGTGAAGCCGTCCAGTCTGGTGTCTTCGACGAATTTGATGTAATAGAGGTGAGTATTGACCAAATTGACGTCGTTCAGGCAGTGCCCGAATTTCTTCCAACATATACGAAAGGTATTAGCCGTATCGCATTGTCTCAAGAGGACGTCATTCATGTATTGGGTGCGGCTGACGCGGAAGAACATCTTCTCAATGGGAAGAATGTCCATTTTTCCGAAGCGAGATGTTCAATAGCAATTAAACACATGGCAGAACCTAAGTTTCATGAGCCGTTCACTGCTCTAGTCTTGTCTTTAATCAAACAACAACAACCATTAGTCGTGGCCGCATTCAGGATTTATCCTACCGATATTGAACATGACCGATCATGGGAGCCACTTAAGGTACTCATGGCGTTTCTTGATAAATATGGTATTACTGAGCAATTTGTCGGTATTGGCACAGAACGACTCTTTCATGGCCTAAGTATACCAGCACCACCTAGCGTCACTAGCAAGCGAGACGTCAGTGTGTTCCTTGACGAGGTTCATCGTCCTATTGCCAGTCACCAAACAGGGACAGTAGAGCATTTTACCATTTACGACTACGCTTCAAAAACAGATTCAATTGTTCTGGAACTCGCCTTTGGAATCGCGCAGAAA
>CAXXSM010000029.1:0-58499 GCA_963663405.2 bacterium | reverse complement strand
CCCTCTATTTTCTTAAACGCTATTCGGAAGCGCTGGAACTGGGAAATCGTATAAAGCAATCTTCCGATGATCTATCCATACAATACAACCTGGCGGTGATTTACATGCGGCTGGGAAAGCGCGAGGAAATGCGGAATACGATCGAAGAGATTCTATCTTCGCATCCAGACTATGTTCCTGCGCTTGTTCTCCAAGCGACCGATTGGATTGATTTTCAAGACTATAAGAAAGCCGCGCCCTATGTTGAACGCGCGCTCGCGGCGGAGCCATCGAACACGCTCGCTCATTATTTACAGGGACGAATCGCGTTCCATGACGGTGATTACGATCACGCGCGAAAGGCGTTTGAGTTTGTGGTGGATGCGGACCCATTTCATCATCATGCGCTGTTTCAATTGATCCGCGCTTATACCGCCTTGGGATTGGAGAAAGAAAGCGCCTTGGCCCGGAAGAGTTTGGAAGCCGTCAAACAGCTATCGGAAGAGACGCGGGAAAAATACCGTGTGTATTTAAATACACATCCGGATACAGTTGAAACCCATCTCACCATGGGATCGATTCTATTGGAGATCCAGCGCGGCGCTCTCGCCGCAAACGAATTCCGGCGTGTGTTGGAATTAGATCCAAAACAGAGTAGCGCTCTGATGACACTGGCCGGGATACACATGGCCTCCGGAGAATACGAAGAAGCGCTCCCCTTACTCGACCGCGCGCTCGAATGTCACCCGGACTGCGTTTCCGTCCTGTTTACCCGCGCGATGGCTAATCACTTCCTGAAACGATACTCTGACGCCAAAGCGGATTTGGAAGCGATCCTCTCGCTTGATCCTGGGAATGTGAAAGCGAAACAAATGTTGGAGGGGATGAAGTAGGGTGGGCCACGCTTTACCGGCCCACCACGAGCAACTAGCCGATAATAATTCATTGATCCTGCGCCTCAGAAAGACGCGATTCACCCTATGAGGCTGTAAAGCATAATCGATGCGCGAACGGTTATTGTCTTCCACTCCGCCATGATGTAGACTCGTAAGAATGCGATTATAATCTGCCAAGGAGATGATGATGAATACACATATAGATCGCCGTACATTTCTATCTACCTCCGCTGGGGCCGTGTTGGCTTTTACTTCGTCTGCGCAGGCGGGGGAGAAGGGGAAAGGGACTGTGAAGCGATCCATCAAACTGGGGATAGATAATTTTTCGATCCGGGCGTTTGGATGGAAGGCGTCTCGATTGATTGAATACGCCGCCTCGTTACGGTTGGATATCCTTCTTCTTTCCGATCTCGATGTCTATGAAAGTTTTGAAAAAGACTATTTACTCGGTCTAAAGAAGCAAGCGGATCAAGCCGGTCTTGAAATTCATGCGGGTACGGGGGGAATCTGCCCGACATCCTCTAGAGCGATCACGAAGTACGGCAGTTCGGAAGATCACTTGGCGCTGACGATCCGCGTCGCGAAAACACTCGGTTCCCCTATCGCCCGGTGTTTACCTTGGATCAATGGCGGACCGCCAGGGTGAAGGGGGGATCGAACGGCATATCGAAAACACGGTCAAAGTATGTAAAGCCGTCCGGAACCAAGCGATGGACGCCAATGTCAAAATCGCCATCGAGAATCACGCGGGGGATATGCAGGCGTGGGAACTGGCGTCTCTGATCGAATCTGCTGGGAAAGAATATGTAGGAGCGACATTGGATTCGGGCAACGCCGCGTGGACGATTGAAGATCCTATGACGAATCTGGAAATCCTCGGCCCCTACGCGGTTTCATCCGGCATGCGCGATAGCGCAGTCTGGGAATGCGATAACGGCGCGATGGTAGAATGGACCAATATGGGAGATGGGAATGTCGATTGGCCCGCCTACGTTGACGCCTTCGCGAAACTCTGTCCGGGCATACCTTTCATCCTGGAAATCATCACGGGAATCGGACAGAGAAATTTCCCTTACTTGGAGCGTGATTTCTGGACAGCGTTTCCTAAAGCGCGGGCGAACGAGTTCGCGCGATTTGTAGCGATGGCGAAACAAGGCGCCCCGTACACCATGCCGGAAGACCGTCCCGCCCAAGGTGAGTCCAAGAGTGAACTCCAGCAAGCGCAGCAGAAATATGATTTAGAGACGAGTATCGCATATTGCCGGGATGTGCTTGGTTTGGGGATGAAATAGTGGATTCTATTGATTTTTTTTTATGCGGGCGGAACGCCCGCTCTCCATTGTATCTTGAATAGCATCAGGTCAAGCGCATAATGTGATAAGATTAAAATAACCATATTGCAAAGCATGATAGTACGATTCTCCCCCCCCCTAAGCCTGCTTATCTTTCCCCCAAAATCGAGAAGGAGAAACGGATCAGTGACGCTTCGTGTATTGATTGTTGTTAGCTTATCAATTCATATGGCTGATATGATGCGCAGAATGTATCCCTCAAATTATAAAAAATGAAAAATCGTTACCGATCCTCTATAAATCCGTAAATGAAATAATTTTCAATGACTGATTCTACACTGTGGGGGGGAGAACCATGCGTAAACGCTCAGCAAAGTCTACACAACTGCTTTGGTGGATCGCAATCGCTGTTTTTGTTATTCTGATTGGCGTCGTAATGATAGTCTTAAATGACAGCAGGCAAATGAATGAAAGTGATTATACGATCTCTCGTCACAGCGGCGCTGACAACAAAGAATTATCTTTACCTACGCCAGTCGCGAATATTGATTCTGCAACAACAAATACAACCAAGCCAGCCGGTTTTCATTTCTCTGGACACGTTTTCGATACATCCAACACGAGTATAGATGGCGCTACAGCGATACTCATAAGCGCAAATAACACGAATAATCAATTCCAATGTCAAACAGACATAAAAGGCCGATTTACATTCAACAATCTTACAAAAGGCCGTTTCGATATCACGTTACAAGCCCAAGGATATCGAGATTATAAAACGAGCTTTCAAATTCCCGGTGACACTGAAAAAGAGAACGAATACATTCTCTTAAAAATGAAAACAGTCGTAGGGAAAGTCGTTAATGAGCGTTATGATCCTCAATCGGATGTATCTGTCAAACTCGATGTATATGGGAACAATCATGATTCTAAACGTGAGTTCCAAACCGAAAATGATGGTAAATTGCAGTTCTCACTCGATGAAAGGCAAAGTTATACAATCGCAGCAACTAAAGTTGGCTTTGTGCCAATCACAATGGAAGGTGATTTCTCCACGCCCGATCCGATTCTAGTCTTAAAACCGTTTGAATCGCTTATCGTACAGGTTGATGATGAATTACATCAACCGATCCCATTCGCGGATATTCTCATCAAACCCAGCGATGGAAGCCAAGGCGCTTTACAAATGCAATCTCGAAAGGTGGATCAGTTTGGAGTTTTGAAAACCGAACCTGTTTTTCTGTCAGGAAATTATACGATCACAGCGTCACATGAAGATTACAATGATACAGGTAAAGGCCATCAAACGGTACAATTAAATTCACCTCCAAAAAAAGTGATTCTCACTCTGGTCTCCAATTTATTCGAAATCAAAGGTTATGTGTTGGATTACGAAACGAATCAAGGGATACCGGACATCAAATTGCTGCTGCGAGAATGGAGCGGAGAAGGTATCTACTCGAATTCAATTTCTGAAACAGTTACGAATAATAAAGGACAATTTACATTTAATGAGATTCCTCCTGGAGAATATGTGGTTCATGGAGCCGGCTCGGAAGAATCGGATTCTTCATATGAATTGCCTCTTCGCTATTTCATGTGGGTAGAGGGTAGAACCTCGAGAAGATTACATTCCAATTTTCCTCTGCCAAACAGATGGTTACGATCAACTTGTAGACGTTTCGATATCTGTTAAGCGACAAGTATTTTGCAGTAGGATTGCCCTCCATCGATCCGTTTGCGGGTCTGGATTTTATCGAAGAAAAAAGAACCATATCTTTATGTGCCGCATGCTTGTGGAGTCTGTGGTCAGGCGCCTCAATAATCTTTCTCATTCCCCCTAATCTTTCGCAGGTGGCTGTCCAAATCTTGTGGGCAAACCGGCAGGAACTTTCTCTTCTCACCCAGAGTATCGGCGGTTTGTCCATAAGATGGCAGAATCCACAAGCCCTCACTCGTTCGGATTACTGATCATGAATCGCAGACCGGAGAGACTCAGCCGGTTTTCATCCGGTGTCTTTTGCTTAGTTTGGCGGCTTGCCTGCAGAAACGGGAACGATTCAAGCCGTATTACTATTTCGTGTGGGGCGAGGGAAGAACCTTGGGAAGATTGAATTCCAACTTGCTTCCAATCAAATAGATGGTAGTGATTAAATTGTTGACGTTGCGATAGCCTCTCGCACGGGCCTTGGCGGCTTGGATCAGGCTATTCATCCCCTCCCAACAGACCATTGTTGATTCGCGAAGTAAACCAACGCACCACACCAGCCCAGTGCTCCTTGATCGTTTTCGCGGCCTTGATCATAGGCTCAATCCGGCTGTGAGTCGCCCAATAATACCACTTTTTAAGAAACGATTCCCCCTCCTCCGGATCGTCGAACGAAAACACGTCTTGGAACACGGATCGCAGATGGTAGGCTTTCACCGTCTTCAATTTGCTCCCTCGTACATCTTGAAAAATTTCGTTCCGTTTCTTCTCTTGCTTGTCCGTGAGATTCCATTCATTCTTCAGCCAAATATACTTCGTCCCCTTCAATAATTCGGGATAAATCGCTTGGTCTTGTTTGCGCACTTCGTCCACAGCTTGATTGATAATCCTCATCAGGTGGTATTCATCAAATGTCATTTCGGCGGCCGGGAAATTGGCTTCAATCCCGGATTGAAACGCCTGGGACATATCCAAACAAAATTCCTCCACCTGCTCCGCCTTTCCGTTATGCGTCTCTAAATCCTCTTTGAACGCCCCCACCGTTTGAGCGTCCTTTCCATCGGTGGCAAACATCACGCTGCGCTCGTCCAAATCCATGAATACGCTGACATAATTGTGCCCTTTGGCCTTTGAGGTCTCATCCACCCCCACCGCCTTCACTCCCGAAAAATCCTCCCTCTCTCGCGCGTCCATCACATAATGAGTCAGCACTCGCCAAATCAGCGTGTCATATTCTCCGACCACTCGGCTGATCGCATTGGCCGTCATCCCATTCTCCGCCAGTGCCATGACCAACGCTTCAAATAACAACGTAAATCCCGCCCCCGGACGGGCCCAGGGAAGATTCACTGTCTTGACTTTATGATTGGGACATTTCACACGAGGTTGCCGGGCGTGTAAATACGTCTCATACTGAAAGAAATTCAGATGCCTCCAAGTGCGTCGTTTCGTATCATGCACTCCACACAGGTTCCCGCATTCGGGACAGGGAAACAGACTCCCCTCGGGAAAGTCCAGCGTGAGGTGCAAGGTTTTTTCTTCCTCAGGAAACTCGGCCTGGACGACCTGCCATGGCTCACTCAAACCTAACGCTAACCGGAATAATTCTTGGTTCTTCATTCTCTTCCTTCTCTCTCTCTCTCTCTCTCTTGGGATTGGGATCTTTGCCTTTAGCCTGGGCGGAGGATCGGACCTTGCGGGGACGCGAACTGAGTGCTGACCAAGAAGACTGTCGAAGGACGGTCTAGCACCGCCCTTCTTGTTAGTTTATCTCGTCGGGATTGGTACGTAAGCGATATATCTTCGGGAGGATGGAGGAAAGCCTTCCCCAAATCTACCCACTCGATTCAGCGAAGAGCCTATGAATTCCCCGGCGGTTCCAATTTAGCCATGGTCTCTCTCCGCAATCGATCGTACGATGATGTGAAACTTTTTATGATTAGAAAGAAAAGCGTAACTGGAAAAGTGATATGGAAAACAGGTGAACCAGTAAAAGACGCGAATGTGCAATGTGTCAAACCTGACACGAGTCAAACCGTATTGACGGACGAAAATGGTATATTTAAAATCGATATCACTCCATACTTCAAGTCCACGGGTAATAACTACCGTTTTACCGCTTACTATAAAAAAGATGAAATAAATTATTATGGATTAAGTGATTGGATACAAAACGATGAACATTTAACAAAGAATCCAATCATCATCACTTTGCAAAAGGGAATTGATGTTCAAGGGATCGTCATGGATCAAGAGACCAATCCGATACCCAACGCGGAGGTGAGTCTACTCGATCTATTTTCATATAAATTAAACAAAACAACATCCAATGAAATAGGGCGGTTTCAGTTCACCAATGTATTTCCCGCCAGCGAGAATTCTTCAAACTATCCCGATTTTGTTTTAAAAGCGAAGAAGGAGGTTTTCGCTGATACACAACATTGGTTGACCATGCCCGTATCACAGGAAGTGATCGAGCATGACTTGATCATGAAACCGGCCGCATGGATTCGCGGCCGGGTAACAGATTCAGAAGGTAGGCCCTTAAAAGGAACAATGGCGCACGCCTATCAGTTTGGTGAAAATGGTGTCAATACAACCACCGATGACAACGGAGAATATACGTTCAATAATCTAATCCCCGGAACATACAATATCCGTTTTCAATACACGGATTCAACCTATTTATCCGGTCTTTTAGAAAATATCGATACAAACAGCGATTGGGCCGATATAACGCTTGATTACGCGCCGAAAACAATCCATGTCAATCTAACGATCAATGGAGATGTGGACAAAACAAAATACTTAGCAGCCGTTCTCTATAAAAAAGACAGCGAAGGAAGAATTCAGCGTAAAAATACTGTGAATTTACCCCTCCTCTCGCACCAGGAATTCTCAATCATCACATTTGAACCAGGCCTCTACGATGTATGGTTTCATATCCCCTCCTGCCCATTTACAACGAAAGAAGTCCTTGTCGATAAGGATTCAGATTCAATTATTGAAATCAATCATACCGTCAATGTGCAAGAAAAATTTTGCACGCTTCAGGGAACCATAATTCCAATCCCTGACTATCAATGTATATCCGTTGAAATCCCTTGGGAATTTCAATCGCCCATTAGAGAGGATAACACATTCACACTGGAAAACGTTCCAAGTGGCGTAACGGATCTGATTTTCTGGCTGCGTCATCAACAAAGCGGTATGATTACAAAAAGAGCGGCTTTACGGAATGTGACTGTACAAGAAGGGGGGATCCAATTTTTGGGTGAAATATATTTAAGCGATCTATGGTAGTACTTAAGTAGATGGTATTGATTTAATATCCTAAAATTGATGCCCAAAGGCGCTATCGCAAAGAATTCCATAAATCACAGCGATTTTCGAAATATCTATCCCAGCACAATCGTATACAATAAAAGGCTTTTTCATCTAATATGAAAATGGCTCTCGAAAAATAAGAGGAACCGTTTTACAATATCATTGTATAATTATCTGTTATTCAACAAATGAGGCAAAACCATGTGCCCCCATTGCGGCGAACCGATGATCATATTGGAATTAGAAGGTATTGAGATCGATTTTTGCGTCTCCTGCGGGGGAACCTGGCTTGATACGGGAGAACTGGAATTGATCGCTGAACTCGAAAATGTCGAAACCGGCCGGTTGACCATAGCGCTTTACGAATCCCCCACGCAAGAGCGATCGGAGCGCCGCTGTCCCCGCTGCCGAACGAAAATGGATCAATTCCAAATTGGGAAACAAACTTCCATTGAACTGGAACGCTGTCCGAACGGGCACGGCACATGGCTGGACAAGGGTGAAACAGAAGCCGTGATTGCTTCCTTCAAAGAGGGAGAAGAGGGGATCGTGGCGGGCTTTTTCGCCGATCTATATAAAGCGCGAAAGTGAATGAATACGGCTTTCCGCCGTTTCGTTTTATATGAAAATGAGTTCCATAGGCTTTCTCGTTCGAATTAGCTCACGCAACTCATTTTCATTTGCAGTTATGATCTCAAATGATGATGGTTTATCATAAAAAATATCTGAAGGGAGAAACCGATGGAATATATCCTTTTTATCGTGATTGGCGCCGTCGTTCTGGTTTTAGTCATTCTTGTGCTCTGGTTCATCAGCGCGTATAACAGCCTGATCCGTTTTCGTAACGAGGTCAAAAACGCCTGGGCGCAGATCGACGTACAGCTGAAACGAAGGCACGACTTGATCCCGAATCTCGTCGAGACCGTCAAAGGCTACGCGGGACACGAAAAGTCTACGCTGGAGGAAGTGATCAAAGCGCGATCCCAGGCAGTCTCCGCCAGCGGCGTGCACGATCAAACCATGGCGGAACAAAACCTAAGCGGCGCGCTGGGACGCTTAATGGTGGTCGTGGAACAATATCCCAATCTGAAAGCCAATCAAAATTTCCTCGCGCTGCAGGAAGAACTCTCCTCCACGGAAAACAAAATCGGATTCGCCCGGCAGTTTTATAACGATCAGGTGATGAAATACAACACCAAGATCCAAAGCATTCCAACCAATATCATCGCGGGCGTATGCAACTTCGGCGAAGAGGAATTTTTCGAACTGGAAGACACCGCCGAACGAGAAGCCCCAAAAGTCCAGTTTTAGCAGTGAACGAATTCAATAAGCAAAAGGCGTAAATAGAAAACCAATGTGGGAAGCGATTCGCAGTAACAAACGCCGATCCATAGTCCTGATCGGTTTAATGGGAGCGATCCTAGTGATCCTGGGATTCGCGATCGGGATGTACATCGATCCAGAGTATGGAGGTGTGACCGGCTGTCTGGGAGCCTTAGTATTATGGTTCATTCTCTATATGATCGCGTTGTTTCAGGGCGATCAAATCCTGCTCCTCAGCGCCAACGCCCGTCAAATTAAGAAAGAAGACGCGCCGCAATTATGGAACGTCGTCGAAGAAATGACGATCGCGTCCGGCCTGGGAACCATGCCCAAAGTCTACATCATTGACAGTGATGTGCCCAACGCGTTCGCGGCGGGCCGCAAACCGGAATCGGCCATCGTCGCCGTCACGGCGGGGTTGTTGAAGCAACTGAACCGGGATGAACTCCAGGGCGTGATCGCGCATGAGATCGGTCACATAAAAAACCTCGATATCCGTTTCATGACACTCGCGTCTGTGTTGATGGGCAGTATCATCATCATTTCCGATATCTTCATCCGTTCGTTCTTTTACGGTGGTGGACGGCGGCGGTCGCGGTCGTCCAAAGACAGCGGGCAGGCGCAGGCGATCTTCTTGGCCGTGGCCATCCTTCTCGCCATCTTGGCGCCGATTCTCGCGCAGCTGTTGTATTTCGCCTGTTCGCGCAGCCGGGAATATTTAGCCGACGCGTCCGGAGCGCGGTTTACCCGCTATCCAGAAGGGCTCGCGTCCGCGCTGGAAACCATTTCAGGCCGCGCGAAAAAAATGCAACAGGCTTTCGCCAACGCCTCCGGCGGCGCCCAGAAAGCCAACAAAGCCAGCCGCGCTCTCGCGCCGTTGTATATCATCAATCCTTTGCAACCCGCTTTTGTACAGGGACTCTTTTTGACACATCCCCCCACGAAAAAACGTGTCGAGATTCTACGCGCCATGAGCGGCGCCGGTTTTGCGGATTACGAAGCCGCTTATAAAAAAGTCCATGGTAAATCCAGCGGCTGCATCGGCGCGCGGACGCTCTCTATTGAAGAAAAGGTTTCGATCCGGGAAGCCGCTTCCAAAAAGGATCGAAAAGAAGAGACCATTGGACGGTTGCGGGAAGTCAACGACCTGCTTACCGGCTTTGGTGAGTTTCTTCTTATTCCTTGCGCCTGTGGATTGCGGATGAAAATACCACTGGACTTTAAAGGCGCCCAAATCACATGCCCGCGATGCGGAAACAACCATTTAATCCCACCAGCGGGACAAAAACACAATTAAGAAACCAATCCTTATTGTCACAAGCCTGTTTTACTTCAATCTCTCATAATTCTCTACGAAGACAGTCTCGCCGTTATTTGCGACTTCAAAACGGTTCCGCCCTTTTTCTTTCGCGCAGTAAAGCGCCTGATCCGCTTCAATGATTAACTCCTGTTCCGATCGTTCGTATTTCCCTCCCGTGATTGCTATACCAATGCTGACAGTGATGTAAAATGTATGCTCTCCACATTGAAAAGGGCGGTTTCGGAATTCGGCGAGAAGCCGGTCCGCCTGCTTGATTGAATCCATCAACCGCCCATTGGGGACGACAATCAGAAATTCTTCTCCTCCATATCGTCCAACAGAATCGTAGGCCCGGATTAATTTCTCTATTCGGCGGGCGCATTCACAAAGGGTTTTATCTCCCACTGGATGTCCATAAGTGTCGTTGACCTGTTTAAAATAATCCAAATCCAACATACAGACCGCTAAATATTCACCCAACCGCTTCCATCGCTCCATCTCATTGTTCAAAATCTTCAAAATCGCCTGGTGATTCCAAAGCCCGGTCAACGAATCCCGCATCGCCAGGTCCTGTAATCGATTGTGGAGTTCAATGATTCTCTTGCCAACGAGTAGACGGGCTCTCAATTCTTCTACGCTAAACGGTTTTTTTAGATAATCGTCCGCGCCGGATTCCAATCCTTTAACGACGTCTTCCGTCTGGGTCTTTCCGGTTAAGATGATTGCATAGACATAACGGTCCAATTTCAGTTTTCTCAAATTTTCACAAACTTCTAAACCATCCATGACGGGCATAAGCCAATCGATCACCGCCAGTTGGGGAGGATTGTCGCCCTGAAGGATATCCCAGGCTTCTTTTCCGTTTTCAGTCGAAACGACGTCGAATCCCCATTGAGTGAGATTGTGTTCGAGCATTCTGCGAGTAGTGGGGCTATCTTCCGAGATTAATATTCTGGTCATTGAAACGGCCTGCTGTAGTTGTCTTCGCTGTAGAATCTTTGGTTACTTATTATCAAGATTAGAATTGAACAACGATTCGAGGATTTTCCTATTGAACTGACTTTTCTTTGATTTAATCAGCATTATCATATAAGTATTGGTAAATTACAAGATTCACAATCAACATGCTTTTCACTTAAATAACGCATAGTCTTTGATGGTTATATTTCATTATACTGAGAAAACAACGCTCACGGAGAGTGAAGAATTATCAAAATCCATGACACAAGAAATCTATCAAATCCAAACCGGAGACACATGCAATCTGATTTATGAATCCCCTCATGTCGGCCGTTTAACGCTGGATATCACGCAACGTCATACCCGTTTAGTGTCCGCCGCGGCGAACCGGGCGGATTCATACATCGATCAAGCGGGCGCCTATCTCCTATCCCAAACGGGTGGAACTTGGATCTACAACACGATTTCCCGCCTTGTAGTGGATCTAAATCGCGGCGCGGACCGGGTCGATTCCCGCGTCTGCCCCCGCTGGCCGGGCGCGCGTGTTCATAAAGATGGTGGTGTGATTGTTCCGTTCACACGCCAGAACAAACAAGCGATTCAACTGTATGATTCCCCGCTTGATGAAGATGAGGTGGAAGCCCGGCTGCGATACTATTGGTATCCCTATCATGAACGACTGCGGCAATTGATTGATTCCACGTTGGAAATGTATATGCGTGTTATCGTCATCAGCCTTCACAGCGCGCATCCTTTTAATAGGCATCAAACCATCAACCGGCCTGTCATTTATTTAGGGACAAGAAATGGGGAAACCTGCGATCCTTCCATTCTTGAATCCATTCAAAGCGAGTTGGAAAGCCGGGGAAATCATGTTGTCTCGAGAGGATATTATCAAGGCGCGTACACGACCCAGGCCTATGGTGTGGAGCCGCGCATCCATACGATCCAGATCGAATTGGACCGAAGGTTTCTTCCCCCCCTTGAGGAACGGACGGACATCCCCCCGCAAGTCATCGATCTCGCGCAAACGTTGCGCGCCGTCTCTGTCAGCAACCGCCGCGCGGCAAATCCTGCCCGCCGCAGAATGTATTCAAGCCGCACTTTCTTCGATCCACTCTCTGGAGAAGTCAAGCCGTTCTGAACCGTTTCTTATTCTCCTCTAATCATGAAAGTTGAACCGGATGAAGACCGGTGGTAAAATCATTTTCTTATTGCCTTCTTTAAACCGTCTCCCATCGCGCATCCACTTTGCTGGGATGATAAAGGATTCTTTAAAATTGGAAAACCAAACGCATGGTCTTTAGTTCGTATATATTTCTTTTTGTATTCCTGCCGGTTACATTGCTGGTTTATTATGCGATTCCGTTCCGCTATCGCGCTCTTTGGTTAACAGTCAGCAGTTATGTCTTTTACGGTTGGCACCGGCCGGAGTATTGCCTGCTGATGGCTTCGGCCACGATGTTGAATTTCTACTGTGGAAAAGCCATGATGAGATCGTCATCAGATCGGCTCCGCAAATTTTGGCTCATCGTCGCGGTCGCGGGCAGTTTAGGATTGCTTGGTTTTTACAAATACGCGGGTATGTTCAGCCATTGGGCCGATACGATCGCGCAATTGTTCATAACGCCGGAAAACGGAACGAACATTATCCCCATTCTCGATATTGTTCTACCGATCGGTATCTCCTTCTTTACCTTTCAAGCGATCAGTTATCCGATAGACTTATATCGTGGCGACGCGGAAGAGGCGTCGGATCTGATCGCCTTCGCCAGCTACATCGCCATGTTCCCCCAGCTGATCGCGGGTCCCATCGTGCGCTATCAATGGATCGCTGAAGAACTGAAAGAACGGACGCACACCCCCGCCAAGTTCGCGCTTGGTCTGCGCTTCTTTTCGCTTGGATTGGCCAAAAAAGTTCTCCTCGCCGATCTGTTCGCGCTTGGTGTGCCCGCCGCGTTTGGGAGTCACCAACCTAGTTTTGAATCCGCATGGATCGGTATTCTAAGTTACTCGCTCCAAATCTATTTCGATTTCTCCGCCTACAGCGATATGGCGGTCGGTCTGGGGCTTCTGATGGGATTCACCTTTCCGCAGAACTTCAATTCCCCCTACAAATCCGCGTCGATCACTGAATTCTGGCGGCGCTGGCATATCTCCCTGTCCACTTGGCTGCGCGATTATCTCTACATCCCCCTCGGCGGCAACCGGAAGGGGGAAATACGCACGTATGTCAACTTGACGCTGGTCATGCTGCTGGGAGGATTGTGGCATGGAGCCAGTATCGTCTTTATCCTGTGGGGATTGTGGCATGGATTATTGCTCGCGTCCGAACGGGCGTTGGGTGAACGGCATCCATTGCATTGGCTGCCCCGTCCTCTAGCTGTGGTTTGTACTCATTTTTTAGTCCTGCTGGGATGGGTGCTTTTCCGCGCGGAAAATTTCCCAATGGTGGGCCGGGTGTTGAAAGGGATGTTTCTCTCATTCCCGTCTTTCACGATTAACACTCACTTGGTTTCCGCTTGGTATGTCTGGACAATCCCGATTGGAATCTGTGTCTGTCTTTTTATGAAAAATACGTGGGAAATGAACGCCCGGCAAACGATCCCATTAGCTGTACGGGATGGACTCGTTTTCTTATTGTCACTGATCGTTATCCTGGCGAGCACGTCTACGCCTTTTCTGTACTTTCAATTTTAAACGGTATGTTTGATGAATGAAATCAAAGCCAAACTCGCGCATCTAAAGAAAATCAAGGATCGGGATCGATTGACTCGCCTGACCGGGCAAACGGAGCTCGCCAGTTCACAAACGCTTTGGATTTCAATCGCGATTGTCTCGCTCCCATTTCTTCTTTTATTAACAGTGGAAATCGCCGCTCGTTGCCTGGGACCAGCGCGGGCTTCCCTTAGCCTTCCTTGGAGGGTTTACGACGCCCCATACGCCCCCTTGAGTGAATTCCGCTGGACCGGTGACTTGACGCGGCTCGCTCCACTTCCCATTTTCAACGTTCCCGTCGAGAAAGGCCCGTACCCCCTCCGTTATTCTCACCGGATTACGGATGAGTGGGGCTTCCCCAACCGCCCGGCGAACCATCCACCCCAGCCTATCGATCGGGAGCATGAAATCATCCTGACAGGAACCAGTTACATGGCGGAAGGCTCCACTGTTGATAAAACCTTTGCATCCCAATTGTCACGCTTTTTAGAAACGCCGGTCTATAACGCCTCCTGGCCCAGCGGCACGCCCACACGCGCCGCTATCAAAGTCCTGACAGACGCTTCCTTCTGCAAGGGCAATCAAAAACTGGTTATTCTCGGAATTGTCCAACGATATTTATACGACTGGGCGTTCAATGAGGTATTCGACGACTTAGCGGACGATGGATCGGTTCTCAAAATCCCATCGGAGAATCTCCCCAGTCCGACAATTCAAGATTATATAGATTGGCGTGTGCAAGTCGAGAAATATCTCATGGCGACCAGCGTGATCCGCGAATGGGCCGTCAAAGCCGCAAGGCCACTGCCACCAGTCGTTTTCCAGTTGGGCAATGATACGCCTGTCCGGCTAAGTTGGTTAAAGACTCCAGACAATGCGCCCATGCTTTTCTATAGTGGAGATATCGTGTCTACTTACCTTGATTACAATTGCGAGTCACGCAATGGCCCCCGTATTGCCGATGCCATCGAACGAATTCACAAACGCTGTCAAACGATAGGGACAAAATTCCTTGTCATCATCGTTCCCGATAAATATGAAATCTATCGAAACCATGTTACCCCCCGCCAGTTCCCCCAACGATACCCGGAACCTAAAGAACAAATCGCGCATCCTTCCCAGCGCGCTCCAGAGGTTTTAGTCGAAGAATTAAACGCCCGTGGGATCGACGCTCTCGATCTCTACGAACCGCTCTACCACGCCCAGCTGGCGAACGAATTTCAAGAACTTCTCTATTGGGTCAACGACACCCATTGGAGCGACAAAGGAATCGAAATCGCAGCGGAATACGTCAGCCGATATATCAAAGAGAAATACTCCAATTAAAAAAATCCAGTGTAAACCAAAAATCGATTTCAACATGATCCCACTTTGTTCTCATCTAGATCCAATGAAAAAAACAAATATTTGAGAAAAGTATGAAAATACTGTTATAATAAGATTAGAAGCATGAAACAAGATAATTATTTTCAGGAGGTATCATCAGGTCCACGAGAGCTCACTCACAGGAGGTGAAGATCATGGATGGATACGAAGGACTCTTTTTCTGGGGCGCAATTTTCATTTTAGTTTTAATCTGCGCGCTCAAAGTACGGTTTTTATTGACGATTATGAACCGCGCATATACGCGTCTGGTAGAGGGGCTTAAATGGGACGGTCCCCTGCTTTTTCTTATCAAAGGATCGAGCCGTGGTAAACGGATGGAATCGGAAGGAAGCGGTGAGCGTGATTCACAATTTCGTTTGCGTCGTATCTTCCCCCGATCGCGGCGCAGTACATGAAATTTTCGTTGTGAGTTTCGATTTTTAACGAATTCCACTTTATCACCTTTCCACGAATGGTGAATACAAAATATAATAACGAGTCTATTTACGGGCGCCTTTTTTAAGGCGCCTTATTCGTGATCACAGAAATTAATTTGGGATACGCCACGAGTGAAGAATCCTTTTACCCCAGCGCCAACCAATGATTCCGTTACTTACGAGCGGAATGAACCCATCTTACAAAGACTCGGTGATCGCTGGATTCTTTGCGGATTATTGACAGCGCAATTGCTCGTTTGTGCGCCGGGATTATTTCTGACTCCATTATGGCTCGATGAATCCTATTCCGCGTTGATCGCCAGACGTTCGATTCTTGAGATTCATCAATCAATGGTCTTCGACGCAGGGCCGCCGCTCTACTACGATCTGCTTCATGGATGGTGGTTTCTCTTTGGTGAATCGGAAACGGCGCTTCGCAGTATGTCTCTTCTGTTCGCCTTGGTTAGCACAGCGCTGTACTACCATCTTTGCCGGATGGTTTGCAATCGAACCTTTGCGTTTCTTGCCGCTGCGTTCTGGATTTTTACGCCTCTCACGGTCCATTACGCTGTAGAAACGCGGAACTATACACTCTTCGCCGCTCTTTCATTAGGCTATGTTTATTGTCTTCTCCAGTATGGAATCCATCATAACCGTTGGGCATTGATCGTATCGATTCCCATTTCCATCGCATTAGTTTATACCCACAACATCGCCTGGTTTCTTCTTCTCGCAGGTGCAATCACTGCGCTCTTTGTTTACCCAAATTGGCGGTTGCGGTTGAAATGGTTCACCGTATCCTTGTTGACCCTCCTCTTCTACATCCCCTGGATTCCCACATTGCTCAAACAACTTGATAATACGGAAAAGACGATCGCCTGGGTGGAAAAACTCTGGTCTCCCACAGCATTGTGGGCGGTATTCAATGTGTTTCAACCGGGAGGAAACATTCCGATCTATATGGATTTATTAACATTCCCCAGCGCGCTTCAACTCATGAATCATATCCTATTTGGATCGCTGCTTCTTTTTGCTATCTATCAAGCCATGCGGTATTATGACCGGCGCATGATCTTCATCATCGTTTTATTCTCGCTCGGAATCCTCGGCCCTTATTTTTATTCGTTGTTCTGGAAACCCATTTATCTCCCTGGACGCACCGATTTTCATCTCTATCCGTTCTGGCTTCTTGTAATCGCATATGGAGTGATGCGGATTCCTGGCAAAGAATTGCGCATTGCCTGTGGAGCGGTGATTGTCCTTCAAATGCTGTTTCTAAGTGGTTTTTCATGGAGCCGGACCGACTCGCTCAACGAGCGGCCTGTCATCGAGTATTTCAACCGGTATGGAAAAACGGGCGAAGTGATTGTCTGTACGGGATTGACCCGCCCGCCGCTTGCGTATTATCTAAAGGAGCGTGGATTTATTTTTATCTCCTATCCACGGGATATGGCGGATCATCTCGCGCATTGTAACGAAGAATGGTATGTCAACAATACTGACTTAACCAACGAAGCCGAAGCAGTTCTCAAACACGTTCTCGATTCAACCGGCGCCGGGGGGCGGTTCTGGGTTGTTGGCAGTGACCGGCGGATCAACCGCCCTCTATTCGATTTGTTGGAGTCAAAGAGAACGTTAAACCATGCGAGAATCCAAACCCCCAAGATGGGATTGCGTAAATTGAACGAACCGTTGTTTATTGACCGTTATGAAATCATCTCAATCCAATCCAATGAACCGCCCGAATAATCTCTTGCATTCCGACTGGTTCGTTCTGATCTGTGTTCTCTCGTTCGCGTTTATCATTCGTTCATTCTATCTTTCCGCCTATCTGAATTCGGTTCCCAACGCCATCCATCCCGCCAACGACGCCAAAATGTATTGGGATTTGGGCCGAACGATCTATCAGGAAGGTTGGCTTCTTACAGAGCGGGGGCCGTATTATCAAGCGCCGCTCTATCCCTATTTTCTCGCCGCGCTGCATCACGCTGGATTCCACACGATCGAGCAGGCGATCCGGCTGCAAATCATGATCGGCGTAGCTAACGTTCTTCTCTGTTATTGTATCGCGCGATTGTTTCTTAAACCGATGGGCGCAGGAGCGGCGGCGCTTTTGTTCGCGTGCTCACCACTCCCGCTTTTTTGTGAAAGCAAGACTCTCGCGGCCACGCTGGGCCTATTCTTGTTTCTCTCGTTTTTCTTAACATTTTGTTTTTGGATCGTGAAAAACAACGGTTGGTATCTTGCCGCTTCGTCTTTATTGTATGGGCTTGCGGTGTTGTGCCGGCCAAATTTATTGTTTACGCTTCCACCATTGGTTTTCGTTTTTTTTGTGTATTTGGCTTCTCAATCCGATTGTCAGATATACGAATTGTTTAAGAATCCCGGAGTTCTATTTAAGAAGTTGCTATCGATCCGTCTTCGAAAAGAAGGCGTTCTCTTTCTTGCTGTCTTTACGGCGATGATCCTGCCCGTAACGATTCGGAACATCGTAATCGGAGGGGATTTTATCCCGATCTGCGCGAATTCCGGCGTTACGCTCTATATGGGAACCAATCCCCTAGCACAAGGCGGTCTGGCGCCGGTGGAAGGACTCTCAAACGATATCGCCCAACAGTGTACCGGCAGCGTAGAATTAGCCTCCCAACTCGCCGGACGCCCGATGAAGCCCTCCGAAGCATCCGCCTACTGGATTGGGAAAACCATCAAGTGGGTGATTGCGCATCCCCTTCAATTCATCATTCTCGAATGCAAGAAAATCCTATGGGCGTTCTATTATTGTCCTCCCGCCGTTAATTATTCCTCCCATTTTGAGGGGCAATGGATTCCCTGGTTGGGATTCTTGCATCTATTTACCTGGCTTGCGTTGGCAGGCGCCATCGCTGGAGCGCCGTTTGTAGGATGGAGCCGGTCCAGATTGGAACAAGCGCTTCTCGCTGCTGTTGGAGGGTATCTTTTATTATGCGTTGTCTACTATTCATCAGACCGTTTTCTTGCGGGGATTCTTCCGTTTTTAACGATTCTAGCGGTTTTGACGATCCAGAGAGCCGCTGGTTATATTCGTGAGAGCCGCTGGATCAAACAAAAAATCATTTGCGTTGTTTGGATCGTATGCGCAGTCTTCGTGACCGCCAATCCATTTTTCATATGGAACGCTAAACCGGAAATCGGCATAGGGTGGTATAATCTAGGTGTTTTTTTTGAAGAAAAGAGCAGGGAATTGGATGCGCTGAACGCGTATGAGCAGTCGTTGTCCTACACGCCGGATTTCCCTTCCACGCTTCTCAATCTGGGAGTTCTCTATGCGAAGCGGAATAACCTGGATGAATCAAACCGCTTGTTCGAACGAGTCCTTGCGATTGATCCCAATCACCCAACCGCTTTGAGAAACGTAATCATCAATTACCAAAAACAAGGCCGGACATTTGAAGCCCAAGAACTCGCGCGGCGTCTACAAAAGAAAGAGTGACCTGCGCGGCGCCCATCCGTAAACATCATGCAGAATGATTGCCGGGAGAAAAGAGTCTATGACGAACGAACCCTTACCCGCTTTAAAAGAAAAACAACCTAAATCCAAAACGGATAAGAAAAAAACGGCGGCGCCGAAAAAACGGAGCCGGATCAAAAACGTTATCTACAACCTGCTTCTCATCCTATTCAGTTCTGGATTCACTCTTGTGATTGTTTTCATCATTGGAGAAATCTGGATTCGCAGTCAAGAACTCCCTCCTGATTCCGGCAGTATTTACATCATCCGTGAAGGGAAACTCCCCCGTGTGGTTCTCCGTCCGGGAGCGGAAGAGATCGCGGCGGGCGCGCGGGTTCATATCAATCAACTCGGTTTCCGGGGCCGAGAGTATACCCGCGAAAAACCATCCGGCGCCAAACGGATTCTCATTCTAGGCGATTCCTTCGCGTTCGGAGCGGGCGCGCCGGAAGAAGTGATCTTCCCCACACGCCTCGAAAAACAATTGAATCAAAACGAATCCTCTCAATCCATCGAGGTGATCAATCTCGGTGTCGTAGATTACAACACCGACGATTCACTGACTCGATTGAAAGAATTTGGATTGGAACTCAAACCGGATCTCGTTTTGCTTTTCTATGTAATGAACGACATTGAAATCAAGCGGGAATACCTCCCAAAACCAGAAAATGAGACCGGCGCAAAAGCGGAAAAAGAATCCGGTGAGGAACGGCGGTATCGCGATCCATTGTATAGCATGGTGGATTCGCTGCGAAGAAATTCTCATTTTCTCGCCTATCTCGCCCCGCGAATCGCTTCGCTGGGGCGGCGGATGGGATTCAATATCCCATCCAGCGGGCATTTCTACAGCACGGCGTATAAAGAAAACGTCGAAGGATGGCGCCGGTCCAAAGCGGCGTTGAAACAGATTCATGATCTCGGGAAAGAACATGGTTTTCAATTCGCTCTTGCGCTCTTTCCCCTGCTAACCAATCTGACCGAATCGTACCCCGCCCGCGAATCCCACCAGGTCATTGGAGAATTCGCCCAGCAAGAAGGAATTCCATTCCTTGATCTATTCCCAGCCTACGAGGGGAAAAACGCCACTTCTTTGTGGGTATCTCCCACCGACGGTCATCCAAATGAAGAGGGCCACCGCATCGCGGCGGAAGCGGTGTATCGTTTTTTACAGGAAAATCCGTATCTACTGGACGGGAATCCGAAAAAGAATTAGAAAAAACGGCGGGACGGTTGACAAAATCAGAAAGAGCGCCATTATTATTAACGATTATTTAGTCAAAGAGGAAAAGAAAAGATATTCCACGCGATTCACGTGGGATATTTTTGTGAGAAAAATAAATAATAGTCCCCATCGTCTAGAGGCCTAGGACACCGGCCTTTCACGCCGGCAGCGGGGGTTCGAATCCCCCTGGGGACGATAAAAAATAGAAAAGGGTCAAGTTTATACGCTTGACCCTTTTTTGCTTTTAATGCGCCAGCAATGAATCAGCATTCTTAGCTGTAATCAATTCTACACGGACTTTAACATCTTTCTCGACAGATTTTCCTTCCAAATGATCGTAGGCGGCTTGCGCGGCGGCTTGCCCGATTTCTCGTGGAAATTGGGCGGATGTAGAGAGCATTTTACCGTTTTTAATCGCTGTGATCGCTTCCGCGGAGCCATCGACGGCGGCGATCAAGACATCCTGTAATTTACCAGCGGATTCCAGCGCGGAGATGGCGCCCAGCGCGGTCGGATCATTGATGGCGAAAAGGACGTTGATTTCCGGGTGACGTCCGATCATATCCCGCATGACAGGCCGGGAACTTTCCGTCGTGCCTTTCACTTCCTGCACATCCACGATCTCCATTTCCGGATACTGCTCGATCACCTCGCGGAATCCAACGACACGGTCGATGCAGGCTTTGTTGATCGATTGTTCGAGAATCCCTACTTTCGCCGGTTTCCGGGCTTCGATCAAAGCCCTCGCGGCCATGCGTCCGGCTTCGATATTGTCAGACGCGACAGTGCTCAGAATCAAGTCTTTATCTTTGACAGGCGCGTCAACAACGATGCAGGGGATTCCTTTCTGCTTAGCTTGCAACAGGCTTCCTTTGACGCCTTCCCAGTTGACGGGATTGATGAAAATCACCGAAGCGCCCCGCAGGATCAGGTCCGAAATATCGTTCTTCTGCCGAAGGCTGTCCCATTGCGCGTCGAGTGTAATGAGCCGATCGCCGCGAGCGTCGATAATATCTTTAAGCCCTTCATTCAAATCGACAAAGAAAGGATTGTTCATCGTCTGAAAACTGACGCCGAACAACCGCTCTTTCGCCTCAGGTTCTTGTGACTCCTTCTCTCCACAGCTTGTAAGGAGACACAACGCGATGATACCAGTAAGTAATATGTTTGTTTTCATGATATTTACGTCCATTTTGGGTGATGGTTTTGCTCTTGTAGATTGAACTTGATTTTTGGAAAGGAATCAATGACATGTTAGCCTAAAAGTGCCTATGCTATGTATTTACGGTGTCTTCAAAGGTTATATCTTCTCCTCAATAAAAAGGGATTAGTGGATGAGAGTATTGTAATGATTCGTTGCAATCTATTTAATTCTTTGTGAATATAGATATAGTATTGGCATGAAATTCATTTTGATGATAGTATTGATTTATATTGTTTTCTATTGACTTACTTTTTTTAGATCCACAAAGTGGATCTGTCTGGTTTGAGTGATGGTAGTTTTCCAATACAGTCAGATAAAGCCAAACCTGTTGTGAGACAGGGACGGAAAACTGCGGGTCTTATTTTGTGAAAAGACAGCCGTGCCGCCTGGAGGAGTGTTTTTAGGCGGCCTGTTTTTTTATTCAATAATTTAAAAGAAGGGGAATTCATGTCATGAAAGTCAACCATTGTACGGCAGCGTTGTGTGTTTTCATGCTTTTTGTTTCGAATTCGTTTGCTGGAGTTTTGGACATTGGATACCAGAGCCAGGCGATAATGATCGCCGCTCCTACTGATGGAACATATACAGAAGTTCGCTGGAATAGCGGATCGAGTGGGACACCGACGCCTACGGAGGCGCCGGGATTTATCGGGTACCGGGGACGAAATGCGGTGTTTGTTAATGAAACGGTTACACAAACACCCGTTCTGCCAACACCTACGTTTAATAATGAGACACCAACGGAATCACCTACATCGATTCCGGATACACCAATTCCGCCTATGGATACACCAACTCCGGTTCCAAGTGATCCTACAGATACGCCCATTCCTCCACGGCCAAGTGTTACGCCTTTCCCCCCTGTCACGCCGTATGTGGAATCGTATGTCAATGTTCCAGGAATTATCGGGTATCAAGGGCGGGTGATGGTGAATGACGCGCCATTTAATGGGACAGGATATTTTAAGTTCGCTTTGGTTACGGAAACGGGGGATATCCTTTGGAGCAACGATGGATCGTTCGGAACGGACGCGGAACCGGTGGACGCGGTTCCGCTGGCTGTGAATGAGGGATTGTTTTCGGTTGGACTTGGCGACACGAGTGTAGACAAGATGGATTATCCGATCACATCGAATTTATTCGAAAATCCTGAGATTTATCTGCGGGTTTGGTTCAGTTCCGATGGCGAGAATTTTGACCAATTATCCAGCGATCAACGGATTCCTGCCGTCGGCTATGCGATGAAAGCGGAACGGGCCGGCAAAGCCGATTACGCGGGGATCGCCGATTCGGCGGACCGCGCTGGCAATGCGTTTATTGCGGAACATGCGTACAGCGCCAATCATGCCTACAACGCCGAGCATGCGAGCACCGCGGATGATGCGTTCAACGCGGGGAACGCGTACTACGCAGGCAATGCGTTTTTCGCTGATGTGGCGTACAGCCTGGATGGTTTCGATCCGGATTCAGTATGGAAACTGAACGGCAATGCGGGGACCACGCCGGGAACTGATTTTATTGGGACGACGGATGATCAAGCCCTTATATTGAAAGCGAACAGTCAACGAGTGATGCGGCTGGAACCAAATCCAACATGCCCCAATATTATTGGAGGTAGTAGTAGTAACAGAGTCGCACAAGGAGTAAAGGGCGCATTTATTGGGGGAGGAGGTTTTCCAGGTTACTTCAACCAAGTGAAAGCAGATTTTGGCGCCATAAGTGGTGGCATTGGTAATATCGCTGGTAAGAGTTCCTTTGTAGGAAGTGGCGATAGAAATACGGCTAGTGGTGTATGCAGTACCGTTGCCGGAGGATTCCTTAATACTGCTCAAGGTGACTTTAGTTTCGCGGCGGGGTTGCGGGCGAAGGCGTTGCATGATGGAAGTTTCGTCTGGGGAGACAGCTCACCTGCGGATATTGCGTCCACTGCGGAGAAACAATTTATTGCCCGAAGCAGTGGAGGCGTGTATTTCTATTCCAATAGCGCGGCGACAACGGGTGTTGAACTAACCGCAGGCGGTGGATCATGGACTTCCGTCAGCGACCGCAATATGAAAGAGAATTTCGCTCCAATCGATGGTGACGAGATTCTTTCCAAACTCGATTTAATGCCGATTACAGAATATAACCTCATCACACAAGAGGACTCGATTATCCACATCGGCCCAATCTCACAGGATTTCGCCGCCATCTTCGGCTACGGAGAGCACAACAATCGAAGAATCAACAACCTCGATGCCATCGGTGTTTCCCTCGCAGCCAACCAGGCGAACTACCGGCTGTTGAAAGAAACCATAAAAGAAAAAGACACCGAAATCGAGGAACTGAAGAAAAGGCTGTCAGAATTAGAAGCGCTCGTGCAGTCATTGGTCAGCGCTCAAGAAAAATAGGAACAGTGGCGTTAAGGACAAGATTTGTTTTTTATTTAAGAAATTGAATTGGGAAGAGAAGGGAATGAGAATCAATTGCTATCATATAACAATTCACAGAACAATACCCCCAACCATTCCGCACGGTGTAAGTATGTATGGTTCGCCAACACTTTCCGCCGGGCTCGTTCGATACACCGTTGACGTTGTTCTTCATGGCTGAGAAAATATTCCACAATCGCGTGTAATTCCGGAATTGACCGGTAGAAGAACACTTCTTCTGTAGACTCATCGGTCATTGGCAGATCGCTTACAAAACCGGGTTGAAAGATCTCATCCGCTTTCGGCAGCCAATCCGACACGAGAAATCCACCCGCCGCCGGCGCGTCAAAATCCCGCACATTCATACAAGTATAGGACTGCAGGCTATGGATATTCAATGTGATCCGCGCGTTCCGGTATACTTCAAATAAACGTTGAAATCGCAGCACACCGCGGAAGCAACGACTGGCGATTTCAGATGAAAGCAGCCGTAGCCAATCGGTGTTTCCATAAATTCTAAGATCGTATTCCTTGAGCTGCGAGATCACATGCAGACGAAATTGTGTGTTCGCTTCCCATAAAAGCTTCTGCCGGAATTCATCCAACCGGTCAAGAGGAAGTTCTCCGGGCATGGGGTATTGCGCCATCACATCCCGGACCTTCTTGCGGGGAAAGCGGATCTTCTCCATTACGACCTGCTGGCAATATCGCCGCCAACCTGATGAGAGATTTTCGAAGAAAACGGATTGATCCCGCACCTGCCCGACGAAGACAATATCGCACGTTCTCGATCCCCGCTTCCGGCCCCGCCGTCTTTTGGTCGCCGCTCCCGGCATGTATTCGATCCGCGATGCGCCATGTTTTTTCAATGTGTAGGCCCATTCATAATCGGCGATGAGAAAGGTTTCGCTTGGATCGAGACTCCGTTTTGCCATCAAATGTTCACCATACAATGGATCGTCCGCAAACCAGATCACTTTCGGGATGGGGAGTGATTGACTCAATTCCTCTCCTACGGCGGTTGAATAGGAAGGCGTTTCATTGCAAAGAAATATTAGATCCGGCTTGAATTGCGCCATCTTGAGAATGCGGTAATACGGGGGGTAGTAGCAATCATCATACAGCGCCGTATACTCCGTTTCGAAGCCATTTTGATGGAGGTAATACATCAATGTGCGGATTAAAGTATGTTGAATCAATGAATACCGCGCCCGGCCCCGCAGATCAAGATAACACCACACCCGCGGAGGCCCATCATTGGGTGTGGACACAAGTTGGGGGAGATGCCGGACCTGGTTTAATAAATTTTCTTTGCGCCGTTTTACCTCCTGGTGAATAAAGGCTGTCAGCGCGTTTCGTTTCTCCCGGTCTTTGGAGTTGTGAAGCCGATATCCAATATGAAAGGCTGGTTTCGAAGCGGCGGGGCAGAGCGTTGTGTCCAGGATCGAGTGAATGTTTTCCTTCACTCCTTCTCCAACAGCGAAGAAGATGCGTTTATTGGCCAAGATCTTACTCAGATCCGAGCATCGCAGAGCGCAGTGAAATACGTCTAAACAGGGTTCGATCACCAGTATTCCGCGGTTGGTTTGTGTGAATTCCTCGGCGATTGCGGTGAGAATGTAACCATTTCCCAACCCGTTTATATAGACAAAATCCATCCCTTCGCGTGTAGAGCGGCGGATCGTCTCAATCAAGATATTCGCTTCCTTCGAGTCCGCGCTCTCTCCAATTGGATAGACTTGGTCTCTCCCTCGTAAACCCCAGGTTCCCTCGTCCATCCAACCCGGTTCGATTAAATCAACGGGTGGATGGTTCTGAACGAGATTGAATAGCGTGGGATGACTCTTGCGAAGAATAGATAGGTTTTTCTGCAGTCGTGGCGTCATATCGCGTCAATGAATGAAGGCGGCGTTCGTTTGAATTACGCAGTGTATCCTTTTGGAATGACAACGATCTTCTCATCAAAAACAAGAAACTGCTTCCGGTCTTTGTTTAGATCGTAGCCGATTTCGGAATTATCAGGAATCTTCACGCTTTTATCAATAATTGTATTTTTGATACGGCATCGTTTTCCGATCGACGTGCCATTGAATACAACGCAGCCGTCAAGCTGACTTTCCGGGCCAACACGGACCTTTGGTGAGAGTACACAACGGCGCAGGCTGCCTTCAATGGAACACCCACCGGAGATGATACAGCGTTCGATTCTCTTCGCCGGTTCCGGTTCAAAACAAAACCGGCTGGGAAACAGTTGTTCTGTGTATGTGCGGATCGGCCAATCCGGTGTAAACAGATCATTCGTTTTTTCCGGATCGAGGAGGTCCATCGCGGCGTTGTAGTATCCAGAAATGTTGCCAACATCCCGCCAATAGGCGTTTTCAAATTGCCGGGAGAAGGAATAGGAATAGACGGTAACATCTGGGTTCCTTACAAGTTTTGGCAGGATATTGATCCCCAGATCGTGAGTAGGTTCCGGGCCTTTGGCGTCTTCAATCACCGCGCGCAGTAAAGGGGAAGTATTGAAGACATAAATCCCCATATTGATTAATGAACGGTCCGGATGACCGGGAATGGAAGGTGGCTCGCTGGGTTTCTCGATAAAATCCATCACCCTATCCTCTTCATCCACTTGCATCACTCCGAATGAGGACGCTTGCGCGCGGGGGAATTCATAGGTTCCAATCGTCACATCCGCCTTTTTCGCGATATGAAATTCAATCATTGCCTGATAATTCATCCGGTATACGTGATCGCCGGAAAGCAATAGAAGCCGGTTGGGTTTGTGCCGTTCAAATAAATGAATGTTCTGAAAGATCGCGTCAGCGGTACCTTCATACCACCGGTGTGGGGTTCGGTGTTGGGGGGGAATCGTATCAATAAACTCATTTAGTTCCCGATGAAGAAGATTCCACCCTTCCCGGATATGCCGGCTAAGCGATTGCGATTTATACTGCGTCAGAACGTAGATCTGCCGCATCCCGGAATGGATGCAATTCGAAAGGGTGAAATCAATAATCCTGTAACTTCCCGCGAATGGAACGGATGGTTTCGTCCGGTCTTTCGTCAGAGGATGCAACCGTTCTCCCTGCCCACCAGCGAGTACAATCGTAAGGGTATTTTGTAATAATGGAGGTGTCGTGCGGCTCATGGAATCTCAATCAGTATGATCGTATTTACATCATTCTAAAGCGAAGTGATGGAATATTCGAATAAAAGGACAGGATTGAACGGCAATTACGAGTCTTGTAATAAAGAAGACACTCTCTCAACTAATTCCGACAGATCGCCCGATTTCACAATGAACGCGTCCGCGTTCCAACTCATGAAATTCTCCTGGTAGTGGGGATAGGCGGAATGAATGATCACTGGCATTTTACGATCGTGATCGAGCATCCGTGATATCGTTTCCAACCCATCCATCCCCGGCATGCGGATATCCACGATCGCGAGATCGGGAGTTTCCCGCGAACAGAGGTCTACTCCTTCTATACCATTTTTGGCTACGATAACATCATAGCCCTCACTTGATAATTCCATCTTGTACAGTTCCCTAAGGTGCTCTTCATCGTCTATAATAAGGATCTTTTTCATGGAGAAAGTCCTTTCTCTTTGGGAAGCCGAACGTAAACCGTTGTGCCCACCCCCACCTTGCTTTCAATCTCGATTGTTCCACCATGTTCTGTGATGATTCGTTTGGTGACGTGTAATCCTAAACCAATGCCTGCGCTTTTTGTGGAATAAAACGCCTCAAAGACTCGATTTAATTTCCCTGTCGATATCCCAACGCCGGTATCTTTAAAAGTCAAGAGCGTTTCGTCTCCGGTATCACGCGTTTCAATATACAGTGTACCTCCCTTTTCCATGGATTGAATCCCATTTTGCACGATGTTGATGATGACTTGACGCATTAAATTCCGGTCAAATCGAATCGGGGGCAGTTGGGGATCAAAATCTGTTTTTAATTTGACTTCATGGTAGTCGATTTCAGCGGTTAAAAAGGATAAAACATTTGAAACGAATTCATTCAAGTTGTGTAGATCCAATTGCAGTGATGGGGGGCGGGCGTAAAACAATAATCGGTTCAACACATCTTCCAACCGCAGCGCTTCATCCCGGATAATGGTTAGATACCGGTTGTCCGCATGGTTTGGATTGTGGTTTTTTAGCAATATTTTCGCGAATCCTCCAATCGAAACAAGGGGCGTCCGTATTTCATGCGCCACAGTCGCCGCCATCTGTCCCAAGGCGGCGAATTTCTCGGACTCGATCAGTTTTTTCTGGCTGCGGAGTAATTTCAAGTTGGCAGCCTCGGCTTCTTCCACTTTTCTTGCGAGTTGTTCCATTGTATTGGCGTGCGCGATGCCCAGCGCCGCCTGACCCGCTAAAATCTCCAACATCTTGATATCTTCTTCGCTGATTAATTGCCGCGTGATGATATTATCCACAATCACCGCGCCTACCGCCCCATCCGGAATCAATAAAGGAATCACCGCGAAATTGTCCGATCCTAAGATCGGCAGGATCGATGGATCGAACAATGTGTTCGTCCTGCCTTCCAATACGAGAAAACTTCGTTCTTGTTTTACCGCCTGCGTTAAAATCGAGGCTTCATTGGAGAGACTCGTCGAGAGTTCTTGCACGATTTGGGTTACAGCGCTTTCGTCGTGTTTACTATTGGCCAGGTAGCATTGAAGGATTTCTTTGATGGAACCTTTCAGCCGAAGTTCCTCGATTCGCCCCCAAATATTACTGGCTTCCTCCGCGCTCGATGGGCCAATCGCCATCCGGCCTACAAGTTCCTCTCTGTCTGGATCGAGTAGGAAGAGAAAGGCCCGGTTGAATCCAAACGCCTCACCCGCCGTGGCGGCGATTAAAATTAAGCGCAGACGGCTTTCCAGTGTATCGGTGCTATGAAAGAGATGGGAGATTTCGTGCAGTTTTTCCAAGGCTTCGGAGCGTTCCGTGATATGCGTTTTCAGTTGTTCCGATGTTTGTTCCAACTCCCATTCGTGTTCTTTGTGAGATGTGATATCCTGCTGAATGCAGAGAAATCCACGGATGCCGTTTCCACATCCCAGAATCGGTGTGATCCGCACATCCACATTAAATTCGCCCTGACCATCGCGTACACTGGTCAACTCACCCAGCCATGAATTGCCATCTGATATTTGATTCCATAAATCCTTGAAAGAGATATTGGAACTCTTATCACTCCAAAAACGGCGCACGTGTTCCCCTAAAATCCGTTCCGGCGGGAGTCCTACTTGCTTTTCAAATGCAGGATTGAGAAAGAGGATCAAACCTCGTGGATCAAAGAGAAAGATCGCGTCCGCCGCCGATTCAATAGCGGTTTTGAAATAACAGAGGTCTTCTTCAAGGCGATTAATTTCCGAATAGTCTTCCAGAAACAGAATTGTTTGTCCACTGAAATGTGAAACATGGATTTTTACGTGGCGCTCGTTTCCGTCGATGTGTCTCATCGTGATGAGACGTGATAATTCTGAACCATTCCAGAGCGAAGGAAAGAGGGAATCCACGAGTTCATGATTGAGAAGAAACGATTCAATCGATCGGCCGAGTACGGTTTGCGCCGGTCCCAGAATCTGTTCCGCTGGAGCATTGCAGTAACAGAGGCTTAATGTGTCATCCAGAACCGCCACCCCTATTGGAAGATTCCGCAGTGTGGAATTGATGAACGATCGAATCTCATCGCCCGATCGCTGCAAGAGCGCCAATCCTGCTGGGGATTCGAAAAAAGCATTCATCAAATTCTTTCCCTCCGGTTTTTTATATGAAAATGAGTCCCTTGTACTTCCTCATTCGCAAACACTCCCGCGACTCATTTTCATTTGCAGTTGTGATCTCGATCATGATGGTTTATATGAAAATGAGTTCCAGAGAATTCCTCGTTCTAGCATGTAGAGTGGGTCGCGTCTTAATGAGGCGCCAATTTCGTGAATCATTCCCGGTGAGTCGATAAAGCATGAGGCGCCCTACTGCAACTCATTTTCATTTACGGTTTTAATCTTAATCATGATGGTTTACCTTCATTATAAGAAACAACGAGTATGAAAACAATTGATTTTTTCACTTCACTTTTCATTGATTCAAGATGACAGAATTTCATCGTTCTATGAAGACAGTTATCGTTCTTCTGGTCGCGAATAGCAGATTTGGTAGGGATTGAGACCTTCTTTCTCAATTTGAAATCTTCTACTCTATACCCTCAGTGAAAGGGGCGAAAATTCATTTTTTAGAAGAATCGAGATTGAATGAAAGTATCGAAATTCAGCAAGTTTTATCAAGCGGTTATTGACGAATGGGCCAAGAGGCGAAGCAATTGGGAACGTCCCGATCTTTTCATGCTGACCTGCGTCTTTTCAATCGGTGTTCTGTTCGTCTGCCGGACGTCAGGATTTCTCTTCCTTACCGATGACTTGCGGTATCTCTGGTGGTGTTACGAACGTTCAATGGCGCCCTGGATGGCGTTTCTCGATCCTCCTTTGTTCGCGAATTATTACCGTCCCGTCAATGAATTGATCTGGTGGCTGCACTATATGTTTTTCGGTGTGGATCCATTTCTGCATCAGATCGCATCAGGCGTCTGGTGGCTCTTTATCCCTGTTCTCCTATACATGTGGAATCGAAGAGCCGCGGCTCCCATTGCTGGCTTTTTCGCTTGTCTCCTTTTTTTCTCGTTTACCGCCAGCTGGCAGTTGATCTTATGGAAAAGCTGGCTCAGTTCCACCGGCAGCATTGTGTTTCAATTGGCGGCGCTGTCAGCGTTGCAGTGTTATTCCACCAATCCTCAGAGAAAATCCGTCATCCTATTTGTCGTTTTCTTTCTTTGCGCGTGTCTGTGTAAAGAGTCGGCCCGTTTTTGCCTGCCATTGACTGCTGGCGTGTACATTCTATTTTCTCCTTCACTGACAATCCGTTCGAAAATCAAAGCGTTGACGGGCGTGGCTTTGTTTGGGGGGCTTTTCTTCTTCAGTTCCTCTTCACTCACCTCCTACGCGTTTCATTCCTGGAGTTACGCAAACTTGAAGCAATTTACAGTTGACGCCGCGTACTACTCCCAATACATATGGGGGAATAGCATTACAAATGCGATCTGTATTACGTTCACATCACTGTCTTTCTTCGCGGATGGACGGAATCGAATTATTCCATTCTTATTTACATTAACCGCCGCTTTCGCAGGATTGATTTGGAGCCATTCAATCGCAATTCCCTTAGATCAATCTGTTTCGCTGGCTTCCACGATCTTTGTTCATGGACTATGGTTCACGGGTTTGCGTGGGGGATACGCAGCGCCTTTAATATGGCTGGGGGCGTCGTTCTGGCCACTGTCGCTGTTGTCGATTCGGAATCCCGCATACGCCACGGACGCGGCGGTGGCGGCGTCTCTGCTTTTGGGGATGGTGATATATGAAAGTGTGCGCGCTTTATTACAATGGAAGCCAATCTCTTGTTTTCAATGGAAAATCCAATGGACGCGTCTTATCCCCGGTCTCTTATCGATTGTGTTTGCTCTATCCATCTACGCCTCGGCGCGTCTCTGTTTTTTGCAAGTTGAATACAACCAAGTCTTGTATGATGATCCCATCCGCGTTTTGCTGCCCCGCGTTATCTACGAATTATGCGGTATCCGATCTTGGGGAAGGCTATACATTGACGTTGGCGAACAGCTTGGCGCCGAGACGTATCTCGCTCTGATTCTCTCGCATCACTTTCCGGTTGGTCTCGTTACGGAACCGCCCAGCGGCTCCAAAGAACGCCGGTTGGAAGCGTACACTCTTCAGCACTATCGTTACCTGCCCTCAGAAACACCGCTCAACATCTGGCTGCCGGAGAACGCGCCCGCGCCCTCGCAGGCGTGTATGAAAGATCCCTATTTCCAACCGGAACAATGGAAAATCCATGCTGTTTTCGATTGTGACACCACTACAGGCTGGATACCTGAAACTGAATATACTCATCAACGTGTGCCTTATGGCCAGGGAGTTGGATTTGTCACACGTCCCCTTCATTGGAACTCAGAGCCGCAAGTTTTTCATTTCGAAGGGCCTATCGATCCAACCTCCAATCCAGCCTCTCCTTTAACGCTGACGTTTTGGCTGCATTGCCAGCGAGCGGAGATGATCGAGACGATGGATGTAGAAATCCACGCGTTCGGGAAAAAAATCCAGTGGAGCGCTATTGAGCCTGAAGTCGTCAACACAAATTTTCACTGGCGGCGTATCGTCCTTCATGAGTCGAATGCGTTTTTACAGGAAAAATCAAGCAATGATCCCGCTCGTTTTACATTTATCCTGCGCGTCCAAACACGGGATGTGGTGGATGTGATTGAAGGTTTCATATCCATCGATGAAATCCGGATATCTTCGAGGCTGAAGAATGAAGGGTAAAGAATGAAGGGCAAGAACAAAATCAAATCTTGCTCTTGGCGCACAGGTTTATTAATTGATAAAAGAGGTTTTTTTACCAGAAGATAAGGTACAGCGCGGAAAGAACGCCAAGAATAAGAATTGCGCAGACGTTGAAAATCGCGGAAGTTTGATACGACTCGATTTTGAATTCTTTTTTTTCAGTGACTGGTTGTTTTGATTTGATCGAGATGATATACCCAATCAATGCGAGAAGGAGAAACGTCAGTCCCATACGGTTCAGGAATGGATCGATAAAGGCGGCGATTGTTGTGGCGATCGTGAAATCAGGCATCGCCCAGTTCAAGAATTTCGGCATGAATTTAAACATTGTGGAAAGTGGGATAGTTAGGATCGCCATCCAGAGCGCGGCGGTGGATGTGGCGCGCTTCCAGAAGAGGCCGAACATAAAGATCGCGACGACACCGGGGGAGACAAATCCCGTATATTCCTGAATGTATTGAAACGCTTCTTTCAAATTGGTCATCGCGGGCGCGATTAGAATTGCGATGATCAACGCCACCGCCGAGGTGATCCTCCCCGTGCGGACGAGTTCCTTTTCAGAAGCGTTTGGCCGGATTTTGCGGTATATATCCATCGTGAAGATCGTTGCCGAACTGTTGGTCATCGAATTGAGGGATGAAACGATTGCGGCGATCAGCGCGGCGATAATGATACCAGTGAATCCGGGAGGAATCAGTTCAACGATTAACGTGGCGTAGGTCTGGTCCGCTTTTTTGATGGTATCGGAAAAGAGGACGACAGCGATCACACCCGGCAGAACGGCGATCAAAGGGACGATAATTTTCAGGAACGCGGCAAAGACTAATCCGTGTTGGGCTTCACGCACATTCTTCGCGGCGAGCGCGCGCTGAATGATATATTGATTGCAGCCCCAATAACTGAGATTCGCGATCCACAAGCCTCCGAAGAAGACGCCGATCCAGGGATACAAGTTATGATCCCAAGCCATCATCGTATGAAAATGATCCGGCGCCTGTTCGAGAAGATTGTTCCATCCTGCTAACAATCCTTCGCCATTTCCCACCGCGGAGAGACCGAAAAAGGTTACGACCAAGCCCCCGATGAACAATGTGCTCACTTGGACGAAATCCGTCCATGCGACCGCGGATAATCCTCCATAAATTGTATAGACCGCGGAGATGCAGGCGAGCATGATAATTCCCCATTGCAATGGAAATCCCATCACAATATTCAACGTCAGCGCGCCGAGATACATCACCGTCGTCAAGTTGACGAATACATATACAAGTAACCAAAAGACGCCCAAACTGGAACTCACTCGCCCATCAAAGCGGCGCTCCAAGTATTGGGGCATACTGAAAATCCGCATTTTCAAAAAGATCGGCAGAAACCATTTCGCGACGATGAGCAGCGTGACCGCCGCCATCCATTCGTAGGAGATGATCGCAATGCCGCCGGCGAACGTTGAACCCGCCATAGCGATCATCTGTTCCGCCGAGATATTAGACGCGATCAGCGACGCGCCGATGATCCACCACGGCAACGCGCGGCCCGCGAGAAAGAAATCTTCCGAGGTTCTATCTTCGCCCTTGGGTTTTGTCGAAACCCAAATCGCGATTCCTATTACGAAGATGAAATACCCAAAAAAGATGATATAATCGATGAGAGCGCCGGTCATTGAATCCTCCTGGCATAAACAAATATTAGCATTCTGTCAAATTGTGATTGACAGATCATAATCGATCATTGTTCGATCCATAAGGGGTGGAATGGAAGGAAATGAGTAAATAGAGCGCGGATGCGCCGTACAAAAAATCAGTGATTCGCTTGAATAATGTTGAATGGCGCAGTAAGACCATAGTCAATCACATCATACTGATCTCCTGCGGGCTGTCCCTCTTTGGGACCCCGGTGAAACATGGATGGCCAAGCCGCGCCGCGTCCAGGATTGTTGTGATGCGGTCCAAGGAGATTTTTCAAGCTTCCAAACACTACAACTGAGATTGTATTTTCACCGGTTTGGAGATGATCCGTAATCTCCAGACGCCAGGGTCTCCATCCAATGTAGCCTGCGGTTTCACCGTTTACATCCACACGCGCCACCGTGCCTTTCCAATCCTGCAGTTCGACAAAGAAATCTGCGCCGGCGTTATTTTCACATTTCAATGTTTGTGAATACGCCACTTTCCCTGGATAACAGGGGCGGCCTTGATTCGACCAGGGGCCTAAATCAAGAGGCTTCGGAACTTCGATTGTCCACCCTTTTTCAGCGCTGGCAAGATTGAAATCGCCGAGAATGTAAACGGATTCGGGTTCGTGATGAAGAGTGAATGGAGAGGCCTTGGTCGTTAGCGTATTGCGGCCTTTGTGCAGCCACTCGGGCTTCATATTATATACCGTGAAAGATTGATCTAAGTACCATTCACCTTTCTCTGGTTCAACAACCTGACCGTTGATTTCCACTGAATATCGATCGCCCCGTTCGACCACTGCCTTTAAATCTGGCATGGTCTCGAATGCGCCAATGGTGAACGGATACCGCAGTTCGAATCCGGAATCATCCGGGAAGTGATCTTTTTGCAGGATTTCATCTTTGAACTGAACGGCGCTGTCCCACGGATTTTTATCAAATCCATGCGCCTGGTAAATCCGCGTTTGGGCGTCGTAGAAATAAAGTCCTTCTGTCAATTCGCCTTTCAAGACTAAATCAACGTAATCCAGTGGGAGTACGTTGGCTTCAAGCGCTTCGATTTTCAATTTGCCGGACAGTTCGACGGGTTTGCTTGAAACTGTAGGACGAACAGTGGGAGCAACGTCTTCATCCTCTTGTGTATAGATGGCGAAAAGAGCGCTGCCCGCTGGAGGAAGGTCAAAGTCCCAGCTGCGTCGCGATAGTCCATTGTCTTTACTCTTCGCATCGATCGAACACCGGTTTCCATTCGCTGGATTCCATTTTTCTACTCGCTTGCACGTAACTTCGACGCTTCCTTTTGACGCTTCTTCCATACTGGAATTGGCGAGAAATAGTAAATACCCATCCTCAAATTCACGCGTGTAATGAAAGACGCGCCCGTTTTTTGGGGGGGATGATGTGATCTGTAAGCCACCGTTACCCCACCGGCGTTGCAATTCGGAAGGAGGAAGATCGTCTTCACTCCAACAGGAACCGGCTTTTTCTTTGATGCGATTGGCTGATTTATCCGGACGGCCCTCAACATACGCCGGAACGCCGACAAGGCTGATAATCTCGCCTCCTTGTTCCGCGTATTCTTCCAAAAGGTTTACGGTGGAACGTTCCAAGTTTTCAAGTCCAGGAGGGAGGATCACTACATCATAAGCGCATTCTCCCACGATCAATTGCTTCCCTTTTACCGAAGCGATTCGGGCCATGACCGGTTCGCTGCCAAGGTCAAAAGCGACTTGAGAAGCGCCTAATTTGGTGACAAAACGCTGAAACGCCGGTCCTAAAATGTCTAGTGTTTTCTGTTGAGAAGGGCTCCAGTTATACATCCACATTGTTGTTGTCGGTTCGATAACGAGAATGGGATTTTTTTCCTTACCTCCTGCGAGGGTCCATGAGAGGCGGCCGAAATAATCCATCGATATGTGATAGGCTTCCCAATAGGGGGCATGGTAAGAGAACGATTGGGGATGATCGCGTTTCCGGGCGCCGCGTATGGTGTAATAACTGAGGTGTGGGTTAAGCAGATTGACGCCGCCCGCGTAGAGATGGTCGCCGATCCGTTTCATATCTTCAAAGGTCAATTCCCATCCACCCGCGCCGTAGGTTTCGCATAATTTCCGAATCCGTCCGAATTGATTGGCGATGCTGTCAATTTCTTTGTTGGCGCGGTAATTGCCGAACTGGGCATTGGGGCCTTCACTGTATTGATTCATTAGACAATCGATGCCCGGCCAATGCTGCCAAGAGTTGTAACTCATGATATCGGGATTGTGCGTTAAATTCGGCCATCCATGTTCCCAGATGTGACCGGTTGATGGCAGACCGCGTTTTTCGCAGGCTTCGTAATAGGGCTTTGCGAAATTATTCATGAAGAGATCGAGGATGGTCTGGGCGTAATCGTGCCGCACGCGCCGCCAATCTCCTGCATCCGCGTGGATGGAGGGAAGGTGATCGAGAATATCGTATCCCCAACGCTCCTGAAACGCTGAAGGAATCGCGGATGACCAGCATCCAGCGACCTGGGGTTCATCCGTAAAACACGCGAGAACGGTTTTGCCATAGAGATCCGACAGCGCTTTATCGTACGCGCCGAATGTAATATCGAGAAACGCGTCTCCTACGCCAGGACGCATTAGATCAACAAAGAAACGCCCGCCATACCAAGGCGAACTGTTTCCGTATTGCCTGCTATAGACAATATAGGAGTTTGGTTCGAGTCCAAGATCTTTCGCGGTTTTTTTCTCCCCCTCAGCGAGTTTCGGGAGGGGAAGGCGTACGTAAGGAGAATCATTTGAGGGAGAGAGCCGGTAGAGCGCGATAGTATTGGCATTGACAACGAGGCGGTCGAGTTGATCGGGCGAAAACTCCTGGCGGCGGAGAGAGACCTGCCGCGCCTCGGGCATCCGTTCGGGCACATGGCCGCCCGCGAATCCAGAAGGATAACTGTTTTCGTCGTAGATGTAAGTGACCATCCCTCTTTTTTCCGCCTCCTCCGCCGTGAAACGCCAGAGTTCCAGCCAGCGTTCCGAAAGGTAGGGAGTGATTAGGCCCGGCCGTGGATGAACGAAAACTCCACCATATCCTTGTTTTTTAAATTCATCCAATTGACGGGCGAGTTCCTCTTCCTGCATGTCATCGTTCCAAACGTAAAGCGGGGCAGGGCGGTACGCGGCGGGTGGATCGGAAAATTGTTCGCGCACTTCCGCCAAGGTTGAAATTCGTTGTTCCGCCGGATTCCCGGCAAAACCGCTGGGGGTCGATTGAGTGAGAGATAACGCTGCCACGATTATAAGCCATCCTGTTGATCTAATCATTCGATTTTACCTCTAGTGAACAATTGAATTCTAGATATGTTTTTGATATGAATAGAGTACTGCTATATACCGCTAAAAATAAGAGTGGTATTCTACAAGTATTAGATTTCTACAAGGATTATTTGGATGAAATGAGTTTCTTCGGCTCTCTCTTTTTTTAATTTCTTATTGTAACTCATTTTATTTACACGTTGTGATCTCAATTAGGATAGTTTATATGAAAAATAATCGCTCCCAGGATAGGCTTAACGATGAATCACCCATGAATTCTAAAGAACGCGTCTATCGCGCATTGGAGTTTCAATCTCCTGACCGACCTCCACGAGATCTCTGGCGGCTTCCAGGCGTTGACCAGTCGCATGCGGATGAAGTGCGGGACGTGTTGAAACGATATCCGCTGGATTTCACACGACCTCCGTTTCAGTATGGAAAAGGCCGTTTGGAACAAGGCGAACAGAACCGGATCGGCGGCTATACCGACGCGTGGGGCTGCGGCTGGGAAGTGGGCGAGGATGGTGTCATCGGAGAAGTGAAGCGGCCGCCTCTCGCGGATTGGAAAGCGTTGGATCAATGGAAACCACCGGAAGAAATTCTGCGAGACGCTGATCTTTCTCAAGTAGATGAATTCTGCGATAACTCCGAAGCGTTTACTCTCGCGGGAACCAATGTCAATCTTTTTGAACGAATGCAATTTCTACGGGGAACCGAAAACTTATTTATGGATATTGGATACGGTGTGAAACAATTTGATCGTTTGCTGGAAATCCTGCGCGATTATTTTTGCCGTGAATTGGAAATGTGGGCCAAGACCAGTGTGGATGCAATTGTCTTCTTTGATGATTGGGGATCGCAGACAGGCATGTTGGTCGCTCCTGACTGGTTTCGGACTGTCTTCAAACCTGTATATGAAGAATTTGCTCATATCATTAAAAAAGCAGGGAAAAAAGTATTTATGCACTCGGATGGTTGTATCGAATCGATTCTTCCCGATATCATTGATATTGGCGTGGACGCGTTAAATGCTCAATTGTTCTGCATGGACATCGAAAAAATCGCTAAAACTTACAAAGGTAAACTTACATTTTGGGGCGAGTTGGATCGGCAGAAAATCCTGCCGTTCGGAACACCGGACGACGTCAGGCAAGCGGTGCGCCGTGTCCGCAGCGCCTTGGATGACGGAATCGGAGGTGTGATCGCCCAGATGGAATGGGGATTGAAAGTCCCCAAACAAAATATTCTCGCCGCGTTTGAGGCCTGGGAAGCGTGATTCAATTCGTGAATATGCGTCAAACTATAATTGTTCGGTCTCAAACAGCGCAGTAAACAGCAACGGAATCATGATTTCATGATGGCCAGTGAATGTCAGGCCGGTTCCCCCACCGATGGTAGGCCGTTTAACGACGTTTGTGTTGGGCCGGTAGTGCTGAATCATATCGAAATTCGCGGTTGTAAAATTATGAATAGGACCACAAATATTCCGCGCCACGGTTAGGGCCTTTAGAAATACTTCCGGCAGCAGAACATTCGAACCGACATTCATCACAACACCCCCTTCACCGATATTCGACACCACATCACAAAACGTATGGAAATCATCCATCGACGTCTTCCCCAACGCGGCGCCGGAGGCTTCGGGATGATGGTGGATCACATCTGTGCCCATGCCGAGATGAACGGTTAATGGAATTTGGTTTTCGAACGCGGCGGCGAAAATGCTGAGATGTTTATATCCAGCGTTGGATTTCGCGATTTGTTCGCCCACGTAATTCCCAAATCCTCGATCGAGATCCGCCGCTTCTTTAATCCAAGTGTTGAGCGTCGCGCCGGTTTCGCGGGTCATGCCGAAACTGCCGTCCACAAGCGATTCCGCTACATCTTCGGATGTCGTTCCCGCCAGCGATAATTCAAAATCATGCACGGCGCACGCCCCGTTCATCGCCAACGCCGTAATATAGCCCCGTTTTACTCCTTCGATGATCCACGGGCTCAAACCGACTTTAATCGAGTGGGCGCCCATCATATATACAAAAGGTTTCTTTTCCCTTCGCGCCGTATGGATATTATGGACGAGAGTTCGTAAATCATTGGCTTTAAGATAACCGGGCAGCGCGTTCCAGAAATCGAGAAAGGAAGCGGGCGCCTGCGGTGGCGCGGAAACCGCCTGCGCTTCCACTAAACTTTTCCGGTCGAATAAAGATGTTCGTTTAAGTTTGGAAAAATCCATTTTCTATTAACTCCTCGATCGATCATTCTTTTACGCTATGAAATATTGTTTCATGAATCTCTAACACCCAAAATTGAGTTGAGTATAATACATTCAATATTAACCGCATCAGAAGAGAGAGCCAATGAGTGATAAGAAGAACGGCAACGGCAAAGACGAGTGGGAAGAAAAACAGATACCGCTGAAAGACGTCGTTTTGAGTAACAGCTGGGCCTTGCAAGCGATTTTATCCTACCTTGAAGAACTCAATCCCGGCGCGAAAGATCGAATCTGGGAATTTTATCAAAGCATGAAATCCATGCAGGACGCCGCGCTGGATAACTCCAGTGAAATCGTTGAATTAGTCGAAGATGAGTCAATAGAAGAGGATCCGTCTAAAAATGAACCAAACGAATAACAAGGAATTCCCCCGCTCGTTCGTCCCGGAACAGATCGATCTTGGAAACTGGGAACAGTTGAAGCCGCTGTATAAAAAACTGCTTGAACGTGAGATCGATTCCACATCCAGCCTGGAACAATGGCTGCTGGATGTCAGTGAACTGGCCGCGTGTGTGTCCGAAGAACAATCCCGCCGCTATATCGCAATGACTTGCGATACAAGCAATAAGGAAATTGAAAAACGGTACCTGGATTTCATCGAAAACGTCGAACCGAATTACAAACCTTTCATCCATAAATTAAATAAAAAATATGTAGCTTGTCCCTATCGTGATGGCCTTGATCCAGAGCGTTACAACGTACTGGATCGCAATGTTCAAGCGGAGATTGATCTTTTCCGCGAACAAAATGTGCCCCTGCAGACTGAAACAAATAAACTCAGCCAAAACTATCAAAAACTCTGCGGCGCTATGACCGTCCAATTCGACGGCGAAGAACGTACCATGCCGCAGATGGCGAAATATTTGGAAGAAACGGACCGGCGCCGCCGGAAAGAGGCATGGGAACGTACCGCTAAACGCCGGCTCCAAGACCGGGATGAATTCGATTCGATCTTCGATCGTTTGATTACATTGCGTCATCAAATCGCCCGAAACGCTGATTGTCAGGATTTCCGTGAATACGCGTTCCGGATGTATAAACGCTTTGATTACACCCCCGAAGACTGCCTTCAATTTCACAAGACAATCGAGCAATGGATCGTGCCTCTCTCCCGCAAAATTGATGAACGCCGCCGTGAATTGATGAAACTGGATATCCTGCGGCCCTGGGATACCGCCGTCGATCCCCTCGGCCGTCCACCTTTACGCCCATTTGATAACGCGGACCAGCTCTGTGCAGGGGTGGAAAAAATATTCAAGCGATTGGATCCAGAACTGGCGGCGCAATTCAGGGAGATGAAACAACGTGGTGAATTGGATCTCGATAGCCGGAAAGGGAAAGCCCCCGGCGGTTATCTCTCGTGCCTGGATGAAATCCGGCGTCCGTTTATTTTCATGAACGCGGCGGGTTTACAGCGGGATGTGGAAACGCTCCTGCATGAATCGGGTCATGCGTTTCATTCTCTCGCCTGCCGTAACGAACCGCTGATCGATTATCGCGATTCCCCCATCGAATTCGCTGAAGTGGCGTCGATGTCGATGGAACTCTTCGCCGGTGATCTGTTAGACGTTTTCTATTCCGAAGAGGACGCCGCCCGTGCCCGGCAAAAACATCTTGAAAGCGTGATCGGTTTGTTCCCGTGGATCGCGCGTATCGATGCGTTCCAACATTGGATATATACTCACCCCAATCACACCCACCAGGAACGGACGAATTGCTGGCTGGAATTGAGTGAGCGGTTCGGTTCTATACTGGATTGGAACGGATACGAATTAGCGCGTGAATCCCTCTGGCAGAAGCAGCTGCATTTATTCTGTGTTCCATTCTATTATGTCGAATATGGAATCGCGCAGTTGGGCGCTCTCCAACTCTGGAGCCGCTTCAAAGAAGCCCCCGCCGATGCCCTGCAAAACTATCGCGCCGCCCTCGCCCTGGGAGGCTCCAAACCCCTTTCCATTCTTTTCGAAACCGCCAGCGCCCGATTTGACTTCACCGAACAAACCATCCGCCCCCTTATGGAAAAGGTGGAAGAAGAAATAAATTAACGGCTGTTGACTATTACACACGCCAGTGGTTATCAGAAACCATTATGCGAACGGGTCGCCCGCCCTCCATTGCGCATCCATTCTACTGTATACTCGATTCAAATCTCGATTGGGAGGTACTACAATGAGCGATCCTGTATCTCGAAGGAATTTCTTGACAACAACGACAGCCGCTGGTGTGGGAGTAGTTGCTACGGAGAACGCGGCGTTCTCCGCGAATGAGTCTTCAACCGCATCGATGCCGCTGCGTCCATTGGGGAAAACCGGCCGGATGATCTCCATCATCGGATTCGGCGCGGGATCCCGCTATCTTCTCCAGAAGGATATGGACACCGCCGAAGCCATGATTCACCGCGCGGTGGAATTAGGGATCAACTATTTTGATACAGCGTATGGATATCAAACCGATGGGATCTGCGAAAGTCACAAACGATACGGACGTTTTCTTGTCCCGAATTATCGTGATAAAATTACCCTCTCATCAAAAATCATGGCCCGTGATGAAGAAACCGCGAAACGGCAATTAGAAGAAGCGTTAAAAGATCTGCGTACGGATCATCTCGATATTCTTCATTTTCATGGTATCGATACGTCAGAAGACATTGACAAGATCCTAGCCAAAGATGGCGCGCTGAAAGCCTACCGAAAGTGGAAAGAAGAAGGTGTGATCGGAGCGATCGGATTGACGGGGCATTCAAACAGCGAAGCGATTCTCGAAGCGATGAAACGAATCCAACCGGATTGCGTCATGTGCCCCCAAAATCCCGCTCATGGAGAGAATGTCCAGGGCTATCGGGGACTCAATTTCGCAAAAGATGTGATTCCATACGCTCTGGATAACGGCCTTGGACTTCTCGCCATGAAAACCACCGCGCAGAATCACTTGATCGGCAAAGGTGGAATTCCTGTCGAGACCTTGATTCGATACGCGCTCACCTTGCCTGTCGCGGCGGCGGTGATTGGTATGCCGAATATGGAGGTCGTTGAATCGAATGCTCGGATCGCCCGCACGCTCAAACCTATGACGGATACCGAACGAATAACAATCAACAAACAGGTGGCGTACAGTGGCGCCGCGCGATCCTTGCCCTATCGCGCGAAAGGCTATCAAGATGGAGAACATTTAGCCTAGAGCGATCATATTCAATAGGCCGATTCATTCTTTGATTCTCTAACATGCGCGGATTACACGCTACGCTTATGGCCTGATTTCAATACCAAGGAATAGGAAGAAAAAAATGAAACCTTGGAAGATTGCTCTTTATATTTATTTAAGTTTATCATTTTCGCCGAATTTAACTTGGTCCGATTCCTCCATTGAACTCTCCGCATTGCCGGGTTCTCTGCGTATTGGGCCAACGGGGGAAGTTAAAGGATCGAACACCGCTGAATTGTTCGCCGCGAAAAATGAAGTGGAGTCGTGTCAAATTATCGTCACGGCCCGCGACGGCAATCTTCAGCGTGTAGAAGCGGATATCACACCGCTCATCGGTCCCGATCAATTTGAAATACCGGTGGAAAATATTTTACTATATAAGGAAGTCTACATTCCCGTCCGGTATTCCGCGCCCCGCGCCACACTCCCGCCAGGCTGGTATCCCGATCCCCTGGTTCCTTTCAAAAATCCATATACGGGTGAACTTATACGCGGTCCTCGATGGACCGATCGCGAGTTGGAAGACGGCCGCCGGTTTGGAGCCGCCGGGTTCGATCTCTGGCGGGATCACCATCAACCCCTCTGGATCGATATTAAAATTCCCCGCGGCGCTCCCGCCGGTCTGTATCAAGGAAGCGTTCGTGTATGGGCGCAAAATACGAAGGAATCAAGCATCCCTCTCAAACTTACGATATGGGATTTCACACTTCCTGATGGACCCACGCATGAGAACCATTTTGGCGGTTTCTATTCCGTCGCTAGGTACTATGATATTGACCGGAATTCCGAGCGGTTTCATCTGTTGGAAGACCGCTATATCGAAATGATGGCTGCGCATCGCCTCAATCCTCCTTTACCCGATCGCTTGCATCCCGAAATCGATGAAACCGGCGCCATTGCGATCAATGAGGAGATCGATCGCAAGTTATCGAACTTCGTCAATACATATTCCTTGACAAATATTGAAATCCCCCGCGCTCCTTTCCGTGATATATTAGGCCGGGACCGGCTCCGGGCGATTCAATACTACAAGTCGTGGTTCGCATATTTGGAACAAAAAGGATGGGAACGCGGCGCGTATCTCTATATGCTGGACGAACCGAACGACGCCGAAGCCTACGAGCGGGTACGAAACCTTGGCGCTGTCGTTAAGGAAGCCGATCCCCGCATCCGCCGCCTTGTTGTTGAACAACCTTACATGCAGGATCCGGAATGGGGGGCGTTGGATGAGGCGATCGATATCTGGTGTCCTCTCTTTGCGTTTATCCACGAACCGAGTGTGAAAGAGAAACAGGCCAAGGGGGATGAAGTCTGGAGTTACTCCGCTCTCGTCCAATCGGCGCCCCGGTATCATCCTGAATACGAAACCGTAAGAAGAGATAATCCACCCTATTGGCAGATCGATTTCCCCGTGATGAGTTACCGCATCGCTCCATGGTTGAACCGAAGGTATGGTGTAACGGGTCTTCTCTATTGGTCTACGGTTTATTGGAGCAGCCCCAAACGCGATCCTTGGGACGATCCCGGTTTCCGGATTCATTTCAATGGCGATGGTTTTTTATTCTATCCTGGTCAAGACGCAGGTATTGAAGGTCCAATCGCTTCAATCCGATTGAAAAACTTGCGCGATGGTATGGAAGATTATGAATATTTCGCGATTCTCCAGGAACGAGGCGGCGAGGACGCCGTAGAAACGATTGTAAAACAAGCCGTTCCCGCATGGGGATCTTGGAATCAGGATCCCTATCATCTTCTCGAATTGCGCCGTCAACTAGCGGAAGAAATACTAAAACGAAAAGAGTAATCGATTCTTCAAACTGGTTCCTCTATAAGACTGAAAACTAAGGGAAGGCTCCTTTCTTCCTTCACGTTTTCAATATTCCTCCATACTGAATAAAATTCATGTCCTCCTTCAGCCTTCTACCTTCAGCCTAAACACCCAAGAAATCACAATTCCAACCGTGTTTTCTCGATTTAACCTTCTTGGAATTCGATGGATTCATGTGGATAAAACCTATGATCATACTAAACCGGCTGTGTGTAAGTCTCGTTTTTTTAATTGATTACAATTCAATCGAAATCCTCATTGAACTCTTTTTGAATAATTGGCAGACGAATTGCTTATAATGGAATCTGTCTGTTAGAAATTAGAGGATAGATCGCTGGTGATTCCATCAGGATTTTAGGAAAGAAACGATGAGAAAGAATCCAGGAACAATCGGAAGAGAATACGGCGAATTACTTCGCTCGTTAAATGTAATCGATGGGGATGACGTAAACCGCGCCCTCTCTATTCAAGATAAAACAGGCAAGAATCTTGATACGATTCTCGTCGAACATGAAATTGCTGATGAAAACACCATTCTAAGTTCTCTCTCATCCCATTTGGGCGTTGAGACGATTGAAATCAAGAATATTGAATTGCCTCCGGAAGTTCTCAGCCTGATTCCAATCCGTTTCATCCACCGGTATAACATTATTCCCTACGAGCAAGTTGGAGATACGCTTCGGGTGGTTACCGCTGATCCACTCAATTTCCATGCCCTAGACGATCTACGTCTATTACTCAAATGTGATATTGAACCATTGCTCTCTCCCAGCGATGACATTCGTGACGCGATCAAAAAATACTACGGTATTGGAGCGGATACGGTTGACAGCCTGCTTGAGGAAGATGGGGGCGCCGATGATGAAGACGTTGATAAATCCAACATCGAAGATTTAAGTGAGGACGCGTCGATAATCCGCTTCGTCAACCAGATCATGTCTGAAGCGGTCGCCGACCGGGCGACGGATATCCATTTCGAGCCATTTGAAGACGAACTTCGAATCCGGTATCGAATTGACGGTCTTTTATACGAAGCGGCGATCCCTCCTTCGATCCGCAGGTATCAGGCGGCGGTTATTTCCCGTATCAAAATCATGGCGGATATGAACATCGCCGAAAAACGGCTTCCACAGGATGGACGGATCAACATTAAATCCGGGAATATTGAATTTGACCTTCGTGTGTCCACCGTCCCCTCCGCCTATGGAGAAAGCATCGTAATCCGTATCCTTAACCGGGACAGCACGATTTACGATCTCAAACAGCTCGGTTTTGATGATTTCTCCCTGAAGTTGTTTAATAATCTCATCTCAAAACCGCATGGAATCATTCTCGTTACCGGCCCGACAGGGAGTGGAAAGACCACCTCGTTGTACGCCACGCTTTCGAAATTGAACAAGATGGATGTAAAAATCCTGACGATTGAGGAACCTGTAGAATATCACATGCGCGGTCTCGTCCAGATTCAGGTCAATCCAAAAATCGACCTGACCTTCGCGCGGGTCCTGCGCGCCTTTCTCCGCCAAGATCCGGATATCATTCTCGTTGGGGAAACCCGTGACCATGAAACGGCTGAAATCGCTATCCAAGCGGCGTTGACTGGTCACCTTGTTTTTACAACGCTCCATACGAATGACGCGCCAGGAGCGATCACCCGTCTAATTGATATGGGTGTGGAACCGTATCTCGTCTCTTCCTCCGTGATCGGGGTTGTGGCGCAACGTTTAATGCGCCGGATCTGCGAATACTGTAAAGAGGAATACATCCCTGAACACGATCTTTTGGCTGGACTGGGTTTAACCGATCCGAAATTTAAAGGACAAAAATACTTTCATGGACGTGGCTGTGAAAATTGCAAGTTCTTGGGTTACCGGGGCCGGACTGCGATCTATGAGATTTTTGAAATGAGCGAAGATATTCGAGAATTAACCGTCCAACGCGTTCCCGCCAGCCGGATTAAGCAACAAGCTTTAACTGAAGGACTTAAAACCTTACGGATGAATGCGTTAGAGAAAGTGCATGACGGAGAAACCACTCTGGACGAACTCATGCGCGTCACACAAGAATGGTGATCGATAGCAGAATTAATGAGGAAGTTTTTTTCGCACATGGTTCAATAAGATCGTAACATCGAAATGAGTTAACATTATGCGTTTTGATTACAAAGGCAAAAAACTCAACGGGGAAATTATCCAGGGAGTGCTGGAAGCCGACAACCGCAGGCTGGTAATAAACAAATTACAGCAAATGCAGGTTTTTCCCATCTCGATCAATGAAATCGGAGGAGGGAAGGGACTCAGCGCAGAAATATCCCTTAATACAATTCGCCGGGTTTCGGGGAGAGATGTCGCCACGTTCAGCCGGCAGATGAGTGATCTGCTTCGAGCCGGTTTGCCTCTGGCCCGTGCGCTGGACGTCATCGTCGCGCAGACCACTAATCCAAAATTACAGGAAATCGTTAAAAAAGTCAGCGGTGAAGTGCAGGGCGGTACCTCATTCTCCGATGCCCTATCTAAACACAATCGCGTCTTTCCCTCTCTCTACAGCAGTATGGTTAAAGCCGGTGAATTAGGCGGGATGCTGGATCAGGTCATGGAACGTCTCTCCAATTTCCTTGAAAACGAACAGGAAACACGGAGCAAAATCATCTCCGCTCTAACGTATCCCGCTTTTATGGTCATGGTCTGCATTTTCGTTATTATCGTTCTCTTTACCGTTGTTATTCCTAACTTTCAGACGATGTTCGAAGACGCGGAAATCACTCTTCCTATCTCAACCCGTATTTTGATGAGCGCCAGTGTCATGGTCAGCCAGTGGTGGTGGATCTTTATTATCGGATTTATTGCGTTGATCTTTCTTATTCGTCAATACATTAAAACCGAAGCGGGAGGAATCCAATTCGATACGATCAAACTCCATCTCCCTCTGTTTGGTGAATTGATCCGCAAACGTGAAATCGCCAAGTTCGCCCGGACTCTGGGCACTCTGCTGGGGAATGGCGTTGCGATTCTGAACGCTCTTGCAATTACCGAACAGGTTATTTCAAACCGAATCCTCAAACAAGATATTGAAGGATTCGCGGATAACATCAAAGAAGGAGCCAAACTCTCTACACGAATGGAGGAAAGCGATCTCTTCCCACCGGTTGCGGTCAATATGGTTGCGGTCGGTGAAGAGACGGGTAATCTGGAAAATACGTTGCAGCGGGTCGCGGACGCGTTCGAAGGTGAAACCGACCGGGTTATTAAAACCATCACCACGATCATCGAACCGGTCATGATTGTTTTTATGGCCGTGGTCGTCGGATTCATTGTGTTCGCGATGATTATGCCGATCTTCCAGCTGAGCCAAAGCATGAGTTAAAGCGGAAGCCATTCCTCGTTTCTATGCAGGGAGAAAGGAATGGATTGCCGTGTAACACATAAACTAAGGAGACGTATCATGATAGCAAACAAAAAACAGAACGCCTTCACACTCGTCGAACTGTTACTGGTTGTCACCATCATCGGCATTCTGGCCGGCGCGGTTCTCGTAAATTTCAGCGGTCAGTCCCAACGCGCCAAAGAAACACGCGCCAAAGCCGATATCAGCAACCTGGAACTCGCCTTAAACACTTACGAGTTGACAATTGGTGAATTCCCTTCCACAGATCAAGGGCTGCTGGCGCTTGTGGAAGATCCAGGCGTTGAAGGATGGACCAAACCGTTTCTCACGAAAAAGATTTTTAAAGATCCGTGGGGAAATGAATATCGCTATCGCTATCCCGGCAACCAAGGGATTGAATATGACGTCTACTCAATTGGACGAGATAGCCAGGATGGTACGGAAGACGATATAGGAAACTGGGAAGATGAGGAGTAAGGGTCTAATTCTATTGAATTTAGAATTGGATAATTAATGCGCGTTTTTAAGATCGATTCGCGCATACAAACAGTTAATTTTTCTCCAATCCATTTAAGTATAAAAAGATTGGAAAGTATCGGGCGGAGCCTGGAAAGGGATTGCTATGCCTCGGCAAAAATATGGGAGCGAAGCGTTTACTCTTGTTGAGATCGTACTCGTCGTTCTCATTATTAGCATATTGACGGTCGTAGGAATCCCCAGTTTCCGGACTTTATATATCCAGTCGGAAATGCGCGGAGCCGCTATTGATTTCCTGGGAGCTTTACGCTATGCCCAGCAGAGAGCCATCATGGAACGTATTCCGATCCGGATCGTGGTTGACAGTGATGATAGTTCCTACTGGATACCCGTTGAACAGGAAAAGGAGCGCCGCCACTATAAAAGCCGCTCCAATCGGCGGCGATCCCCCAAACGCGGTTCTTCCAGTTCAAGAAGAAGGCGGGTGAGGGAAATCAAAGAGATTCAAGGCGTTCTTCCTTCGGGATTTGAGTTTTCGTTTTTATACAACGTGGCGGAAGAGGATGAAATCCGGCGGGGAGAAGGGGAATTCTACTTTTACCCGGATGGTTCCGCCCAGGCCGCTTTTTTCACCATTTTACGCCTGGGAAAACGGGAGGATGAACGCCGGATTTTCATCAAAATTTCGCCCTCCACAGGGATGGCGAAAACCATGGAAGGTACAACCGATAAACAAGGATCTGATTTCTATCGCGGATATTACGATTATGAAGACGAACGGCTGTAAACAGACCATAAACGCGCGCCGTCTAGCGCCGTTCCATGACAGCAGGGCTTTTATCCTTTTAGAGGTCCTCGTCTCCATGACGATCCTCGCGATCGCGGGAATGGCGCTTATGCGGACTCTGCTCAATACGATGGAAGCGTCGCGCTTGGTTCGTGATACGGCCAAAGCTGTCTTTTTAACGCAGAGCAAACTGCACGAATTAGAAATAGAGTGTTGGAACAGAGAGGGCATATTGGATGGAGAAACGCAAGGATATTTCGAGCAAGAAGGCGCGGAAAAGTTTCAATGGCACGCTCTCATAGAAAAAGACCGCCGCTTTCATGAGGCGTATATTATCTCAGTCTGGACAACGTGGGATGAAGGCAGGTTCTCCCGGTCGCGAGTCCGGCGTTCGCGTTATGGGACGTCAAATAGTTTTATGTTGAAAACGATGGTGCCAATGGCCCGCTATAACGAACAGCTGGTCCGGGGTGGAGGGGATCCTGGAAAGCGTGGAGGTGACCGGAGTTCGCGGGGAGGCGATCGCGGACGCGGGGGAAGAGGAGGCCGGCGATGAAAAATCCAAACCACGCCAAACAATCTGGATTCACGCTGGTTGAATTGATCTTGGCGATGACGATTATGGCTCTCGTTGTCGGCAGCGTTTACAGTGTAATGAGAACCAGCATGGACGCGTTCACCAACGGCCAATATACAATGGAACTTTATCAATCCGCCCGAATTGGCCTGCGCCGAATTACGGAAGAATTGCGTTACGCTCTCTCTCCCCTCTCTTTCTGGCGGCCGCAAGACCGCATTCGGGATATGGCGCTGAATGAATTAATGGCTACATTCAACGGCCCGGTCATTGAAGAAGAAGATCCAGGAGCCATACTTTTTACGGGGCAGAAACAGTCGGTCCTTTTTGTGCGGAAAGTCTATCAATTAGAAAAATACCCTCCGTTCGATTTACAGGAATGCAGGATTTATGTGGATGGTGAACAGAAACTCTTGATTCTTGAAGTGGTTCGATCGCTGCTTGAGGTTAAGCAGGCGACGTGGATGTTTCAACAGGAATTTAAGGCCAATCTGAACGGCTTTGTCGTTCCCATGCAGGGCGAACGCGTCCGGGTGCGGCCGGTTGGGCCAAATGGTGAGCCTCCACTCGACCAATATATCGGTAACCGGGGGATGATTAATAAGCGATATGTCCTCGCGGAAGGTGTGAAATCGATCAATTTCCGTTTTAACGCGGGTGAAGGCTGGCAGTCAAACTGGGATTCCCAACAGTTGGAATATATCTATCGGATCCCCCCGAACAGCCCATCCTTCAACCATCAAAGGGATGTTGAAATCATTGAAAAAGGCCCTCCAAAGATCGTGGAAATTTTCTTGGAATTGGAGAACGGGGAGAAATTAATTACGTCCGCTGACGTCCCAGCGGGAAATATGCGGTCAAAAGGCTTGTTCGGACGGGGAGGCGCGCAGGGGGCGCCGGCGGCGACCCGGCCACGTAACGAAACCGCTACCAATGTTCCGGGAACACCCAGTTTTCCACAACAAAATTTAGGGGGGAGAAGCTGATGTCTGGAAAACCGAATGAATCTGGTGTTGTTCTCGTCGTTACGCTGTGGGTGATTGTCGTATTGACCACGGTTTCTCTCGCTTATATCAGCCAAGTGCGGATGGAGATCAAGATGGTCGGTTTCCAGCGGGACACAGCCATCGTTGATCAGATCGCGCAAGCGGGTCTCCGCCAGGCGTTGATCCTGCTCCGTGAAGACCGGATCAAAGATTCAGGAGAAGTGTGGGATCGCACAATCGTCTCTTTTGGGGATGACGATGTTTGGCAATACGATGGTGGAAATGAGGAATGGGCGGATAATCCAGAACGATATATCGATGTCCCCTTCTATGAAAGAAACGATAAGGTCGGCTATTACTATGTTGAAGTGGAAGATGAATCGGCTAAATTCCCGATTAATAATATGTCAACGACACCGGAAATGATCTCGCATCTTCTCGAATTAAGCGGTGTTGATGAAGACGACGCCAAAGGACTCACCGCCGCGATCATCGATTGGCGGGACAAAGATGATCAACCGACCGATTTGGGATCACGCATGTTTGGTGGGGATCCATCCACCGAAATGTCTTTTTATAACAGCGGCCGCGCCGCCAAGAAACAGGGATTGCCTTATTTTCCAATAAAAAACAGCGAACTGGAATCGATTGATGAACTTCTTCTCATACCCGGTATGACGGCGGATATTGTTTACGGCACGCTCGATCCAGAAGAGCAAGACCGGCGCCGCCGTTCTAGGCGAAGGTATCGCAAGGGGGAATATCTCGGATTAAAAAACTTAATCACGGTCTATTCCTACCAAATTAATCTCAATACGGTGAAGGCGGAAGTCATGGAATCCATCCTCTATCCCATGCTGGGTAGCGAAGCGGAAGATCTCGCGCGTGATTGGGTGGATTTTCGTGACGGACGTGATCGTGAAACATACACGAATGACGATCAAACTCTCAGAACCATCGATAATTTCGATGACGATGATATCCATTTCACGGATGTGGATAATTTTACTCCAGAAGTCATGCAAACTATATACCCGAAGTTCGCTAAGATCGATTCGGAAGATTTTGTCGTCACCTGTCTGGCGGATTATGAAGGAATTGAAAAAGGATTCCGAGTCGTTGTCAGGCGGATTTTCATTCCGTGGGATGGATTGCCCCAATTTGGAATCGAAACACGACGATTGGAAGATTTGGATCAATCGAGGTGGCAGATCCGGCTTTTTGAACCATTGTTCGACGCGAAAAAGCGGATCGAACGAATGATTTGAGGGATAAAGCAATGGGCGTTTTGCCCTGGTAAAAAGTGATTTGATTGTTGATTGGATAGATAAGAATGGCTAGAGCCGCAAGACCCAGACCATCCCGATCCGCGCGGCCGTCGCGGTCCACTCGATCCGCGCGAAGTGTGCGATCCACGAGGGGCGCGCAGCCCGCCCGGCCGCAAAAAGGCCGGACGGCTCGTTCTTCCGGTAAAAAGAAACTTGGCCGGGGGATTCGTTACGCGTCCGGTATCGATATCGGCCGCTTTTCCGTCAAGATCGTCACACTCGCGGGGGATGATGAAGGGGATATTGACGTCAAAAAAGTCACTGTCGTCCCTTTGGCGCAACCCACAAAAGCGGAGTACGCTGAAGAACGGCGTGTCCGTCAAAAAGACGCTCTCAAAGAAGCGTTGAAACAGCATGGAAAATTGAATGGCCGGGTCGTGCTCAGCTTCCCGCGCGATCTCGTCACAATCCGGTACTTGGTCCTGCCGTCATCCAACCCGATAGAAATCCGGGAAATGTTGTTGTATGACGTCGAGCGGCATGTGCCGTTTCCAATGGATGAACTCCAAGTTTCATTCCAGATCATCGAGAAAATCGGCGAGCATGAATCCCGGCTGATCATGGTCTGCGCGCCGCAAAAAGAGATTGCTCCCTATGTGGAGACGTGCAAAGAGTTGGGCCTTGAAATTGACGCCATCGATCTGGATGTGCTGGGCGATTGCGCGGTTTACGGGCGGGGACTGACACCGGAGGAGACGGTCGCGGTGATCAATTTCGGCCGTTCTTCCGTCAAGATGTCTATCGTCCATAACAATACCATGATCTTCAGCCGCAGTCTGCCGGTTTTTGAAAGCCGGCTTTTGGAAGGATTCGCCGGCGCCCGGAGCTGGCGCGATTTGCAGGGGCGCGTCACCGCCGCCGGCGCGCTGCACCCTAACGAACGCGATCATTTCAATGATTGGGTGGACCGATTAAGCTTGGAACTTCTGCGTTCTGTCAGCGCCTTCTCCTGTGAACCGGAGGGGCGTCATATCGACCGGATGATCTTGTGCGGCGGCGCGGGCTATTTCCCTGCAGGGCCGCCCCGTGGTTTTAATATGCGTGTCAAAACGAAAGCCACGATCGAACCGGCCCTGAATGGAGGACTCCCCTCCAGCGACGCGTATCATGGAACGGAACTCGCCACCGCCGTCGGTGTGGCGATCCGCGGGCTTCAACCTCTGAACAAAACTCTCAACCTGATTCCCGACCAATTTATACAAGAACGGGGACAGCGGGAGTCATCCGCGTTCCGTAAAAATGTAGCGATCTTGGTTTTCATGATTATCGTCCTCCTATGTGGAGCGGCTTATCTGAAATTTCACGAACTCTACCAAGCCAATTCGGAAGTCTATGCTTTCTACGCTCAGATTCAAAATAAGTCCAGTAAATTGGATCGAATGCGGAAGCGAATCGCCACTGTCGAAAAATATCTCGACAAAGAACAATCCTGCCTGCCTATTGTACAACAGATTTTGGAAAAGGCGCCGCCTCGATCGTATATCAGTACCATCAATTACACCAAAGGCCGGTCGGTTGAGATTGTCATGCAGGTCTTGACCGAAGCGGATGTGCAGCAGTTTGTCGGTCAACTCAATCAACTGCGTCCGGCGAAGGGGAAAGATAAATACTTTGAACGTGTTGATTCCAAAACCGATAACAAACCGCTGAACTTACGGGCGCATAACATGAATATCATACAACTGACTGTCACATGCACTTTACGCTGGGATTACGAAGATCAACAAAGCCGGTAGTGAAAACGGATCATCGATTTACCGGCTTGATACGTGAATCGAATTGAAAGAGACAGGAATAGAATTATGGCGCAGACAAGCCGCGAACGATTTTTATTTTTCATAGTCATCATCGCCGGAACGGCCTTGGGCGGATGGTTTATCTATAAACAAGTCATTGTGCAATGGCAAAACCTTGAGGAAGATACCCAAGACAGAATTATGGCCATTCAACAAATGCAAAACTTGTTGGAACAATCCGCTGAAATCACATCCCGCTACGATGTGCTTGCAAACGAACTGCAACTGCCCGGTGACTACTCGGAACAACAATTTAAAATCCGGCAGGACATGACCCAAATTCTTACGCAAGTCGGTCTGGACCAAACGCGTTATCGAAACATCGATCCGAAAGATCCGAAAGAAGAAGATGATTTTAAAATCGTCTCGATCTCCATTAGCGATATTCAGTGTACACCAACACAACTGGGGGACCTGCTCTACCGCATCGAAGCGCAGTCGGAAGCCATGCAAGTGGAAGACTGTCAGATTTCCAATCTCGTAGGTGAAACGGGTCAGCTGCCTGCCGCGTGGTCCAGCGGCCGCCGGGGCCCCGTTCCACAATCCGGTATTCTCTCCGTCGATCTCCAAATCGCCCGGTTGGTGGAATACAGCACGGAGGAACTGAAACTGCGAAATAAGAAGAGAAAATAATTATGAACAAGAAACTTCTATTTATCTTTCTTTTTCTATTGCTGCTTAGCGCGTCGGTCATGTTGACCTTTCATACGTTGAAGGGAAGGGAGATCGTGTTTTTAAACAATACCATCAAAGTGCCATCGAATGCAATTTTCATCGAGATCGGCCGGGATGAACAAAATCGAATTTGTGGTGAAATGGTCTCTCTCTTTGATCGAGAACGATTGAACGAGGCGCCTGCGCCTCCCGTTCCATTGCGAATTTCAAGCGGGCCCGTTACAATCGCGCCATCCACCGAATCCGGAGCCATTCGTATGATTAAAGAGACGTTTCATGAGCGCGAACAATAATCACTATCCATTGTTCCATCCACACAATCCAGCGTAAAAGGATTGATGTTTAACAAATAGGCAAAGGATACAAACATCATGAACAAAAAACTGATATTTACATACCTGTTACTTTCAATCTTACTTCTCGGTTCGACTGTAGTTCTCGCTTATCAAGTGCGATATTACTTAAAAGAGCGGCAGGATCCTCTCGCGGGCATTCGGAACAATGTCACTTCAGATGATGATCAAATCAATGAGTTAAACAGCCAACGGGAATTGGATCGTAAAAAATCAATGTATATCTTCGAGACGGGAAAATCTTTTGAAGCGCTGGCGACGCCTGTTCCATATCCGACTCCCACTCCCCCGCCGCCGCCAACTCCAATCCCGATCATACCGGCCAAAAATTATAAAATTGTCTATACGATGGGACAGATAGCGGTGTTAAGAGATTATCAAAATAAAGAACACCATGTGAAGGTTGGTGATGTTGTCCAGGAAAAGGTCTTCGGTAATTTTAAAATCTTGGAAGTGATTCCTGATATGATGGCGCCCAAAGTAAAAGTGCAGCATATCGAATCTGGAACTGTACGTATTATTGATGAGATGGTTCAATCAGGAAAAAAATAACGCTTGGCGCCGCTGGACCGTTGTAAGTATGATCAGACTGCCATTGAACAAACATTAAAAAAGAAAACATTCACAAAGGAGTATTCCGTTGCGTCTTTCAAAGTTGTTTACGATCGCTATTTTGTTTTGCTGGATTCTGACCGGACTCGGACCTAATTCTGGAATGGGGCAGGGGCTCCCTAAGCCTGCGGGGAGTAGCGCAGCGAAAGGATTGGACGCGCGGATCAACGGACCTGTCGAGGCGCGGGGCGTGGATCTTTCCACGATCATCGCCACTCTGCAGCAAGCCAGCAACCTCCAGATTATTTTAGGGCAGGGCATTAACCAAAAAGTGACCTTCAGCTTGCAGAATCCCACTGTTCGTGAGGTGCTCGATTCCGTCCTGCCCGCAAACGGATTGGGGTATGTCGAATTGGAAAACGGCGTGATCCGGATTGATAAGCAGGAAGTGATCGCTCAATTGCAGCAGCCTGAATTGGAATTGATGCAGCATGTTTTTACGCCGAATTTCATTGACATTGCTCAAGTGATGGAAGCGCTCGAGCAGTTGAAAAGTCCGGAAGGCAACGTCGTCGCCGATCCCGATTCCCGCCAAATCATCGTCACTGATGTGCCTGAAGTCATCCAAAACATGGATCAACTTCTCCAACAATTGGATGTCCGCACCGAGACACGGCTCTTTCAAATCAAATACGCGAGCGCCCAGGAAATCGCGGATCAGCTCTTGGGGATCATCAACACTGTTGAAGGGGAATTGGTCATTGATGCTCGCAATAACCTGATCCTAATTACAGACACTCCTGACCGTTTGGCCCAGGCCGCCGCTATCATCGAGCAACTCGATGTCGAAATCGAATTTGTTGCTATCCCTCTCGCCTTCGCCTTGCCCGAAGACGTGCTTCCCTTTATTGAAGGTTTTCTAACAGAAATGGGATTTGTGGATATCGATCCACGCACGTCACGCATCCTCATCCAGGATATCCCCTCCGTCATCGAACAGGTGAGAAAAGTAGTCAAGATGTTGGATATCCCCACCCGGCAGGTCTGGGTTGAAGCGGATATCGTTCGTCTCAATATGGATAAAACTCTAACCTTAGGAACGTCGGCGGATTTTGGTAAAGATATCGGCGCGGGAGGAAGTCCCTCTAATCCAGATATCAGCGGTTCAACCGATACTGTCAGTAATTTTTTCTCCTTCAATCCTTTCTTGAGCACATCGGGATCGGGATTCTCTTTACTTGATGTCAGTCAAGGCAACTACCGCTTCCAAATTGACGCGATGGTCGAAAGGAGCGAAGCGGAAATTATCGCCAGCCCACGCTTGTTGATTCAGGATGGAGAGTACGGTGAATTCAACCTGGGATCCGAGGAACCCTACGCGACCCAGAATTATTACGGCGGCTATTATGGCGGCGGCAGTAACTATAACACCTATACACAACAGGCCCGCCGTGTAGGGACTCTGCTCTCGGTTGAAGTCTACGCCAGCGAAGCGGGATACATCGAGATGATTATCAACATCGAAGACACAAGCGCCCGCCGCGTGGAATTGAGTAACCTGGGTGAAGGATTGGCGGTCGATGGTTCGTTCATCGATACAGCCGTTACCGTAAAAAGCGGCCGTACGGTTGTTCTCGGTGGAATTATCAATCGAAAAAAATCCAAATCACGGTCCGGCGTTCCCATTCTCGGAAGCCTTCCAGTAGTAGGTGGATTGTTCAGTAAAAGAAGTACAGAAGATGAAAAACAAAAGCTCCTGATTTTCATAACGCCCCGGCTGGTCAACATTGATGATCCCTATGATTTTGCCCAGATCGATAACATCCAACGCTTTAAAGACATGCAGGAAACCGGTGTAACGAAATTCCTTGAATCAGATATCCAAGAGGAATACATCGATTGGAGCAATGAAGCGGCGAACGAGCAGGAAGCCATTGAGAAAGCGATCGGAAACCAGAATTCGGCTAAAACAAATGCAACCCGAACCACGAATTCTAAAACAACGAAAACTGATAAAAAAACACTGAATCAGAAACGAAAATCCGCCTTCCGAAGCGGAATGAACGACGGTGTCGTCCTGATGAAAAATAAGAAAAGATAATATAAGAAATAATAATTGGGATACAGAGGTAAGGGCGCCGTTAGTAAATATCCAGTAATGTAAGGTGGGCCGCGATTTTTCGATCCACCAGGATCGAAGATACTATTTTCCTATAAAACAAAAGCAAGTCTATATTTCATAGAGTCAATTCGTTAATCAAAATCCGTTTAAGGTTCACGGAGATAGGTTCCTATCTCCGAAGGGGGATCTTTTTGTCTGAATCGGGAGATTATCATGGAAAGGATCTATTACTTCGCGTACAATCTGCATATGGATTCGCGCGCATTGACGCGGTTGAACGTACCCGTTCATTCCCAATCGACAGCCGTCCTGAAAGGCTATCGGCTTGTATTTAATGTTTTGGAAGATGAAAAATTCCGCTTTGAGAAACGGGGAATCGCCAATATAGCGCCCTCGCCACGTGGTAGGGTGGAAGGGATTGCGTTCGAGATCAATGAGGAAGATTTAGACAAACTCGATCTCGCATCCGGGGTTCGCGCGTTGAAATACTACCGTAAAAAAATCACCGTGATCCGCCCTGGTTGTTCCACGATCGAAGCGGTGACCTATGCCGGTTGGCCGGACGTCACATCCCTCGGTCTTCTCCCCAGTGGGAAATACCTTCGCCGTCTTATCGAGGCCGCCACTCGCGCCGAAATCTCCCGCCCCTTCAAACACTGGCTCCAATCTCATCCGACAACCATCTAATCTCTGGTATTCTATTTTCTTTTAATGTAGCTCAGCATGGTGAGTTGATACAAATAAAACGCCGGATGTCGAAACGTTTGCTAATACCAACATGCCGTATACAATTAAGAAAACAGAAAAAAAAGGAAAAAACGACATGAAATCGATTGGATTTATCGGATTGGGAATCATGGGGAATCCCATGGCGAAGAATCTCCTCAAAGCGGATTACTCCTTGGTTGTGTATGATATTATCCCGGAAAGAATCGAAGACTTGATCCGCGCTGGCGCCCAAGCGGGAGTGTCCAATAAAGACACCGCCGCGCGCAGCGAGATCGTAATCACCATGCTCCCCAATTCCCCCGAAGTGAAAGACGCCGTCTTAGGAGAAAATGGTGTTTTAGAGGGCGCCAAACCGGGAGCCGTTTTAATCGACATGAGTTCGATCGCGCCGTTGGCCAGT
>CAXXSM010000028.1:0-16727 GCA_963663405.2 bacterium | reverse complement strand
TTCCCGGACGGCTTTAACCGCCTTCGCCACCAGGTTATTCCAATCTTCTGGATCGTCAGCGACCGGTTCATTCATTAATTCATAGGCGGTTAAATCAAGTGGATAGTGTTTGAGTTCTGTGGATAAATCTCTCCACAACTGAATAAATTGTTCTTGGGCTTTAGGATCTATCCATAGCGGCTTCTCTTTCTTATTGAAATGATGAGAACGGAGAATGTGCAGATCGACAATCACCCGGAGATTGTGTTTTTGGCACCACTGTATAGCATTATGGAGAAGATTGAACGCTTCGGTCTCTTTGACACCATTCTCATCCCAGAGTTGTTCTTCATCGACGGGAAGGCGTATATGATCGTAGCCAATACTTTTAATATATTTAACATCTTTTTCTGTAAAGAAAGCACGTCGTTCTTCTCCCCGCCGGTTGCTTTGCGATAGCCAATGACTGATATTCACTCCTCTCGCTATCTCAAATTGTTGTGCTGTATTTGATATCCCCAATGCAGGAAAATATATTAGGATGGATAATATGAAAAGGCATATACATATAATAGAAGTGGATTTCATGGCGGGATTCTCCTATTGGATTCTGTAAGTGGTTATTCGATAGTTATTATTTACTCACAGTTTGTTAGCACCTGCGCAATTACGTCTTTTGTATATTCCGTTAAACCCCATTTTGTGGCTAACTTGGTCGCGTTTTCTGCGATGGCGTCAATGTCCGATGCGGGAATATTCACTTCGGAAAGGCTGACCGGAGCGCCGATTTTATGGAACCAGGCTTTGAGGGCTTCGATTCCTTTCGCCGCGGTTTGTTCGACCGTGTCTTCTTTGACGATGTGAAATACGCGTTTTGCGAATTGGGCGAATTTCGTTGGATTCTTTTTGGAGACGTACTGCATATAACCGGGAATCACAATCGCCAAGCCGGCGCCGTGCGGGATGTCGTAGAGAGCGCTGAGAGAATGTTCGATCGCGTGGTTCGGGAATCCAACCGGACCGATTCCAGCGATGGGAAGGCCATTCAATGCGAGCGTCGCCGCCCACATCATTGTCGCGCGGCCTTGATAATCAGAAGAATCTTCCATAATACGGTCCGTGCTTTCCATGATGGATAGAACCAAACTTTCCACATACCGGTCTTGAATCGGCGTCCAAGGATCTTTTGACGTAAAATACCCTTCGATAATATGGGAGATCGCGTCTACCGCGCCGTACGCTGTATGGTTTTTGGGAACGCTGTACGTCGTGGTTGGATCCAGGATCGATACTTTGGGGAAAACGTGCGGTGAATTGCAGTTGAATTTGAGTTTTGTTTCTTCATTGGTGATAACACAGCCGCAATTCATTTCGGATCCCGTGGCGGCGAGTGTCAAGATCGTCAATAAAGGCAACGCGGCCTGGGCATCCCGTTTACCCAAAAAGAAATCCCAAATATCTTCCTCTGTTTTGGAGCCGATCGCGAGCGCTTTGGATTCATCCAATACGCTGCCGCCCCCCACTGCGACAATCGCGTCCACCTGCTCGCGTTTGGCTAGAGCGATCCCCTCCCGGAGATGAGAGAGGACGGGATTCGGCTTCACTCCAGAAAACTCAACAATTTCCACACCAGCTTGATTTAGTGAAGTGATGGCCTGATCGTATACCCCATTCTTCTTAATGCTGGATTTTCCATAAACAAACAATACTTTCTTTCCATAGGGTTTCGTCTCGTCTCCTATTTGGGGAATCGTTCCCTCTCCAAAAATGATTTTCGTTGGATTCCAAAAAGTAAAATTTTGCATGATTGACTCCTTATTTTTGTTATTTATTTATCGTACTGGATTATGAGAGGTCTGTCGATATGAACGTATGGAAAGAAAAGATTTGATATAGCTTTGAATGAATAAATTTATCCTATTTATTCTCTATCATCCTCTGCCCACCCTTTCGAGCGTTCTAATGCTTTGCGCCAGCCGGTTCGCAATAAGTTGACTTGCTCTGATTCCATTGTTGGTGAGAATTTCTGGCCGGCGCTCCACTGTCCAGCGATCTCATCCACGTTGCGCCAGAATCCAACCGCCAATCCCGCCAGATACGCGGCGCCTAGCGCCGTTGTCTCCATAATCATTGGGCGGATAATCGGAATGCCCAATATATCGGCTTGAAACTGAAGGAGCAGAGAATTGGCCGATGCGCCTCCATCGACCCGGAGTTCTTTGATCGGTATGCCGGAATCCGCTTCCATCGCTTCCAACACATCGGCCACTTGGTAGGCGATACTCTCCAGCGCGGCGCGGGCGAAATGCCCCCGCCGTGGTTCCTCGTGTCACACCACCAATCAATCCACGCGCGTAAGGATCCCAATGCGGCGCTCCCAATCCCGTAAAAGCGGGGACAAAATAAATTCCACCGTTATTCTCGACGGAAGCCGCCAGGGATTCAATTTCCGCGGAGGATTGAATGATCCCTAAACCATCACGAAGCCATTGGATTACCGCGCCTGCGATGAAGATACTCCCCTCCAGCGCATATTCGATCCGGTCTCCCCAATTTCCAGGCCACGGTTGTCAGGAGATTATTGTTCGAACGAATGGCTTTTTCACCGGTGTGGAGCAAGAGGAAGCCGCCGGTTCCATACGTGTTTTTCACCATCCCTTGTTTTACGCACATTTGACCGAAGAGAGCGGCTTGTTGATCCCCCGCAATCCCCGCAATGGGAATTGGTGAGGAAAAGGCGCCGATGGACGTTTCACCATACACTTCACTAGAGGAACGGACTTCAGGCAACATCGCTGAAGGTATATCCAATATGGTGAGCAGTTCCTCATCCCACGAACCAGTGTGTATATTAAATAATAAAGTGCGGGAGGCGTTGGACGCGTCGGTTGCATGAACTTTCCCCTCCGTCAATTTCCACAGTAACCATGAATCAATGGTCCCAAAAGCGATTTCACCCGCTTCTGCTCTTTCCCGAAGTCCAGGATTGTGGTCAAGAATCCATTTGATCTTCGTCCCGGAAAAATAAGCGTCGATCACCAAACCGGTTTTCTCACGAAAGATCGTTTCATACCCAGCGTTTTTCAGTTCCTCGCATTGTGGCGCAGTACGGCGGTCCTGCCAAACGATAGCGGGACCAATGGATTTTCCGGTTTTCCGGTCCCAGACAAGCGTCGTTTCCCGTTGATTGGTGATTCCGATCGCCGCAATATCTTGACTTGTAATCTCAGCCAATGTCATCACTTCAGAAACTGCGCCGAGTTGGGAAGACCAGATTTCTTCATGATCATGCTCTACCCAGCCTGGTTGTGGAAAGAACTGCGTAAATTCCTTTTGCGCAAGATGTCGTATCATCCCACTCTGATCGAAGAGGATAGCGCGTGAACTAGTAGTACCCTGATCCAAAGCGAGTATATATTTCATTAAAAAACCTCATCATCGGTGATAGGATGGAAATCCAATCAAAAAGATATATCTCAACGTGTCAAAAAGAGAGAATCCCTAACGGGAATCTCATCATCATTATACTTTTCCTACAATATCTCCCATCCATTCCGCTATGCAAGGTGAAAGAATGACTGAAAACAAAACCAACATCCTTGACTAAAGAAAACTTTCAAGTATAAATATAAAATCGAAAATATTGCTGGGGAGTGGTCGAATTGGCAAGACGCCTGACTCTGGATCAGGAAGCTGCAGGTTCGAGCCCTGCCTCCCCAGCCACTGATTTAACTCGACTTACGGATTTTCCTCCTAAATATCAAAATTCATTAATAAGGTTATAATAAGGTTTTGAATTAAAAGAATTTCCCTCTAATTCCTTCTAAAATCCCTTAATCCTATGTTCTCTTTGGGGCATCAATTGATTCAAGTTGAATCTCTGGATAAGTAAGATTCGCTTTGAAACTCCACCATCCGCGCCTTTTAATTTGCTTGATCTTGTCATGAATATCCTTCATACTCAAGGCTATTCATTGAACATGGATACTGAGAATCCAGTAGAAAATAATAAAACATTCAAGGGATTGACTTCATGCCGAACGATCGCATAACCAACCTGTTCCGATTTTCATTTCTCCTTTTTTCGCTTGTAATCTCATTTGTTTTTTCAGCGCAGACTGCTGATGATCGAGTATTGGCCCAGTGGGAAGAAGAATTCATGAATCCACCGATAGATTGCCGGCCCTATACCTATTGGTGGTGGCCGGGGAATGCGGTTACCAAAGATGAGATTACATGGGAAATGGAGCAGATGCGTGAGAAAGGGATTGGCGGTGTGTTGATCACTAGCGCTGCGCCGAAAGTGTATGAAAAGGGTAATATTGAATACCTTTCCGATCGCTATCTCGAAATGGTTAAACACGCCATCCAAACCGCGAAACGGTTGGATATGAAAGTCTATCTGAATTTCAGTTCTGGATGGGCGTTCGGCGGTTCCTGGCTTCCTTGGGAAGAACGCAGTAAAAGTTTAGTTCCTACATTTCTAAATATCCAAGGCCCGAAATCGGTTACCATTCAGCTGCCTAGCCCGAGTTTCCTAGTTACAAACAACCATGTTACCTAACTGGTTGTAAATATTCAAGATATCCCTACTCTTAACTATGCCCTAAAAAAATAAACAAAATAATAACTGAAAATAATACTTGAAAATGTTATAACTATGCCCTAAATTACTCCTTGTATAATATTCGCTACAAGGAGAGAGCCATGGAGAGACTCGAAGCCAAGAAGATTAGTGGGAAAACCTATTATTACTATTCCAAGTGGGAATGGGTGAATGGCAAATGTCGTCGGGTATGGCAGAAATACCTTGGGAACCTTGAGACAATCGTTAAAGCGGTTACAGGAGAAACCTCCACACCTCTCTATGCTGAAATCTTCCAATGGGGATTACCCACTGCATTATGGAAAGAATGTCAGTTGGCCAATGTAATCAAGGTTGTAGATAAACTATGCCCTAAAAGGAATCAGGGAATGAGTACGGGAGAATACTTGGCGATTGCGGCACTCAATCGGGCAATTTGCCCCAAAAGCAAACGATCCATGTGGGATTGGTTTTCCCAAACCGTATTACTAAGGTATCTCCCCCACGGATCAAAAACCTCGCTCACTTCGCAACGATTTTGGGATCACATGAACCGAATCTCTGCAGAAAAAGCCAGGACTATATGGCAACAAATCTTGATTGACGTTGTCACTCGTGAGAGCATTGATTTATCTTCCATATCCTACGATGGCACCAATTTCTATTCCTTTATTGATACATTTAATACTCATTGCAACATCGCCAAGAGGGGGAAAAACAAACAGGGACGTACCAATCTCAGGCAAATTAGTTACGCTCTATTCTGCAGTGCTGATGGACACCTGCCGCTATTTTACGAGGTCTATGAGGGAAGCCGCAACGATGCCAAACAATTCCCATTGATGTTGCGTCAATTTCGCCATTTTCTCAATGAGATATCTGAACAGAAATGTTCTGCAGGCATTGATACAAAAGGGGATCCCGATACCACTCTCATTTTCGATAAAGGAAACAATTCAGCAAAGAACTTCGCATTGATCGATTCTCTGGAACTAAATTATGTCGGTTCCGTCAAACTCAATGAACACAAAGATCTTGCTCAAATCTCGAATCGGGATTCAACTTTTGCCCCCTGTTCTGCAGAAAAACTGAAAAGAACGAAAGCGTTCCGAGTGAAAAGGAAGGTTTATGGCCAGGACAGAATTTTAGTGGTCACTTACAATGAGAATCTGTTCAACACACAATGGCTTACCTTGCAGAATGACATCACCAAGGCGGTTCAGAATCTATCATTGTTGCAGCAGAAATTGGAAGATCGAGTCAATGGCGTGATCAAAAGAGGGAATGCCCCTACAGTCGCATCGGTGAAAAAACAGTGTGACCATATTTTAAGTCGACCGTATCTTGAGGATATTATCCAAAAAACTATCCGGCAAGGTTCTGACGATATCCCACGCTTGGAATATTCCATCGATACAAAAGAACTTCATAAAATCTCGGATACTTATTTGGGAAAAAATATTCTGATCACGAATCGAGAAAAATGGAATGATGAAAAAATTATTGAAGCTTATCGAAGCCAGTTCATCATCGAGAATGTATTCAAAGATATGAAAGATCGAGATATAGGGAGCTGGTGGCCACTGCATCATTGGACCGACTCGAAAATCAAAGTTCACGCTCTTTATTGTACAATTGCTATTCTATTACGATCTCTAATGATGTGTAGAATACGAAAAGCGGGTCTTTCTCTTTCAACCAAAAGAATTCATTCTGAATTGAACGCGATTCGAGAGGTGATTAATATATATCCCCGTACACGTCGTAAGAAAACGGAACGAAAGCATGTAGTTTTGTCCAAAATCTCAGAATTACAGCAACAATTGATTTCCATTCTTTCTCTTGATGAAATTGATTTTCAGGATTTAGGGTAAGATCTTGCCCTTCACATCATCCTGAAGATTCTTAAGATACGAATGCTTTATTTTATAAGTAGGAAACTCGGGCTAGATTCAAAAAAGCGCCGGATCACCGGGGTGAAATACGAGTAGAAGATATACCTGATAATGACAAATTAATTGCTGTCGTTGCGGGAAGAATCAATCAAAATACAATCGATGAATCTTCTTTAACGATTCTGACCGATCGTGTAAGCGATGATTGCACCCTTACCTGGCAGGCTCCGGAAGGGAAATGGCGTGTGATGGCTTTCTGGTTGAATAATACTGGCCAACGAAGCCATGAAGAGCACTGGAGCCTTGATCATTTCAGTAGAACCGCTGTCCAAAAGTACTGTGACTATGTTGGAGGCAAATTCTTTCAAGCGTTTGGGGATGAATTCGGGAAGACTCTGGAAGCGTTTCATTGTGACAGTTTTGAATTGGCCAATTTACCGAATGGAATTTACTGGAGTGATTCTCTTTTAGATGACTTTCAAAACAATCATGGCTACGATCTCACGAAATATCTACCCGCGATCTGGTGGGATGTGGGAGGACTCTCTCCATACGTTCGCTATGACGTCAGTGAACTCCTCCATCATATGGGCTTCGAGGCGTTTTTCCATACATTTCTAGGTTGGTGTGAGAAGCATGGAATTAAGGGGAGTATGGAACCTATTGGGTTTCCAACGGATGTTATCCAATCCACCGGTTTGGCGCCGCTGCCCATGATGGAAGTCACACCAGGGGAGAAAGATATTGTGCCCTGGTTTGACACGCGGATCGGGCCGAAAAAATATATCGCTTCGGGCGCGCATTTGTATGGTCGGAATGTCGTGGCGGTTGAAGCGTATACCTACATTCATTGGGAACTGTACCGCGCGACACTCGAAGAACTGAAGATCGTCAGTGATGGATTTTTTCCGGTCCGGCGCCAATCGATTTATCAATCATGGTTACAGTTACTCTCCCGAACGGGATGTTACGCCTTCCCGATCGATCCCATTCGCCGCGCGGATTTCTCATACCAATTGCTGGTGGGATTACTATCCATTACTCGCGGATTATGTGTCCCGATGTTCGTATTTACTACGGAAAGGCCATTTCACTGCCGATATCGCGGTGTACTCTCCTCTCGCCAATCAATGGACATTAGATGTTTTGAACGCCCGGATGTGGACGCGCGAATTTGATTGGGGCGAATTGGGAAAACTCCTTATCAGCAATGGTTATGATTTTGATCTACTCAATGATGATATCCTTCAAAACCGCGCCGTTATCAGCGAAGGCAAAATCAAATTGAATGAGTTGGAATACTCGATTCTCATCTTGCCGGGTGTCGAGTCCGTTCCCCTAGAAACAATGCGTTTCATCAAGGAATACGCCCACGCTGGCGGTGTAGTGATCGCGTTGGAAAGAATCCCCAACCGGTCGACTGGCTTCTTGCGTCACGAACAAAATGACAAGGAAGTGCAATCCATCGCAAACGAGATGTTCAACGCTCCCCGCTATGGCGAAGGGTATACGCTCCGGATCGACACGGTTATGGATCGCAGCGATGTTCTCGACCGGCAAAGCAGCGCGTTCGATCCATTCCTGAACGCCATACGAAAACACATACCTCCGGATTTCGGAATCGACTTTGCGTTGCACAGTATCTGTGAGAATGATGGACTTACATTTCTACATCGAAAAGACGGCGATATCGATATTTATTTTGTTTCAAATTGCATATTCACTTTACTCTAGTTGAAGGAATTCCTTTGATTTGGTCCAATACGGCGCTATCGTGGTGATTACGGGCCAAAGAAGCATTAAGACGATATTGTTTGGGCTTACTAAAATCACCTCTGAATTGAGAACAATAGAGCCTATACACGTATTCAAAATGGCACTAGAGTAAAGTGCATAAGGAGATTGTTTCACCTAAATTGAGCGATTCTTTTTGAAAAATATCCACTTTAAATGAAATTACAAAGATCAACTATGTTGTTTGATAAATGTAAGTTAAATTTCATTGAAAATCCAGTAAGTAAAGAACGTGTGAGTGAAATGTTGGGTATGAACAAGAGTCGTCGAGTGGAAATTTACAGCCTATAGGCGCACTTATCCTGTTACATTGGCAGGTCTTCAAGATGGAATTATCTTTTTTTTTACTTAGGTCCAAACAAATTGAGGGGGATTCTTACATCGGTCCCAGAGTATATCGAGTTGGAGATCGTTCCAAGTGGCCTGAGTGAACTTGATCCATATCTCTCCACTCTTTCGAACAATCTTTGAAGCGATATCAATTACTTTTCGTCGGAAAGTCGACGCATACGTTTCGAGAGGCAAGATCGCCTCACATGTATCTGCTTTGAAACATTCGTATAAAAAGTGAGAGACAACCATTGTGTAATAGTAGGCGGCATTCGGAGCGAACCGCTGGAACGGTAGGGCCTCGAAGGCAAAGTTCTTGAAGGCGCGATGGACGAGTTCATCCCGTCCCCGTCCATGAGCGCATTCGAGGATCTTTTCGGTCTGGATGAGATCCTGCCGACCAACGAATAGGAGTTGTTCGTCAATCGACTCACCTTGCCCCAAGTTGGTATAGAGTATCGTCAGGGGACGAAACGCGTCAAACACTCGCTGCGGATCTTCCGGGGTGAAGCGGCAGAAAATGGCGCGGCGCGATTTTGACCAACTCGCTCGCCGATCCTCCATCTCGTAATAATCCCATCCGTCTTTCCCATTGGTATACTTTTTCCACTCTTCTTTCTCCCGGCTTTCGGCATAGTCCGAAAGGTCTTCGTAGAGTTTCCCCCCACAGATATACCCGACCTTCAGCGCTTCAAATTCCTGGAAGAGTTTTTCGTCGAAAAATCCTCCATCCAGAAGAAAGACGATGGCTACGTCTTTCCGATATTTTTTCCGGATGAGTTTCACGATTTCTCGCGCCATATTGGCCACCGTCTCTCCATGGTTGCAATGTTTCTTGCCTCCACGGAACACCGCATCTATAATCACTCGCTTCCACGTCATCTGCAACGGGTGAAAGCCTTTCTTTTTTTTGTACGTCGGCTGCACTCCATCCCGCTTGCTGGCTTCGTCGTTGTCCATCACCATTGAATCGATTCCGAGATAAATGACGAGTGGCTTCTCCAACCGCAACCGCCACAGGAACAGTTGCTTCAACAGTTTGCGAAACGCCCAAACCAGGGGCATGGAAAAGGCTTTAAAAAATCGTTTGACGCTGTGAGAGGAGACCATCTCCTCCGGCGTCAGTTCGAGACTGGCGGTATAGCCTTGATCCGTTTTCAATTGGTCAAAGTAAGTCAAATGGCGGCTCATGCCATTCATTAAATTACAGATCACTTGTTTTAAGATGGTTTCGATTGACTGTCCTTTTTTACTTTTTCGGATGGAGCCAAATAGCATTCCTAAGACAGAAAGAATTTGTATGTTTTCAATATACTTTGAAAAGAAGTTGAGGCCTCCTCGCGAAGTCAGCACATCGGAGGTGACTCCAATTTTAGTGATCTTAGCCGGATTTCGTTTCGATTTTTTCTTGGAACGCGCCATTGATTTCCCTCACCCAATAGGTTAGATTAAATTATGAATGCCATATATGTATAACGTATGAGAAATCAAAGCGTTACGCAGTTTTTTATCAGTATTATTCACACATAATCGCTCAGCTTAGGTTTCAAATATACAAGATAAACCAAGCCGAATTCCCGTTACTTTTCGTGTCAAAGGAAAGGCTCCGTGGAGGTGGAATCCTTACACAGGCGGTGTATCTCGTATTTGGCGTTACGAGCGGAAAGAAGAAGGTATAACGATTCCTCTTTGTCTATCACCGTATGAATCTACGTTTATTCTATTTATCGACAAACAGGTTGAAGGATATGTCCCGCAGACCAATTTTGATGAGATCACTGGGCTTAACGGTATGCGTGTCGAAGCCATCGCATCCGAAAATGGCGCGCACTATGTAACCTTGGTTCAAGGTAACGAGATTTCCCAGCACAGTACAATAGTTGATAACCTACCCGCGCCATTCACCATCACGGGGCAATTGAAAATGGTCCTGGAGGATCGTGGTTTCCCACGATTGGAAAAAACCGTCACTCATCTGGTATCCTGGACAGAAGATCCAGCCACAAGGAATTTCAGTGGAACGGGCCGGTATGAAATTGATTTCAATCTTCCTGCGATGTATATCGCCGATGATATACTGCTGCAACTCGATCCAGGAAGCGTAGGGAATATCGTGGAAATCAAGATCAATGGAATCCACGTTGGTGTATGCTGGATGCGGGATCAAACACTCGATATCACTGGAAAAGCTCGATCTGGCGCAAATCATTTAACCGCGCTAGTTACGAATACGTTGATCAATCGCGTCTCGGCGTTTACAGAACCGCCTCCGATCCCAGAAAACCTGGCCAGCTATTATGGAAGTGGAACCACTCCCTTTTCTAGAAATGCCCGTGGTCCCATGGGATTTAAGCATCTTCCCTCTTCCGGTTTGATTGGGCCAGTGCGTATCATCGCTCAAAAAAAGGTGAGGATTGATTTGAAGTGAAATTGATACACGTTCAATGCCCAAGGGGGGATTTACAAAAAAAGAACATTTCACCGCCATGCTACTCAAAGGTGAACATATCGAGAGAAATGCTTTTCCGTAAGCGATGGAATCAGTTTCATGCTTTTTCTTTGTCATAAGCACTCATCGTAGTGTTTCTTCTTTTTGGATGCGATTCTATCCAGGCCAAAACATCCACCTCACGATATCTGACGACTCTACCCAATTTCATGAATGGAATTCCGTCGCCCTTCCATCTATGATACTCGCACCATGCGACAGAAAGACCAAGCATTTGGGCCACTTCACGGCTGGTTAGCAATTTGTCATTCATGATCTTACACAACTCCTAATTTCTTGCTTCTTGTCTGCTTTATCTCATCCCATAACGGTTCGTAATCCGCGTCGCATTGTCTTGACTTCGTTGTTTTCTTCCCAGCGGTTCGAAAGATGACTTGATAGACACTGAACCGCTGGAAAGAAAACGAAAGAGATATGGTTGAGAAATCTGAATTCTGGTGGGTAGATACATACCCTTGGATTTTCTCAACCAATCCGTCCAGCGAATGAAACGTCATTCAAATCGTTGGAACCGTCCATTGATTTGAATCCAATTTATCCACCGATTTTTTTCAATATTTCAGAGGATGGTTTATGGGGATTCTGCCCCATTTTCGAATTTGTCTCACTGATTTTCTCCTCAGAACGATTATTGGGCTCTTCTTCGACAAACATGTACAGATTTTCGAGTGTCGCAGGATCACTTCCGACTAGAGAGGTGGGAAGCAAATGGCCTTTGATCAACTTGATCTGAATGACTCCTTTGACTTTTTTGAATACGGATAAATCTAACGTGCCCGAATGAAATTCCTGCTCTTCCTCTTCCAATTTCTGCTCGAATACCGCGACAAGATTGATGTTCGGTTTCATGGTCTTTCTTCCTTTCTTATTGGAGATTTTGATTTTTCTTTTGGTACAAAGGACACTCGTTGGAACAAAAGGATTTGATGACAGGTTCCTCGCAGCCGTAGCCGCGATACTCTTTTTCATAGGCCCATTTCGCCTGCGACTTGATTTCACGATCGGTAATTCTCTGCTTTCCATTGACAGGCCGGTTTTTCATCGCCCAGACTTTTAGGACAACCATCGCTATATCAAATGGAAAGCCGATGCGCTTTAGGTGAACGGCCAGCCGGAAACAAGCGACGCGTTGATTCTCACATACGCCTTGATTGAGTATTTCCCGGGCGCAAGGAGGCAAGGTGAAGGATTTGCGCTCGTCGATATCATCCACTTTTAACGCATCTTGTAGCGGTTTAAGGTCATTTATCTCGATCGTTTCATCAAGAAGGAATTCAGGAACTGACTGAATCTTTTCAAGAAACGCCCATTGGTCTGGATATGGACGAAAAGCATCACCGGAATCAACAAACACGGTTTTCCCTTGTGGGACTAACTGACCAAACAGCGGCGCGTTGATGAAATTTCCGTATTGATTGGCCGAATTGAGCCGGTCTTGTTTGGGGAAGACTTCTACATCCGAGCAATCGATTTCTTGGAGTATGTGATGGATCACCATCCGCGCTTTTGCAGCGGGAACGCCTCGCTCATCGAAGAAAATCCACACATGAAATCCTTTGGATTTACTGACTTCGACATACGCAGGGATTTGATAGTGTTGAGCGCGGTGAACGAATTGAGCGACGGGATCAGGATCCAGCCGGTCGAAATCGGCCGCGATGGCGCGAATGCGGTCATCCATCAGTAGAAAGACTCCATACGGCCGCGTTCCTTTCAGATGATGGATCAACACCTTGTTGGTCACTGGTTGTTTGATGACACAACACCGCATAGTTTTCGGATCGTAAGTCCCATAGACGTTCCGTAAACCTGAAAAACGGCGGCCAAAAAGCGCCACTTTCTCATTCATCTTGAGTTGTTTGCTCATTCCGCTCATCGTTCTTTTCCCTTCAATGGAGTTGGTTTCATCGTTTTTTGAAATGCGCTTTCACCCTATATAGCGGGAAAAATGGGAATCATTTTTCAGGTTTTCTAAAAAAAATCTGATTTTTTTAAATCCGAAGACGCTTGTGTCGACAAGGAATAAGGCATTCATGATTCGAATCGTATAATTTGTTGGAGGATATTGTCATTGTGGAGAGTCATAGTGATGAACTCAGGAATTAGATGGACGTATTGAGCCGGAGAAGATACCTGAAACCAGTCAGGAAAATACGGCTTCCATTGATCGATCAACAGGAGACACGATTGCGCATTGCGTTTCCCAGTCAGAGCATGACGCGTGTTGGGTAATGATCCAGTTCTTGTAGCGCATGCGCCGGTTTTGTTTCAGAATGTGTGTGAGTTGAAGCGCTAAATATTCAAATGGTTTCTCTTCGATTCGTGTAGCTTCCAGGATAGCGGTGTGAAATCCGGTGGATGATTGTATCCGGAAATGGCGATCTAAAAGAGACATAACTTCGGCCTGGATTTGGTCCTCGCCTTCATTTCACGTGTATAGGTTTTGGTCTGAAGGTAGATGTGATTAAGGAATCGGCCTAATTCCTGCAAGAGTCTCTGGCAGGTGTACTCAACAGTTTGGGGGAATGGATATTGTTTGGCGGCTTTATCGATCGGCCGGTCGATCTTCCGCTGTAGATTCTCTTCTTGAAGAGAACGGAATATCGTTTGAACGATACGTTGAGCCTCTTTGTTTATACTTGAATTCATCATACGAAGGATCCTTCAGGTTTTGATTGGGAGTGACGAACGGTTCGGCGAAAAAACGAATTGGATAAAGGGGTCTGATAGAGCCGCTGAATTTCTTGTTGGACTTGCTGGATGGGTTTGTAATACTTTTGTCTTGAATCCCGGATGATTTTGTCTCTACTAGTATTAGAAGGAATGGAGCGCGGATTGGGCGTTTTGAAGCGAACAATCTCAGTCCCGATTCTTCCAATGGCTTGTCCAATTTCCAATGCATAGAAACTGTCCGGTGTGACTCGCTCACGGAGATTCCTGCTTAACGTTTTCGCGTCTTTCGCGTCGATACGAAAGAGAATTGTGGATCCAACATTGTTCAACGCCTCCTGTTTTTCAATACGGAATTGACTCAAGTATTGATGCGCGAGAGTCAGCCCCACTTCGTATTTCCGTGTTTCAGCAATCAAATCTTCAATTGTGTCCGTCATAAAACGATGCGCTTCTTCGCAGTAGATATAGAAAGGTTTGCGATGTTGCGCGCGGCGTATCCTGGCGGCTCAAAGCGGCGATATGGAGTAAGGAAAGCATGAAACAGCCCAATAAATCTCTTGATTCAGGGCCGATGGCAGCCAGATTCGCCATACACGATATTGCCTTGATCCTTGAATGAGCGGAACGGAAATCGATTCACCGGTTGAGAGAGCATCAATCCGACATTCCCCGCCAATAACAATTTGCTCAATTTGTGTTTTGGAGGGCTCAAATCTTCTTTTCGATATGTGGCAAAATCATTTTGCCAGATATTGCCGGATGGATTCATTTTGGATTTTGGCGAGGATTTCATTCCGCAAGCGATAGCCCTGGGGGGAATGCTGTAGAAGAGCGCAGACATCAAACAAGGTTTTTCCGGACAACTGGAGCAGAGACAAAAAGGAGAATCGCAGCAAATGCTCAAGGCGATCTCCCCAGCCGGTCTCGATTTTTTTGAAGGCGGCGACCAGTTCCTCCATGGTGCGGGAAAAATCCTGCCCGGGCTGGCCATCCAGAGGATTCCACAAGGGAATCCAATCCGGATCCCCCGGATTGAAATAGACTACCTTGTCTATCTGAGATTCAGGAATAAGGCGTAACAGTCTTTCGATCAAATCTCCATGCGGATCGAGCAGAACCAAGCCATGACCTTTCTCGATATCGTCCAGTATCATCTGCTCCAATAGGGCCGATTTTCCCATGCCGGATTGACCGATGAGATGCGTATGCCGCATGCGTAAGGAATGGGAGATATGAATGGGTGTTTCCACCCCCAACTGTGATACACTGCCAATTTTTGGTCCCATTCGACAAATCGTCGGCGTTTAAAGTAAGCGGATCCAACGAGAATATGGGAATCCTTTTTTCGAGTAAGGATCCCACCTCTGGAAAATGCGCCAGGCCCACCAATTCCCAAGAATTCAAAAGAAAACCAGGCCGGTAGGTTAATCCGGCGGTGAACATTTCCTGGATTTGTTCGGAGGAAAGCAAAGTTCGATAATCCGCGTGCGAAACTCCAGCGAAAGGGCGGCCGCCGTGCTGAAAAACCGTGGCGAGAGTCGCCAACGTGTGGAGATGTTTTTTTTGTTCGTCACGATCCATGACCAGAATTCGGAACGCCGCGCAGAAAAACGGCTTATCGTTATGCGCTTTGCTGTCGGTATCTTGGGCCATATGATGTAAATCCCCAGAGGGCGCTTGCTGAGAATACAACTGAGGATTACGGACATTCCCCATTAATTTGACGGTATATTCCAGGTCTTGCAGGATTTCGACATTCCGATGCCAATTATGGCGGGCTTGCACTGGTTGGAATAGAATTTGGCAAAACGCATAGGTATGGGATGGCAGTTGAGACAGCATATTCATAAAAGCTTCATAGGGCGAACAGGGAAATTCTTGGGGACGTGTGAGTAGATGGGAATACGGCGGTGGGGGTAAAAAATCATAAAACGAGACGGAATCCCAGGATGACAAGTCAAAATCCTGGAGTGGGATTTGGTGGATGGGCGTCAAGGCGCAAGGATCGAAATGGCCATGAAACACGGCGGTCAGCGTATCACAGTCAATCTGATGGCACAGGAAAGACAATTGAATCTGGTCTTGATTGCCCCCAATTTCCAATCCTATCCGGTTTGATACCGAATAGAGTTGTTTAAGAAACAACTCATTTTGCCGCCAGTCTAGATGATAATCCGGTGTCAACCAGATCGTAAAGCGTTGAAGTTGATCGATACTCGGTTTGGTTTCGAAGACAGCTTCCTTCAGTTCCGTCTCCAAGTGCGCGTGATCTTGTTTCCCGATCGGTTCATACACCGGTTCCAGCGCGACCGGTTGAGGATAAAGATGCGGTAGACATCCTTTTTTCATTTCCGCGCACATGATGTGTTCCGCTTTGGCTGTGATCAATAAGGGCTGAACCCGGTTCAGCATTGCTTCTTCCATTGTCGACATGAAAGGATCCTCCGGAATTTTCTGTTTCATAAATACAAGAGGGAAAAATGGGTATTAAATTTCAAGTGGAGAGTTTTTTTTTGAGGGGGAGTGTTCTCTGAAATTGCTGAATCACACTGGGATCGTATGACAGAACAGATAGAAAATCGGTTTGAAATCGTATAAAGACCTCTTCCTTCAAATCTTATTAATTGTCTGGATATTTGGAAATTCTTTTGATTTATTTCAGATCTGTCGTATACAAAAAAAAACTTCATACTTATTATCAAGTATGAAGTTGGTCCGATTCGTGGGTGATCGCTATGATCTTCGCTGGTTCTTCCAAGTTGGCCGATAACTTTTGTATGGATATCGACTCTCTTTCTCGCGCCGCTTAAATCGATTCTTGCGTCAAAAGCCTGTATATTTTTCATCTAGCCTGAGCAAAGAATTCTATTTAAGCCAAGGATCTTTTAAGGGATACTTGTTGTCGACGTACAATTCTTTTTTAGGAATTGTATTGAGATCGTCATATTGATTCCATTTTGGA
>CAXXSM010000027.1:0-61967 GCA_963663405.2 bacterium | reverse complement strand
CCTCCATTCTCAAGAATGATGACGCGGTTTTGCTCCATCTTGTATCGAAGCGTAGAACACAATGGGCTGATGAATCCCCAAAGGAAGAAGAATAAAATGGAGAGTGGAACCGTGAACGCGAACATCACAAGGGGATAATGCCACGGCGTGTTCTTTCCATACTGGTTTCCAAAATAGTATAAAGGAATGGGGCGGTCCGAGGCTTTGTCCGCATAGTCTATGAATCGTTCATAGATGCGGGTCCATGTGTCATGCCACAACCAAGGTTGCAACCCGATGTAGATCACGGGCGTTAATAGAGCCGCCCATCCTACCGCCCAACAGAGGCGATGAATTAAAACGTGTCTCGAATCGCTCTTCAGGAAGATGAGAACGGCGGCCCACGCAAGCAGCGGAAACGGTAAAAAGACGGAATGCAGTTTGGTAGTGAAAGTCAGCGCGTATACCACACCGAACCAGATCGGCCGGAGGCGTCCATGCATCACCAGAAACGCGGCTCCCGCCGTCCAGAACCACCAGACCATGATGGGGATATCCAGACTGAAGAGATGGGCGTGGCCGAAAATGCGGGGCATCAACGCCAGCGAAAGCGCGCCCGCCAGCGCGGCTGTTTTGGGAAGAAAGAGGCGCAGGAATAAAAAGATTGAAACCAATAAAAGAGAAAACTTCAGCGCTGATGGAATTCGCAGCGCCGTCATCTCATCCAATGGAGGAGACAGGATTAAATAAGACAGCGCGGCGATCGTCCGGGGCAGTGATGGATGATCGGATGAGCTCATCCAATATTCATCGATGGTTTCGGATGAGAACGGAGCGGGGAGAGAAAAAAAGAGAGTGTATCCACGCCGCTTGGTTTTTTGCGTTAGGAAAGCTGGGAGAGGCTTCGTCCCATGTGATTCCTGGATCATTGAGTTGCGTGAGAAGAACGGCAAAAACGAGCAAGCCCAGCGAGATCGCGAGGAGTAAATCCCATCGATCCAAAGAGCTTTTTTGAAAACCTTCATTGATTGAAGTTGGTTGATTGTCCTGGATTATTTCTTCCGGGATACATTCTGTTTCCATCAGGATGTTTTTTCCTCTATTGAATCAGGTTTTCGAGCGATGGCGATAAACTTGAGCGCGAATAATTTCCGGGGATCGATTCCATCGTCCAACCACGCCACCAGTTTAGCATAAATGGAATTTAGGCGCACAACGAAGCGATTCAATAGAGGAATGGGATGAAAAACCGCTTTGCCAATCATGGATGGAAAGTGCCCTAAAAAGGAGAGCAATCCACCGGCGGGAATCACTTCCACATCTGAAAAACCTACTCGTTCCAACAGAACGCGCAATCCATATTTTGTATACCGGAAATAATCGTGGGGCTCATTATGCAGATAGGCGAGGTGAGGAACGCTCAGAATCAAGACGCCGCCCGGTTTGAGCGCGCGGCAATATTCCCGCAACGCGCGTTCGGGATCGGGCACATGCTCTAAAACTTGGAAACATAGGATCGAATCGAACGCTTCATCCCGCCACGGCATGTCTTGCACCGAACCGACAGCGCTCAAGCCTTCCCGGAAGGACCAATCCAGGGAGATATAGTCTTCCGTGAGGGGCTTCACTTTGGGCCCGTAGACCATCCGCCCGGCGCCCGCGTCGAGACAGCGGCCCCGCACATTCTTCTTGATGATCGGGTATATCTTGCGGAAGAGACTCCAGCGTGTAGGGGAAAGGGAAAAGTAGAGATCGCTGTCTTTATACACATCGGCGATCTCTTTATCACGCTGTTTGATCCAATCATAGATTCCCAAGGTTCAATTTCTCCTCGATCGTTTTGTAGTAGAGATCACGATATTGTACCGCTGCACGTTTCCAGGAAAACTGTTCCGCGAGGGCGCGGGATTGAAGTCCCATCGTTTTTAATTCATCGGGATATGAGAGGAACTGGAGCAGCGTAGTGGTCAACGCTCCCTGGTCGCCGGTGGGTACAATCTCGCCATTGCCATCAATCAGCTCTTTTGATCCACCTGTGTCCGTTAATACCAATGGCAAACCACACGCCATCGCTTCCAACGCCGCGTTGGACATCCCTTCCGCGTGCGAAGGGAGGACGAAGAGATCGCATCGGGGCAGCAACTGGGCCAGCTGTCCACGCTCCATCCGCCCATGAAATTGCACATGGCCAGAGAGACCTAATGTAGAGGATAGTTTCTTAAGCGTGTCTTCTTCCGGGCCATCGCCCACGATGTGTAAGGTAAAATCGATGTTCCGCCGTTCCAATTCTTGACAAGCCTGGATCAGGAGATCGATCCCCTTGCGTGGAATGAGCCGTGCGACGGTGATGAGTGAGATCGTTGAACGAGGGAGGCGGGAAATGGGAGCGAATCTTTTTGTGTCCACTCCATTCGGGATCACACCCGCCGGAAGGGAAGGGAATTGACTTTCGAACAAAGTCTGCAATCCCTGGCTATTGGCGATTACACTCGCGGCGGATGAGTAAACACGGTTTAGCAGCGGTTTCAGAAAGTAGTAATCGAGTGAAAAGCGCTTGTTATATCCCGGCACGTCCGAACCCCGCACAGAAACAATATAGGGAAAGTGTTTCCTGAAGAGATAGGCCAACATTCCGGATGGAAAACCGAAAAAAACGTGACAGAGATCGTACGTATATTGTTTCAGATGTTGTTTCAGGAATCCATAATGCATGAGTAAATAGCGGATCACTTCCGAACGGCGCCAATAGAGAAGTTCCTTCTTTTCAATCGGAAGCCGGATGATCCGGACGTGGGATGAGATTTCTTCACATTCAAGATCTTTGCGCATCGTCGTCGTCAGAAGAGTGACATGCAGATCGGGGAAGAGGCTGAATTCTTTCAGAATATGTTGATGAGCGTTCCCGCCCCCGCCTCCAATGGGGGGGTATTCGTAATTGAGTGAGAGGATGCGAAGCACGATGTAGTATCCTATGGTAAGTTTTTTATCTCGTCCGGCTGTTCAGGTGAAAGGACGTTATGAACATAAAAATAGTATTATAGCAATATTTTTTTCCAAAAAAATAAGTGGAAAGATTGGACTGGAAAACAGAGTCGAGATTATCAAATAAAAAAAATGAAGAAAGAGTATGCAGGATGGGGCGCGTTTTTTTGAGGCGCCGAATACCGAATCGATTAATCCAAAGCGGTGGGTCATAAAGACGCGACCCACCCTACGATTTTATTTACTCAACGCTTCGATCATGCGGGCGCCGATGTCGGCGGGGCTTTCGCAGACGGTGATTCCGGCGGCTTTCAGGGCCGCTTCTTTTTCCGCCGCTGTGCCTTTTCCGCCTGCGATGATCGCTCCGGCGTGACCCATGCGTTTTCCTGGAGGGGCGGTTTTGCCGGCGATGAATGCGACGACGGGTTTCTTCAATTCCGCTTTGATGTATTCCGCCGCTTCCTCTTCCGCTGAGCCGCCGATTTCACCGATCATGACGACTCCTTTGGTCTGTTCGTCGTCTTTGAACGCTTTGAGCGCGTCGATGAAGGTGGTTCCGACGATAGGGTCGCCGCCGATGCCGATACAAGTGGACTGCCCTAGTTTTACATCGGTAATCTGCTGGACGGCTTCATAGGTCAATGTGCCGCTGCGGGAGACAACACCCACGCAGCCCTGAAGATGAACAAAGCCGGGCATGATACCGAGTTTGCATTTTCCCGGCGAGATGATACCGGGGCAGTTCGGGCCGATCATGCGGCTGTTGCGGGTGGAGAGATATTCTTTTACTTTGACCATATCCAAGGTCGGGATGCCTTCTGTGATACAGATTATGAGAGGGATTTCCGCCCCGGCGGCTTCCATCACCGCGTCGGCCGCGAAGGGAGGCGGGACAAAGATAATCGAAGCGTTCGCGCCGGTTTTTTCTTTGCCTTCCGCAACAGAATTAAAGACAGGCACGCCCAAATGCGTGGTTCCACCTTTGCCGGGCGTTACGCCGCCCACGATTTTTGTCCCATACTCCATACATTGTTCCGCGTGAAAAGAACCTTCGTTCCCGGTAATCCCCTGCACTAAGACTTTGGTGTTTTCATCAACAAAAATAGACATAATTTCTCCTCATGATTTGGATCATCACAGACAAATGAAAATGAGTTTCGATAGAATTCACGAACGAGAAAGTCTCGGTAACTCATTTTCATATAAATCTCCCCGTAGTGGAGTCGATATCGCAGTCAAGAAGGACTGCATTCTATCATGGTATCCACATTTTGCAAACACCTTGGCTTGTCCCCGCCGCGCAATTTTTTCCCGCTCTTTTGGATGAGCGAGATAATGCGCGGCCTGCTCGCGTAGTTCTTCGCGGCTGCGAAAGACAACAAGATCCCGCCCGATTTCGAACTCGTCTTCCAGCCCTGGATTGTATAAGGTGAGCAGGAAGCCCCCGCAGGCGAGGACATCATAGACACGTGGATTCGGAGCGGCGGCGCATTGAACGTGAAAGATATTCACATTAATTTTCGCGGACGCGTAAACGCTGGGCAGTTCTGTGTAATAATCCAATCGTCTACCCGCGTAGCAATTCGCCACTGCGCCGGCGCGGGCGGGATCGCCCCATTCTGCATCGCCGAAAACGCACAGGTTCGTATCCGTCAGCGCTTCGAGGAAATGAAGTCTCCATAAAGCCGCCGCCTTGTTTTCGATCCATTCCACAAGGGCTCCCCGGTAGGGGATCTCTTTTTCCGCGAACACTTGTTCGGCGTGATCCGTGAAAGGAAGGGATTGACTGGCCTCGACCGAGTGGAGCAATTCATTAGCGATGGGTAGAACCTCTGGCTGGATTTTACGGAAGCCTCCTTCCAGCGCGAGACCGCTCCGTATTCCCAATTCTCCGACAAAGACGATATCTAACTCACCGGGATATTCGGGGATGGGTTGTTCGTACGATCGCGCGGCGTATCCCGTGCGCGCCTCGATGACCTTCGCGTTCGTCCGTTCCTTGAGGTAAGGGATATAGGTTCGGTCAAAGACACCGATGACGTCTAAATTTGCTAAATCCTGCGAACGCCATACATACCGCCGTGGGTTGTCTACAAACCAGACGAGGGAACGGACAGGCAGCTCGGCGAGATAATTATTTTGCGTAAAAAGAGAGGGGGTGGTATTGAGAAAAAACGCGGTGTCGAAATCACGCTCACGAAACGCTTGGATCCAGGCGGTGGAACGGACGAAACGGTAAACGGGATTTTTCCATTTCAACCGTTCCGCTCCATACCCGAGGTTCTGAAACGCTTGTACGCAGGCGTCCTGCAGATAGTTATGCCCTGCGGAGAAAAAGCGGATCGTATTCGGAAACGGCGGCGCTTGTTTGCCGCGCCGGGAATGGATGAATTCACGAATCGAGCGGGTCAGCGCGTTTTGGTATTGGGTGAGCGCTTGGCGGATCGATGCGCGCCGTTCTTGGGTGGAGGAACGATCCCCCGCATAGATTTGGAAAGATGTATGGCTCAATTGAGGGTATGTCCGGAGAAGTTTCATGAACGCGTTGCGTTCCGGAACATCCACCGCGAAGAGGCATCGCTCGGAGTGAATCAGACTTCTCCAATCGTCACGTTCAAGGGCGTCTCTTAGGATTTGAGGACGGTCTTCGAGTAATAACAGACGCCGGTTCCGATCTTCTTTTAGGTCCGCTAGATTGATCCGGTCAAATAGAATGCGCGCTAAGCGGTTGGAAGCGAACCGGTCGACGATATGAAGCCCGGCGTTGGGCCGCCATTCTTTATTCAATTCCCGATTGGGATCGAACGTTGTTTTGTCTTCCTCTAAAGATGAAGCTGGATGACCGGCTGAGGGGAGAGAACATAATAAAACCGCCAGGCCTGGATACATCTCCTGGATACAGGCCAGATTGGATTCCCAGAGGCTTCGATCGCTGTTTTGCAACTGTGCGCCACTCCAAATGCGTGAATCTACCGCTCGGTCAATCCGATGGATCGACAATCCCCAGTCCCAGTCCATTCAAGCAGGCGGTTTGAATGGTTCCATCTTTCAAAGAAAAAATGCCGGGGAACTGGTCGATCCAAGCCTCGTTGGCGGAAGGACAGTATTGACGGCCATTGCCCTCAATGGCGGCGATGGTTGGTATATGCGAGGCTAGACCGGCGGAATGCAGAAATGACGCGCCGGGGCATGTCAGATCCTGCACACAAAGGAACAAGCCGAATTTCTGCGCGGCGGCTCCCATTAACAGCGCCTGACTTTGGCCCTTGCAGGCTTTCAGCGCGACGCCGGAATAGCCCAATTCGCGGGATAGAAGGAGGCTTTCGTAATCGACCAGCGATTCATCGATGACGACTGGTTTGATTTCCGCCGCTTTGTGCATTTTGTTATCCGGATGGGCTTTCAGATCCCGCGCTGTAGGTTGTTCGATGTATTGGACGCGCGCCATCGCCCGTGGGGCTTTTTCGTTGATCTGTCCTAAAAAGTCGAGTAAATAATCTACGTTTTCGCAGCGTTCGTTGAAATCGAGGGAGTACACCCATTTAGAGACACCGCGTTTGGTTTGTGTTTCTTCCGCGACGCGATCGATGAGGGCGACTCGATTTACATCCCACTCCAGATTGTCGCCGTTCAGTTTGATCTTCAGGTGTGTCAATCCATCCGCCTCGATCCACTCCGATAACGTTTCTGGGAGGCCGTCGTTCAAGCGGTTTGGAATATCGGCTTCCGTGATGGGATCGACGGCGCCGATGAGATGGTAGAGCGGCATTCTTGGTTTGGGTTCGGGAGTCACATACCGATCGAGATATTCGCCTTTGAATTCTTCGCTGAGGTAATATGCGATGTCATGCGTCATATAATCCGCGCTATAGGTACGGTATGAATTCAATCCCAACAGTTTCCCATAGGCGTCGTGAACGGCGGCGTCGAAGGGGCTGGCGACGACTAACGTACAGAGCGTGGGAATCGGTTCTTTCAATTGACAATCAGTGGTCACTTTTTTGGCGGCTTCCAGGTAGAGCGGTTCAAGGGAATGATGAATTCCTACGGGATGTTCATACTCGTCATAGCCGCTTGCGATTGAACCGATTTCCTGCGCGAGCAGTTTCATCGCCTGCAGCGTTTCGTCGTACGTATGTTCGCGGGTAGGAAACGACCAGACATTCCCAAGAGGCATTGAACCAAATCCGGTTTTCTCCTGCCCCGAAGGAGTCGCTACACAGACTTGCGCATTGAGCAGAGTGACTTTATCTGTAATGGTTCCACCAAATTTGAGTGGCGTGCGGTAATTATGATCTTCGAATTCGACTTGGACATGTTTAATCGTGATGACTGGACGCATGGTTTTCCTCGATATGAAGTTAAAAATTATTCACTCTTACATTGAGATATACATTCCTGCATTTTACAAGGTAAAGATTCTAAAAAACTAAGCGCAGCTTGATAGAGTTCATAAATTTCTTTTGTAGTTTTTTCCAAATGAATGGTTCCAAAATTCTGGTGGACAAGCCGATTTCTATCTTGTCCAATTTCTAGAAACGCTTTGATTGATTTGTCTAAATCTTCATTGTTCTTGACTTCATCTTTCATGTATGTTTTGAATGAATCACCAAAAAGCCCGAAGAATTGATTCGCGTTTTTTTCATTCCATGAAAAATAAGTATGATATTGCCTGCTTATAGCTTTATTCTTGACAAATTCAAAAAGAAGCTGATTCTCAGGGGATTCGTTTTGAATGAAATCACTCAATATACTTGTAAGATGATGTTCAAAATAACTAGCCGCCGCGAGAAGGAGCGATTTTCTGAAATTCGCATCCGCCAGAGTACGAAATGAAATCTCATTATTGCGATCGAGAAAAGAAACTAGATCTTTATATTCGTCATAAAGCCGGTCCACAACCGTTTTTTCCATCTTGTTCCCCCATCATAGTGGATCGACGATAGCATGGGCGCGTTCCAAACGTTTTAACACATTGGCTTTACTTGTTGTGTTGCTCTGTGACGCCGCAAGGAACTCTGGATCTTCCGCTAATTCCTTGATCTGATCGATGTTTAATGATTCTTTTAATATCTCGCGTTTCTGAAGCCGTTCTCTGCATACGGCAGCAAAAAATGCTTCAAAAAGAGCGATGTTGAACTTATTGCGCTTGTTAATAAAAACGCCTTCTGGAAGATCTTCACATATTGTCAGGAAAGAATTAAACAAGTTTTCAAGATACTTGTTTTGCTCAGGAGTATGTGTTTTACATTTTTTTGAAAATTGATTCAAGAATTTTATCAAGGATGGTTTATATTCATTGCCATCGATGAGCATGGCATAGCTACGCAATAATATCTCAACATCCTTCATATGAAGATCCGGTTCTTGCGTGCGTACGATTCCCCGCCATATAGAAGACAAGTTAATGCGTTGAAGCATTTCATAAAAATCGGAGTGAAAAAGGCTGGATCGGATTTCTTGTGGTGTTAAATTCACTCCGCCAGTATTCAGCCGATTGAAAATTTCATAAATCGATGAATTATCATCCTTGGGAACATTCTGTTTTACAATAACATTGCGTATCGGCCTTAATTCAAACTGTGATTTGTAATCATTCAAAGTAGAGTATTTTTTATCTTTAAATAGATTTGGTTGATTTGGAACTCGTTCAGGTAGAGAGAGTTTGAAATTACTAAAATATTCATCATCGTTTAAAATCTCATCTGGAATTTTTCCTTCTCGGTCAAAAATCTTTCTTAATTCCGCCCGCTTTTCTTTTCGTGGAAACCGTTGTTTCATGAAGTAGTAAATCGACATTAACCGTTGTTGACCGTCAATGACCAAGAAACTATTCCTTCCTTCTTCATATAGGAATATTTGAGGAACAGGTAATCCTAATATCAATGATTCGATTAGTTTTGAAGCTTTTGTAATATCCCAAACATAGTTTCTTTGGAATCCTGGTATTTTAATCGCGCCTGATTCAATGAAATTATTGATTGTTATCACATTGAAATCATTCGGCGCGGCGGTCAAATCGTATTCATCGATCTGGAATCCCTCATCAGGAATAGCGTAATCATCAAACCACTCATTGGAATCTGAGATATTTTCAGCCGTATTCATTTCCATTACCATCACTCCCACACTTATTGGATGGTGTTTTATACAGGAAAATAGTATCACTTGGATAACTAAAATGATACCCTTCCCTTTGAAAGGATGATAAGAGAATTTTCTTGCAAACTATGTTGTTTTCAACGATGGGAGGATTTCAGATATAGTAAATAGGGGATGTTCCGTTTGGCGAAGGCTTCTTTGCCCCCTTGTTCGCGGTCGACGATCGCGCCCACGATGGGATCGACGCCCAGCATTAGACCGCCAATTGCGTTAATCTCATTATTTTTAAGGTTTTGGAGCGTGAAGTGACCTGGATGAATCACTGTTTAGATACTGAAACGGCTTTTTCATAAGCAAATACGTAGTTATTCCCACTTCATAGTTTTTGTGTATTTTCCCCCAGCTATACCCTTGAAGTTTAGAAATCACTGGTGTAAAGATGGTATTATGTATGAATATATATTGATTTGGGGAGAGATCAAATGTTCCACAGAAACGCTTTTACCCTCATTGAACTGTTAATCGTTGTTGCGATTATTGGGATTTTAGCGGCGATAGCGGTTCCGAATTTTTTGAATGCGCAGACCCGCGCGCAACTATCACAAGTCGAAGCCAATTTTAAAGCGCTATCCACCGCATACGAAATGTATCGCCTTGATTACGGTGTATATGCGCTTCACGACACATCGCATGCGCAAAATGTGCTGAATAACGCCATTACAACCCCGACCGCTTATATCGCTAGTATGCCGGTTGATATTTTTCAGACGGGTACGAACGTAACCAAAAATCAATTATCCGCAAACGGCGCGGTCGAATTACATCCCGAACCCCTTTATGGCAACTCCTATGGAAATCTCAACATGGATGGGAATCCAAGTAGTTACACAAATTTGACATTACGCTTCATTGATGATCCCGTTCAATATCAAAAAGCGCAGGGCATGTGGCCAAACGGCCGTTATGTCGTTAGTGTCGGCCCGGATGGAGAACATACGTATCCAGGTGTTTTTAATATATCTAATGGGTTGCGAAGCTATGGAGACATTATTCGGGTTATTCCATAATATGGGATGTAATCTCTCAAAGATATGAAAACGGTCATAGGGTCTTTGAGCCTGTTAGGACACTCATCATTTGATACTGTCGTTCTAAATAGAACCGGCCCGTTTTGATCGCGGTATGATACAACGGGATCGCTTCTACGGGCATGCGCCACGATTCCAGACGTCCATTCTCTTCCCAATAAAGCATATGCGTCAGACTGGTAATCGTTATTTTTATTTCAACGAAGGCAGGATTTCGGATATTGTGAAGATGGGATGATAGGGGATGTTTCGTTCGGCGAAGGCTTCTTTGCCTCCTTGTTCGCGTTCGGCGATTTCTGAGGTGGAACTGCGGCGTAATAAAATAATATAGAATAGAACTTGCGGATATAACAATTATTTGTTACCTTTTAGGTAATACATTTTGGCGGCGATTGGAATGGAAATAGTTTTCAAGACAAAAAAGCAGGCCAAGATTCTAAATAGCCACACTGGTTTAGTTAAGAAATATGGAGAGAAACTCACCCGGAAAATTGAGTTGAGATTGAGCGCTTTGGAATCCTCAGCGACGCTTGCGGATGTCCCTGTTACTAAACCGATTCGTTGTCATCAGCTCACGGAAAACCGTAAGGGGCAGTTCGCGGTTGACGTGAGTCCGAATGAACGGCTGACTTTTCAACCTAACCACGATCCGGTTCCACAAAAGGAAGATGGAGGAATTGATCTCTCCCGCGTCACCAAAATTTTAATCATCGATATTGAGGATTACCACTGAGATTTGTTTGAATAAGAGGTAACTGCCATGAGCCAAACGATCTATAAATACGATCCTGATTATAGTGTTCCACCGGGATGGTTAGTTGAGGAAATTCTAGAAACCCGGAATTGGAATCAGGCGGAATTGGCTAGGCGTTGTAATTGTTCTCCCAAGACGATCAGCGAGATCGTGAATGGAAAAGCGCCGATTACTCCAAAAACCGCGCTTCAATTTGAGCGGATTCTTGATGTCCCTGCGTTGACCTGGATCAATATGGAATCCAACTACCGACTTCGAGAAGAAAAAATCCGGGAAAGAAAGGAACTGCAAAAACGTGTGGTATGGGCAAAGAGTTTCCCGATAAAAGAACTTGTTGAGAGAGGAATCATAGAGAAACCTGTTGATTCAGTGGAAAAAGTCGATGCTCTGTTGGATTTCTTTGGCTATGGCAGCGTTGAAACTTGGAAAGAACGATATCAATCTCTCACTGTACAATACCGGGAATCACAAACATTTAAGAGCCGCCCGGAAGATATTTTCTCCTGGTTGCGAATCGGGGAATTGATCGCGGAAGAGCAAGAAACGCCCCCATTTAATAAAAAACAGTTCAAAAAAGCATTATATGAGATTCGTGGATTGACCAATGAATCGCCGAGAGTATTTTTTCCAAAAATGGAAGCATTATGCAAGCAATCGGGAGTTGTCGTTTCCTGCGTTCCACCAATCGGGAAAAACCGTCTTAGCGGCGCCGCGTATTGGCTCACACCATCGAAAGCGATAATTTTAATGACTCTGCGGTACAAGACCAACGATCATTTTTGGTATACATTCTTCCATGAGGCGGGTCATATACTTTTACACGGCAAGAAAGAACCCTTCATCGATTCCGAAAAAAACGAGTGTGATCAACCGCTTGAAATAGAAGCAAACGAATTTGCAACAAATTTATTAGTACCAAAACGGGTATGGAATCGATTTATTAACGATGGATCATTTCGAAAGGATAACATAATCGAATTTTCGAATCTGATGGGGATCGCTCCGGGAATCATTGTGGGGATGCTCCAACATGACAGAAAAATCCCATATAATCGTTTCCATTTACTAAAAGATAAATTTGAGTGGGCTTCTTAAATCATTCCACTACCTAACTTTTTTTTGCAAAAACACAATTGTAAATTCAGGCCTCCTGATCTGGGGGATATTGATCTGACACCAATTGGTAAACGAGACGTAGATTCGTGCCAGGATAAATGGTTTCGGTTTCATTCAATTGAGCGGCCAAATGGCGGGCGGCTTGATCGGAAAGGCGGTTGGTCAAGTGATGGAGTCGAATGGTGAGAGTCTCATTTTTTTCATCGGGAATCAGATCCGCTTCAGTGGTCATGATTTCCCGCGCCAACGAACGCGCATCGTCTCCCCGGCTCAGCACCTCCCGCAGGATTGCCACCATCGCCGTTTCCGCCCGATACGCAATCATTCGAATCGTATCCATGAATTGTTTCTTCGCTGGAGCCAATTGGTGAAATTTTGCCTCCTCTGGCAAGTCCACAAACGCGATATGCTTTTTCGTTTGCTTCCGGCTCCGCTTGAACTCATCGAGTTGTTTCTCCATCCCTCCGATCTCTTCAAGGAGGGCGCCTTTCTGGATTTCATAGCATTCGATCTCTTTCGGATCGGAGGATTCCTTTAGGACAAGGGCGCCGAATTCCGCTTGCTTTCGAGTCTTTTTCCCCGCCAGGCTTTTGATCTGGCTTTCCAATTTCCGATAGGCCGGATTCACCACTTTCACCGTCTCATCCGGCAAGACCGTTTCATACCCGATAAGTCCATCTAAATGAAAGTGTTCCATCATGTACCGAAAGAAGTTTTCCTGACACCAACGCGCGAACATATGCGCCGCCAGTTGACTCGCATCCGATGTATAATCCGTACTGATCACAGCGGTTTGATGCCCTGTATCCCCCAACTTGCGAATCTCCCGCACCCAGATTTTTCCTCCCAGAAAGACGCCTCTCTCGGCCAAGCGCATCGGCGATTCATGCCCACCAGGCAGACGCACATTCACTGTCTCGAATTCTGAAACTGGCCAATCTTCTCCCTGAAACTTGCGGTACGTTTGACACGCGATCCGCGAATCCCACATCTGAGCGAAGAATCCGGGGCTATAGCCTTCCCGGTCGAACACCAGGACGAACCGGTGGAGATAGGGATTGGATTCAAGGTTTTCGGCCGTGGGTTGATGGGGAACATCTTTTAGCAACTGTGGAACAATGTCTTGTTTGAGCCGATCCAACAAGCCGGTGGTGAATGGAGTGCTCACCACAAAGAAGGGGCGGCCTTCGCCGTCGTTCACCCAATAGTCGGTGAGTCCACGCAAACATAATCGTTGACGCGCGACATAGCGGCGGGGCAGTTTCGTTTGCGAACCGTGATAGACGCGGACATGACCATCGACATATAAAACGCCCGCCGCGTCCGGATCCGCCTCCATCCACTCCCGGGACAATTCGTCCCCCCATTCTTTGATCTGGTCTGGTTGGGCGAGAATTTTGATTTTTTCCCGCAGGGTCCGCACTTCGGGAATTCGATCTAAGCCCAGTAACTTGCCCCCTTCCCCCGCGGGATGATAGCGCAACTGTTCTGGCGTTTTGATCCGCGTCAACGCCATGAAAGCCAACACAATAAAAATGTGGACGCAACTGTAAAATCCTTTGGGGAGAGAAAAGTTCTTCGAGACATTCTTCAGCAGCCCGTTGGCGAGTAACGCGGGCATCGCCCATAACACGCCGCCTTGCGCCACATCCAATTCCGTCTCGAAACGAGTCGGGGCTTCCTCCAACTGCCCGGTCGCCGCGCAGACCCGCTCCACCATTCGCGTACAGCCCATCCCCATCGCCGCTTGGCTGTCTTCTACGCTTCGCTCGCTTTTCGGGCGGCCTCCGGCATCGTTTTTTTTAGCGGCTCCACCAGGCGGCCGGCTTGGATCGCCTTATTCAACGTATTCCGCTTAAGGCCCAACTGATCGGCGATCTCCGCTCGAGAGAGCCCCTCGTTCAAGAACTCTTGCGCTTGCTGGAGAACGTCTTTCGTCAAGACATGCGCGCCTCGTGTTCGAGGCGTTTCAAAAAACGCCGCCGCTCCACCTTCCCGGTATTTCTTGACCCACCGCTTCACACTGATCACGCTCACGCCAAACGCTCGAACGATCTCCATCTGTGTGCATTGCCCGTTCACGATAAACTGACTGGTAATCAAACGGAAACTCTTTTGATCGGTTTCTGGATGCGTGTAAATAGGAAAGGCGCCATGAAAATAATAGACCGAACCGTCCTGCTTCCGGTACGAGAGTACATCGGTGATGTAGCCTTCCTCGACATCGGCAAAGTGGGGTAAGAATCCTTGTGGCATCAACTGGGCTCCTTTTTGGATCGATCATTTTTATCCCCAAAAAGGTATCTTGCCAAAATCATCAACTCTACGGAATCCCCCGGCCCAGCTCAGGAGGTCTGAAATTATACCAAATGAAATTTATGATCTTGGATCCAGCTCGTAACGATATAAGAGTCCTATAGGATATTTCGAACATTCCTATTACGATCCACAGAAAGAAGCGTGGCGCCGTGTTTGCTTATGAAAACGGCCATTTTTATTAAATTTCTATCTACGTTTTAAACAGAGCCAACCCGAATTAATCGTTGTTTGATACAACATACCGCTTCACCGGACACGCGCTATGTTTACAGAGATCATAAGCGTCTGCTTTCTTCCAAATAAAGCATATGCGTCAGACTGGTAATCGTTATTTTTATTTCAACGAAGGCAGGATTTCGGATATTGTGAAGATGGGATGATAGGGGATGTTTCGTTCGGCGAAGGCTTCTTTGCCTCCTTGTTCGCGATCGACGATTGCGATGATATCAATGATCGTAGCGCCGCCTTGTTGAACCGCTTCGATCGCTTTGAATACTGAACCACCGGTGGTGATGACGTCTTCGATAATGACAACCCGTTTTCCTTGGATATCCGCTCCTTCGATTTGATCCTGCGTCCCGTGTTTTTTGGATTCTTTGCGAACAATGAAAAGCGGGATGGGGCGTTCCATCAGATGGCTCATCACGGCGATTGCGCCCACGATGGGATCGGCGCCCAATGTGGGACCGCCAACCGCGTCGATTTTTTTCTCTTTAATTGATTCTAGAATTAGACGGGCAAGACAATATAAACCTTCCGGATCGGCGGTTGTTTTCTTTCCATTGATGTAATAAGTGGATTCCTGGCCGGAGGTCAGGATAAACGGCTTGTCAGGAGGCGCGATTTTCAAGGATTTTTCTTTGATGATCTCCATGAGACGGGTACGGAGCCGTGTACGATCTTCTTCACTCAATTCCTGATGCAATGGAACCTTCGGTATGAATTGCGGATTCATCTATCGTTATCCTTTGAAGAAAAAAGTGGTTTTGGATAGGATAGTGTAGTTTGTCTTATTGGAGAACTTGAGTGATACTTCTGTTTTTGAATTCACTCTAACAGGAGAGAGTGTCCAACAGCCGCTTTCATAATTGTTGTGACGCTAGTAGAATTAAGATGATTCTTATATAGAAAAGAGCAATGAACCATGACGGAAATCGATCGGCCGACATTAAAGAAATATGATTCGGAGGAAAAATGGCGCTGCCCTCAATTAGGCGGGCCGGTTACCTTTGAATATTGCCGCCGGATGAATTTTGCGCTTCCCTGCCATCTACTTTTCGCTTGTTGGGGAGAACGCATAGAGGTAGAACAATATCTCAAGGAAAATTTCAGCCCTGAAGAGATGGAGAAAGTCTTCGCTGCGCCGCCACGGGGCCGGGTGGGCACAATGCTTGACGCTCTTGCACAAGTGGAAGAACAGAAGAAAGGGGATGATTGAACGCAGTCTTTATTTTTGGAAGAGGCAGGATTATTTTGACCAAATAATAACTTTTTTCTCGACTTGACGGGTAGTGCTAATTTTATTTGTTCTGCTGACGCGCTTCGTTTTTCTTTTCTTCGCATTCGGATTCAAGCCGGCGGGTATCGGTTTGCTGGCGTTCTTTGATTGTTTCGATCTCTTCCATTGTCGCCGCTTGTTTCAAATCTTGTTCGGCAAGTATTTTGACTTCCGCGATTTTCGCTTTGTATTTGGAATCGATTTCGGCGAGTTGGGCTTTTTGCTCATCCGTGAGTGAAGGACCCGATGGGCTTTCCTTTTCCAAGCGTTCCATCGCCAGTTCGTAAGCGCTTTTCATGATGATTCTCCCTTCAGATACTCTGGGCCGCAGTTAATCCTTTATTGGGTAAAACAACGTTTATCCGCCGAATACCTGCTTCACCCGATTGAAAAATGATTGGGATTGTGGATTTGTGTCTTCCCCACTGATCCGGGCGAATTCTTCCAGCAATTCACGCTGCTTAGTGCTCAATTTTGTCGGAACTTCTACGACCACACGAACGAGCTGGTCGCCTTTTCCATAGCCGCGGAGACTTGGCATCCCCTTGCCGCTTAACCGGAACGTTTTTCCGGTTTGCGTGCCTGCGGGGATTTTCATTTTGACGTTCCCTGTCAATGTCGGAACGGGAATTTCGGAACCCAGAGCGGCTTGGGTGAAGGAGATGGGGATCTCGCAGCTTAGATTTTCCCCATCCCGCTGGAAAATCGGATGCGGCGCAACAGATAGGACGATATAAAGATCGCCTTTCGGTCCACCATTGTAACCCGCCTCGCCTTCGCCGGGGATTTTCATCTTCAGGCCTGTCCAGGCGCCGGGTGGAATTTTGACGCTCACTTTCCGCCGCCGCATCACCCGCCCGGTTCCATGACATTGGACACAAGGGTGCGTGATGGTCCGGCCGGTTCCGCCGCACCGGTTGCATGTGCGGGAGATGCTGAAAAAGCCTTGCGAAAGACTGACTTGGCCAGTGCCGCCGCACTGTGGACACGTTTCGGGTGAATATCCCGGCGCGCATCCAGTTCCCGAACAGGTTTCGCAGTGAATATGGGAAGGCACTTCAATGCTTTTTTCGATTCCATTAAAGGCGTCAATCAGTGAAATTTCTAAATCGTATCGGAGATCGTCTCCCCGGCGGGCGCGTGAGGACGATCGCCCACGGCCCCGGCCGCCTCCGAAGAATTCATCAAAGATGTCGCCGAAATCACCAAAAATATCCTGAAAGTCACGAAACGCGGCGCCGCCGAAACCACTGGATCCATAACCAGCCCCGTCCACACCCGCGTGGCCGAACTGGTTATAGTTGTTCCGTTTCGTCGAATCGCTTAAAACTTCGTACGCTTCTGTCGCTTCTTTAAATTTGTCTTCCGCTTCTTTATCACCAGGATTCCTGTCTGGATGATATTTGAGCGCTTTTTTGCGATACGCTTTTTTTATTTCATCGTTCGACGCGTCACGCGAGACGTTCAGAACTTCATAATAATCACGTTTCTTTGCCATTTTGGCTAAAACCTGCCCCTGTCCGCGCCAAGATGGCGCAAACCTGTTCGTTAGATTATATAATATCATTTATTTGAGCAAAAATCAGACCTGAAAGACAGAGTAAAAGAAAAATGTAATATTTCTTTATATCCCAAAATAATATGTCAAATCCTTTTCTATTCAAACATGAGGCGCGCAGGAAGGAGCATGATCCCAGAACTGAGAATAAGGATTGTTCTGAAGATTAAAAAAAAGTCCCGATCAGTCAGTTACCACTTGTTGTTTTCCATGTTCCTGCCGATAATACATAGAATAAGAATTTCCAAGTCTCCACAAATGTGGTTTTCTGCTGTAATTTAAAAACACCAAAAAATGGGCCATTAGCTCAACTAGGCAGAGCATCCGACTCTTAATCGGCAGGTTATAGGTTCGATTCCTATATGGCCCACTTTCTAACCTCCTCAAAAACATGAATTTACGAGCCAGTCCAAAATGTACAGAAATCGTAAAAAATCCATTGGACGAAGCGGCTCCGCCGCAGAGTGTCGTACGCCGAATTTTCTAGTTGAACAATCCCCTTGCGAAATCTCCTGAGTTGTCATGTATTTCTTCTGAGAAGGCAGTGGCTGTAAGACTGCCAACCACTACTTATTTACAGGAGAAAGATCATGAAATCATTACGGAAACGCATGATCGAAGACATGACGTTAGCAGGACTGAGCGAAGGCACGCAAAAAGCATACGTCCGAGCCGTCGCCTCATTCGCTCTAGAATTTGATTGCTCGCCAGAATGCATTAGCGAGGAACTCGTCCGGGTCTATTTACTGAATTTGCGAGACGTGAAGAAAGTCGCTCTCGGAACGTTTCAGGTCCACTACAGCGCGCTGAAATTTCTTTATCAAACCACGCTGGATCTGGGGTGGCCGTTGTTTGCAAAAAAAAGATTCGTAAGCCTCGCCAAAAGCGCCTGCCGCATTCATTAACCCATTCCCAAGTTCGCGCCCTCCTGGCCGCCGTCAGGAAAACGCCCTACCGGTTGGCTCTAACGTTGATGTATGCGTGCGGCCTTCGGACCAGTGAAGTCATCTCTCTTCCGGTGCGGCAGATCGATTCCAACCAAATGAGTTTACGGATTATTGGGAAGGGGCGATAAAGAGCGAATCGTTCCTCTCCCGGACACCTTGTTGGAGCCGATGCGTGAACTCTGGTTGATGCATCGCCATCCCACCTGGCTATTCCCCAACCAACAAGGCTCCAACCACATTCCCTCATCGACACTCGGCAAAGCGTTTCGCTTGGCCTGTAACGCTACCGGGCTGACAGACGATGTGAAGCCGCATTCGATGCGTCATTCGTTTGCCAGCAGATTGCTGGAGAACGGCGAAAGCCTGCGCGTTGTCCAGATTCTTCTCGGCCATTCCAGTATTCGTTCGACACAGATCTACACTCATTTGACTGAGCCGCTTCGCCACGAGGCTCAGGATCGGATCAACGCCGTGTTCGCCGATCTGATGTGAGGAGGAATCATGAATTGCACTTCATCGAACCTCGAACTCGGCGATGTGGTTCGCCGGTTTGGCCCGGCCTATATCCGGCAGCAAGGGAAGCGCCTTTTGCCCTCCCAGCGTAAAGCGCTGCACGATATCATGGCCTGTCATACGGCGGAACTGGGAGGGCATCGTTATCACTGTCAGGACTGCGGCGAAGACTTCTGGGTGTATCACGGGTGTGGCAATCGATCCTGTCCGTCCTGTCATTCCCAGGCGATGCGGCAATGGATCGAGAAGCGGGAAGACCAGATGCTTGGCTGCCGTTACTTTCATGTAATCGTAACAGTTCCGCAGTCTATCCGGGCGGCTTTCTTGGCTCATCAAAAGATTCTCTATGGGTTGCTGATGACGACGGCTGCTTCCTGTATCATGGATCTGATGCGCAATCCCCAAGTCGTTGGCGGGACCCCGGCGATCCTGGCCGTGCTGCACACTTGGCGGGGAGATCTGGAATTGCATCCACATGTCCATCTGTTGGTCAGCGCCGGCGCCGTGAGTGAGGACGGCCACTCTTGGATGGAACTCCGCCACCCGAAATGGCTTCTCCATGTGGGAACGCTCAGCTTACTCGTTCGCCGGCGCTTTAAAGAACGGCTCGAAAAAGCGGCGCCGGAGATCTTCCAAGGCATCGAGACCAAGGTCTGGAATAGAGGCTGGAACTCGTTCTGCAAACCGTATGGCAAAGGCGTGAAAGCCATCTTGAATTACCTGGGGCGCTATGTCTATCGCATCGCGATCTCCAACCACCGGCTTCTGGCAATGGACGCTACCCACGTGACGTTCCGCTACAAGACCTTCAAAGAGAAGCATTGGCGAACTCTCCGCTTGCCGGGCGAAGAATTTCTGCGGCGCTTCGTGATGCATGTGCTCCCCCGCGGCTTCCATAAAGTCCGCTACTATGGGCTGTGGCATCACTGTCATCGGGACACACGCAATCGAATCCGTTTGCTCCTCGCCCCCAAGGCGGAGAGCGTTTCTATTCCCGAATCGGTTGAGAATTCCATCGTTTCAAAAGAGACCAACGACAAAGCAGTATTCGATCGGACCGGCCAAGAATCGGCGCCGGAATGGCCTAAATGTCCGCGTTTGCAAAAGCTGTAACGTGATTGTCATTGAAACCCTCAATCGGAATCGAAGCCCCTGATCGATTCCGATTGTAAGCATCGCGATGGCTATACAAAGAAATTATAACTTTACGTGGGAAGATTTTTTTACTTTTCTTGCCGTGATGGGATTTCTATAGTTTCAAGATGATTTTCTCTTTCTAAACCATCAACTTCTCTTTCTCAATTGAACCGTTTCGCGAATTAATGGTGTGTTATAGGTTCTCACATTCCCCCCGCACTTCGTCCAATAGAGTTTGTATCTCGGCTTCGCTCGATAAAAACTCCTATCTATTTTGGCTGATTTTGTCTGATATTTTGCTTGCAATAATCAATGATTTTCAGCCTTTTTAGAATAGACAGCCGATCAAAAATCGGCTGAGCTCGGTTCCAGTGCTTTTTCGTAGTAGAACGAAAAGAATTTGAACTGTGTTGGATTTTAGAGTAGAATTTCAAAGTTGGAGGATATAGTAATGGCACTTGCATTCGTTGAATCAAAATTGCCAATGGCATACGACCAAGATGGCGCCATACGTATTGGGCAAACGCGTGTGACGCTGGATACGGTGATCAAAGCATATGAGTCCGGCCTGACAGCTGAAGAAATCGCTAGTCAGTATCCGGTGCTAAAAGTTGCCGATGTCTACCAAGTAATCGGATATTATCTTCATCATAAAAAAGACGTTAACGCTTACCTAGAAAAACGTCAATCCGAGCATGAAGCCGCGCTTCAAGAAATTAAATCCCACTACGATCAATCCGGCCTGCGCAAACAGTTGCTGTCGCGTATGTACAAACCATAAGATACCGCCATGCTTCGCTTCGCGGCAGACGAGAATTTCAACAAAGCAATAGTACGAGCGCTTCTTAACCGTTTTCCAGACCTCGATTTAGTCCGAATTCAGGACGTGGGATTAACGGGGGAAAGCGATCCTATCATCCTCGAATGAGCGGCTTCAGAAAAACGCATATTGGACGAAGCGGCTCCGCCGCAGAGTGTCGTACGCCGAATTTTCTAGTTGAACAATCCCCTTGCGAAATCTCCTGAGTTGTCATGTATTTCTTCTGAGAAGGCAGTGGCTGTAAGACTGCCAACCACTACTTATTTACAGGAGAAAGATCATGAAATCATTACGGAAACGCATGATCGAAGACATGACGTTAGCAGGACTGAGCGAAGGCACGCAAAAAGCATACGTCCGAGCCGTCGCCTCATTCGCTCTAGAATTTGATTGCTCGCCAGAATGCATTAGCGAGGAACTCGTCCGGGTCTATTTACTGAATTTGCGAGACGTGAAGAAAGTCGCTCTCGGAACGTTTCAGGTCCACTACAGCGCGCTGAAATTTCTTTATCAAACCACGCTGGATCTGGGGTGGCCGTTGTTTGCAAAAAAAAGATTCGTAAGCCTCGCCAAAAGCGCCTGCCGCATTCATTAACCCATTCCCAAGTTCGCGCCCTCCTGGCCGCCGTCAGGAAAACGCCCTACCGGTTGGCTCTAACGTTGATGTATGCGTGCGGCCTTCGGACCAGTGAAGTCATCTCTCTTCCGGTGCGGCAGATCGATTCCAACCAAATGAGTTTACGGATTATTGGGAAGGGCGATAAAGAGCGAATCGTTCCTCTCCCGGACACCTTGTTGGAGCCGATGCGTGAACTCTGGTTGATGCATCGCCATCCCACCTGGCTATTCCCCAACCAACAAGGCTCCAACCACATTCCCTCATCGACACTCGGCAAAGCGTTTCGCTTGGCCTGTAACGCTACCGGGCTGACAGACGATGTGAAGCCGCATTCGATGCGTCATTCGTTTGCCAGCAGATTGCTGGAGAACGGCGAAAGCCTGCGCGTTGTCCAGATTCTTCTCGGCCATTCCAGTATTCGTTCGACACAGATCTACACTCATTTGACTGAGCCGCTTCGCCACGAGGCTCAGGATCGGATCAACGCCGTGTTCGCCGATCTGATGTGAGGAGGAATCATGAATTGCACTTCATCGAACCTCGAACTCGGCGATGTGGTTCGCCGGTTTGGCCCGGCCTATATCCGGCAGCAAGGGAAGCGCCTTTTGCCCTCCCAGCGTAAAGCGCTGCACGATATCATGGCCTGTCATACGGCGGAACTGGGAGGGCATCGTTATCACTGTCAGGACTGCGGCGAAGACTTCTGGGTGTATCACGGGTGTGGCAATCGATCCTGTCCGTCCTGTCATTCCCAGGCGATGCGGCAATGGATCGAGAAGCGGGAAGACCAGATGCTTGGCTGCCGTTACTTTCATGTAATCGTAACAGTTCCGCAGTCTATCCGGGCGGCTTTCTTGGCTCATCAAAAGATTCTCTATGGGTTGCTGATGACGACGGCTGCTTCCTGTATCATGGATCTGATGCGCAATCCCCAAGTCGTTGGCGGTACCCCGGCGATCCTGGCCGTGCTGCACACTTGGCGGGGAGATCTGGAATTGCATCCACATGTCCATCTGTTGGTCAGCGCCGGCGCCGTGAGTGAGGACGGCCACTCTTGGATGGAACTCCGCCACCCGAAATGGCTTCTCCATGTGGGAACGCTCAGCTTACTCGTTCGCCGGCGCTTTAAAGAACGGCTCGAAAAAGCGGCGCCGGAGATCTTCCAAGGCATCGAGACCAAGGTCTGGAATAGAGGCTGGAACTCGTTCTGCAAACCGTATGGCAAAGGCGTGAAAGCCATCTTGAATTACCTGGGGCGCTATGTCTATCGCATCGCGATCTCCAACCACCGGCTTCTGGCAATGGACGCTACCCACGTGACGTTCCGCTACAAGACCTTCAAAGAGAAGCATTGGCGAACTCTCCGCTTGCCGGGCGAAGAATTTCTGCGGCGCTTCGTGATGCATGTGCTCCCCCGCGGCTTCCATAAAGTCCGCTACTATGGGCTGTGGCATCACTGTCATCGGGACACACGCAATCGAATCCGTTTGCTCCTCGCCCCCAAGGCGGAGAGCGTTTCTATTCCCGAATCGGTTGAGAATTCCATCGTTTCAAAAGAGACCAACGACAAAGCAGTATTCGATCGGACCGGCCAAGAATCGGCGCCGGAATGGCCTAAATGTCCGCGTTTGCAAAAGCTGTAACGTGATTGTCATTGAAACCCTCAATCGGAATCGAAGCCCCTGATCGATTCCGATTGTAAGCATCGCGATGGTAATATAAAGAAATTATAACTTTACGCGGGAAGATTTTTTACTTTTCTTGCCGTGAGGGGATTTCTATAGCTTCAAGAGGATTTTCTCTTTCTAAACTATCAACTTCTCTTCCTCAATTAAGCCGTTTCGCGAATAAATGGCGTGTTATTGGTTCTCACATTCCCCCCGCACTTCGTCCAATAGAGTTTGTATCTCGGCTTCGCTCGATAAAAACTCCTATCTATTATTGACGCATGACATTACCACAATCACTCGATATGCCTACGAACGCGTACGCGGAGGACTTTTCATGCCAGGTGTAATTGAAATCCCGTGTCATGCGCATTTGAAACAGACGCTTAACGATCTCGCTTTGCTTATTACCTGCAGCAAACAGGATGAATGGAATAATCACATTCTCTTTTTACCGTTATAATTGCTTGTTTCACAGGTTTCACTTTATACTTGTAGAGTAGAAATGTCTCTATCTTGATTTCGGCTGTATTTGATCAGCCTTGGACAGGGTTGAAATCACCGGAACAAGGTTTTTGGCCTCATTCCGGATCATTCATTCCCTATCAAATTTGTCTCCCGATTTCAAGATCTAAAAGTGGATTAATTCCTTTCTAAAATAGTACTTGATCGATTGTTATGATAAAATACGTTTTACCTTGCATCCAATATTTTGTCATGTTTTTTTGTGAAGGAGACCTTATTATGAGAAAGCCGTTCTGGATCGCTTTGGCGATCTTCCTCAATTCGACTATCAGTTCGATCCCTCAAATCATTCATGAAAACACGAATGCCAGTGTTCTTCTCGAAAGAATCGGAGTGTCGCGGGGGATCTGTGTTGTTCTTGGCGATTCTCGATGTGATCTGGCTATACGGCTTACTGAAGCAAGCGAATTGATTCTTTACGTGCAATTGCCGCGGGGATGAAGATGTGGAAGCGGCGTCCCATGCGGCCGACGTTGCGGGATTTTATGGCAATCGGATTTTCGTCGAGAAAGGCTCGCTTACTCATTTGCATTTGGCGGACAACATCGCGGATGCGCTCATCGCGGTGGGGGATGGGCAAGATATCAACCGGGAAGAGGCGCTTCGTGTCCTGCGGCCGCAGGGGAAAGCCCTTGTCCGGGATGAGGTGTGGAGTAAGCCTTTTCCTGACGGGATCGACGATTGGTCTCATCCCTATCATGGCCCTGACAATAATCCTCAATCCAACGATCGCGTTGCGCGGTTTCCCTACTTGACCCAATTTCTTGCGGAGCCTTATTACGCCCCCATGCCACAAGTGGCGGTCGCGTCGGCTGGCCGTGTGTTCAAAGCGTTCGGTCATATCGCCTTTAAGAAACGGGAAGAGTCTTTGCTGAATACCCTGGTGGCGTTCAATGGCTATAACGGGACGTTGCTGTGGAAGCGTCCGCTGGTGTCGGGCATTATGATCCATCGCAATACAATGATCGCAACGCCGAAAGCGCTGTATGTGGGGGATGATATGTCCTGCAAGGTTTTCGATGCGGAAACCGGTAAACTACTCGATGAGATCATCCCTCCCGCCGATCTCGCAGGAGGGACCTTTTGGAAGTGGATGGCTTTGGAGGATGGTGTGCTCTATGCGCTCATTGGCGTCCAGGAGCCTAAGGACCCGATCGAGCGAAGCCGCCGGGATGCGCATGGCTGGCCGTGGGATCGTGTGTCGAAAGGATTCAATCAACCGGAAAATCCTTGGGGATTTGGGAAAAATCTTATCGCTATTGATCCCGTCACGAACCGCGTCTTATGGAGTTATCGCGAATCTGAATCAGCGGACAGCCGGGCGGCCTGCATGAAAAATGGCCGCATTTATTTGTTTCGATTCGGCTCGTTCCTGACTTGCGTCGATGCGGAAACGGGAAAACCCGTCTGGAGAAAGACGCCGGAGAACGCTCCTGCCCTCTTTGCCGCACTTGGCAAGTATTCGCACCGGCAAGGATGGCAGACAAACTGGCGCACTACGGTGTATTTGAAGTGCAGCGATGACGTTTTTGTATTTCGCTGGTCCGCAAATTCAGAAGCTCGTTGCTGTGTCAGCAAAGAATGGTACCGTTTTGTGGGAATATCCCTACGACAATTTCCAGTTGGTGCTCCGGGAGGATGGGCTGTATGGAATCAGCGGTCCCTGGGGAAACAACTTCAGCCGGAGATTTGATCCTTTGACGGGGGAAGTCCTAGCCGAACTCGATATCGGCCGCCGAGCCTGTACACGGCCGAATGGCTCGGTGGACGCGATCTTCTTTCGGGCGATGGGCGGCACTACCCGATTTGATTTGGAGACAAGCCGGAGACATTGGGTCTCGCCGATGCGGCCCAACTGTCATGATGGAGTCACGATCGCGAACGGCCTTCTTTACTGGTGGCCTTCGGTGTGTGACTGTCAATTGACGCTCTATGGCTTAACCTGTCTGGGACCGGCGGGAGATTTCGATTTCAATCCAGAGGTGAACGATACGGAGCGCCGCGAAGCGCCTGCAAGCGGCGTTCTGGAAGTTGAACCACTCCGCGAATCAGCCGCTGATTGGCCCACGTTCCGCGCCAACAATCAAGGAACTGCTCGATCACGCGCTGTTATCCCTACTACTGCGGCGCCGCTTTGGCGGGCGGAGCCTCGCGCTGCTTTTACTCCCACCGCGCCTGTCTCTGTGGGGGATCTTACATTTCTCAGTGGCTCGGATGGAATTGTCCGCGCTCTTGATGGACGCACGGGAAGACTCGAATGGAAAGCCTATGTTGGAGGGGGTGTCCGGGTATCGCCCACTGTCTGGAACGGGAGAGTATTAGTTGGATCTGGAGACGGGCGTGTGTATGCTTTCGAAGCGCAAACCGGCCGGCGGCTTTGGAGTTTTCGCGCCGCTCCGGAAGAGCGCAAGATTCCTGTCTATGGCGCGTTGCTGTCCACCTGGCCTGTGGCCAGTGGAGTGCGGGTGGATGATGGGATCGCGTATTTTGCCGCCGGGATTGTTAATTACGATGGCACATACGTGTATGCGCTCGACGCCGCTACAGGCGCGCTCCGTTGGCAAAACAGCGTATCTGGACACCTGGATCAAGCGGCGCGAACGGGGATCAGCGTTCAAGGCCCTATGCTGATTAATGACCACAAACTGTATTTACCTGGCGGCTCCTCACTTTCCCCGGCTGTATATAATCTTGCCGATGGCGCCTGTTTGAATGAATCTGATACTCTTCAACGGTGTGAATCGTCCGCGCCCCCGTGGTAGTGAACTCTTCTTGATCGGGGATAAAGTTGTGGCTTGTGGTCAGCCATATTACGGTGATCCCGAATATCCAACAATCGATCCAACAACAGCGAAAAAGACACTCCTCGTGTCTACCTCGTATTGGGATGTGGCCTGGAAGGATAATAAGAAGGTCATGTGCTACAAGCCCATCACGAAGGAACTATTGAACAAGAGTGTCAGGGATAGGGAGCACGCGACGTATATGATCCCCACGTGGGGCGAACTCGCAGTTACCGAGAAGCCAGTCTGGGAATACGAGTGTCCTGAAAGCGCCGCCTGCGCGGCCACGGATAATGCGGTGATTGTCGCGACACAAACCGAAGTAACCGCGTTGCGTATCCAGGATGGTTCGATCCTCTGGTCACATCCCCTACCAGCTCCTCCCGTGTCTTGGGGGCTGGCAGTGGACCACGAGGGACGGATCATTCTCACATTGAAGGACGGGCAAGTTGTATGTTTTGGTTGATTAATTGCGTCTATAGGGAGGGAATCTCCGGGCCCGATCCTTGCTCACTCAGAAAATACAAATGACGTTTCGATCGAACCACTATTTGAAGAAATCACTGAATTCTCTTAAAACACTCAATGAACGTTTCCTGGCTCTGGATTCCAGTCTGTTTTCTGCAAAACAGCGCCAACTGATGGACAAAATGAGTCTTACAGAACGAAGGAAATTAAAGAAAGAGATACTGGATAAACAGCAAAAGGTTGGATTGGAATCGGAAATCGAGGAGTTGGAAACGAGGATTGAGAATCGGGAAATCGTGATCAATCAATCGTTGCGCGAATGCGGCGTGTTGATGGTCATTTGTGGGGAGCTTTTTTTCATGAGATCAAAGGAAGAATGTATGATTTATAAATTTTGTGGTAGTTTCAACCCGGATAACGATTTAATTCATGTCGTTATTCATGCTTCTTTTCTACATTAATCCAATGTATTGGCTCATTTGAAGTGGCGCCAAAAGGGAATGGAGGAAATTCACCGGTTTGAATATAATCGTTGAGAAGAATGATCAGAAGTCGATTGGTACAAAATTCTGCTTCCACACTGCTTACATCGAGAAAATCGCAGGGAAGAATTTTACGTTTCAAAGAAACATTCATCAAAAAGTGAATTGGTTTTCGCTTTAAGTCATTTTGGACCGTGACAGAAAATAGATAACAAATCAAAAATGAAGTAGATTCAAAAAATAAAACGCTAAATGTCTCACTTTTTAAGCGATACCTATGCACGCGTTTTTGTTTTATTCCAGTATGGAATCAAAAAGATTAATAACCTGTTTTGTGGTTGTTTCCCAATGAAATTTTTTTGCATGGTCGATTCCCCGCCGAGAAAGATCTTTTCGTATAGAATCATCTCGATAGATGTCTGAAATCGCTTGGGAAATGGAATGTTCATCCAATGGATCAAATGTTCTCGCGGCGGCGCCGGACACTTCGCCCAAAGCGGTTGTTGAAGAACAGATTACAGGGGCGCCGCAGGCCATCGCTTCTAAAACGACGAGGCCGAATCCTTCCAATAGACTGGGTTGAGCGAGAGCGAAGGCCGATTGGTACAATTCAGTTAATTCATAATCTGGAACATAGTCAAGAAAATGGACTCGATTGTCCAATCCAAGATCCCGTGTCATAGCAAATACATCGTGATTTTTCCATCCACGGCATCCGGCTATAGTCAAGCACGTTTCTTTCTCTTGTGCGCGCTTGACATGTTCCGCATACGCTTTAACGAAGCGAGTTACATTACGGCGTGGGCTGAGCGTTGTGACAATTAAAAAATATTTTGGTGAATAGAGTCTATATTTTTGCGCTAACGATTCAGCCAGTCGTTCTTGATCTTCTATGGGAAAAAACCGTTCGTGATCCACACCATCTGGAATGATGGATAACTTCGGTTCCGCATGGGGGTAGTGTTTTACAATCTGTTCCGCAGAATAGTGTGATACAGTAAAAATTTTGGATGCGTTTTTAATGGCGCGGTGGAATAACCACCGGCAGATGATCGCATCCTGCAACCGGCAATAGTGTGGATGTGATATCGGAATCATATCATGTAGAATTAATACCGTTTGGCAAAAGTCTAACCGGGCCGGGACCGTGACATTATCGAGAGAGTGAAATATCCTTGGTTTATATTTTTTCAATAGTATGGGTAGATCGTAGAGCATCCACAATAGACGGGAGCGCCGAGTTGTTTTTTCATAGCGCCAATGTGGAGGCAACTTTCTCCATCTGGCCGCTCGATTTTCATCCCGGTTTTGTGTTTGGGAAGTGAGTGGAGGAATTTCGTTTTCAAGAAGAAGATAATTCCGCTTCGTGTCATGCTTTATAAAATAACGCAGCGATTGAGCTGTATGGGTTCCAAACCCTCCAGTCGAAGGCAGGAAACTGATATCAAATGCAATATCGAATGGATTCCTCATCTCATTTTGACCTAATGATTCAAGCCGCTTATACGATTGATCCTATTTCCTGAAAAAAACTATTAACAACTTTAAGATGTGGATGTTTGTTGAAACGTTAGATACAGTAGATACAAGTATATCGTGTTATATGAATATATTGTCTTCATATCATCAAGTTCAAAATGGTTAAAAACCAAAAGATCGCGTCCTTTTCAACGATAACGCAAAACGCTATTTGGCTGGGCGTTTATCAGCTTTTTAGTGGTTTGATCCAATTTGGCTTTTTTTTGTTGCTCCTTCGAATCATTCCAAAATCCCATATGGATATTTATGAACTGGGCCGGTCTTGCCTGGAAATCGGCGTTGGAATTATCGGTTCCAGTGTAGCCGCTGTTATTGTGCGGGAAAACGCCCGCAATCAAAATTGGTGGCGGGCAAATTCAAACTCGATCAGAAGATTGCTTCGCTGTGCGACACTCTTGGTTGGATTGGCGATTTACCTTCTTGTCCTTTTATCCACCGGCTCATCATTACATGCCATCATCATCGGTTTTTTTTGTATTACGATCTATATTCAATCCCGCACGGAATTGTATGAAGCTTTTTATCGCTCAAAAGATCATGTGAAATTTCCTGTGTATGTTGGCCTGGCAAGCAGTCTTGGTATCACTCTCGTTACACTGGTTTGTGTTCTTTTTTTACCCTATCCCGTTATTTGGGCGGCCGGTGGAATCTGTTTGCGCTTTTTCGCGCAGGGTACGATCTTATCGATACATTCCAGGATGTACATCACGGATTCGAAAGAAAAGGAATTTGATATCCAACGAATGAAATACCGCGATCTATTAATGGATATCACACCTATTAGTATCGGCGCGATCGCGTTTATTATCTATGCGCGTATTGATGTGTTGATGTTGCAGCTGCTGGGATATGAACGGATGATTGCGATCTATGGATGTGTATTTCGGCCGATTGGTTTTTTATCTATTTTCATTTCCGCCTTTTATCACGCGTTTGCGCCATCCGTCAGCAAAATGGTCCATCAAAATCCCAGATATGCTTTGCTTGTATCGGTTAAAATCGGTTTTATGTTTTTTTTAACCGGATTGTTTTTAGGGATCGTGATTATTATATTCCGCTCGAATATAACCTCATTTTTGTATCCAGATACGTTTCGGATGGCTTCAGATGGTTTCTTTGTAATGGCGTGGTCTCTGCCGATTGTTTTCGGCGGAAACGCCATTGGCTTTTATCTTGTTAACTTTGGAAAAAAAGGCGCTTTTTGCTATATGTTTGTCAATATTTTAGGTGTATCGATCAATATAATTGGCAACTATTACGTAATTCCAACCTATCACTTTATCGGCGCCGCTTGGATTACGGTTCTAACGGATGCGATCACTACATGTTTGATGCTTTTCTCTGCCATCACAATCAGCCGTAAAAAGGATAATTAGATCATCCTATTTAGATATACTTTTTGTAGATCGAAAGAATATCCTCAAATGGATTGTTCCGATATTTTTTTTTGATGAATCAGTCCTTTGTTTCTATACATTTCATACATCTGATTGGAAGAGAGTAATTCTTCACAACGCTGTACATACTCATCCAGATCGCTTACTTCATCAACGATTAGCGCCGAATCTCCCGCAATCTCTGGTATGGAACCGGCTTTTGAACAAACAACTGGGACGCCAGACGCCATTGCTTCTAATATTGGATACCCAAATCCTTCATCCAAGGAAGGAAAAACAAGTATATCTGACGCGGATAAGATCTCTTTTTTATCCTTATCGTTAACATAACCGGTTAAGAGAATGTCGTATTCCTTTGGTGGATGGTCTTTTTGCCATTGAGCGATCTGTAAATTGTATTGCTGTGCGGAGGTGACAATTTCTTCTCCTTGAAAACCGAAACCACCAATCAATACCAGTTTCACTTTTTTGTTTGGATTTGACAGCAGTCGTTTAAGTAATGAGAATAATAGTGGCACATTCTTCCGGGGATTGATCTCTCCAATCCAACAGATATATGGATCTGTATTACCAAAGCGCTCAAGTCGAATCGTATGTTTCATGGATCGGTTAATAACTTGATATTCACCTTCGAACGGACAGGGAATCACATCAATTCCCTTTTCTTTACGGCCAAAGAGGTGTATGAGTTTTTCTTTTACAATGTTACTGGGGACAATCAATCCATCCGCAAAGTGGATTCCATTTATGATTTGCTTTCGATAGCCAGCCGCGCTTTTGGAATACCATTCTGGATGTTCGATCAATGAAGTATCGAATAACGTTAGTATTCCGGGTGTAGTAGCACGTGATGGAAGTACATGGGCTGGACCAACTACGAGATCTGCTTTTGGTAAAATCCATTCAACTGGAGGGAATGAATATCGATTCCATATGGTAAGTATATGCCCTTGTGGAATGGGAAGCCGGTGAAATGCAATCTTGTTGGAAAAATCCATACCTTGCAATGAGCGGAGTGAAGAATTCCAATATTGACCCCATGGAAACACGGATAGAAAAGTATGGATCGCTTCGATTTCATGCTGATGGTCTAAATGACGCAGTAAATAAGCGGTTACCCGGCCAATACCCGTTCTTGGAGGAAGTAGACTTTGCCCTTCAAAAAGAATTTTCATAAAAGTAATGTATGGAAGTGAATCGATTGAGTCATGGATATAATTACGTCTGACAACTCTATATTACTCGATACAAATTTTCCAATAAACTCAAAACTCAGACCTGCGCATATAAGGCAAGATGATGTACACCAGTAAAACGGAAGCATTTTTGCAAAAAAAGTAAATCAAGTGAATGCATAGGATCACATACAAAGTCCTCTTGATTTTGTATTGGTATCCGCAGTATAATTTTAATCACGCTTATGCAGTAAAAAAACAGTTATCTTGTTTTGATATTCATGATTTTCCAATTATAGATTATAAAGGTGTTCATCTCTTTGGCAAAGCGGTAAAATCAAGAATTAATTCCGTTCTTCATCTCAGGTGATTATTAATAGAGACAGTTTGCACTACACAAAACATTATGGTTTCAAAAATATCGCTTGTTGTACCTGTGTACAATGAATCAGAAAACCTTGAGTCGTTTTACAAAGCGATTCAATCCACCATGGAATCGCTGCGCGATTATTCGTGGGAGATTGTATTTATTAATGATGGCAGCTTGGATGATTCCTGGTTGAAGATAATTACTCTATCGAACTTAGACGATCGAATTAAAGGCGTGTGCCTGTCAAGAAATTTTGGCAAAGAGATCGCTCTTTCCGCCGGTGTAGATCAGGTTGGCGATGCGGACGCGGTTATTTTTATCGACGCTGATCTGCAGCACCCTCCGGAATTGATTCCTCAAATGGTCGATCGATGGAGAGAAGGCTATCAAATTGTCAGCGCCGTTCGCACGGATATCAACCATACGCTGATCCGTAAAATCGGCGCCAAACTATTCTATTTTATATTAAACCGTTTTTCAAATATTTCTCTCACTCCGAATTCCACCGATTTCAGGCTCTTGGATCAACACGTCATCCGAGTATTCCAGACTTTTGAAGAACGCACTCGATTCTTCCGCGGAATGATCGATTGGATGGGATTCAGTAAAATCGCTCTTGAATTTACATCTCCGGATCGAGTCGGAGGGGATTCCTCCTTTAATTTCAGCCGGCTTGTGCGCTTGGCGCTGAATTCGATCACTTCATTTTCCTTTCTGCCATTGCGGATCGCCGGTTATCTTGGCGTGGGTATCACTTCATTCACTTTTTTTCTCTTGATCTACATGCTGATTTCGGATAACTATATGGGCTACACTCCCCAAGCGTATTTTGCAGTGCTAAACGCGTTTTTAAGTGGAATTATTCTAACCGCCTTAGGATTGATCGCGATGTATATCGCCCATATCCATACTGAAGTGATCCGCCGGCCATTGTACATTGTGAAGGAAAAGATTGGGGGAGGTAATAAAAAAGGAATTGTAATGCTTGATGATTTATGAAAAAAATTCATCCATACTTATTGTGATGTATTACCTTTTACTAAAATCCATATACCATATTTTCTTATTTATGTTAATACGAACAATATTCAGAACGGTTTTTATTTATATTCGTTCAATATTTCTGCGACAACTGCATGGCCGTAACTTGTCCAGTGGGCATCATTCTTATAATATATTTTATGTATGTCATCTCTTTTTATGAATACATTTAATAAGTCGATTATCTGACTTTTGTTAACGCCATTCTTTATTAATATTTCTTTTATCTTTTTGTTGGGTAAATAAGGATCTATATTTGACATATTAGTCCAGTCCTTTATCATTCTCAATTGGAGTTTTGATGGAACGATTAAAGGAATTATTTGTATACCTTTTTCATTAGAAATATCCATTAGTGTATTAACAATATCGTCAAATTTGCGATAAGCCTCAATCATCTCCTGACATATCTTTTTATTCACATCGTTGTTACTAGTATATTGATTATTTTTAATCTTTTTATCATATAGAATAATCTCTTTAAAAAAATAACAATCTTTTCGAATAACGATTTTATTATTACGAATATAAATCTCTTTTATTTTAAGTCTATTCTTTAAAAATTTAAAAGTATAAAGATTTGTTATGAATGGCAATGTTTTATTCAGAAAATATAGGAATATATTATTTAATTCAATTTCTTTATCTCCGGGACATATTTCTTTCCATTGACTCTCAGTCATGGATATAATATGAGATGGATATATAGTCCAAATTACTTTTTTAGGGGTTTGAAATGTTAAGATATTTTTTAATACTTCTAAGTGATAGTTAAATGAAAGCCCCCATAATCCTGCATTATATGATTGAATTTTACGAGAAAATACTTCGTTGTCTCCCACACCAAAGCCAAATGCAAATGAATCTCCAATTACTACAATATTATGATCGTAATAATCATAATCCTCCTGATTGCGATATCCATATTTATCAATTGTATATACTACATCGTATTCACTTGTGCTATGCGGGATTATTGAATTTGGTATGTAGTGATATAATTTGTATGAACATTCATATGCTTTTAAAAAAGTTTTCAGATTATTTTTCAGTTTTATTGATTTAGCATCTCTTATGATAAAAGAAAATGTGATTTCTATTATAGTAACTGTAATTATAGTTGATATCATAACAATAATGATATTGATAATAAGATTATATAATTTTTTATATAATTTATTTATCATTGAGATTTATCCGTGAGCTCTACACTATCAATTTTTATTGAAAATCAATTTTAATCGTTTGCATACACTGCTTTTAATAATTGATAAGACTGAAACAGATACGGGTAAAGCCACATAAAATCTATCTAATAATGTATCTCTTAAATTTTCCATATCGACAAATCACGTTGTATTAATGATTCTAGCTGTATAATATCATCGCGATATAATTGATAGATTATTTTTCGGGTATCATCATTCAATGGATTGTAATTGGATCTTTTATACATAAAATAAAAATATAGTACTTGAAATAATCTTCTATTATAATAAAAATGGTGAAATTTTGGATAATTCTGTTTGAAATAATCTGATATTTTACAAATAATATTATGTATGGAATTGAATCTTGTTTTTATGCTCGTGTTTACTTTTTTGTTTAGGACAGAAGGAATGTATGTAGCGTCAATTCCCAGGAATGAATATAAATTTTTCACAAGATTTTCAGGTTGAATAATAATATCCTCATATATCATTACATGAATATTTCCTTTCGGAAAACAATCGTAATACTCCTTTAAGTACTTATAATAAGAACCTTTATCGACAAATTGAGGGTAATATTTCTGATCTTCGATCAGGTTGGTAATTGTATCAGGTAAATCATGGTATAATACGCTTTGTTTACACCACATATACAATGAAAAAAGGAAATCCACTGGATTTCGGAGAATAACAAGTATTTTCACGTTTGGGAAATGTTTTTGGATATTTTTATATGCGTCAGGATCGCACATGTATGAAGTGCTGAATTCTCCTCTTATTTTACCTTCTTGGTAATCAGGAAACTGGTTTAAATACCATTGAATCCCTTTATGATAGTTTATATAAGGGGGTAAACTGTTAAAAAAATTTATTTCTTTGACTGTCTTTTTACTCGAAAAAAGCACATCAGGATGTTCCTCTAAACAATTTGATATCCATGTAGTTCCACTTCTAGGTTGTCCAATACCTATAAAATTTATTCTATCCATAATAAAATACCTAATTATATTTTGAAGAATTATAAATAGTGTTTTTTAGATCTTTGTATCAGCACATAAATGATTAAAATTAGTATACAAATGAAAGAGATGCATATACCAAAGTAAAATAATAATTGTGGTTTAAATATCAAAGTTAATTTTATATCTATACTATTATCTTGATTTTTGCAATAGAATGTAGCCGGAAAATGATTGAGTATAAACTGTGAATCAATCTTCCATTGATTAGCGAAATAATGTACTTCTTTATGTGAGTTCTCAAAACTGTTGGATTTCAATAAATAGAATAACTCATCCCCTTCAAAAAATGATTTTTTATTAATGTATTCAGCCGTAGACAATGTTGGAAAATCATATGAAAAATCCTCTCTAAAATCCCATGCATAATATTCATCCAAATAAATATTCCAATTAGGATTAAATCGTTGTAAAAAAGTCAAGATGGATGTTGCATCAATATTACTAATTTTGATACGATATTTTGTATCGTAAATCCGCTGAAACGTAACGTTTTGACCATATAATATAGGAAAAAAGTTCTTATTTTCATATAATGTGAAATAGGAATTTCTTTCAACAATCTTAAATTGTGATTTGTTTGTAGAAAGAACCGTGTTATATTTTTGCGGATTGACAGGTATATTATTCTTTTTCCATGTGTCAACGATATCATTATGAACAATAATGTACTTTACGTTCAACTGATTTATCTTCTCTATAAAACGTTCCGATATATCTACATTTTTATGGTGAAAACTAAATACATCTTCGTATTCATCTATACTTAAGTTTTCATAATAGGCTTCGTGATTGACCAGCACAGGTGAGCTAAAGAATTTAGACTGAAAAAAAAGAGAAATTTTTCTAATGTCAGGTTTTTCGTCTGGTATCCAAGTGTAGGATTCATTTGGAACATGTGGAAATGATAATATATTGAAAGTAGGTGTGGAACCATTTTGCTGAAAATATTTATTGTTAATATCATAATACTCGTGTGGAACAATGAAATTGTTTACAAGTCCTTTGAATGTGCCTGAAATGAATATGTGATATGAAGTTACGTTTAAAACAATCAATGCTAATAACACGATATTATGATAACGCAATTTGCAATTTTGCAACAAAATAGCTCCTGCGAAAATAAGAGATATTAGAGTTACGATAATAAAACGAGTGAAGGAACGGAAATATAAAAATCCTGGAAGATTATCAAATGCCCATTTCCATATATCTCCAGTTATTACAGATTTGGGGCCTAAAGCAAGATTAAAATAGAATAAATAGATAAAAAGAAAAATTAATACTAATCTATATTGTACTAAATTCTTTTTTCGATTATAGATAAAAAGTAAAGTACATACAAAGAATAAGATGATTATATTAAATAAAAACTGATAAGAATTGTGTATGTATTCAAAGACCGATCTATTGGCGATCATAGGATAATTCAAAAGATTTAGGAAATTTACATAACCAGCTGTATAATAATATGCGCCATACGCCCCTTTCACATAGCCCAAATGGGTTTGCTTAGCAGTAGAAGAAATGAGATTGTATAGAAAAGGTAATACCCAATAAAAATTTGTGAAAATGATAAGAAAAACAGATAGGAAGATTGCAGACACATACTTGAATTGCTTCGTAAAAATAAATTCAATAAATAAAAAGAGTATTACCAATGAAACATAAATGAATAACATAAATGGATGCCATTCGAGAAAGGAAATAAGCACAATATACGCAATGTAGTATACTCTTAATCCATATTCATTGATACACCAAAAAATGTAGAAAAGTAAACATAATGCAGATAGACAATAAAAGAAATGGCCAGACCAAACTAGCATTTGCTCCAATATAAAGTTGTTAAATATTATCAATATACCCGAAAAATAGGAATAGATGATATTATGAGAAATTTGAAAAATAGAATAATAAACGATTATACAGGTTAAATAGATCGGGAAATAGTATTGAAAGAAACAATGATACGCATCCCCATTTTTTAAACTAACTAAAAACATTGATAATGATTGAACAATGTAAAGAAAATATGAATATATCTGGGCTACGGCGGGTGAACCGAGTTGGGATACAACCCAAGTAGAACAGTAATTTCTAGAACTATCTATCCAATTGTACGAGATATCGGAGTAGGAGATGATTTCACCGTTCAATGGTAGTATTTTGTATGAGATAAAAAAAATAAAAATCAAAAAAAGGAATAAGGGTAAAAAACCATTAATTAAAAATGACTTTAATTTAGTATTAAATTTTATATCCACGATTATTTGATAGCCATGTTATTTAGTTAAATTAAATAATTATCTATATAGTTATCATATATAGATTTCTTCAAAAAAATACAATTTTCCTGCGTTTTCAACTTAAAAATTGGATAGTACTCTGATTCTCTGATGCTCCCGGAATAGATAAAATCATATGTGGATAGAATTTTATATATATCATCAAAAGAACATGAGTTTTCATAAATAGGTATGTAGGATATTTCCAAAATTATAATATCAATATCTTGGAGTATTTTCTGGCCACCTTCTAATACTAATTGTTCTGCGCCCTGGACATCAATCTTCAATAAAACATTTTTTTCTAACGATTTGTCTTTGAAATACTCATCCAATGTCATTGTTTTAACATCAATTGAATTAACATTTTTTAAAAATTTATGTTTTTGCGCTCCTATATCAGATAATTGGAGCAAAGAAGAAGCTGGATTAAAATCATTAATGTAAAATGTAAAATTTCCATTAACATTGCTAATTGCATATGGTTCGATAATTATATTATCTTTTTTGGTTTTTCTTAATAAGCTATTGTACTCAACTGGTATTGGCTCAAAGGCATAAATATTCGCTTGTGGAAACATCATATTAATTACTTTGAAAATCATACCTTTGTTTGCGCCAACATCAATAAATGTTTTTATGTTATATTTTTGAAGCCATTTATATTGTATATATTCGTTAGCAATACCCGAAAAAAGATATATAGAATATTTGGGATTTAAAATTAAATAAATCAGAAAATAGAATATATTTTTTACATTCATTATTTTATCCTGTTTTTTTATGAACTTTAATATATATAAATATAGTTTGTAATCATAAATTGAGAATTAATGAATATTATTGATTAATCGTATTGTGAGAATGATCAATCCATGTATCGATATAAATAGAATTAAGAAGATTGCCAAAATGTGTTGTTTGAGACACTAGACGATAACCTATATTTTGAAAAAAAACACTTTGATTATCTTGAACGCTAGCTTTGTTAACAGTATCATCTAGTTCACTCGATTCAATGATGATAATGTTTGGGCGGTATTTTTCCCAATCATTACTTTTCAAAATAATTAAATCGAAGCCTTCAGTATCAATGCTTAAGAAATCAATTGGTTGGCTTTTTATATAGGTCTCGAAAATATTCTGCAATGTGCTTGTAATAATTTTGCGTTCTTCCAATATTTTATATCCAACTTTTTGATAATATCGAGCTTGATCCTTTGATAGAGTGGAAATGGCATCGGCATCAAAAATATAAAATATAAGATCATCTCTAGAAGCGTCGGATAGCGCGATATTTAAATTAATATCGCGTGATCTTTCTGATTGTAACTTGTTATATTTAATATAATTTGGTTCAATATTAATTCCAGTCCAACCTCTATCGTAGAATCTTTTTGTGTTATTCAATCTCACAGGATCATTGGCTCCAATATCAATATAGAAACCAGTTTTTGGATAATTTAGCAGACGATCAATGATTAAATCTTCCTGTTTTTGTGAATATGAATGTCTAACGAATTCTAAATAAATCTTTCTGTAAATCGGATAAAAAAAAGCGGCTATACAATACATCCCGGTTTTTAGTAATCCGGCCTGCTTAATCTTGTTTAGAATGAGTTTTATATAAACTTTCATGATGACTATTAAAAAATCTTAGTTTATAGATTATGATAGATATAAAAAAAATCCTGTATACGATTATGATATGTATGTTCTGACATAACTTTACACATACCTTTTTCAATAAAAGGTTTTCTTTTCTCTGGATTTTGAATGAAAAAAGATATTTTATCGTACCACTCCTCAGTATTTTCCGCAATGACCAATTCCTCTTCGGAAAAATATTTTCGAAGTCCTTTTACGTGATCGCAGATTTCGAATCCTCCGCTGGCGATGATTTTAAACGTTCTTTCGTTAAAATCGCTCCCGTATTTCCGTTGATGTTCTTCGTGGATGTTCAACGATATCAGGGAAGAGGAAAAAACTTTGTGTTCATCTTCTAATGGAAGAGTTATCGTTCTTAATTGTTTAAGGTATGGAATATTTAAATATTGTCCGCCCTTTTGTACAAAACCAAGAATCCGATTAAAAAACGTCCAGTCATTTCCATAGATATTAACAGAATATTGTTTCTTCAATGGCGTCAGATGTTTATCAATGAAGGCTTTCTTTCGTGGAAGGTAATTTCCAACGAAGGAAATATCACACGCAAAATTTTTATCGTATTCATAAAAAAATCGACATTTATCCGCCGCCAGAAGGATTGTATGAAAGGGATAGCCGGTTTCTTTTTCAAAGCCATCCATGAATGGATCGTCTTGTTCCAGCCAGTGGAAGAACACATCGCCGGCAAGATTCTCTTTGATCAGTTTAATCAGGCTTGGACATTCAGAAAGCCCGACGGCGCCATATTGCGTTGTTTGCGTTTTCCACGGGCGGATTTGTGTAAACATCCGCATTCCATTTTCACGGAATTTCTTGAGTAATGAAAGATCTAAGAATTTTAAATTATATTCATTGAGAGACGTAATGAATATATCCGGTTCAAATGATTCCAACGTATGGCGAAGATCATCGTTCGCTGTGAGAGGGCGGAAAGCATGTCCATCTTCTTCAAACGCGCTTTTATATCCCAAATAGATAAACTTAGCGGCATAGATCGTTTCAAGGCTGGGAATTTGATAAAGGATGCGCATGTTACTGAGTCTTAGTCCTTAACGTCCAATTCTCCCAAACAAAATAATATTCATACGTTTGGGTATGCGTCTCGCATAATTTATGCTGAATCTTATTTCGTTCCTCGATCGCGCCAGGATAGGTTTGATGAAATTGAATCTGAATATTTTTAAATCGTGAAATAATCCCGCCATCGATCATCCGATGCAAAAGAGGATATTCTCCCCCCTCAATATTGATTTTGATCAAATCAACCGCATCAATCCGGTTCGTCTCCATGAATTCTACGATATCCATTATTTGTATGGACTGCCGTTTTCCTTCAGACAGGAGATAAAGAGATGATTCATCCCGATCAATGACAATGGTCTCGTCTTTTGTCTGGCCGCTTAGTCCAAAATTGTAGGCGAAGATTTTATCCTTTTCTTTCTGGAACCTTTTTTGGATGATGCTGTAAAAATCGTGAACGGGTTCGAATATCATAATTGTTGATTGATATCGAGTAAAGATTTTTTGCGCGAAATCACCCCGGTATCCTCCTACATCAAACACAACACTTTCTTTTCGCAGGGGGTAGAGTATACGGTCTCGATCATCCCCCCGGTTCCATAAAAATCGGAGTATCGCTTTGGAATACGGATCGTTATGAACAATCGAAAGATAGAGATGATACAATAGTTTTTTAAGTTTATCGATCAATTTGATTTAGCTCGTTTTCGTGTATTTCGAATTTTATTAAAGAGATAGACTTTGAATTTAGGCGGCACGAGATTCAGGCTGAATAATTGAAAAACTAAAAAGACCTTTTCTACAAATCTCATGGTATAACCATACTCCATAACGGATTTGATCCGGACATACAGAGTATTTAATTCCTGACGATAGACTCGAGAGTGAGAATAAGAAGTGTCTTGCTTGCGGTATTTGAGTATTACCACATCCAAATTTCCAAATTTTCCAAGATTCCCCAACCGGAAATATAACTCATAATCCTCCGCGTCTGTCAGATTCACATTATACAATCCAGCGTGGACAAGGGCGTCCTTTCTCATCATGATCAAAGGGTGGGAGAATGGACTATGATAATACAAGCGCCGCCGGATCTCTTCATCTTTTAATTGATACACTCTTTGGCTGGATACGTTTAACTCTTCATCGCAGATTTCCATCCGGCCGCCGCAGATAACGACATCTGGATTCTGCTCCATGAATTGGACTTGTTTTTCCAGCCGGTCTGGATACGCCCAATCATCGGCGTCCATCCGCGCGACATATTTCCCGTTTGAATGACCGATTCCTTTATTTAAACTTCGCGCAATATGAAGATTTTCCTCATTTCTATATCCTTTGATTCGTGCGTCGGAATCAGAAAATCTTTTGATAATCGCAGGAGTGCTATCCTGCGAACAATCATCGATAATGATAAACTCAAAATTTTCGTACGTCTGATTCACTATGCTCTCGATAGCGCATTCAATATATTTTTCGGCATTGTACGCTGGCATGACGACGGAAACCAGCGGAAATCCGTTTTCTCTCATGATGCTCTTCCAGTGTTTCGAAACCAGGCGTTATACAAAGCGGAAACTTTAATAGAAATCCGGATTCCATAGTACGCCATTGAGTCAACAAGTTAATAGGAAATAAACAATTTCCTTAATCCATTCATCAGTTTGACACGGTATCGCCAAGGGATACAAATAAAACAATCAAACCACAATTTTTTTAGCCGGCTGCATAGATGATCCCAACCACTTAATACAGCCCGGCGGTCAAGATCAACGGTGTATCCATTCTTTATACAATAGTCTAATTCTCGTTTTTGCCACACTCCTTTTTCAACCACGTTCAGCCAATGAAACAAAGCGGGTGAAGCGCAATAGAATCCATCGTCATATTGTGTCCTATAGGAGCCAAGAATTTCAAAATTCCAAGCGCTTTCCCCATCCAAGATCAATTGTAATAGATATTGTCGGTTCCATAAACCGACAACCGTGGCGCGATATGGCATCCCCCGTTCATAAATCCCCACACCATTCTCTATCCGTTCCGGTTTCGGGATCGGCGCGAAATGGAGATGATTCCCCTTGTTTTGAATCATCATTTCAGAGACAAAACGGATTCTCTCTGGATCGGGCTCTTGAATCAGAAAAATATCTTCTAAAAAAACGTAGAGATATTCTTCTTCGATTTGCGCAAGGATGGATCGATAACTGGAGGACCAATCCGTATCTTCTCCAGACAAGAGTGTGGCAACGCGGTCCCCCTCATAGGCGATGGTATTCGATCCCAGATAAACTGGATATGGGCACGAAGGCCAAAACTTCCAGAAGGACTGAAAAAATGGCTTCCATAGATCGGCATATTTATCGCATGATAAAACAAGTACTGCGCAACTATCCACTACACGATCCCTTCATATCGTTGTAAGTCAGGCATGTGAGAACGGTGAAACACAGCGTTAAGGTGACTATGATCATGAATATCACCGTTTGTAAATCGGAATGGAAGAAATGAATCAAAATATATAAAACAATCCCTGCGCTGAACAAGATCGCTAAAAAGCGCTTTTTTTCCATTGCCAAAGAGAAAGTCGTCGACACATTAATGAGAGACATGAACAACATGGCTAATGAAAATTGAATCAACAGCTGATCGGCTCCTGTAAATGATTTTCCATAGAGAAGAACTAACATTTGGTGTGGGAAAATCCAAAAGATACATATTCCACTTCCCGATAATAGAAAAGCGGCGGCCATACTTTTTAACAATAAGCGATAACCGGTCTTTTTTTGCGCGAATCTCTCCGACGCCATGGGAAACATCGCCATGACGATGATGCCCGGCAAAAAGAAGATTGTTTTTCCCAGCACGGATATCTTGGCGTAATTCCCTGCTACGTCAACTGGAAAATAATGTTTGACAAGCACCATGTCCATATTGGTCAACAGCATGATCCCCAACGCGTTCAAGACGACAGGGACGCCGAAAGAGACTATTTTATTGACGCCGACACCAAGATCCGAAATCTCTTTCTGGTTTTGTGGCAGCGCTTTGAGCCAATAATTGGTTAGGATAATCACAGTTATCGTACTGAATACCATTCCCGCGATGGAACCGTTCAGCGCAAATCCACAAAGCACAAATCCCGCGCCGAAAAGAAGTTTTAAAAATCCGACAAGCAGTCTCGCCATTCCCAGTGGGAAGAATCGCTGCAATCCTTGCAAGGCTCCCAAATTTACAGGCAATAAAAAAGAGAAGAACAACGTCACCCAGACTAGAATCACGGGAATAACCGAATCAAGTTTTAAATACCACTGAACCCATGGACTGATCAATAACAATACAAAAAAAATAAACGCTCCAAACTTGGCCACCGGATTAAATAGTTTCTTTCGAAACGACTGAATTTTCTCCAGTTCTCCGTTTGCTTTGAAGTTGGAGACAAACTTTGACGAGATCAACATAATTGACAACGCAGGAACACCGCTGATCATAAAGAGTGACAGCAATGAATTCATCGCGCCAAAATCCTCGGAACTGAGGTGTCTCGCCATAAAGAATTGAAAAAGGTAATTGCAGATATTCCCAATCATGCTTCCAACAAAGAGAATCGAACTCCCCTGTAGAAACGCATCGTCTTTAAACCATTTCATTGAGAAAATCTTTCTCTTTGTTTCTGATTGAATCGTTAATGGCTGCAAAAGGTCTATTCACTTTCTTAGAATTTATATCGTTCTGATAGAAAGAGTGGAGAGGTCGGCTCCGCTTAGAAACGTATTTTAAAAAACGGAATATTTTATGGCCAAATGATCTCATGAATCATCTCCGCTTCCACTATTCTTCTTTCGCTATGATCATGAGCGCTCCGGCTGTAATTCTACCCACTCAATCGAATTAAAACAGATAAGGTTTTCGATTTATGATCGGCGGAGATAATAGCAGCCCGTTATCGGATTCTAGTTACAGATTTTTCAAGTCTCTGAAGCGGCGCTTGAAAATGGGAAGCGGATTCATATTGTTTCGATTCATATATCATAAAGGAAATATGACAACCATAATTTATGTGTCAAATATTGTTTCCGTAGCATGCTAGCCTATTTTGGGGGATCCGTCAACATACTGATCTCACTGGGGATACACTCGTATCCACGATATAGCTTAAATCTTTAACGAGAAGAGGATTAAGAAGTCGATCCTGTCAAGAATCCTAAGCGGGAAGCTGCAAGATAGCGTGAAAGTGTGTTATGATCATGCAACTTCAGAATACTCCTGATTGTTAGTAAAATAGGGCTCCAAATCATCTTTCTTTCGCAGGAACAAAAAATGCCGATATTTTTCATTCTTGTTTTTTGGTTTTTATTATCCGGTCCAACTGCTTTCACCCAAAGTTCAGGTGGACATTCGCTGTCGTACCCATTAGTTGATTCAGAGGACCGCTATATCGAAGAGATGGATCATGGGCTTTTTACACTGAAGAAAGATGACAATTTTCTGGTCAAAGCGAAAATTGAACCCGTTACGGAACCTATGCAGTGGTTTCTCAACAAAAAACTATTGATTGATGAGGGGGAGACTTTTCTTTGCCGGTCAAATCCTATTTCCAAAGTGTGGAAACTGTCTTCTGAAAATGAGCCTTTAAAGATTCTCAATTTCAATCACCTCTTTCTTGAATGGGAACTGGCTCATCCTTATCATGAGATGGTATTGAATATATCGATTCATCTCGATACCGACGATGATGGAATCCCTGATTTTATCCTGCAAGGTGATTACCCACCCCAAAAGGAAAAACTCTCCCTTCTCCATGAAATCGATATGGAAAATGGTCAGTACGCCGTAAAATCCAAGATGTACCTGGTGAAACGTGAATTGGGATTCAAAAGTGATGATAAGTGGTATTACACGCAGCATGAAGATCAGGTTGTTTTTCAAAGACGTTTAGATATGGCACTCGAGGATCTTGATCTGATCAAATTTTATATGCTGCCGAAAACAGACCTGCGCATGGTTGTTCTCTCCCTGGACACCACAGGGGATAAACGGCGGGACCGCTTTGTGACGTATCAAGAGATGGTTCACCGGCGGGAGATGTCGGGTGGCTATGAAGTGGAAGTTCTCGATCTGAGTGAGACCTTCAAACGTCTCAAGATTCAAGCGCGAACGAGCACACTCATGGAAACAATTATATATATCGGCGCCAATATCCCTGCGTTTAAGAAAGAGAAAAAAATCAAGAAACTCGCCACCTACAGTTATCAAGGCCCCCAGAATAAAGCCGCGTCAAACCTTGAACTGACAGTCAACAGCAATGACTTGAATCGGACCATTGATATTGATCTCGAAAAAGCGTTTAACGAGCAAAATATCATGAATGGCTCGATTTTATCCGTCACGGTAGAGGCCAAATTGGAATCTCCGCAGATCGTCACATGGGACAATGCCTTTCTAGCGGACCGCCGGACGATTGATACGCCGGTCGTCTTTCAAGAGCCAGAAAAAAAGATCAAGGCATTTATCCCCACTTTTCCCGCCGTGGAACAAAATCATGTGCTTCAAAAATTTACGCCAGTTTTTGGTAAAAAGTTCATCCTAAAGAAAATTAATCCCAGGTTTATCTCTACACCTTATGGAGATCAAGACTTTGATTTCAGCGTAGAGGGCGCGTACTATCAGATCGAAAAAGATGAAACGCACATGAAATTCGCAGGATTTCATATGTCGGATATAACGCCGGAAATCCGATTAACCATCAAAAAGGGGGATGAGAAACCCCGCTATATTGCGAAGGTCGAAAATCTGAAATGGTGTCAGGCAAATATTATCCATACTGATAAAGGCGTCATCCGAGTGTCGGAGTGGGATAATCTTCTTCCCAATCATTGCGCGCCTCTTGAACTTAGTGATGACGGCGACACGCGTTTTACATTTTCGATCCTACGTAACGACATCGAGTACGCAAACAAAATCATGATCCCTTGGGAGATTACTATTGAAAAAGTGGATGGCGCGCCATTCAAGACGGCGCCCGAGGATCAGGACATGATTATTCAGTGGAAAAACAATAACAAACAGTTTATGGGAACTTCCTATTTGTATTACGGGGGCGTCTCTCCCCAAGAGGAACCGTTTGATATTCATCTTCGCTATCGAGACATGTTTCTGGAAGACCGCCAAATCGACATTTCTCTGCCAACGAAACGAAATCCTTTCCCCTTGGATTTACCCCCTCAATCGATGATTAATGACATTACAATTGAACCGGAAAAACAGATAGAACTCGGTAATCGCACACTGAATTTTCTTGTTATTGACACGGTATCAAACGATTTTGCTGGAGAGATGGATTACGATCAATATGAATGGTGGGAATTGAATCAAACGATTCCACTAACCGAATCACCTAGTGGGAATGCCGTTTATAATGAAGAACAGAAGAAACTCTATTTTTGGGCATCCTCAAGCAATGTATTTGAATTAATGGTTCCGGTTGAACAAGAGTACGTTCAACCTTTGACTCTGACGATTGAGAAGAACCTTCCTCCCAGTTTCGAATTGGCGATCCACTATCCTGGTGGGGAGATTCCATTTCCTGAGGATTCAACTATTTTCAATTTTCAAGATTTCCAGGAGATTAGCAGTGATTTTTCGCTGCGAGTGCGCTATTCAGGAGAAGAATCATTGGCCGTTTTTCCCGTTCCTCAACTGAAAGTGTCTTGGTTAAGACGCACTGCCCGAAATGAACTTGATCAACTTGCGATTGAGATCGATGAAAAGCCGTTGAAACTCAACACGTTGTTGTTTCCCGATGATGCGGTTGAATGGCAAGTACTCGGACTTACGCCTATCGCAATGGGCGATCATGTACTGACTCTGAAAAACACACCATTCTTCCAGATCGAATCAACTTGTTTCGAAGCGCAGGCGCAGTATACGATTCCAACCACCAGCGAAGTGGGGAAGAAAGCCCCCTCCATTGTCCGCCGTCTGAAAATAATGGGAATGACATTGCTTGTTCTCTTGGGTGTCCTGAGCGTACTTTACTTTGTCCGGCGTAAGATCATGGCGGTGATGAAGTTTCTGTGTCAGCCGGTTTTATCGGGATTGAACAAAGCATATTGGTTTATCCCCGAAGAAGGGCTCTTGGTTCTATGGTTTCTCGCCACTGGTGGACTGTATGGAATCGGTATGCAAACTCCAATGCGCGGCCATCAAAGCAACTATTTTTTCACGATGGGCGCAATGGCTTTCGTGATTACTTTTGGGCATTTTATGCGGATGATCAAAGGTTGGTTTTTCAGGACTCTTCCAGCGGCCGCTGTTTATGTCTATCGTGATTCTGGTACTCCCTTTATTGCAGGATTTATTGTAATATTACTCTTTATCTTGGCGCTTGTTTCAGTGAAACTGGAACCGGTGGCGGAACAATTCGCCGTTACCGGTTTTTTCTTCCTGGCTGTGGGCGTCATCCGGGGATTAATCGAATTGAAAAAAAATGATCGGGAACAGAGGGAAGAGAAACAGGGAGAAATATAAATGGAAAATATGATTCAAATCATTTCATTGATTATCAATCTCCTGGTCGGAATCGGTTTATTTGTAGTGATTCTCCGGCTGCTTTCCTTGCTCGATACATTATCAGAATTATTAGATTTAAAAATAAAGAAGAAAGAATGACAATCTTTATCAGGAGTGTATTAAAATGGCGGATTTAATTCCAACAATGGTTAGCGCAGTGGTAGAGTTGCTTCTTGGAGTGGCTCTGTTTATTTTGATAATCCGGTTGGGAAACCTGGTTGAAGCGTTTACGAAATCGTTGAATTCATCTGAGAAGGAGTAAATGTCGATCATCTTATTCATTTTATTTCTACCATCTTAAGATCACATTAATTATTAGTGATATTGCTTATTTATTACGCAATCCTACTCCCAATTCTCCTCAAAATGAGGAGGAAAAACTATTTGTTCCTTCGTTTCATCGGCTGCATCACTTGATTCGAAAGCATGAGTGAGAATGACCCTATGAATCAATCTATCCCCTGGTCCGCGATTGTTGTGACGGCGGCCAGCCCGGCGCAAGCGCAAAGTTATCAACAGGAGCTGAACCGTCTCCAGCAGAAAGAATAATCGCGGGCCAAACAATCGCGCTGGCGGTTCCCGATCCTTCTTCGGAGCGGATCGGCAGCGGAGGGGCCACGTTGAACGCCTTGTTGACGGTCACTGAATACCTTTCCGCGCGAAAAGGATTTTCGTATATTGATCCAGAATCGTTGCTATCGTCTAAAATCCTTATTATTCATTCCGGGGGGCGACAGTCAGAGGATTCCTCTCTGCTCTGTGACAGGCAAAGCGTTCTCCAGTTTTCCGTTCGAGATTGAACCAGGTGAGTTGGCTTCCCCATTCTCGTTATTGATGAAGCAGATTACGGTCATGACCGCTTCGGTGGAAGCCGGATTGGTTGTAGCCAGTGGCGATGTGCTTCTTCACCTGCCGGAGAAAGAGTATATCTGGAATCAGGGAGGTGTGACGGGAGTCGCCATTCCCGCCCATGCGTCTTACGCCGCCGGACATGGCGTGTATAAAGTCTCTCCTGATACGGGATTGGTAGACGCTTTTTACCAAAAACCTGCGCAGGATATTCTCACCAAGCAATCGCTGCTTGTGGATGGAAAAATCCTTTGGATTCGGGGATCCTTTATTTTTGTCCCGAAACAACATGCGCTCTCTTATCACTCAATGTGGCCCCTCCGCTGGACGCGTGCTCATACCTTGGCGTGGATAATGGGGCGGAACCACTGCGAATTGAACTCTACTCGGATATTCTTGTCTGTTTGGTACAGGGCACGGATCAAGCCGAGTATTTTGCGATGCTCTCCGATGCGAAAAACCGGAACGCTCTTCAAGCCGCGCGGGAACAGTTATGGGAACATCTGCATAATCTTTCTTTTTATGCGGTCATTGTTCAGGGGGGAGAATTCGCTCATGCCGGAACCACAAAGGAATATGTTGATCTCTTTACGGCAAACGATCATTTTAAATCGCTGTTTGGTTTCCAGCGTCATGTCCGGGCGTATATTGAATCGGAGGAATTGGAAGAAAACGCCGTTGTGATTAATAGCCTGTTAACCGGAGTGGGGAAAGCTGAACCGGACGCTGTTATCGAACATTCTGAACTCAAGGGAAACTGGCGAGTAGGCGCAGGCGCGGTCTGTTCCGGCATCCGCTCGTATTATGGAATCTGTATTGAAAACAATATTGTTTTGAAGGAGATTGCGCTTCAAGCGGACAGCCAGGAAGAGACGAACAATGTAGTAATTCTCTACGGCGTCTATGACGCGATCAAACTTCACTATCAAGATGACAACGCGACGTTTGTGAATCAGCCGTGGTTTCAATTTCTCGCGGAGCATGGGCTGGATGCGGAAGAGATTTGGCCGGATGTTCCGCCTGCGTCCCGCACGTTGTGGACGGCGAAACTCTTTCCTATTCTGCGGCAAGGTGAATGGCTGGAATCGGTTCTTTGGATGCAGAATCCAAAGCCCGTCTCCAGCGCTATATTGAAAAAATGGCGAGTTTCCAAACGATTGTCGTTGGCGGATATTCTTCAACAAGCCGATCCGGTCAGCGAGTTTTCTTGGCGCCAGACGTTGTCGCACAAGATGGATTTACATTTGATTGAAAACTGCTTTCAGAAGAGTGGTCAAAAAGAGTATTTGCTTCCACTCTTAAAACGTCTCGCGATGGAAGGACAGACCGATGTAGTCAAGAATCTGGACACGCTGGCGATGGAAGCGGAGCCGGCGGCCGCCGCGCGCATTTTCTCCACTATCGCCGATACGCTTGCGCTCTTTGCGGATAATCGGGGAGGATTACGCTCCGGTCCGATGAGAAACCTGAACTGGAAAGCGGGATTCGACGCGCTGGAGCGCGGGGATATCCGCCAGGCGGTTCAATCTCTCGCGAACGAAAGAACTCACTGGCTTGACAGTCCGGAGCGGTTGATCCGCGCCGCGCGTCATTATGAAGGCGCTGCCCAAGTCTTGATCCGTAAATCTGTTCAGACAGCGCCGATTAACGCAACGAAATCAAAGCCAACGCCTTATGATGAATGGATTACAGTTGAACTCCCCGCTCGAATTGACCTTGCTGGGGGGTGGTCGGATACGCCTCCTATTACTTACGAACAGGGAGGAGTGGTGGTCAATATGGCGGTGGCGCTGGACGGGAAAAAGCCGATTGGCGCCAAGGTCCGGCGGATTGAAGAACGAATTCTCCGATTTAACATTGATCGAAACGTACACGTGGTTTGCCGGAATCTTGATGAGATGCAGGATTACGCGCAACCCTTGGCTCCAGCGGCGTTGTGTAAAGCGGCCTTGATTGTGACACAGATCATTAACGCTGAGTCAAAGGAACCACTCTCCAAACAGCTGGACAAGATCGAAGGTGGTTTGGAAATCGAAACGTGGTCGAATCTTCCGACGGGTTCCGGTTTGGGAACCAGCAGTATTCTAGCGGCGGCGTTGTTGCGCGCTATCGGGCAAGCGGTTGGTTTTATTTACAATGACACCTCACTGATACACGCGGTCTTGGTTTTGGAGCAACTCTTGACAACCGGCGGCGGTTGGCAGGATCAGGTGGGTGGATTAATCGCCGGTGTAAAGATCGCTCACTCATCCGCATCATTGCCGTTGCGGGTCGAACATGAGGTGTTGAATCTCTCAGAATCAATGATTCAGACGCTGAATGATCATGTTTTACTGGTTTACACAGGGCGAACACGGCTTGCGCGCAATCTCCTGCAAGGAGTGATTCGCCTATGGTACGCCCGTTCTCCCGAAATTGTGGAATTAGTGGAAAACCTTACTACAAACGCTTATCAGGCGAGAGAATGTCTTGAACGGGAAGACCTGGAAGGCGTGGGCCGGTGTCTGGACACGTATTGGAGCCAAAAAAAGAAAATGGCCAGTGGGGCCGAACCTCAAAACGTGACGCAAATGATGAACGCGATTCGTCCCTATCTCTATGGATGCTCTCTAGCCGGCGCCGGTGGAGGCGGTTACATGCCGTTGATTCTGCGCAATCCAGCGCAGCGTCATGAAGTGGAAACGCTGCTGAATCAGGTTTCGGATAAACCGGTCCGCATCAGTACGGTTCAGGTAAGCTAGACGCTTGAGTCATGGATTTAAATAGAGATCCATGAGGGTATCCACCCATGCTTGTTAAATCTAAATTGCTTTTCCTCTTCATGCTGCCCGTCTCTATTCTGGCTCTATTACGCTGGTCTTCCCTCTCTTATCATTTTTACGACTTTGGAATCTGGGAACACCGTTTATACTCCTTTTTACGCAATCCGTTACCCATAGCCTTCTACTTTCACAGGCCAATTTACTGGCTCTATATTCCATTGTATGAACTCGGCGGAATGCTTCCATTACTGTTTTTGCAGTGTGGTATTGTGACGTTGAGCGCTTGGATTGTTCATCGGTTTGCAGTGTGTGTTCTGAAGGATTCGCTCTCCGCGTGTTGGATAACGCTGGCCTATCTATTATATTCTCCAGTCTGGTATATATGTCTTTATGATTTTCACACGGATCATTGGTTTCCGTTGCTGTTTGGTTTACTTTACTATTGGGAGTGGAAGAAAGAGTGGACGCTGCCCCGATTGTCAGCGGTAACTTTCCTGCTCTTTGCGGTTAAAGAGGTGACACCTTTTGTGCTGATCCTCTATTTTATCACGGCTTACTGGCGCTCAGCGTATATGAATTATCTTTACATGTTCTACTTCACCTGTTTCACGATTTTGGGTGGACTGCTTTTGACTCCTTATGGCGTCACGCTCAGTACGATACAGCCACTCTTCCCAAAAGTCTTTTTCTTCTTTTGTTTATTTGCGCCCTTTGCTTTTTTGTCTGTGATGAAACCTACTTGGTTGGCGCCCATTCTGTTTCCTTTTATCTTTGTGCTCTTCAATTCGAACGCTTCCCATTACAGTATTGGTACGCAATACGCGATCATTTTCACGATCCCGATTGTCTTTTCAGCGATCCTGGGGATACCTGAAATCGCTCGATGGCTTCCGCGATTCAAACGGTTTCATTCCATACGGATCACCTCGCTTATCATACTGATCGTGAGTTTTATGTTTCACGCTTTGCTGGCCCCATCGCCTTTATCGAGGCAGTTTTGGTTTGAGAAATATCATTCTGACTATCATTGGTCAAAATTCATCCCTACGAAACGGGATCATATTATCGCGGAATCTCTGAAATCGTTATTCGAGGAAAGAAACTATATCGTCAGTGTGCAAAACAGCGCGTATCACAGTATTCTAGCCCAGCAAAGATGCCTGCTCCCTTTTCCACGCGGACTGACGGATGAGCAAAGCATAGCGCAAGCTAACCGTGTGGTTATCGATACGGCTCTTTATGGGGAAGTCTACGATAGAATTGATGAATCCCTATATCGCAGTATGCTAAAGATTCTTGAGCGGGATTTCATCCTTCTTTGGGAATATGATGGGTTCAGGGTTTATGGATCTACAGAGAGTGAATTCTAATTTCTGCAAAATATATTGAATCCGGCGCGAAATAGATAGGAGTTTTTATCGAGCGAAGCCGAGATACAAACTCTATTGGACGAAGTGCGGGGGGAATGTGAGAACCAATAACACGCCATTTATTCGCGAAACGGCTTAATTGAGGAAGAGAAGTTGATAGTTTAGAAAGAGAAAATCCTCTTGAAGCTATAGAAATCCCCTCACGGCAAGAAAAGTAAAAAATCTTCCCGCGTAAAGTTATAATTTCTTTATATTACCATCGCGATGCTTACAATCGGAATCGATCAGGGGCTTCGATTCCGATTGAGGGTTTCAATGACAATCACGTTACAGCTTTTGCAACGCGGACATTTAGGCCATTCCGGCGCCGATTCTTGGCCGGTCCGATCGAATACTGCTTTGTCGTTGGTCTCTTTTGAAACGATGGAATTCTCAACCGATTCGGGAATAGAAACGCTCTCCGCCTTGGGGGCGAGGAGCAAACGGATTCGATTGCGTGTGTCCCGATGACAGTGATGCCACAGCCCATAGTAGCGGACTTTATGGAAGCCGCGGGGGAGCACATGCATCACGAAGCGCCGCAGAAATTCTTCGCCCGGCAAGCGGAGAGTTCGCCAATGCTTCTCTTTGAAGGTCTTGTAGCGGAACGTCACGTGGGTAGCGTCCATTGCCAGAAGCCGGTGGTTGGAGATCGCGATGCGATAGACATAGCGCCCCAGGTAATTCAAGATGGCTTTCACGCCTTTGCCATACGGTTTGCAGAACGAGTTCCAGCCTCTATTCCAGACCTTGGTCTCGATGCCTTGGAAGATCTCCGGCGCCGCTTTTTCGAGCCGTTCTTTAAAGCGCCGGCGAACGAGTAAGCTGAGCGTTCCCACATGGAGAAGCCATTTCGGGTGGCGGAGTTCCATCCAAGAGTGGCCGTCCTCACTCACGGCGCCGGCGCTGACCAACAGATGGACATGTGGATGCAATTCCAGATCTCCCCGCCAAGTGTGCAGCACGGCCAGGATCGCCGGGGTACCGCCAACGACTTGGGGATTGCGCATCAGATCCATGATACAGGAAGCAGCCGTCGTCATCAGCAACCCATAGAGAATCTTTTGATGAGCCAAGAAAGCCGCCCGGATAGACTGCGGAACTGTTACGATTACATGAAAGTAACGGCAGCCAAGCATCTGGTCTTCCCGCTTCTCGATCCATTGCCGCATCGCCTGGGAATGACAGGACGGACAGGATCGATTGCCACACCCGTGATACACCCAGAAGTCTTCGCCGCAGTCCTGACAGTGATAACGATGCCCTCCCAGTTCCGCCGTATGACAGGCCATGATATCGTGCAGCGCTTTACGCTGGGAGGGCAAAAGGCGCTTCCCTTGCTGCCGGATATAGGCCGGGCCAAACCGGCGAACCACATCGCCGAGTTCGAGGTTCGATGAAGTGCAATTCATGATTCCTCCTCACATCAGATCGGCGAACACGGCGTTGATCCGATCCTGAGCCTCGTGGCGAAGCGGCTCAGTCAAATGAGTGTAGATCTGTGTCGAACGAATACTGGAATGGCCGAGAAGAATCTGGACAACGCGCAGGCTTTCGCCGTTCTCCAGCAATCTGCTGGCAAACGAATGACGCATCGAATGCGGCTTCACATCGTCTGTCAGCCCGGTAGCGTTACAGGCCAAGCGAAACGCTTTGCCGAGTGTCGATGAGGGAATGTGGTTGGAGCCTTGTTGGTTGGGGAATAGCCAGGTGGGATGGCGATGCATCAACCAGAGTTCACGCATCGGCTCCAACAAGGTGTCCGGGAGAGGAACGATTCGCTCTTTATCGCCCTTCCCAATAATCCGTAAACTCATTTGGTTGGAATCGATCTGCCGCACCGGAAGAGAGATGACTTCACTGGTCCGAAGGCCGCACGCATACATCAACGTTAGAGCCAACCGGTAGGGCGTTTTCCTGACGGCGGCCAGGAGGGCGCGAACTTGGGAATGGGTTAATGAATGCGGCAGGCGCTTTTGGCGAGGCTTACGAATCTTTTTTTTGCAAACAACGGCCACCCCAGATCCAGCGTGGTTTGATAAAGAAATTTCAGCGCGCTGTAGTGGACCTGAAACGTTCCGAGAGCGACTTTCTTCACGTCTCGCAAATTCAGTAAATAGACCCGGACGAGTTCCTCGCTAATGCATTCTGGCGAGCAATCAAATTCTAGAGCGAATGAGGCGACGGCTCGGACGTATGCTTTTTGCGTGCCTTCGCTCAGTCCTGCTAACGTCATGTCTTCGATCATGCGTTTCCGTAATGATTTCATGATCTTTCTCCTGTAAATAAGTAGTGGTTGGCAGTCTTACAGCCACTGCCTTCTCAGAAGAAATACATGACAACTCAGGAGATTTCGCAAGGGGATTGTTCAACTAGAAAATTCGGCGTACGACACTCTGCGGCGGAGCCGCTTCGTCCAACGTGAAATTTTCTCTATTTATTCATCATTATTGATTTTCATAAGGAATTTACTCTGTTCCGCAATTAAAATTCTTGCCCATTCCTAACTTCCTCAAAAACATAACTTTACGAACTGACTTAAATATAGAGAAATCTTCAACAATTGTTTTGCCTGATTTCCTGCTCTCGGCGGAATCGAAATGTAAGGTTCAAATTAGAAGAGGAATTCTTCGATTCGTAAAACTAACCATTCGGCAAGTTTTTTTATGGTTGATTTTGTAGTGATCGTATGTTGTATGATATAAGGCAAGGACGGAGAAAAGTAATTGCTCCAGCGTAAGCGTCATTACTTGCCCTTATCACTCAGTATTTTATAGCGCTGATCAGACTTCAGGATATTTCCAAGGCGCGCGGTATTTCCGGCTGAGGTATTTGTTGGCTTCGGGGGGATTGAGGATCTTTCCGTTTTCACCGTCCCAAGCGAAGCAGCGCCCGATCTTGTGCGAGAGCATACCGAGCAGGCTCATGGCGGTAGCGCGGTAACCGATTTCAATATCGCAGATGGGCCGTTCGCCGGTTTTGACGCACTTGAGCAGATCGGCGAACAATCCCCGGATGTTTTCATTGTCCCGCGTGATGGAATGATCGAAGGAGCAGTCTTCATGAATCGGCTCTCCACGCCGGGGGTAGAAGGTCCATCCATCCATCCAGCCCATGTGGAAGATTCCTTCGGTTCCGTAGAAATAGACGCCGATATTGTGTTTTTCTGTGCTGTTTCCGGCGTACCAGCGGTGTTCCCAAGTGGCGGTGTAGGATTCGAAATCGTATTGAACGATTTGCGTGTCCGGGGCGTCGGTGTTGTCGCGGCAGATATGGCGCCCACCCATGGATGAGATTTTGCGGGGATGCTGCTCTTCCGACCACCATAAAATCTGATCGAGCCAGTGAATGCCCCAATCGCCCAGCTGGCCGTTGGCGTAATCGAGAAACCGGCGGAAGCCTTTGGGGTGAATCCGGCTGTTGAATGGCCGCATAGGGCCGGGGCCGCACCACATATCCCAATCGAGTTCTTCCGGCGGCTCGGAATCGGGGGTGGGTTGTCCGGCGCCGCCATGATAGTGAACAAACGCGCGAACCATGCCGATCTGGCCGGCTTTGCCCGACCGCAGGAACTCCATGCCGGACATATTATGTACACCTTTCCGGCGGTGGGTTCCGACCTGGACAACACGGTTGCAGTCTCGCGCGGCTTTGACCATGGCGCGGCCTTCATTGATTGTGTGGCAGATCGGTTTTTCAACGTAGACATGCGCGCCCGCTTGCATGGCGGCGATTGCGCAGAGTGGATGCCAGTGATCCGGCGTGCCGACGATGACGATTTCCGGCTTCTCTTTTTCCAGCAGCTCGCGGAAGTCTTTGTATTTACGCGGCTCGTCTCCGCAGCGTTTTTTGATCTCTTCCGCCGCGCCGTCGAGATGGCGGCGGTCGACATCACAGATCCCGACAAACTTGCATTCCCCAGACTCGATGGCGTAGCGGGTGATATTCATCCCCCACCACCCGGTCCCGATCGTGGCGGTTCTGTATTTCTTGACTTTTTCCGCCCCCAGAACAGCCGGAGCGGATACGAGCGCCCCTGCGGAAGCGGCGGTTTTAATAAATGAACGGCGTTTTAAATTCTCTGTCATGAATCTATCCTCCAGCAATAAACAGTTGGGTAGAGTGTATCACGGTTTGGGGGGAGAAGGATAGAGAGAAAGGCGCTCCTTTCATTGCCATTTCATCAAACTTGACCTGTCATATCATGTAACGATATGATGCTTTTTAAGTTTATTTTATATATTCATCTATCCAACGAATAAAATATGCCTTATAGTGTTATTTAATACGCAGTTCATATGGAAGCAGTGATCTGTTTCCCTTAAAAATATTAGTTACTAAGAGGGAAACTAGGAGCGAGTGGCGAATCTCCTCCAATAATCTATTCCCTATAGGAGAGTGTATCTATGCCTTCTTCAGAAAACGCGAAATGTAGAAAACGATCGAGAAAGATTATTATTGTTGTATCACTGGCGCTTATGAGCGTACTCATGACCAATTTTTCTACTGCGCAGGGCTACATCAATGATCCCGCCCATTTCCCAGACACGAATTTCCTCAGCTTTGTTGAGAGTTACATGGGGGGAGATTTCACCGCTGCCGATGCGGCGGCGAAGACGGGTGTTCTCAACTGCCATGGACTTGGTATAAGTGATTTAACTGGAATAGAATATTTTACTGGTATAAGGGGACTCGTCTGCCGTAACAATCAAATAACCAGCCTGCATATCTCTCACAATACAGATTTGGTTACTCTCAATTGTGATAGCAATCAATTAACCAGCCTGGATATCTCTAACAACACCGTTTTGATTAATCTCCATTGCGAAAGCAATCAATTAACCAGCCTGGATGTGACTAACAACACCGCTTTGTATAAACTCTACTGTAGCGACAATCAATTAACCAACCTGGATGTGACCAAAAACACGGCTTTGACTCAATTCCACTGCTGGAGAAATCAATTAACAAACCTGGATGTCACCAACAACACCGATTTGACTCAATTCCTCTGCTGGAGTAATCAATTAACCAACCTGGATGTGACCAAAAACACGGCTTTGACTCAATTCCACTGCTGGAATAATCAATTATCCAGCCTGAATGTCACCAGCAACATCGCTTTGACTCAACTCGACTGCGGCGAGAATCAATTAACCAGTCTGGATGTATCTCACAACACCGCTTTGACTCTGATCTACTGCGACAGAAATCAATTAACCAGTCTGGATGTCACCAACAACACGGCTTTGATTCAACTCCGCTGCAACAGCAATCAATTAACCAGTCTGGATGTATCTCACAACACCGCTTTGACTTTAATTTACTGCTATGAAAATCCATTAACCAGCCTGGACGTCTCCAGCAACACAGCTTTGATTCACCTCAATTGTAAAAGCAATCAATTGACCAGCCTGGATGTCACCAACAACACCGCTTTGGCTCAACTCAACTGCGATAATAATCAATTAACGAATATTTTCAGCCTCATCGCCAATACGGGTCTCGGATCAGGAGATTACGTTGATGTAAGATATAACAACTTATCCTGCGATGATTGGGCTGCGATTCTTGTACTACAAAACCGGATTGGCATTGGTTTATTCATATATTACCCTCAGAATACTTTGATGCCATATGATTGCGCGTCGATCGACACAAGTTACCTTGTCAATGGCGATGGATTTGGCAGGCGGTATTGGCCGGGGAAAATAAATGGAAGTTATTTCGACGCGCAGTTCATTCCTGCGACGGCTTTGGGGGGTGAAGAAACGTATCCCGCCTGGTGCGCGGATATGCTTACAAAAATTCAACTGGGCGTGTGGTATAATAATATTGGGATTTACACTTCTGAGACGGATGTATGTTCCCTGGTTGGCAATCCAGAGAATTTTAAATTAGTGAATTACTTGTTAGTCAATTACCGCTATGGCTCTTATATTGGCGTTCATCGTAACGTAATCCAGGCGGTGATCTGGAAACTCTTGTTTAATGGAGAGGCGCCTGACATTGGAGGGGACGGGATCAGCAGTGGAGGGTACATCTCATGGGATAACTCACTCGCTTCATCAATTTATAGTACCGTGTTGATGACTCCATCTGAGGACCTTCCCGATTACGCAAACAACACATTCCTCCCCATCACGATTATCATTGATTCAGGCGATCAGGTAAATTTGCTGGAAATCCCGTATTGGATGTATGTTGAATTTGTGGATTTGGGGATTGTTGGCGATTGTCAATAAACAGTTCAATGTAAATCCACAGTAAAAGTTCCTCCCATATTTTGCACTTAGGCCCCGCTGATATCGAAAAATACATCACCCCATTGTAAAATTTTACGGTTCAATGCCAGGGCAGAAAAAAACCTTGCCCTGGGTACCCGGTTTATTTTGTCTGAATCTGGATGGGCAGGATGGATAGGATTTTCAGGATAAAGGCTGGGCGCCTTTGGCGCTCACGGGCGGGACGCCCGTGTTTCATATTATCATCCAATCATTTTTCGGATCGATTCGATCGCTTCGTTATCGGGAAGGACGGTGATTTCGACATGATAGTTTCTTTCTTCGCCCGGTTTTAGGAAGAGGAGGATTCCATCTTCCCGGTCGTGGGCGCGGCCTTGGACGCTGCAGGTGCTGGGTTCGAGGCCGCAGACGTATTCTCCCGCACCCATGTTTTTCCATTGGCCGAAGCGATGCAGTTCCTTTTTGCGGAAGCTGACGAGAACGCCCAATCCTTGATCGTTGTTAAATTTAGGATTGACCAGCGCCGCGTGACAGAAGCCTTTCCGGTCTGTTTTAATATCGTGATAGTAGACTTTTTCTTTGTATCCCGCTTTGGGTGTTTCGAAACGGTTGTAGTTCTCTTTTCCTTTTTCGGCTTCTTCATCCCGCGGCGTTACGGATGAATTGACTAACAGTTCCGTGTTTTCATCGAGCACGGGGAATCCGATGTTGATGTGATAGAGCCACATATGGGGCGTGGGGGAGAACGCCTCGTTCCGGATTTTATCTTGAATGGTGATGGTGTTGGAACCGAGTTCAGTAGATATTGTGCGTTTGATCAGAAGATTCGGTCCAAAAAGGATGCTTTCCCGAATATCGGCGGAAACCCACAAGCGGCGATTCGCGCCGGTCCATTCATCGCCGATCTTCAGGTTGCGGGCGGGTAAATGAGAATAGCGTCCATGCAGCCCAAGCCGTTCGCCCTGATCTTCACAAGGCGCTCCCGCCCAGGTGGCGCCGCATGTCGTGACGAGACCACAGAAAAACGTCTTGAGCCAGCCCAGCCATTCTGGATCGAGGAACGCTGGATGCGCTTCTCCCGCAGGAAGATCCATTGAGAGCGACGCGCCTTGAAATTTGGCGGAAGCGATGTCCAATCCCCGGCTGGGCAGAGTGTTGAACGTTAATCCCGTCCCCGTATCGAATTGCACGATATCCACACCTGCTTCCGGGCCTTCGGCGAACCGCAGGCGCCGCACGCCCCCACATTGCCAAGGCGCCCCCGTGTATTTCTCCAACTGCGTACGGTTGAATTTACGTCCAAACAGATTCGGCATCGCCTCTCTCCTTGTAGAATGATCGGTTTTATTTCTTGCCTATGGTTTCTACTTGATATCATAACAATATAATCTTGTTTTCTTCTAGGACGAGGTGGGGGAGGGAAGGATTTATTATTGTCTGAACCCTGATTCAAAAGCCAGCCCGCTGGCGCGGCCTTTTCTTGATTCGCCTGATTTTCTTGATTTTTGAATCATGGTAATCCTATAATCTTTAGAATCAGGGTTCAGACAAGTAGACAATGGTGGACTAGGTACGGAGAAACCTGCTACCGAGGAAGACAAGAAAAGCTCAGAGGAAGAGGTCAAAAAAAATGTAGACATTAATATTGTGAAAATTGACTTTTTGGCCTTGGATAGCCCACCCAAGCCAGAAACTGGAGACCCTATAACTTGTTCCAAATGCAAGTCTTATTTGAACAAGTATAGTAAACTGGAGCAATCCGGGACTGAATATACTTGGAATTGTGAGTTTTGCGGAAACAAAAATGTTCTTCTGATGGATCCTAATGAAATTCCGAAGTCAGATTTAGTCACATATCTTATCGAAAAACCTGCTATCAAGGCAGAAGCAAAAGAAGAGATGAAATTGGAATCCGATGATATCTCTGTGATTTTCTGCGTTGACAATAGTGGAAGTATGGCGGAGAAAATGTCATCTAATGCCAAAACGAAGTATTCAAAAGACCCCAATTATATTTCACGTCTTGAGGCAGTCAAAGTAGCGATTGACTCCCAAGTGCAGACAAGTGTAAAAGAGAATCCAGAAAGAAAACTAGGAATTATCACATTTGAATCAGAAGTGACGATATATGGAGATGGCTCTAGTCCTCCCTTGATGCTTTCTCGCAGATTGCACGAAGATTTCTTTGGAGTTGTAGAGGAAGTTTCAAATCACAGTGATAAATATATGTCCGCTTCTGTTGAGAAATCGGCTCCCAAACTTCTAAAAATTTTGGAGCCAATCTCCCCAGAGGGAAGCACGGCTCTGGGACCTGCGGTGGTGGCTGCCTCAGCCCTGGCAGCCAAAGGAAAGCCCGGATCAAAAATTATAATTTGCACAGATGGATTAGCCAATGTAGGAATGGGCTCAATCACTCGCCGTGGAGCTGACTATAGTAAAATAAAGGAGTTCTATTCCAAAGTCGGAGAATATGCCAAGCACCACGATATTATTGTTTCGGTCATTTCTCTTGTAGGAACAGAATGCAGATTGGATTTGCTCTGTCCCTTAGTCGATGAAACCAATGGGGATATCCTACGAGTAGACCCGAGAAATCTGTCCTCAGACTTCACTGAACTCGTTTCATCAAAAATTCTAGCAACCCAAGTAGTGGTCAAAGTCAGAGTCCCACAAATAATGGAATTCGTGGATGTGCCTGATAAATACCTATCTGACGGGAAAGGTTTGTATGTTCAAGATAGAGGCAGTGTTACTGCGGAATCTTCAGTTACTTGCAAATACTCGATGAAGAGTCTAGCAGAATTGGAAAAGATGGAGAACATAGACTTCACTAAAATAGAAAGTTTGCCGATACAGGCTATTACTGAGTATACATCAAAAGACGGAAGTAAATGGGTGCGAGTGATTACCGAAATGATCCACTGCTCCTCAGACTATTCCGAAATAAAAAAGGATCTCAATGCAGAAGTAATCAGCGCTCACTATGCCCACACCAGCGCGAAAATGGCGAAGGCAGGACGCTATGAAGATTGCTTAAAATTCCAAGAT
>CAXXSM010000026.1:0-12133 GCA_963663405.2 bacterium | reverse complement strand
CGGCCAATCGGCTAGAATTTGGTCGTCCGATGAATTGCGGGAATGCTCTGGAAGATACCCGGCAGCGTATTGATTACTGGAAAACCGTGGGGTATCCGGAGCGCAGCACGGGCGAAATGGAACTTCCGGGAGTTTACGACGACCAAGGGACGTGTTACGCCGCCTATCATTTCATCGAACAGTTTTGTAATGTGCGCTGGTATGGGCCAAACGACTCGAGCGTCGTTATTCCCTCGCAGTCATCGCTTACGGTCAAGGGAACAGACATCCGACGATCTCCAGCCCTAAAATATCGCGATGCTCTTTGGGCGGGGCAATTGGCCGTTCATGAAAGGCCAGTGGGGGCTCCACAACACAATCTGAAAAATATCTGTTTTGGCGGCGCTTGCGTCTTGGCGGGGAGAAATGGGCAGGGAACCACACGTTCCACCCCAAGACCATTCAAGCCATGTTTAAAAATCCCGTGTACCAAGCGCAAGGACCGGGTCGTGGAACGCAACTCTGTTATACCAATCCGTTGCTGATCGAAGAAGTTGCTCAGATGGCGAGGGATTTCTTTGATGGCAAGAAGAACGCACCCGAGGGCTGGAAAGCGGTAGGTGATTATTTCGCGATTGTTCCGGATGACAATTCGAACTTTTGCCAATGCGAACGGTGCAAGGCGTTGTTGAACTCAGGTAAGGACATGAATACCGGCCAGTTCAGCAGCGGCACGGTCAGCAACTATTTCTTTTCCTTCGTAAACGCCGTTGCAAGGGAAGTGCGTAAAACTCATCCCGATAAATACATCGCGACGCTCGCTTATTGGAACTACGCCTTGCCGCCCCAAGGTTTCGATATTGAGCCTAACGTATCTGTTGCTCCCTGTCTGCACACGTGCCTTTACGCCATTCACGAAGAGATTCGCGAAAACGATATGAAATTATATAAGGATTGGTTGAAAAAAACCAAAGCGCCGATCTTTCTATGGAACTACTACCATCATCCGATGGAACCAGCCTTGATTTATAAATGGAAATGTTTCCCTAACATGATGGTGCATGAGTCCGTGCGGACAATGAGGATGTTCATCAAAGACGGCATTCGGGGGATCTTCGTGTGCGGCGAACAGGACATGCTGGAAGGATACGTGATTGCCAAAATTTGGGATGATCCAGACCAGAATGAGGACGCCATCTTGAATGAATTTTTTGTCCGGTATTTCGGCGCGGCTGCAGAACCGATGGAGAAATTTTATCGACTAATTGAAGAGATCGCCTGCAATCCCAAGAACTATCCGCCGCCTCTGTATAAGCGCAACGGCATCGATTGGAAAAATGTCGCTTGGACGCGCTTGGGAACAGCAGATCGAATGAATCAACTTGGCGTTCTGATAAATAAAGCTCAATCATTCGCACAGACAGAACAGGAGAAAAAACGCGTCGGACAATGGAATGAGGCGATTTGGAAATGGATGGAAGAGGGATATGATCAGTACAATGCTGATGCATTAAAAATGACTGGATGTTAACAAATAAGTTAAATCTTTCAATTCACAATCTGTGATTGATCCATGACTCGGGAACAAACAAAAGGGAGACGATATCCAAATGAAGACAACGTATTGTGACAGATCGTGTTTGTCTGAAAAAATATATGAGATTAAGCATTCATCGAAGGCGCTGAGTTTGATGGGGATTTTGGCGTTATGGCTTTTAAGCATAACCGCTAACGCGGATATCTTCGTATCGCCCAAGGGAGACGATCATAATGCAGGGACGGAGCAAAAACCATTTGCTACGCTGGAACGAGCCCGTGACGCGGTACGGGAAATCAAGCGTAATGCAGTCCTGCCCGATAACGGTTTAACCATCTGGCTTCGCGGCGGCGACTATATCAGAAGCAAATCACTGGAACTTTCAGCCGAAGATTCGGGAACGCCGGATGCGCCTATTGTGTGGCGAGCCTACAAAAACGAACGAGTTGCGAATCCTCGGCGGAACTGTTCTTAAAGGATTCACAAAGGTCACGGACAGTGATTTGCTCGAACGTCTCGAAGAATCCGCGCGGGAAAACGTTCTGCAGGCCGATCTACGCATCCAGGGCATCCATGATTTCGGCGCGTTGAAATCACGCGGATTCGGCAGGCCGACTCTGCCCGCTCATGGAGAGTTGTTTTTTGACAGTCGGCCGATGACGCTGGCGCGCTGGCCGAAATGCGGGTAATTGGGAAACACATCCAAGACTTTCCCAGAGAGACCGGTACAGATGATGGCCACGGAACGAACATCGGATCGCTTGAGGGAGGATTTTTTTATGAAAGCGACCGGCCAGCGCGATGGAAGAGCAAGGAAAACATTTGGATTCATGGCTATTGGGCTTATGACTGGGCGAACAGTTATGAGCGGATCGCCGAATTAGACGTGACGCGCCGATTCATCCGAACAGCGGAACCTTATGGGAATTATGGATTTAACAAAAAACAGCGTTTTTATTTCCTCAACATCCTGGAGGAACTTGACGAACCCGGCGAGTGGTATGTGGACAAAAAGGCGGGCATACTCTATTTCTGGCCTCCCAGCCCGATTGAATCAGGCGAAGCGTTATTTTCACTATTGGAACAGCCCCTTGTGACGCTTAAAGACGCAAGCCATGTCACAATGCGCGGTATTGTCTTTGAAGGAACCCGGGGCAACGCTTTTGAGATCAACGGCGGAGAAGGCAATCGGATTGCGGGTTGTCTCGTATGCAATATCGGCGACTGGGCCGTCATGATTAGCGGCGGCAAGAACCACGGAGTGCAAAGCTGTGATATCTTTGACACCGGAGATGGCGGCGTCAGCCTGGAGGGTGGAGATCGTCAAACACTCACCCCAGGCGGTCATTATGTGGAGAACTGCCATTTCGCAAGGCTGGGCCGCTGGTCGAAATGTTATGTACCCCGCCGTCTCCATGACTGGCGTTGGCTTGCGCGCGTCGAACAATCTAATTCATGACCATCCCCATTGCGCCATCCTGTTTTGGGGCAATGATCATCTCATTGAATTTAACGACATCCATCACATAGCTTTGGAGACTGGTGATGTCGGCGCAATCTACACAGGACGGGACTATACATTCCGGGGCAACCGCATACGCCATAATTACATCCACGAAACCGGCGGCGTGGGAATGGGATCAATGGGTGTGTATATGGATGATTGCATCAGCGGGACGGAAGTGTTCGGCAATGTGTTCTATAAGGCTCATTGGGCGATGTTTATTGGCGGCGGACGCGATCATCGCGTCGAAAACAATCTTTTTGTGGACTGCGATCCAGCAGTTCGGGCGGATGGCCGTGGCCTGGATACAAGTCAGGTTTGGCGCAATTATGGTGGATAAAACCATGCGCGACAGATTGAACTCTGTTCCTCTCGATCTATACCGGAAGCGCTATCCCGAAATGAAGACTCTTGACGCCTATTACGGTTCACCCGGCGGCGCCGCCATCGCCGGTGACGCCTTCACGGGCGTTCCGCCTGAAGGCAATGTGATTGCTCACAATGTTTTCGTATGGGTGACTGGATCGAAATCACCTGGCATGCGCAAGAGACACTATTTGATATTCATGGTAACTTTGTGACCAACGACCGGAAACAGATTGGAGAACCAAAGACCGGTTTCCAACTGCCAAAGGATTCACCCGCCTGGGAAACAGGATTCAAACCGATACCGTTTGACCGTATCGGCCTGCAGGAATGTAAGGAACGAAATCAGCTTGGAATGCTGCGCTAAACCTGAACAAAAGATTCGTAAAAAAAACAAAACAGCAGATAAAAAGCGCAGATGAGTCTTTTCGTGATCTGACAAACCTATTCGGCAATCATTATAATATGTGAAACGTTCGATCTGACCCTGGATTTAACTGAGCATGTAGCCGACAATTCCCGAAAAGATTTTCAAAATCAGCAGATTGGTCTATTCTAAATCCAATAGTAGATTTTCTGAAACGTATGGAGAAGGAATTATGTCTCTTGAATATTTTGATGATGATGGTGATTGTATCAATCCAGATTTTATAAAAATGCCTTCGCTCAGTGTGATATGCCGACTAAAAGACGATTCTGCGCAAGAGCCCATGTGCAACTTGAACCGGCTTGACCAAGATGATGAGGAGACTTTTGAGTGTGACGCCTATATCCCCATGGATGCGGAACGGCCCCAACAGAGGGACGATTCAATTTCGTTCTAGGAAAACAATATGAATATTGAGGGAAGACGGATCGAATAGGTTCATTATCCCTTCTCCGAAGAGGATGATATTTTCTGTATCGGAAAAATGATCGAAATCTCCTCGACCGAATTTGCAAAACAGGGATCGAGAAAATACATTTTCGATTTGATCAAGGATTCGTATCCCCGTATCGGATAATGTAGAGGTCATCGAGCCGATCGAGATTTTTGAAACATTGCAGACAACAGATGACTGGGAGACTGGCGAGAATCTGATTATTCTATGTCTGCCACCCACCGAATTGAGTGGCGTGGCGCTCATTTGCTTGATATCAAACATTGGCGGAAGCAGTGCTTCGCTTGTATGCGGGCCAACAAGTCGGCTGTTGAGATAGAGTATAAGTTCGGCAAAGTGAAGCGTTACCGAAAAGAGACCTTTTGCTACGGGCCAAGGTTGCGCCCTTTATACGACAGGGGCCATTTCTGGCATGTTTCTTATTTCGATTTCTATCCGTCTCTGGATAAGAGGTGGACGGATGACTAGTGTATCGAACAGCGTAGTGATTTGGATTGCTGCAGAATCGCCCCGATCGTTCTTTGACGGAAATATAGTATGTAAATTCCTTACAATCTAATTTTTGCAAAGAACAGCAGAATGCACGTCATGAAACCGTAATGCAGGAAGGAAATATGATGAGTCATTTGAAAAAAATATCGGAGGTTTTTATTTTAATAACGATCTGCATGGGTATCGTGCAGTTAAAATCCTTAGCGGATTTGACGCAAGCCACTGCTCCACGAGTCAACCGTTTTTCCCTGCGCCCACCTGAGATCATAACTATCAGGCAAGATGCTTCGTCCATGGAAACGTTAGCGGCTAATGAAGTGAGGCGCTATGTCTATTTGCGCACGGGCAAGTTGATGCAAGTGCAAAAAGGAGCTACTCGCGGCGACCGTATCGCCGTGTCGGTTAAGAATCGATCCTTTTGCGGCGAAATGGGGCGGGACTTGGAGCCGCAGCAATTTACATTGAAGACCAGTCCATCGAAAGGCGATACCATTTGGTGGATCGTGGGAGGAGATGAGAGTGGCGTTTTGTATGGCGCATACCGGTTCGCCGAGAAACTGGGAGTGCGCTTCGGCCTGGATGAAGATGTTATTCCTGACGAGTTGTTGGCTGGCGACTGGTCTGAATTAAACGAAACCAGTAAGCCTCGTTTTGCATTACGCGGTCTTCAGCCTTTTCATGATTTTTCCGTCGGACCTGACTGGTGGAATCTAAACGATTATCAAACTGTCTTGGCGCAAATGGCAAAATTACGGATGAACTTCATTGGCTTTCACGCCTATCCGAGTTGGAACCCTTCCACAGGACCTGAGGCCAATGTCTGGACGGGATTGCCCGAAGATGTGGATAGCCAGGGCAATGTTCGATTCGGTTATGAGGCCGGCGTCGTGACTACCCGACGCGGCTGGGCCGTAAAACCTTTTCCGACCAGTCATTATGCTTCCGGCGCGGGTTTGCTGTTTGAAAACGATGACTACGCTCCAGACTATATGCTAGATTGCCTGGATTGGCCCCAGACCGGGGAAGCGGGCATTGCCATGTTTAACCGATACGGCGATTTTCAGAAACGCGTTTTCACTCAAGCCCGGCGTCTTGGCATCAAGACCGCGATCGGAACCGAACTTCCTCTCGGCGTTCCGAAAGAACTAGCCGCTCGTTTGGAGTCCAAAGGGATGAAACCGGACGATCCTTCGGTGATTGAACGCTTGTACGAGGGAACGTTTCTTCGGATTATGCGGAAGATGCCGATTGACTATTATTGGCTTTGGGCGCCAGAGGTCTGGCTGGGAATGGAACCGGGCTGTAAAGGTTGGGAAATGACAACGAGAGAGAACGTCGAACGCGACCTGAAACTGGTTGAAACGGCGATCGAATCGGTTCACGCTCCTTTCAACTTTGCGATCAGCGGGTGGCGTCTAGGGACTCGCGATGACGCGCTTTGGATGGATCGGCGCGCTCCAAAAAGTTGGCCGATATCGTCTCTTAATACCGGTATTGGAGGCGATCCGGTGGAAAAACATTATGGTGTCATCAAAGAGCGTCCCAAATGGGTCATCGGTTGGGCGGAGGATGACGGCACGGCTGGCGCTCATTGTTGCACCTGTTGGGATCTACAACTCTGGGTCGAGCGTATGCTGGTCAACTCGTCGGATGCGTATCGCTACGGTTGTGAAGGCATGTTGGCGATTCATTGGCGAACGGCGGCGATATCGCCGAATATCATGGCTCTGGCGAGGGCTGGATGGGATTTTGGCGACAACGCCTTCTCTTCCTCCGTCGATGGCAAGATGCCCGGCATGGATGATTACTGGGCGGATTGGGGGCGTAATTTGTTCGGTGGCGACGCAGGAGCGAAAGCTGGAAGAATCCTGCAAAATTTCGACGGCGGTCATACACGCATCAATGCGTTGATTTCAGGTGGGGCGAAAACTACTGATGCAAGTATAGCCGAGTTTTTTGCGCCGTTGCGCGAATTGGAATCATTGCGCTCCCGCATTAAAGGCTCCGGGAATCTGGACCGATTTGATTATTGGCTCAATTTCATTCGCGCCACTCACCTGCGCGTGCGAACGTGGGTGATGGCGGCTCGCCTGACATCGAAGATGAACGAAATAAAGGCGATCCAAGAGACCGATAACAAAACTAATTTTGTACGGACAGATATCCTTCCACTCAGGATAGAGATTGCACGCTACTATGAAGACACAATTGCAGCTTTCGTGAATTGCGCGAAATCGCCAGGCGAAGTGGGGACGATCTCAAGCATCGAGAGTGGTTCCCGCGCCCGCATTGCAACCTCTCACGACGCCGTCATTGCAGAGATTCTTGGAGAACCATTGCCAGTCGAAACGGTAATCAACACAAATTATTGTGGGGCTTCACGCATTTTTGTTTCGTCAAAAGGCTCTCAAATGAGCGCTAATGAGCCGTATGAAATCAGGGCCTTCGTGCTTTCCAGTCGTAAGAGCGCAGGAGTCAATCTGTATTGGCGTTCACTGGGCGAAGGAGCGTTTAAGAAGGTAATCGCCGCGCATCGCAGCCGACAGGCTTACCGAGTCAATCTGCCTGTCCAATCTCAAGGCGCAGTGGAATACTACCTGGAGGCCGAACTGGATGATGGGGCAGAAGATTCTGTGGCCGTCTACTGCGCCTTCAATCAATCAAACTCTGGTGGTGTGGTGATAAATCAAGAAAATAAGAGTATTAGGAGGTTGAATCATGCGAAAGTCTGTATTGTACGCATACATAATATTCTTACTGCCTTTAGCTGGATGGTGCGCACCCTCAATAGATTTAGAATTGCATTCATTACCCCCCGCAGGAACTTTTTAGTAAATTAGATTTGGACAAGAAGGGATTGGAATCGGTCAAAAAGCGCTGTCCAACAAGATGGGCCTGCTGAAGCGCTTGCTGAATTACTGACCTATTATTGAACAAAAAATCCCCAACAACATAACCCGAATCCCAATTCGAGGATAATTGCCGAAGCCAACGATATGGTCGACCATATATTTAAGTGGGGTCCTTATGATGCGGCGGATTATGGAAAAGATATGAACTGGGAATGGGATCCGCGCGGGGATATTGAATGGGTGGCCGCCATTTACCGGTTTTATTGGGCTAAGACACTCGCTTCCGCTTATGAAAGTACGCGGGATGAGAAATACGCGCAAGCCTTTGTTGAATTGACGACCGATTGGATCACAAAACATCCTTTGGAAAAATATCGGCAAACTCATCCTGTGTATACCTACTGGCGGGGATTCCCCTGGTTGGATATCCAGACCGGAATCCGGGCCACCAACCTATGTCAGGTTTTCCTATCGTTTGTCCATGCGAAGTCATTCACGCCGGAATTTCTTGGGATTATGTTAGCCAGCCTCTACGATCACCAAGTCAAAACCGAGTTGCTTCCTATGAATCAGGTGCACAACAAGGCCATATTCGAGCAGCGTGGATTCATTAACATTGCTTATACATTCCCGGAATTCCAAGATAGCAAGCGTTGGATGAGGTTGGCGTTACAGCGCGTTGAAGAAAACCTGCTCGCGCAAACCACGGAAGATGGCGTGCAGCGGGAGTGGTCGGGTGGCTATCATTCCGGAGTTTTACGTGACGCCGTGGAGATTATGGGGCGGATGAAATCCGCCGGTATTGACGTATCCCCGGCCTACAAGGATCGCGTGAGGAAAATGTATGACTACATTTTCTGGATCGCCACGCCCGACCTCGGTTATCCCATGTTTGGAGACGCCAGCCGTTCATTAGTCGATATCCGCAATAGAACGAATTTCCCGCTGTACTGTCCGAGAGATCATTTACTTTTTATCCAATATTTGACGTATTTTTCGAGCCAAACTTATGTGGTCGAAAGGTTTCTGTATGAGATGGATTCCTTGATCCAAAATACCGTAGTGAAGAATGGCGTTGTCCGTGTAACCTGACATATAGAGGACTTTCAGCATCGGATTCAAAGATAACAGGTGAGAGGCCAGTTCTCTTCCACTAATGCCAGGCATCACATCACCACATCAGTCAAGAGAAAATCAATCTTTCCATCATATTTTTCATAATTCTCTATGGCTTCCTTAGCATTAGCCGCTATTACAAGGGTATAGTTATATTTTTGCAGCATCCGTGTGACTGACTGGCGTACTCCCTTGTCATCTTCTACCAGGAGAACCGTTTCCGTGCCAATTAAGGAACCTTCGGAACGAAATTCTTTTCGGATTTCGATGCCTTCTTCTATGCGAGGCAGATATACCTTAAAAGTTGTTCCTTTTCCCAACTCGCTATACACATAGATACAACCTTCACTCTGTTTCACAATTCCGTATATAGTGGCAAGCCCCAGGACCGGTTCCTTTTCCCATCTCTTTGGTCGTGTAGAAAGGTTCAAATATGCGTTCTTTGGTTTTTTCATCCATGCCGCACCCCGTGTCGCTCACGGCCAACATGACATAGGAGCCAAGAAGCGCGTCCTGGTGGTTGTGTATATAATTTTTATCAAAAGTTACATTCGCCGTCTCGAAGGTGAGCCTACCTCCATTAGGCATGGCGTCACGAGCGTTGACTGCCAAATTCATAACAATCTGTTCAATCTGTCCGGGATCAGCTTTGACGAAACCTAATGAAGGATTTGAAATGGTTTCAAGAACGATATCTTCACCGATAAGGCGACGAAGCATTTTGTCCATATTTACTAGAAGATCGTTGATAGAAAGAACCACAGGTTGCAGCACCTGTCTGCGGCTGAAAGCCAGAAGTTGTCTTGTGAGAGCGGTTGCATGTTCTGCAGCTAACTTGATGTCTTCAATATCCTTGAAACGGGCATCCTCCGGATCCAATCCTTGAGATGCAAACGAGCAGTTTCCTTTGATGACCATTAGCAGGTTGTTGAAATCGTGGGCGATGCCCCCCGCTAACTGGCCGATCGCTTCCATCTTCTGGGACTGCCGAAGTTGTTCTTCCAGATTTTTGCGTTCGGTGATATCCCAGAAGATGCCTAAAACACCGGTAACCAGCCCGTCAGCATTCTTGATAGGCGCCTTCACGACCTCAACCCATTTTTTATTATCGCCAACTATATTTTCTTCGATCAGCGTCTGCATTTCTCCCGTTTCAAAGACTCTTTGATCGTCACCCCGGTATTTATCCGCCAAAGTTTTGGGGAATAAGTCATGATCTGTTTTCCCCAGGATGTCATCGGTCTTCATACCGAGTAAATCACAAAAACTATTATTTACTGATACGAATTCATATTGAGCATTTTTTAGAAAAATATGTTGAGGAAGCGAGTCGATTAATATGCGATGAAGCGCTTCATTTTTGCGAATAACCTCTTCGCTCTGCTTGCGTGATAATGCGACTCCAATACTGGCGCCAACCTCATCTAAAAATTCGATGCTTTTACAATTAAACTTGTTGGGCTGGTGATCATTTAACTGAAGAAGTCCGATGATTTCCTCTCCCGACCGTAACGGGATCAGTGCGACGGATTGATACCCTTCGGAGTTACATCGATTTCGTGTTCTCGCTTGGCGTTCTGTCTCCGATGTAGAAGCCAGCAATTCTGTAGTATCGTTTGTCCAGAAACTGCCATTCCTGGTAAAGAAAGGCAACGATGGATTGGTTCGTCCGCAGAGGATATTGCCGCACATACATTCGAGATAAGGATTACCTTGTGAATCACGAATCATTTCTCCAGCGGAATCATGGGAACAAAGATATCTTTCCGCCTTTATGAAATTCTCCGAAAAACCACTGGTCACATAATAGGGGAAATCTTCTCCCTCACGCAGACGAATACCAACCGCTTCAATCCCCATGTGCTCTTTAATCAAGAAAAGTATTTGTTCAATAGCCTTTGTACTTTGGTAGGGCTGATTGAGTATCGACAGTATGCTGGAATAAAAAATTTGTTCTTCTTCCATTTGTTTGCGTTCATTGATGTCGCGAAGCGTGATAATATAAGCCTGCTCACCTTCCCACACGCTTTCCGCTACATGCATTTCCGCTGTGTATTTTTTTTTGTCCGGGCGAATGATATCCAACTCAAGATAACTATCCGATAAGAGAGGGAAACCGAACGATTCACCAATCAGTTCGTGCGCCGGCCTGTCAAAAATCAATTCCGCAGCGGGATTAACATACATCATTATTCCATCCACGCACAACGATAATTCCATCGGCATTTTTCTCGATCAATGTACGCAGGCGCGATTCAGTGATTTCAATTCCAAAGTCGTTTGATTCAACTGATGATTCAGGCGATTTCGTTCGATGGAGAAATTCACTACGCGAGATAGCGAGCTAATTCCAAGATGCCCTTTGACTATGTATTCCTGTGCTCCATTTTTAACTGCCTCGATTGCTACTGATTCGTCATTGTTGCCACTCAACACGATAATCAGGTATATCTAACGCTTTATCTTTCACTCGGAGGAAAGTATCAAATCCCTGGCTATCGGGCAATTCTAGATCCACTAGGATTGCGTCGATTCCTCCCAGGAGCAAACGTTCCAAACCATTCGATAGCCGGTTCTCGTGAAATAACTGGATGGTTTGTCCTCTTTCGAACAACTGATTGGAATCGGCCACCATTATTTCAATATGTTCGGCGTCTCCGGGATTATCTTCAATCAGCAAAATTCGGATTGTTTCGATCGACATTTTCATACCCTTTTTTCATGATTACTGATAATGTATATCGTTCAATTGTTGTAGTACGTATTACGCAGTTGTATTGTCATTTCTAGTCATTCTCTTTTTACATTTCTCTTCGTACATCATTGTGTCTGCAGAGGCCAACATATTCTCAATGGTACATGGATTGTGGTAATCATAATTCACTACGCCGATACTAAATGAAAGTGCAAATTGACGATTCTCTTTTTTGTTGTAAGACTGCAGGCATTTCTGTAAACGCTTCATTAAGAGTTGAGCGCAATCCGCGTAGGTGTCTATTGCAAGAGCCACAAATTCATCCCCCCCGATACGAGCGATAATATCCGACTCGCGAAAGACTTCTCTTAAGATCTCTGCGATTTCGATCAAGGCTCGGTCGCCCTGCTCGTGGCCCAGATCGTCATTGATTTTTTTTAAATGGTCGCAATCCATATAAAACAGCAGCTTGTTCCATTTTTTCCGGATGGATAACTGCAAGAAATTTTGAACTGAGAGCAGAAATCCTCTTCGATTGAATATGCCTGTGAGTTCATCATACAATGACGCATAACGTAATTCTTCTCGTAATCGAACGTGATCCGTAATATCGCGTAGATTGACTATGTGAAATAACTTGCAATCAATCATCAATTCCATTGATTTCATTTCTGCAACTCGAGTCATTCCCTCAGAGCGAATGATTTCCAA
>CAXXSM010000025.1:0-100346 GCA_963663405.2 bacterium | reverse complement strand
CAATGCGCTTGCGTTCAAGGACCTTTTGCAGATCCTGCCCGCCGCGCGTTTTATCCATGTCGTACGCGATCCACGCGCGATCGTGGCTTCCATGATGCAGGTCGCGAATCGAATACGAAAAAAAGGCAATCCGATTCCCTCTTTCCTCACGTCTCCCCAGAATGCGATCGAGTGCATAAAAAAATGCGCGGGTGCTGGTTTTCAAGCAGTTCGGTTCGAACCAACACGCGTGGTGAATGTGATCTACGAACGTTTGGTCTCCAATCCAGAGCGGGAAACGAAATCATTGTGTGATTTTTTAGGCGTTCCTTGGACGGAATCGATACTTCATCCCGGCTCTCATACGCATGCAGGTGAAAAAACACTGGATGAGGTTTGGTACAACCGGTCTGATTATTACCGCGATCCTGAAACAAGGGAAATCGAAAAGTGGAAAACCATTTTATCACCTGCATTGCAGAAAGGCGTAGCAATGGCGTTTCGGGATAATCAGGATTTTCTCAACCTTGGTTATGATTTGTCAGAATCAGGATAGGCTGGATGGGCAGGATATTCAGGATATGTATTATAAGTTTGGTATTGCTTGCCGAAATGTGATATGGATTAAGATGAGAAAAAAAATCCTGGTCATCCTTTCATCTTGGATATCCTGATTCAGACAAAACAGAGTCTATATCAATTAGCTGGGTAGCAAGGGGAAGGCTTTAAGAAAAATTGTCAGAATCAGGATGGGCGGGATATTCAGGATAGGTATTATAAGTGTGGCATTGCTTACCGAAATGTGACAGTGATTAAGATGGAGAAAAAAAATCCTGATCATCCTTTCATCCTGGCCATCCTGATTCAGACAAAATAATATTCCTATCCAATTTTTTCGTTTAATCACTTGGATAGCGTGTCCGCTCAAGAATCGATTCATTGGAACCATTGAAGATCCGAAAATACGGCGCGGCGGCGTCTTTTAAAACGCCTCCGCCCAGTGATCCCAGGTCAGCGCCGATTGTACGCGCCGGAATCCTCTTTCAATATATGGCTCACGCTCCTCTGGATAGCAGAGAAAGTAATCTACTTTTTCCGTCAGTTCTTCTGCCGTGGTGAAATAGGAGGTTTCTTCTTCGTCAAAAAATTCGTGTACGCCTTGCGATAGTCGGTGAGCATGAATCCCGGCGCCGCTGGGATTTCAAAAAAACGCACATTGGGGCTGTCATGCCGGTCGGCGGCGTGAATGTTGATATTGATCGCGCTGGACACATAGAGACTGAAACGCCGGGATGACGCCACGTTATCGTACGTTGCCTGATGGATTTTGGGATTATCACTCGCCTGCCGGAAACTGGAGCCATACAAGCGCAGCCCATAGGGTAACAATGGCGTGAGAAAAGCCATACGCCGTTTCCGCTGCCCTTCAGAGATACAGTACATCTTGAACAAGTCCAATAGTTTTTGAGGCAGCGAACTTATTGTTTTCCTTTGACAGAGTTCATCGAAGTTTGTACCAGCTAGCAATTGGCTGATGGTTTCCTGCGCGGAATCCAATAATTTTTTCTCCCGCAGCGTCTTTTCCCACTGCGCCCTTTGCGCTTTCGGCGCTCCCCCGCTGCCCAGAAAACTGACGGGACATTGATACTCCGGACGTGGCAATTCTCGAATAACAGGGATCGCGGTTGCGAAAGGAAGGAACGCGGTCAGGGGATACGTAGATAGAAACGCCGCTCGTTTCTCGCTGGTACAGGCGATATAGAGACGCCGCTCCCGCCCCGGTCCAGCGTGGCAATTGATATAATCCACGCCATAAAACGCGTTCGGGCATCGCAGTTCCTGGCAGACCTCCGGCGGCAGATAATAACTCAACTCATACTGCATTGTAAAAATCAAATCGGGATGGAATGTATTCAACGCTTGAAGAACCTGCGTATGATCTTCTTTTCGAAAAACTGAATTGAACGGTTTGACCGATGTAGGAAGATTCAACCGCCGGACTGTCAGGCCTTGAAGCGCGAACGCCTGCGCGATCCCGTCGATCATCCAACTGCCCGGATAATTTTCCCAGGGATCGATAAAGAGAACCTTGCCGCATTCATTTGGAGGATTGTCCTGATAAAATTGAATCGCGCGTTCGGCCAATCGGCTCTGTTCCAGCCGGTCATCGTTTAACGCTGCTTTAAGGGAATCTTTTAACGCTGTGTTTTCTTGTGGCAAACCGGATAGTAGACGAATTCCTGTCCGGTTTCCAAATCCAAAGTGGGAGATCGTTTGTTGAATCGATTTCCGGCTGTTCACACAAAAATAAAGACGCGATCCCGGATCGCGTCCACAAGAGGATAGAGATGCGCCAGGACGCTGATCTCGATCCAATCCCGCGCAACGATGAATAATTGCCAACTAGTGTACTTGGAAAATAAAGGGCTTAATTTGGGAAAGAATGCGCCGGAACCCGCGCCGAACAGTACGATGAGTTCCGAACCTTGTGAAACGGCGGCTTGGATCTGCTGGCTGGCTTGAGTGAATTGATAGTGGCAGATCTGCGCGTCGTATATTTCTTCGCGGCCATCTTCGAAGCGGCGCTGCAGTTCAAAAATCCCTTCCCGGATCATACAGACGCGAATCATATCCGGTTCTTGACAGGCGGAAACTTTCGCCGCAAGTGAGGATTGACTTAGTTTCAACGCGGCGAGATTTAATTCCAGAACGGCAGGCCGAATGCGCGAGGTGATGTCCAGTCCCGTCTCATGGCTCCCTCTCATTTGCGTAATAAAGAAAGCATCTGTTCCACTCTTTTTGTATAATGATGATCCTGGTGGATTCTAGCTTTAGCCGCTTCCGTTATCGATTTTCTTTCTTCAGGCCGTTCAAGATAGTGTTCAACTTTTTCGGAAGATCCGTTTCGTTTTAAATAAGGCGATCTCAGAGCCTGGTTTGAAGAACTCCTCCATTCGTTTTCCCGCGTGGATACCCATATCGGATAGCGTAAATCCATCGCATTGGACTATATCCATCTCCCTGAGCGTTGGCCCACTATGGATATAGGAGGGATGAACGCTTAGGGTGATCTTTGCGGAATGATAGAAATTATAGCATTCATCCAGCGGCAATGTTTTTTTCTGAAATGCGCTTTCTATCTTGGTTCCAACTAGAACGACTTCCCAATCCGCGTTTCCATAGATTTTTATATCGAATTCACTCAGCGATTCCAGCAGACGGACGCGTCTGCGCCGCGCGCATTCGATATGCAGAAAAAAAAGGAACGTTTGCTCGTCTGTCATTCCATACCGTTGATAATCCTTCGTGAGGATGGTAATCAATGTATTTAAATCGTTTGGTGTAATCTCATAGAGTTTAAATAAAGTCGAAAATTCCGTTTTGACCGCGTCAAGTTTCTCGTCCACCATCGTGTCAATTCTTTGCGTCAGTTCGTGGGGGAGTTGTTGAAAGACCGGCTGTGTGTTTCGAATCGTTCCAACGAATCCGACCTCACAGGTGTATTCATTTTTTGTATGAATGTATGTGGAAATCCCGCGACAGGGATTTCATCCAGCAAACGACCGCCCCGCGAACGAAGTTTCTCCTTAAAATCCTCCCACACTGGAAACAAATAGTCGTATGATCCATGCTGGACTTGCAGCAAATGATCTGGCTCATCGACATACCAGATTAACCGGGGTATAGGAACATCATCGATTCCATGAACGAAAAGATCCGGTGGATGACTCAGAGTGATAATATAATCAGGACATAAACGGCGAACTTCCAGCAACAATTTCAGCGAATCATACGGTGTGATCGACGAGGGTGGAAAATTAACCTGCAATTCCACTACTTCATATCCATTGCCGCGAAAACCACTCGCTAGGCCATTTCCCAATTGAATCCAACAACTCACCGCCGGTTCGATCACCATCACGGTTTTTGAAGGCGTATACGGTTTGGATTGATATTTTGTATGAAACGCTGAGGTAAGTTTCTTAATCTCCTGCCGCTTCTCATTAAATCGAGTTTTTAAAGTTGAAAGAAAGGAATGCAAAGCTGTTGATGAATTCGCCGCGATTACCTGACCGATAATCAAATGAATTGACGAACAAGTGATTAAGTAAGGTTCTAAAAGAGCGTCCAGCGAAGTCAGCGCGTCAGAAAAACAATCCCGATCGAGAAACCAATACAATGAATGATCCCGTATCAATTCCTCGTAAGAAAAAAGGGAGGAATACGCCAGGAAGGTTTCCCAATCCGGTTCAATAATCAGCGCAGGGCTGTATTGAGACGTGACAACGCGCCGCAGACAATCCGGACAAAGCGCGTCTACACCCATAAGGAGCAGCCATTGAGATTGCGGATCGTAACCCGCGTACCGCGCGCAGGGAACGCCGGTGTGTGAATCCATTACGGGGAAAACGCCACTCTCGCTCTCTATTTTGAGAAGTAAACCGAATGACGGCGGTGCATATAGTTTCCTTTGAGAAGAATCCGCCGTGATAGAAAGATTCTCGACAAAATCCAGTCCACGCTTCTCTTCCGGCAGGAATTCACAAAGCGCTTCCAGGTTGCGTATCAGAATATCATTGGACGTGTCTTTGCGCGGATGTTTTCCATTGAAAACCTAACCGGCGGTTATATCACGGGTGAGGATGCCCGTGTTCCATTATTTGCATCTTACTTTATCATACAATCACGGGCGGGGACGCCCGCGCTCCATTCTTCCTTCAGCCTTCAGTCTTCTACCTAAACACCTATATAAATCTCTCTAGTTTTTCTTCATTCAAATAATGGATAAGTCCCTGATTGATTTTGTTTGCGATCGTTGGCCCTTCATAAACAAAACCAGTATACACCTGAACGAGCCACGCGCCGGCTTTTATGTGTTCAATCGCGTCTTCGGCGGTGAAAACGCCTCCGCAGCCGATGATTGGCAGCTGGCCTTTGGTCTGCTGGGCAATGCGCCGGATCACTTCAGTGGACCGTTTGCGCAGAGGCTGTCCACTTAATCCTCCGCTTTCATCCTCTCCTGTCTGGTTTGTGGTGTTTGTGGCGATCACGCCATCCACCCCCAGTTCGCAAATCACATACACCGCTTCATCAATCTCTTCGTTGGATAGATCGGGAGCCAGTTTGACAAGAAGCGGTTTTCGTCCGCCATTCCCCTTCCCGCCTCCCCGTTTATCTAACGTTTCTAAAAGGGGAGAGAGAAACGGCTTCAGCTGGTCCGCTTGTTGCAGTGTTCTCAAGTTTTCTGTATTGGGAGAACTGACATTGACTACGAAAAAATCGCCATAGGGATGCAGTGTGTCTAAAACGGTCAGATAATCTCCAGCGGTACGCTCCAAATCTTCCGGGGGCGTTTCTTTTTGTTTACCCAAGCTAATTCCGATAACCGCTGTAGAATCCTCCAACCGGTCTTTGATTCGATCAAGGCGTTGCGCGATTCGGATCGCGCCGTGATTGTTGAATCCCATCCGGTTGACCAGCGCTTTGCGATCTGGATACCGGAACAGGCGGGGTTTGGGATTTCCCGCCTGGGTAAGAGGGGTTACCGTCCCGATCTCATAAAACGAAAAACCAAACGCGTCCCAAAGACCGGCGCAGATCCCATTCTTGTCAAATCCACCCGCCAGTCCGACTGGATTGTCAAATGTCAGCCCCCAGATTTCACGCCGTAAGCGAGGATCGGATTTTGTTAAAAGGTTTTTTATGAGAGGTTTGACAAAACGTGTCTGTTCGATTTTTTCAAGCGCGTATTCATGAATGGTTTCGGGATCGAATTGGAAAAGAAATGGGCGAAGTATATGCTTATAGATCAAATCAATTGGTGTCATCAAGTTTTTCCTCATACCCTTAATAAAAAATAGTGATGATACGGCAAGACACCGTAACCTCAAGTTATATATTTATAAATATAGTAGATTTATGCCTTCATGACCATTTAATCGCCATGTCATTGCTTGAACCATGTACTCAAAAAAATAGCCGCTCCCCAATCCATGATCCCCACAAAGAACAAAATTGATCCAATCGTTCGATCGATTGCGAAAAAAGTGATAATTCCAATGATGACCATCGAAACCGCGGATATCTTCAGTAATTTCGATGCGATACGCTTATCAAATTCTTTTTTATTTCCTTGTTTTTTTTCCATTTCTTCACCTCAACTATTGTTTCACATCATAGAATGAAAATGTTTGTAATTACCAAAATGTGGATTTTTCTCCTATAGATATAGTAGCGCCTTTTCTCTCTCGTCTCAATTCTCCGATAGAATATATCCATTTTTTCAATATCTTCTAATCTCTTGCTCGTCGAGACAGCGCATATCGGTTCCATCAGGATTATCTGAATTGTATAGTAATATATATGATACCTTACTATTACTCCTTTCTTGGTGTATATTAATTTCTTTTCAGCATATAACCGTTTTTAATACCGTTTTTAAAAGAAAAGAGTGTAATAACGATGAATACAGCCTCTCAATCCCGTAACTACCTGCCTGGAACAGAAATTGAAATCATTAACGATAAAATTGAACGGGGGAAAATTCAGCATGCGCTGTTTGATTTCGACGGCACAATTTCTTTGATTCGCGAAGGTTGGCAAAAAGTGATGATCCCGATGTGCGTTCAATTCCTTAAAGAGACGGACACGGATGAAAGCGAAGAAGAATTGACCGAAATCGTAGAAGAATTCGTCACCCGGCTGACAGGTAAACAGACCATCTTCCAAATGATGGCGCTCAAAGAAGAGATCGAAAAACGCGGCGCCATCGCCAAAGAACCTATCGAATACAAACACATCTACCTCGATCTCCTCTGGGAACGGATCGAACACCGGGTCTCTGGATTGAAATCCGGCGCGTTGAAACCCGAAGATCACATTGTTCCCGGCGCGTATGATATTCTGAATGGTTTGAAAGAACGGGGCGTGACCTGCTATCTCGCAAGCGGAACAGACCTGCCCTTCGTCCAGGATGAAGCCTCTGTCTTAAACGTCGCGCAATATTTCGGTGAGCATATCTACGGCGCGTTGGATGACTATAAAAGTTTTTCCAAAAAAATGATCATCCAAAAGTTAATCGAGAAAAACAACCTCTCTGGAACCGAACTTCTAACATTCGGGGATGGATACGTCGAGATTGAAAACACCAAAGAAGTAGGCGGAATCGCGGTTGGAGTCGCCGCCGATGAAGTTCGGAAAACGGGTGTGGATGAATGGAAACGTGGCCGCCTCATTGGTGTGAAAGCAGACTTGATCATTCCTCATTTCGGGGAAACTGGCCCCTTGTTAGACTATCTTTTTAGCGTATAACAAATGTATTAAAAAAAAAGATTGCTGATTGTCTAATCAACTCTTGACTGCATCAAAGGTTAATTAAATTAGTATGAACACAGAACGCCTGCAAGAAATTTTGAATCGATTCTCTCAACTTCGGATCGTGATCCTGGGGGATTTTTTCCTTGACCGCTACCTCGAAATCGATCCCCAATTGAATGAAATCTCAATCGAAACAGGCAAAACCGCGTATCAGGTCGTTGGTAAACGGCCCCAACCCGGCGCGGCGGGCACGGTCTGCAATAATCTCAGCGATCTAGGCGCCGGACAAATGATCGCCGTGACGGTCATCGGTGATGATGGGGAAGGGTACGAACTGCGGAACGCGCTCGAAGCACGGCGCGTGGATATCTCTCAGATCATCGTCTCACCCGGCCGATTCACTCCCACCTATACGAAACCTATGCTTCAGTTGCCCGATGGCGAAGAAGAACTCGAACGGCAGGATATCAAAAACCGGGACATTCTCGCGGAATCTTTGGAAACGGAACTGATTGACCATTTGGAGAAAGTGGCGCCCAGCGCGGACGCGGTAATTATCGCCGATCAAGTCCAAGAACGTAACTGCGGGATTTTAACGGATCGCGTCCGGGATTTCCTCGCGGATTTCGCTCCCCGATGTTCAAACACGGTTTTCTTCGCCGATTCACGTGAGCGTATTGGAGAATTCAAAAATGTAATCATCAAACCCAACCGTTTTGAAGCCGTCTGCGCGGCACAACTCAGTCATGAGGGCGAATGCCCTACCCCTCTTGCGATTGAATCGGCCCATACGATACGGAAACAGACCGGGCGCGCCGTTTTTCTCACATTGGATAAAGAAGGTATCTGCCCGGTTACGGAAAAAGGAGAAACCATCGTTCCTTGTCCTCCTGTCACGGGCCCCATTGATATTGTCGGCGCGGGGGACAGCGTCACCGCCGGCATTGTCTCTTCTCTAGCGTCAGGCGCAACGCCACCGGAAGCGGCTGTCATTGGGAATCTTGTCGCTTCGATTACAATCCGTCAACTCGGAACAACCGGCACAGCCACCCCCAAACAGATCCTCGAAGCCTGGAGCGCCAACGAAAGCCTCTATTCAGAATAATGGACCACGGGCGTCCCCGCCCGTGAAAACTTATTTCCTCAACACTTTCCAATACCGCTGAACCTCATTAACAGTAATCACAGAAAACACATACGCAGATAATCCAAGAAATCCAACAAACACAAATGGTTTCACAAGCAGCGGCAATCCAGGAATGATCCAAACTCCAGCGCCCGACAGGAGCGATATGGAAAGAATCTCCAGTGGTTTCCGCACAGGGAAACGTAAATCAAAGAATATCCGTGAGACAGTCACCATGATAATAAACAAAAATATTTGTGAAAGCAACGACGCAAGCGCGGCTCCAGGTTGTTGAAGTATGGGAATCAACCATAGGTTGGAAAGAAACGAAGTCACAACCGCGATCCCGGTAAATAAAACCAGCCAGCGCTGCCGGTTGCAGGATGTAAAGACGATAATCGCGAGCGTGTTTAACATACTCAAATTCAGGTTGATTGCGAGGATGCGGAGAACTTGTCCGGAAACTTCGCCGGTTTCCTTGATGAAGTTCATCCAATCGTGCGCCCAAAAACTGAGCACGATTGATAAAGGCATTGAAAATGCCATAACGATAATAACAGACTGACGAAATAAGCGGCGGTAGGCATCAAAATCGGTTGTATAGAGCCGGGAAAGAGCTGGATAGATCGCAATGAAATACCCCGAAAACAGCATTGTTACGCCTTCCAAGAGAAGACTCGAATACGTGTAGGGACCGACGGCGTAAATATCATCCATCAGATATTCGATCATCATCACATCCAACCGCAGATAGAGGATGTTAAAAAAACAATAAAGCGCCAACGGCCAGGATTCGGCGATCATATACCGGATCGTGGAGAACGAAAAATTGACGTGGGTCAATTTGAAAAACCGCAGCGAGACGCTTCCCAGGATGAAAAACCAGATCAAATTTTCCATGGAGATCGCCGCCGCCGCGAAGACGAGTGGCATTGAATACCACAACGCCAGGAATAACAGCAAGATAGAGATCGTTCTTGCGGGCATGTTGGTGTAGAAAAAATACTCCATCCTCTCGATCGCGGTGAAACAGCTGCGAATAACGCCGGTCAGCGAGAGCATCGATGAGCCACACAACGCCACATAAACAATCGCGATTTCCATCCAGGAAATATGGCGAATCCAATAGAGATATACAAACGCCCCGCAAAAGAAGATCGCTCCCATCACCATTTTGATCGCGAGAGCGTGAATATAGAATGTGGGAACCTTCCCGTAATCACGGGCGCCATCCCTTGAGACAAGATTATCCAATCCGCCATCCATAAAATGACGGCCGATTAATCCAATGTTGAGCGCGAAGGTGATTTGGGAGAAATGCTCATCCGATAAAAAACCGACCAATAGCAAATACCGGATAAATCCTGACGAGCGCCCGAAAATGTTAAACAAACCCATGAAAATCGAATTGCGGACGAGTGGTTTCACGAACGCATCTCCTCATGTGTTCGCAATGCTTTCAACTCGCGCAAGATTAAAAAGGAAGGTTTGCCTTCCGATTGAGCGGGAGTGGCAAGACGGATCAGGCTGATCTGTAGAAGGTTGCGTTTTTTTGTTGAATCGAAAGTGACCGAAAACACCTGTTGTGTTCCACCCGTTAGTTTGACGGATTTTGCTTCCCCGTTCAGGTTAAGATCAATGAATACACTTTCCGGATAGGGTTCCGCTAAAACGCCGCGAATGGTTACGGGGCCGTTAACGTTTTCGGGATAGTAGAAATCCGCGATCATCCTTCCCCCTTCCTGAAAGTAAAGCCCTCCATTCCGGTACGCGAGGGGAGCGTAACAAGAACGGATTAAATCCCCATCTAGGGGATACGCGGGATGCAAAGGCCGTTCCATTAATTCATCAAGCCGGAACGCGGCGCTGGGATCGGAAGGAAACTGTTCGCGGAATTTCGATAGTAATCGTTTTTCCTCCTCTGTTTGATTCCGCGCGCGGGCGATCAGGCTTTTGATGTAATACCCGTAATCTTCTTGGTCCAATTCCGCTTCAGCGAATAGGAGAGCGGACGAAAGAACGTCATCCGCTGCAAATCGAAAGTAATTATACAGATCGAAGGCGGGCAGAGGAGATTTTTCGGTCTTCACATACAACGTGGCGATTCGGAAACCCGCCTCAATGGCGAGCTGACCATCATCGTAGAGAGCGACCTGTTGATAGGAGTGAATTGACGCGCCCAGCCGATTCATCTTCTCCTGGATGACGCCCATTTGATAGAATGGCCAGCCATGCCGTAAAGAAGGATACAATTTCACCGCGGTTTCGTAATGCGTGAGAGCGGTTTCGAGATAGCGTGTATCCGGCCGCGTGTGAATCGCTTCTCCAATCCGGAAGTGAAAGTCCGCCGCATACCGCTGCGCGCTTGCTCCTCCCCCTTTGAGAAAAAATTTAATAAACGATTCCGCTTTTTCCAGCGGGGCTTGAATATCTGGTTCTGTGGCGATTCGCCGCAGCGCGGCGTCGAAAAGATCTTCGGTGGGCTGATTCCAATACAACCATAATGGAAGCAGAGTAAACGTCAAAACGATTGCGCAGGGAATCAGCGCCCGCCAAGAAGAATTTCGCACGTATCAACAATCCCCCAAAGGTTTCATTCTCATACCTCACGCATTCACAAAATCGCGCATGTTTCTTATTCGTACATCATCCAATCACGCACTGGAACCGGTTCTCCCGCGAAGGGCATCGCGCCGCGAAGGATCCCTCCATCGGACGAGGCGGTCCGGTAGGCGTCCGCGGAAACACGGAGATAACCGTCATTCCCCGGTTCAATCGATACGAATTCTGGATCGGCGCCGATCGTGTTCTCTAAAACCGGATTGACGGGAATCCCTTCGAAATCGACGAAGACGGAATGATCCCCTTCTTCCACCAGCGCGCTATTCTTATAGATCACGGTGGGAAATTCGGTAAAGCCTTCCGGGATTACTTCGAAAGTGGAATTGACCAGGAACACCATCGTTCCCGCTACGACACAATCCGTTAATTCCATCGTGAACGCGCCGTATTGATTGAGAATCGCCGCGTCATCCACTGTAGGATTGATAAGAATATCCGTTTCACTACTCCGGAAGAACGTACTGTCGCTGATTTGATAGAGAACCTCATCCTCTGTCGGGGGATAACGGTAGAGATTGATGGCTTCCGTGCTGTCTACGAAGAGAAGGTGATCAGCTTCGAGTGTGTTGGAATAAACATCGATCCGGACGCCTTGAGGATTTTCAATCAGGTGGACGTAACTCCAATGATTCTCGCCTGTCCAGCTCTGGATTCCCTGTGAGCCGTTTCCTTTGAAGATAATGGGCTGTTCCGGAGTGCCTTCAAGATTTGCGATGGGGGTGTACGTCACGGGATCGGGATCTACATCCGCTGAGATGATCTGAATGCCGTAGCGGTCGTTGTAGGAAGAAACAACATTTCGCATAGTGAACGTCATATTAATACCGCCGATTACGAAACCGTCGGAGTTGGCGGTTATCATATCCGGATCTTTCCCCGAATCGCAGTGCGTTACGATTACATCTTCTAATAACACATCAATGGTTCCATTTGGCCGGTAAAACGACGCTAATACCCAGATTCCGTCATCTTGAAACGGCACGGAGTTCTCCGCGCTGGGAAACATCAATTCCATCCCATCGACTGAAAGCGGCTGGTTGGAACCATCGTTCGCCGAGACCAGAACGTTCCGGATTGTAATATCAAAATCGTCGCTGTCGGCGAGAGGTTCGAAACAAATCGCTCTTTTTGTCAGGGGTTCAGCTGTTGATGGAATAAAGATCAGGTTTTCCAATGTGATGTCCACCGCGGCGGTGTTGACGACGCCATGTTCACCCCGGACACTTCCTCCCACTTGTTTAAGAAGAACGATCGGACGGTCATCCGCTGATTCTCCCCGGATCGTAATGGGGATATCAATTAGAATCCCTTCCTCATATGGGCCTCCACCGGTGATGGTGATCACATTGGGTTCGGCGGCGTCGCTTCTCACAGCGTCCAACGCCGCGCCGATTGTTGTATAATCCGCTCCCCCCTCACTATTTACGATAACGGATTGCGCCCAGCCAAGGTTTCCTGCGGCAAGCGCCGCCAATCCAACAATGATCGCTTTACTGAAAAATGGGGTACGTTTCATCTTTCCCTTTTCCCTTCCTCTAGTTTTTGAATACGCCTTACTTCTCTGGGATTATACTGATTCTATATTTTGAGATTGTTACATGTAAAGAATATAAAGAATTACCTAGCCAAATATATTTGGAATTTTGTTACTACAAATTCTTTCAAGGCGTGGAGGAAGTCTGAGATAAATTTGCAGATCGGCCTTGAAAGAATCTAAAATTTCTTTTTTTTTCTTTTTTTCTTCAACTGTTTTTCCGTGGGTATGCGGCGAAGGTAGAAATAATAAAAACCGAGTAGCAAGAGGACAAATACAACAAAAGCGATTTTCGCCGCAAGTGTCTTCCGTACCGGCCTCCGACATTGGTCGGCGATCGATTTTCCGCCGCATAGAGAACCGGTATCACATATAGAATAAGAGCATTAAAAATAATATGATAAAATAACCTTCTGCGCCCGTTTCATGTAATTTTCTCTAAAGGGATTTGAGGGCGAAATAGTTATGAATCATTGCGCCTATAGATAGTATGATAGAAGGAATTGCCCCGTGACAAGAGCTCTGAAGCGGCGTGGTAGAAAAAGAAATCAAGGCGATGCGAAGAATTCGATAATCCCTCCAGCGCTCTCCGATGGATCAACGTGGAATAAAATCAATCCTGCGTTGGATTTACCCTCGTACACGCTGCATCGTCTCGACCTTGCGTAAGAAAACCCGGTTCCATTGGTCCTCTCCTGGAATCATGATATCGGCGGGCGCCGAATAAGCGAATCGATAATATCCACCTTTGATACGAATCAATTCGGCAAACGTCTCAAAAAGAACTTGATCGCCGGATCGAACAGGGGGCGCCAGATAGGGAAGCGGATTCGTTATATTGGGGTATAGATCCAACAAAACTGTCTGTGACGTGGTTCCGGTCTTTGTGGCGCCGGTCAGTAACGATTGGAACATGACGGGATTTTGCGCCAATGATACAGCGAGAAGCGACGATCCTTGAAGATTCGGATCGGTTGGAAGAGGCTGGGGGGAAATTCACTTCAATCGATCCCGTGGCGGATTCGATTTTCCCAATCACTCCCGTCATCATGGCGGATTGAAGCGTCACGCTATGCGTATCGTACCGAAGAAGCGTTCCCCCCGTGATAGCAAGTTGATCGAACGATCCTTTTTTTATACCGGATATGCCCGAATTTTCCCTGAAAAACGATGCGCCCGTGCTCGATAAGTGGATGTATATTTCACCTTGTTACTCGTCGCAGAAGAGGTAAATATCAAAATCATCTCCCCGTTCGACTGCAAAACCAACCGCTTGAAAATCGCGTTCGTTTGGACGCGGTTCCAAAACAACCGCTCAATGCTTGTTACCTCCGGAGTCTCTCCCGTATATAATTCATGAAAACGCGCGAACAAATTCCCCGCCATCTCCGGGAAATTCCTCCGGCATACGATAAATGAGTGTGGGGCCGTTTTCTCCACAATCAATTGCGAACCGATTGGATCAACAAACCAAAGCCGCTCAGAGACTCCATCGGAATCACTTGCTCTGAAATCAACGTTATAGATCCCTTTTTTACTACATGCTTTCGTAGAAGAAGAATGTGAAAACAGTTCCTGATCGGACGAAGATGCGGAAAATGGTTTCCATTCCTCTCCTGACGCTTCTTGGATGGAATGGGCCGCTGTGGTAGATATAATCATGGGCGCCGCTTCCTTGCAGGCGGAACAAATTCAACAACACAAGATGATCCTGCGTAAAGCGAGCGCTCAAAATAGCCTGGCGCGTAGGGATAATATTCCGTATAGCGTCCAGACGCGCTGGCGTTGATGTACGAACTCCCATCTAGGAAATGCCGTACCGAATGAATTAGCGCGTTGTGAGGCTTCGTCATTTTCAAGATTTGGATTTCGATGTGGAGCGCCGTTTACCATAGCGGTGTTGCAGCCCGCTGTCCCGATTTCTGGGATCAAAGAATTGATCTTTCCTTGATGGGTTTGAATTTCAATCGAAAACAACGCCGGATTTTCGAGCTGAACGGACGCGCCAGTGTCAACAAAGAGGGATAAAGGAACGGAACCGCTTCCGTTACTTAAAACGGCCCGCCCCAGCCCTTGGTAGAACGAATGATTCATAAGCGGTGGAGACTGCCCGTTTGGGACGGTGTCTCTCCATGAGAGAAGCGCGCCGGGCCGTCGTAAACGCGTTTGATAGGCTGACTTGAGAATCGCTAAATACTTTGTTTCGCCGTAGAAAGAATACGCCCGCTCAAGAAACTCAGTCCGTGCTGCGTCTAAATCAATATTGCTAACAGATTTTTCTTGTGGTTGTAAAATCGATGGCAGTGACATATGGGGAAAGAGCATCGCGCAGGCAGCCCCCGAAAATTTCCGTGTGGATGGCGCGAGCCGGTAAAAGTGATCGGATTCCCTATTCTTCAGCGCGTTCATTACCTGTAAAAGACTGGAACAGACAGGGATATAGGAGTCCACAGTAGTCGTCGGTGTCCATGCCTTCTCCAAATTGGCTCTTTTTCAGCATGGCCTCCAATCCAGGTCCATCTTCAGCGCCGAGAACGCATTTCTCAATAAGTTCAGTGGAGTTCGTAAGCAATACGGCGTACAATCGCGCTGTTTGCAGCAAGATTAAATCAGCGGGATTTATCTCTCCCGGCGTCTCTTCAAAAAACCATGCGGTGAATTCATTCAATGAATCGCGAACATTAGACACTACATTTGGATCGATCTGCGCCGTTTCGGGGATCGCCAAAAAACAGTCATAGGATTGAAGAAGCTGTTGGATCGACAGCAGGCGTTGATGGAGAGATGCTTGATCTAGTCCTTTGAAAGAGAGGTTTTCTCTCATATTAAATGTTTCTACTAATACATCCGCCGTCTTCAGCAGGCGGTCTTCGCCTCCCAGCAACGCCGCTTTTACACATTGATTCCAAGGGGAATTCTTCTCTTTAAAATGAGAGTCGATCGTCTCATCCGTCCACCGTACCCGCTTCATATAATTCCGGGCGCCTAGAATTTGAAAACTCGTGAAAGCCATTGCGGAATTCATCGCCGGCGCTGGTTTTTCTTGCTTTTTTTGTTCGGCCTGCGCGTGAATCATGGGAATTGAGAGAATGAGAAAAAAGGTAAATCGGAAAATCCAGGACTGTTTCATGTTTCTATACCTAAAAAGATGGTTTTGGCTAGTTTGTTGACAACGTTTCACATTACCTAAAAGTTTTGTAATAAGTTTATCTTCTAAAGAACGAAACCGTAGTTCTTATCAATACATTAACTTTACAAAGGCGTTATAAGAGAATATAGCGTAAACATTCTGGATTGACGGCAGCCTTGACCAAGGTGAATTGGTGTCCTGTGGATTTTTCTATTTTCTTTCCTTTTTTTCTGCGCGAGTAGTTGATTTCACGCTCTTTCTCTGGAATGATTGAAGTCCGGTTTAGCGGATTTTTTCTTTTCATTTGCGCGTTGTGATCTCAAATCATGCTGGTTTATGTGCATTTGGGTTGGAATTTTTTTGCGAGTGGGATCTCTGAAATCATAATTTTATCGCCGCGATCCTTTATAAAGGATATCGTTGAATGAATAAAAATGACCTGATCGATTCGATAGCAAAAACGGCTTCTCTCCCCAAACAGAAAAGCGAAAAGGCGTTTGACGCCGTTATCGATATCATTACGGATACATTAAGACGGGAAAAACGAGTTCGATTGACCGGTTTCGGCTCGTTTTATACGGTGAAAAAGGAACTCCCCCCGCAAAATCCACCCCCAAAAAAACCATTAAAAAAGAAAAAATTGAAAAAGCGGCAGTATAAGAAAATCCCCGCCTTCTCCCCCGGAAAAACGTTGAAAGAGGCGGTCCGGAAATAATACGTTTTTTTATGAGATCCCCTAATCACTCCTTCCTGGAAAAGAATCTTGACACGCTCCGCAATATCGATCCCACTTCTGCGGAGGAGATTCGATGCTGTGTTTCATGGATGGACGCTATCCGTATCGATTCTCCATCACAGGAAGAAAAAAACATCGATGAAAAAACACCCGATGGACAATGGCTTCCCATTCAACACCAGGGAGCGCCGGTTTATGGAGCTTCGCAATTCGCGCGACGGATTCTCATGGATATTGAACGGGGCGCTTGGGTTGTTTTTGTTACCGGATTCGGTTTTGGAACTGTCATACGGCAAGCTGTTCGTGAATTAAACGAACGCTATCCCAGCCGGGCAGTAGGATTGGTGGTTTTGGAACCAAGAATTCCACTTTTGCGGGCGGCGTTTGAATGGGAAGATCTCACGGAACTTCTACGCAATCCTCGTTGCCTTTTCGCCTTTGGAAATGAAGCGCTCGAACATTGTGAACAGATCATCAATGAAAACGCGCTCTATGTGTTTAAATCGCAACGGATTTCATTCCAAATCGGATGTGGCGCCGGTTCTCTTCAATCCCATTGGATTCCCAGCGCAGTTACGCGTCTCCGCGCGTATATTGAGAAAAAACAAGCCGTCTTCTCCCAACATTTTCTTGCCGCGCAGCAGAAATATCAGGGTTCTCCATCCAAACTATCCTCGCCAAAATCAATCTGGGCGCATCTTTCAAGCGATCCGGAAGCGGGAAATGTAACGCCGATCTTTACGCGATGGGTGTTGGATGGATTTCAAAATCATGGATGGGAACCGCGTCTCTTTGAGGTGGAGGCGCCGGTGTTTTCTTCTCTTTTTTGCGCGATCCGTCACTTTCACGAACATCCACCGGATCTGATTTTCAACGTCAACGCGGCGTCTCCCCGCATCGCCCGGTTCGCGGATTCATACAAACTGCCCCGGATCGTATGGTTGATCGATCATCCCGCTCTGCAGCCGTATGAGAAGCCCTATCATCCCTGTGACAATGTCTTTTCCGTATCGGATACGTTCGTGGAACCTGATCTTCGGGAGAGAGACATATATCGTGGTGTATTACATGGTGGAGCGGCGGCCAATCTGCCCAAAGGACGAAACCTGCTCCACTATCAAGCGCCATTCACCTACGTGGGATCGTTGCCCGAAGCGGAGGGAAAATTAACCACTCTACCCAGCGCGCACCGGGAGTATATACAGCGTGTTTCTGAACTCTTCCTACAAGGTTCCCTGACGGGATACGATCTCTTCGATCGCGCTCCCCCACCAAAGGGATACGAGACTATTCTTGATCACTATTCTAACATTGGTGATCAATCGATCGAACGCGCCCGGGAATGGGCGGTATTATACTGGGGATACACGCTGGCCAACTCTCAGAAACGGCGGGAGACGGTTCGTTTTCTACTACCATATGGTTTAAAAGTGTATGGATCGGAATCCTGGCGCGCTGCCCTCAAAGAATGGGATCAAGAAGAATCCTATGGAGGACCGGTAACCTCAAGACAACAGCTGGCCGATGTCTACGCTTCAACCGCTGTGAATATCATGATTGACAGCGTCCAACCTGGTTCATTCATCAATCTGCGTGTTTTCGAAGTCCCAGTCATGGGAGGTTTTCTACTCAGCGAGTATACCCCCGCGCTGGAAGATTTGTTCCAAGATAAAAAAAACGCGGCTTGGTATCATGGTGAAGATGACCTTCTTGAAAAAGCGCGATTCTACATCGATTCCTCCCCACTTCGCTCCCGCATCCAACATACAGCCTGTGATGAGATTCTTCAAAAACATACATATACCAACCGGGTGACGGAGATTCTTCCCCGTTTGAAAGAAGAATAGATTTAACGAGTGATTGTACGATTGTATCGACATTATTACTAAGGATTACTTACTTTGAAAACATGGACCAGAGATCACTTGATAGACCGCTTGATGATGAGGCTGTGTAGATCCAAGTGTCATTTAAATACCCTTCACCTGTTCCATTTGTGGCGGTTTCATTTTGAACTCCACCAAATAAAACAATATTTTTTCGCGCCTGATCGTATACCATCGCATGATCATTTCGGGAAGGTGGTCTCTCAATATCCAAAATCCTCATATTTCTTCCATCCCATTCCATCATTCTGTCAGTGGTTGTATCCATCCGTGGAATAAGATGTGGAGGTAAAAAACTCCCCCACCAAGGATAACCTCCACCAAAAAGTACAATGATATTACGGTCAACATCATTAGCATTTTTTGTATACATATAAAAATCCATCTCTGTATTTTCATAGATCGTTATCCAACTGTTGTTTTTCAATTCTTTTAACGAAAATTTCCAGTCATTTATATTATTCGCGAATACTACAACAAATGAATTACTTACTGGATCGATAAATCCATTACTCCAGGTATATATAGAAGGATTTTTAATAGCCAATTCTGTCCATTTTTCTCCATCCCATTCCCAAGTATCATCATAAGGATTAGGAGCATCACTGACCCCGCCCAATAATAGTATTCTCTGGTTTTGTTTGTCGTAAACCATCGCGTGTTCATTGCGCGGAGATGGTTTTGGCGCATCGGCGGATAATTCTATTTTGGACCACTCTGCTCCATTCCATTTCCATAGATCGTTGGAATAATCAAAACCAGACGTGATTCGCCATGTCCCACCAAAAAGAAGTATCTCTTGATTCTTCTCGTCATAGACCATGCTAGTTCCAATACGAGCAGGACCGGATTCCGATATTTTCTCCCATTTTTCTCCATCCCATGCCCATGTGTCATTGTAAGTAGTTACGTAATTGTCACCACTATGAAGAAGCACCACTTCTCGTATAGGATCGTAAACCATGGAATGACCCACTCTCGGTTCTGGTTTTGGGCCATCAATATTGACTTCCTGCCAAAAACCTTGCGCGTGGCTTTCTTCTACATTCGTCAATAGAAAGATACACATCACAATAGACATGGTTACCAATCCGGAGAGAGAACTCGATGTTAGTTTTCCTGTCTTCGTGCGTATTCCTGCCAAACGCTTAATCCGCTGTAACAAGAATCCTCCTTGTGAAGAGAGCGCGAATTGAAACTGTTTCTGCCTGATTTTTTCCATTTCTGACAACGCATGAATGTAAGTCACAAGATCACCTCCCAGCTGGACGGCTTGATCGTCACAGCAATGCTCGCGTTCGATTCGTACCTGGCGGGAAATCCACCAGACGGCGGGATGATAAAACAGCAAGGTTTCAATAACTGATTGGATAAGATTGACAATGTAGTCAAAGCGGCGGATATGCGCCAATTCATGGGCCAAAATGGTTTCCATCTGTTCCGGACTCAAACCCGTGATCGCGCTGGTGGGCAGGAGTATGATGGGTTTTATCCAGCCGATTGTCGATGGAGCATCGATCCGCGCTGATTCAAAACACCGTATGTATCGATGGATGCCCATTCGTTCGGCTAAAGTCCTGCACAGGATTTCGTAGTGTTCAGAAACGGGTCGCGTATAATGTCCGCAAACATATTTCAATGAGATCCAATTGCCCAAAAGCCGGAACGAAAGCGCCGCGACACCGGCGAACCAAAGCAGAACGAGCCAAGGAAGGTAGGGCTGTAAAAAGGAGAGGGAGAGGTTGATTGGACTCGATGCGTTTTGAGTGGAGACTGGTTTATCTGCAATTGTTGTATTCGAATCCCCTGGAGTCTCTTCGCCGAAACCTCCGTAACGTTCATTGAACAATAATCCATCCAGCGCGCTGGAAACCGGCGTGTCTTTCGCAGCGAAAATGATCTTAGTCGCGGATAGAACAGGGCAAGCCAACATAATCAGTAAACAGACGCAGCCCGTTATGTATCGTAGATTGGCGGAAGAATGGATGAGTAACCGTTGGAGAAAAGCATAGATTCCCGCTATTAGGGCGCCCTGCCATATGAAATGCACTAACACCCAACCGATCTCCTCAATCATTGGAGATGTCAGCCAACCATTCCCACTCATTTTTTCCGCTCCTTTTTTAAGGTATGAATGATCTTTTCGATCTCTTTCAAATCCTCCGGCGTCGTTTCCTCGCTGGATAACGCTTGCAACACCAGTTTGCTTCTCGATCCACCAAACGCGCGTATTAGAAGATCGTTTAACATGAAATTCTGTGTTGATTCCTCTTTGATTTTGGCGGTATAGAGGTGCTGCCGGCTTGATTCGTCACGGCTCACTTGCCCTTTTTCAAACATCCGCTGCATGGTTTTTAATGTCGTTGTGTAAGTCGTTTTTTTAGTCCGGTTCAGTTCTTCGTTGATCTCCCGCACGGAGCGGGATCCCCGGTTCCATAAGATGCGCAATATGGCGAGTTCAGCGCCCGTCGGTTTTTTACTACTTGTCTTCATCAGACAAATCCTTCTTGATTGAATACATATGTCGTACGACAATATATCCGAGTTTAGAGAAATCTCTTATTGCTGTCAATAGAAAACACCGAAAAAATAAAAAAAAATTATTCCGTGGAGTTTTATCTGGATATTGTAAACAGAAACCGCTTAACCGCACTATTAAGATAAAGCAATTAGACAGGGGCCGAAGGTTAAAAAAACCTTCAGCCTTCTACCTTCAACCTTCAACCTAATTTAATACAACGCCCAATCCGTGACTCCGGGAAGGACTTCCACCGGCTGGAGGAATTGATCTGTCTCCAGGGCGCCTGCTGTCAAGCGGACTTCGTCAATCCGTCCTTGGAGTGGTTCAGCGGTTCCCGTGGGGGTTTGCTTCGCGCCGATGTAGACCGGTTGCGCGCCGCCGGTGCGGAAGGTGTTATAATCCGAAACGCCGTCCTCATGGACGATTACTGTAGAAATGGATTTACCATCGATATAAAGGCGGACCTTGTCCGTGAATCCATCCTCGCTGAGATTGACTACTACCGCGTAATGATGAACCTCGGTATCTGTGGGGACAACACCCTCGCGTGAAGCGATGTGTAGCCGCCCGGAAAATCCACTATTGGAATCTCCATCATTCAAGAAGAAATCCAACGATCGCGATTGACTGAAACCAATCCCAAAACGCCAGACTCCTTCTTCCGGCGCGTTCGATTCGTTGTACCGGTCGATCAACGTCATCGCTCCTGTTGCGCCGGGCGCCAGTTGGGTGAAGCATTCCAAGGTCAGACGCTCTATCACGTTCAAGTATGGATTGCCCGCGCCAAACTGGAATCCATTCCCAGCGGCTCCTTTCAGATCGAGAGACGCGCTGTTTGGTGTTTTCGTCAATGGAACCGGATCGGGCAAACCCGGCGCTGAAATCTCCGCCGTTCCCAGGATCGTTCCATTTTCAAACAAGCCGCCTGAATCGATCGTATCGCCTTCAAAGCGGAAATAGGCGATCAGATCACCCTCTTGCAGCGGCGTGGCCGGTCTCGCATGAACGGTGATCCCCTGAGAACTCCGCCGGTCTTTTGTAACGGTGCGGATCGTGAAGTAATAGTCCAAGCCGTTTTCCAAATCGGTTATACGGACACGATTGTCGTCGATCGGCGCTGATTCGATAATGTCATTGCCTTCATAAATATCAACGCGTAAAAGATCGGCCGCTTCCGGCAAAGTCCATTCGAGCCGGACAGATTGATCCAACGGTGTGACTACGATATCCCTTACTTCAGGCAAGGGGAAATCCCCGCTGGTCGTGAAAGACGTAGGATCCGACCAGTCGCTCCAAACGCCGGCTTCCGATTGATACCGTACACGCCAAAAATACGTGACGCCGGGCAGCAAAACATCTTGCGGAACGAGGAGAGAATCAACTACATCTGGTTCGTTGGCGCCGCTCCAGAATGGATGATAGAAATCAGCGGATGTTTCCTGAATCTCCCACTCCGATGAAAGTCCCACATCCATTCTTGCCTGCAAGTTGACGCTGTTTGTGGTCCCATCAGGATTGACTGTCTCACCATCAGTGGGAGACAGATTCTCCGGTTTTGTAGGAATGTCCTCCGGGCGGACGTTGGAATCATTGAGGATAAAATCCCGCCGGGCGCTGACGTAGTTCTTCATTTCCGGAACGAGATTTTGGATATCGCCCGGTGAGTTCCAGCGCTGCATGTTCTCGTCAATCGCGTCATGCAGATATTCCCAATAGGTGTCAAACCACGGATCGAGATGCGACCGCGTAAAGTTGCGTTCAGCGGTATCTCGCAGCATTGAGAAATACCGCTCCCTGTACTCCGGCACGCTGAGAAATTTATTTCGTAGAACGTTGATTCCATATACACCACTCTCTGCGCCGTCCAATAGACCGAAATCGGATTGAAATGGATACGAACTGCGGGTGCTGACTTCACCCCAGCAATGGCTGATATCCCAGGGCATCACGAACCAGCGTCCATCGGCTCCTCGCGTGGGCATGTAATTCTTCTCCGCGCTATCCACAAAAGAAACCGCCGCTACACCGGTCAAATACGCGAGAAATTGATCGATATCCAGGTTGGCTTCAAAAAACGCTTTTAAATCAGCGGCGCTATCAAGCGCTTCGATGAAATTAATTAAAATCTGTATATCTTCGTCGGCCCCCAGCGTGTTCTCATATTTCTGGACGTAGTCATCAAAACTCAGTTCCACACTCAAATCGCTTCGGCGCCCTTGTATTCCCGCCTGAAAGATACGTGTCTCATCGGCGAGATCGTGCGCGTTGAGGAAATCTTCATTGTACTGTTCCGGCATGATAAAGAGACCATAGTACGATCCGTTGAGAACCACGCGCCGATGTTCAGTATCCGCGGCGCTGACTCCCATCTCACGGAAAAACTCATAAGCGAGATGTTCCATGTATCCCGCCTCACCACGGATCAGCGGTGAGGTATGATAATTCGCGTTTAGATTAATCGCCCGCCGGTCGTCCCACCGATTTCCCTTTGGGAAAACTACCCTCCAACTCTTCTTTGGTTTGTTGCGCAGCCCATACCCACGATAACGAACACCTCCGCCGTGGTAGAGATCGAAGACTTCCCCATCCATGACCACGATACAAGGCTGTTCGACATTCGATTCCACATTACGGTTCAGCCAACTTAATACACTGCTTTCCATAAAGAGATAGGTGGTGGGAAAATCGGGCGCGTTCGATAAATCTTCGACGAAGAACGCGTAATGTCTTGTCAGCTCATCTTGGAGGGGAAGGATGGCTTCGTTCCCTAAAGTGTCTTTCGCGGAAATCTTGTAGCGCCATATATCGTATGGCTCGAGTTTTTCCGCATCGGTAAATGTGAAAGAATAATAGGAATCACCTGCGGTTTGATCCCCGTGAGTCCCGTCATCATAGAGGGGAACGCTCTCCCAGTCCATCAAGATCAATCCCGCGCCAAGGGGAGAAGTGAGACGCTGATAGTGCAGAACCGCTTCTGAAATCCCATCATCATCCCGGATGCGCGCGGTGATGACCACTTTGCTGGAACCACCTTCTTCCGCAGGAATTACGCGCCCGGTTTCCAATTGGGGAATCAATGAAAAATCAGAACTGGTCAAAGACGTGTTATGCCCTTCCACCGCAAGAACATTTGACCCGGATTGGAGCAGTGGAAGATAATTCGTGAGATCGAACGATTCCATCGCGCCCGCTTCGTGATTGCCATCGGCGGTTCGATCGAACGCGGGAGGGGAACCACTAACATTGGACCGCGCGACTTCCACACCATTAAGATAGGCGATGAATGAATCATCATAATCCATGCCTAAAGTCATAAATGTATAACCTGTTAGATCACTAACCTCAAAACTCGTCCGGATATACACGCTGACATACTGATTCTGCATATCATTCAATTCAGTCGCATCGTCATTATCACTATACCCAAAACCAGAGGGTCCTTCATCCCATGCGGAATCATTGAAATCTATGTTGTTCCAATCGCTGGGCGGGGCTGAGGTTCCTTTGAAATATCGCCAGGAATCTCCCACTTCGACAATTGTATTGTATTCCGTGCGGTCTTCACTCACTGCAGCCGCGGGAAATTCGGGTGTATGCTGGACGCGGGTAATGCGTGGTGGTGTATTATTCATATAGACAGCGTTTTGAGCGCCTGGACTCATCGGCTGTCCGTTACGCCAATATTGCGCGGCGGTATTATCCGCTATCGGGCTGATTAATTCCAGCGAGTGGCCTTCTCCATCAGGAAGAACCGGCCACGGTGGTTGATCGTTATAATCGACATAATCCACAACAACACCGAGATCATTCGTCAACGCCAGCGCTTCCCCGCCATTGTTCAGCTGCAATGAATAATTACCGATTCGATTCGGAACGTTCGGGTAACGGCCGGTGTTGCGGCAAACCAGGAGATAGCCATTTCCAGGAATCGACGCGCCTTCCGGGAAGTGAAATTCTATCCCACGGGAGAAATACCAGCCGCTTAAATCCACCGCTTCTGGATGATTGTTGTATAACTCAATATATTCCAAATCCAGATTGTCATCGGTTTCTTCATCTTCGGGATGATAGAAGATCTCGTTAATCATTACGCTGTAATCATGATACGCGGAATCCGTAACCGCATGCGCATTGGGTAATCCGGGAGTGCCACCGAGTCCGGAGACAGCCCAGTTGCTGGGAGCGCCGTTGGGACGGGAGACCTGCAGCAATTCAAGTGAGCCGCCTTCTCCATCCGCGCCTTCCGGCCATTCGCCGCTATCGTTGTATTCCACCTCGGCGATCAAACAGCCGTTGGGATCAAAGAGACGAACCTGATCCCCATTGTCATCCAACGAAAAAGACAAGCCATCCAAAGCAGGCGCGGTCCAGTAGGACGCTTTCGTTCTCGCGATTAAGAAATATCCATTCGCGGGAATCAAGGTTCCTGCCGGAAAACGGAATACGTGAAGGTCTTCAGAGTCTCTCAATGTCCAGTACGAAAGATCGAGTTCACTTACGGATGGATTGTACAATTCCACCCATTCCAGATCCTCATCGGAAGACGTGGGATTGTTGTACATAATCTCATTGATTACAACGGAACCGGGGGCGGGTGGTGTATTGTCGACTTGATAGACGTACGCTCTCTCCATCGTATCGATTGGTGAGATAATACTGAATCCAGCGGTATTCGTTGCGGTGATCCAGTATTCCACCACGGTTCCATCCGTTTGTACGGGCAGGTTTGCGATATACTGGCCATCTCTGGGATTCATCGTAATTTTTTCTGTAACGGATCCGTCAACCGTATAGGAAAGAATCACCGACTGGATTTCATCCCCTTCAGCGAATTGAACGTCAATCGTAACTGGATCGCTGTCAGATGGGACCTGTGGCGTTCGTGAGATCGAAGTGATCCGGGGAGGAACCACATCCGTAATCCACGAATTCACTCTACCCGGAGTAGGAGTATAACTTGCGCGCCAATAGAGAACGTTGTTGTTATCCGCCAATGGATGAACGAGTTCCAACGACGCTCCTTGTCCATCCGCCGCTGGAGGCCAGGGAGAACTATCGTTGTAGCTCACACGGTCTACCTCTTCACCGTTTGCGTCGTAAAGCGTGATGCGTTCTCCTCCATTGGAGAGTTTTGATGGGGCGAAATTACCGGTTGTAAGATTAAGGTTATCGATCATGTACCGGTCTCGTATTGCCAATTCATTCCGGCATACAAGAAGATAACTTTCCCCTTCAATCATTGTTCCATCGGGGAAATCGAAATCGATCCCATCACTAAATGTCCATCCTGTCAGATCGGCTGGTTCAGCGCTTGTATTAAACAATTCGATATATTCTTCGTTGTCTCCATTCGTACTTGGGTGATACATGATTTCATTGATCACAACGGCGCTTTGAACGATGGGAACAATCATTGTAACGATGAAGAAAGGAAAGATACGGGATAGATGTTTCACTATTCACTCCTTTAATTGATTTTTCAGGGAAAGGCGGTTCGAAACCCAATCTGAAAATGACACCGCATTTTTTTTAAAACAAAATATAATATCAAACACACTTTGTCATTCAATTCTCATTTTTCCGTTGATTCTCTTCCTATTGAAGGATCAAGAAAATCGAGCAGGGCGTTTGCGTTAGAAACGAACATACCCGAATGAAGGATAGAAATGCTCTTTCCCTCTCCTTCTTTTTCTTGGTAAAATGTCTTCACGCTTCCCCTCATGGGAGAGAGCCAGCGTCCCTGGTTGTCCATACGATTCATCGCGGATTGCGCTCTTTTCGATAACGTTTCACGAGAGGGTGGTTTGGGTTTCTTCTCGAGTTCGCGCCGCTTCTCCGAAGGAGCTTGGAGGAAGGTTTCATATTGCTTTTCTAAATCCGGGCTGAAATAATTTCCCTGCCAACCATAACCAGGTCGCGCTTGGTTGACGTCGAAGACAATCGTTCCATCCGCTGTGCTGTAGATCGGCCGGTTGCTCCCATATTCGTAAAACCGCGCCCATCGCCCATTCGGCAGCCGTGATTGTTTCATCCAAGCAAATGCGGGCGGACCCGCTTTAAGATATTTCTTATCCCCGGTTTTAAGGTACACCTCCAGCAGCAATCGAAGCGCGTCCATTGATTCCGCCGTTACAAGAGCCACCGGCTCAAACCGGCGGGCCGGGGCGGGTTCTCCCTGCGCGGTGAATTGCTGCGCCCATCCCGCCTGGGGAGGTTTGCCCTGTAGGTCGAGTAGACAATCAGCCCCCCGCCGCGCGGCTTGCTCGTACCGTTCATCGCCAAAGGTTTCATAAAAGAAATATAGTGTCCGGATCGCGTCCATCATCGCGCGGTCGTTCAATGTGATGTACTGTGAATATCCTTTCTGAAGCGGATAGGCTTGTGGGAAACCACCATTCTCATATTGTGAATCCAGGATAAACTGCGCACAACGCAGCGCCGCTTTTTTATACCGCTCTTCGCCGCTGACACGCCAGAGTTCAACGAAAAACCGGGACGCGCCTTGCGTTACATTGTCATCAAATGTCCCCGATCCCTTTTTGGAACTCCCCGGTGTGAATTCGTGAGGAAATCCTCCACAATCGAGCTGGCCGGCGATCAAAGCGTCCCCGGCGGCGCAGGGCCGTTCCAAATACTCTTGATCGTTGAGAATTTGGTACGCTCGCAAGAACGCTCCCCCGCAACTGGGTGTCGCCGGTGGCTGGACGGTGATGATATCGAATGGACGGATTCGAAATTCCCCATACGTGTATTTCAAATCCTCCGTCCAACACATCGCCCATCCGCCGTTGCGTTGCAGCGTTTCCATATATGACAACGCTTTTCGCAGCGCTGTTTCAACTTTCTGCGCATTCAGGTCATTCTCTTCACACCATATATTAACAGGCCATAATCCCCACAGCAAAACAATCCCTGTTATGAGGAAGCGAAGAGTAGGTTTAAATACTGCGTTATGAATCTTCATCTTCATCCTTTGTATACCATAAATCTATCAATCAAATCGTAGATTAGAAAACAGGAAACCGGCCGTTGAAAAAAGGTTCGAGTATAAGTTCTTTCCTGTTTCAATTACCATGTTAGAACATAACTTACTAATTAACAATACGTTAACAAAAGAATAAATGAACACAGTTCACAAGAGCGTTTAAACAGAGTATTCTCTCACCACTTCTGTTCCAAAGTGAGATTTTACGACTGAATTGATAGTAACTGTACTCTAATACATGGATTCAATATACTGAATTTATTAATGTTATGTTTTTGTTTTTGGTTTGGTATATATTTTGCTCCATTAAGGGTGGAGAAGAGAAAAAAATTGGTGAAAGAGAAAGTTTGGATACTGATCCAGAAAGGTAGTTACAAACATGGTTAGCTCGTTTGCTTCGATTGCCGCAGGCGCCGGGCTACACGGAGTCGTAGTAATCTTGGCGTTATTAGGCGTGGTCTGTTCTTTGTTCCTGCTTATTCAATCCGGAAAAAAGAACAATTCGCTCCGCGCGGAACCGATTCGAACACGGGAATGGTACATTCAGCGATGTCTCACATTGTCTCAACGCCACGATCTCAGTGAGGAGGAATCCAATCGGTTATTGGCGTTAAAACGAAGTCGAATCCGGCGCTGGGATTGATTATTCAATCCTAAGCTTGTTCGCATACAATTTTGACTGAATCGAAATCCGCTCCATTATGGGGCGGATTTTCATTTGATAACAATAGACCGGTTCCGCTTTTACGAATGGATCGAATATAATGAAAGCGCAGGTTTGCAAGATTCGTAAAAATCTGCCATTAAATGCAAACAATCCGAAGGTCGAAGACCGAAGGCAAAAACCTTCCATCTTCAGCCTTATGATCTAAATACCTTATCTATGTGCGCAAAAACTGTTTATGAATACAATCCGGAGATGGAGAGTTATTTAATTTCTCCAGGCTCCATCGATGAAACGCTCGATTTCGAAAGCATTTTTGGGAACACCAACCCGGTGGAGATTGAGATCGGGACGGGGAAAGGGCGGTTTATTCTCGCAGAGTCATTAAAAAGACCGGAAACCAATTTTCTCGGCATCGAACGCTCTCTCAAATATCTCAGGATCGCGTTATCCCGCGCCGCCCGCGCGCAACGGCCGAACTACGCGTTTCTCTGTCTCAATGCGGACATGGTTGTCAAACTCCTTGTCCGCCCCAAAAGCGTCACCGCCTATCACGTCTATTTCCCCGATCCCTGGCCGAAAGACCGGCATCAGAAAAGACGCCTCTTCAATCCCCGCCTCATCGAAAAAATGGCGGAAACTCTGATCGAGGATGGAATTCTCTATTTGAAAAGCGATTCCGCTGATTATTTTACGGACGCGCGCGAACGTATCATCACCAGCGGTCTTTTCCAGGAAATTGAAAACACGGCTGCCGATGAACCGATTCAATACTTTGAAGAAGCCAACGGGGACGCCACCCATTACGAAATCAAATGGCGCAAAGAAGGGCGGATTATCTACTCCGGCGTGTATCAAGTTCAATCATCCGCGTGATATACGCATCTCCATTTCAGGGAACCAGTTTTTCCGGTTTATTTCTTCGTTTCCGGCGGGGTTCCGGGCGAGGAGTATTCTTCGTGATAATTTCGAACAAATCGTTATTCATTTGTTGTTTTACTAATTCATGTTCTATTGATCGTAGAGAACTTCGGATGTCAGATAGAGTCTTACTCATAAGAAAGATTAAGCGAAAAACCAATGTGCCGGGAAAAATCAATCCATACGCCAAGAGCAAGCAAAGAATAGTTTGCAGCCATGAAGAGACAAAAAAGGCGGACACGATCGCGAGCAGACCTGCGGCAAGAATCGAAAGCGTTCCAAACTGGACAACGGAATTCGCGGTCGATAGAATATCGTATTCCAAAGTATCTTTTTCTTCGAATATCGTTTCCTGATTTTGTATTTCTTCCACTTTTTCTCTATTGTATTCCATCGTTTTTAATCCCCTCAAACGCACTACAATTGAAAACACTTACGTCTCAATAAGATATAGCAGGAAAAAAAGGGCATTCAAGACGAAACACATCTTTATTTTGGACATGGCAAGCCAGTCAATACCTATATCTGTTGATGAACATTAAAAGTTTCGTCTTTTCCCCATTTTTTTGGTTAAAAGACCATCCAACAATTAAGACTCGAATCATTTCCAAAAGATTCAATCGGCCCAATGTCGATACTTGTTCCAGAAATCCGGGGATTTCCAATCATGTCGAATGATGGCAACAACACACCGTCAGTACGTCCTGCGTCGATCCAGGCGCTTCCTTCTGTGAGTGAGAAATTCCCCTCTTCGGGCGCTTGGAATTGCAATTCAGTTATTCCATTATCCATGCAATTGGGCGCCGCATTCAACTGCTCAATCGTCTCGGCTGTCAATTGACCGCTGAACAATGCGCTGTCATCAACCATATAAACAAATCGATTGGAAGTTATCTGATAGTCGGTGGTATTGATATAAAAACTTTTCACTCGTCCAATAACCGAATTTACTATTTCCATCGTAGTGTCTATTGGCGCCGAAAAATCATACGCGTATGTGGCCGCATATCCAATTGGATGTTCATAGAGGACGCTATTAATCATTCGAAAAGGCCCTTCTTCAATGATTAGGGCGCCATCGTTAATCGAGGTGCAACGATACATAATCGTATTTATGATTTCACCGTTGCGCCAAAATTTGATCGCGTTGCGGCCTGTTCCTTCCACATACGTGTTGACGACGGAGACATCATACGATTTGGTATCGATGCCATCATCATCAATATTCACAATACGGCAATGATCTATTAGGATTTTATAGGAATTGACAATCGCGATCGCGTCAGACGCGCTATTGCCCGATTCGTTCGTGGGATTTTGCACGTAGAAATGACTGATCCGCATGCCTTTGACGTTGGCGTCGTTTTCATCCCCAACATTGATCCCGATATCCACTCCCTCCACAGTGATATTCGATATATTCAGGTTCTCAATCTGATAATGCGCTGTTTCGGGATCATCAAATATGACTTTCCCTTCTCCATAGACATTCGTGCCTAAATAGGCGGTTTCGAGAAATTGGAGTGACCAATTCGGCTCATTGTTTCGGGTTCTGAATTCCGAGGCGGAACAATTTTTTATCGTGATATTTTTTAACGGAGGATTGACATCCGAGCCCAGGTAAAAAATCACTAACCATCCCTCAAAACGCAAACCATCAAACGTGATGTTTTCATAAGGGCCATTAATGTCAAACGCGGTTTCATCTCCCCACTCAGTGGGATATCCTGGCCAAGTGAAAGAACGAATCGTGACAGATTCGTTTTGATAAGGTGTTATATATAAATTGCCCCGTTCAATTTGTATATAAGGATTCTCGCTGTGAACGGCAGGATCTTTAAAATAATATATTCCCTCCCGGAGATAGATTGTGTAGGGTGTATCCGGATGTTTGTTAACATAATCAATCGCGATAGAGATGTGTTCGAAAGGCGTATCAATTGTAAGTCCGTCATTCTGATCGTTGCCATTCAACGATTCTGGAGCCACAAAAACGGTCTGAACCGGCGGTTCAAATAAATCTTCTGGAATATCCCCTGCCTGGAGATATTGACACCCCTGAAGGATTTCATCTAACGCAGGTTCGCCATATACACATGGGTTGGCCAGGGATACAAAGAGAAAAAAAATGGTGGCTTGATGCGTTGTGAATATAAAACGATGCGTCTGTTGATGAAACATTTTACACTCCTGTTGGGATAGATTTCATACTTCAAAATTAAGAATGTAAAAATACCAATCGTCTTACTTGAAAGAAAGTCCATCTATCTATAAAAATGTATGTATCACTTACCAAAGAAAAAAAATAGGGGAAACAATAACGAAATGTTGGATCGCGCTATACGGTTTCACCATCATCCCGTTATCGCTTGGAACAGTCAGTTTTTCCGCTGAAAACGGATCTTACCTCTCAATATTCCCGCGCCCGAAGACAGCGTTGGAGGGATCCTTGTGGCGGATGTATACGGTGATTGGAGAGAAGAAATCATTGTGCTGGTAGACAATAAAGTCATCATTTTTGAAAACACCGCTCTCAATCCCCATCCAAACCAGTCTCGCCTATGGAACAATCGCAATTACCACCGCTTAAAACAAAACCACAATTACTATTCGCTTAAAATCGATCGGTTCCCTAAATTGAAAAAGCGGATCCAAGTCATTGATAACTAGATCCGCTTTTTATTATAAACTTAATTTACGACTAAATTATTCGTTGTTGTCATCATCATTATTCACATAGGTCATTTTGGGTTGGGATTGGTAACGCAATGTTTCCACAGAACGAAGATACTGCCTCGCCTCCGCAAGGATTTTCATAAACTCATCTCCCATGACTTCCAGATGTTTTTGCCCCATTTCAATGAATTGCGCTTCACTCTTCGCGGGCATTAACGCAATAAGACATGGAAGATCTTCGCCTGCGACTTGTTCAAACGTTAGATTGGGAACGGGCGAATGTTTCTCTTTTTTCAACGCGATCAGTTTTTTTCCGATCTCTTTCACTTCGTTGACCGCATCCGATTTTATATGATACTTTTCTATGACAAAATAACTGGACGTTTCATCCGAATTGCCCGCCAACTCAAAATCGTTTGGCCAGTAATCCAGTTCCGGTATGCTTTTTACAATATATTGGTTGGAGTAATCTATGCATTTGTTGATTCCATCACTTAGCGTTTTTATTTTTTCTTGACCAACTTTTTCGAAGAGATCGTTCCAATACTCATCCGATTCATCCAATTCTTCAAATTCCTCAAAAGGAATGACGGTTAAAAATTCGAAACTATCCGAGTAGGTAAATACACTAAAATGAAATTCGTTTTCTTTCATCAATTCAACGAGCGCCGTCTTGTTTGAAATATACGATTCAATACTGTCCGGTTTAATGGTTGCCTCTATCACCCAGAAATAACTTGTTTCTTCCTCTTTCTCCGCGGCTGGCGCCCCAATTCCAGTAGAAAAAAAGATACCACTTATCAACAAAAAAAGTGTAAAATGCTTCTCCCATTTCAGCATTGCTATTCTCCTTTTCAAACTATATGATGTGATCAAAGTGTCGATTCTCACAGAATAGACGAACCTTGTCAAGCAATTTTTCATTTAATTATTATTCGATTTCCAAAAGGAAGAAACGAAACCTGCAGCGCCAAACTCTTGGAGATATCACAAATGACTCGTATTGCGTTTATCCCTTTCATGATTCTAATCATCAATACAGCGAACGCCGAAGTAATCCAATGTAAGGCGAAAGACACTCTGACAGCCATTGAAATGAATTGTGGAGATATTCTTCTATTTACCTTAGATAATGGAGACACAAGGCGCTTGGAAATCATTGATACACAAGCGCGTGTGTTGTTAACCAATCTGAAGGATACTAAAAAAGGCCGGCCTAGAGGTGGGACCGTCTATCAATTTACATGCAGTGTTTTGATCGATGGACAGCCAATGACCATGCTGCGATACGTTCCCACACAGGAATCATTCTATGAGCCGTATGTTGTCAATGGATTGCGGATCTGGTTTGATGGCGTTAAACAAATCGGCGAACTTTTTAATGAAAATCATGGGGATTGCGTTCCAAAGAAGGACGTTCGTTTCGCTTTCCAAGACGCGGAACGTCCGATCGCCCCACAGATTTTATCTCCCTGGTATCCAAACACGGGCAACGCGCTGGATGTTCATGAAGCCTACAATGGGGATGATGTCTGGATGGGGACATATTTCGGATCTGATCTGCATGGTGGATTGGATATCAATATGCCGATCGGAACTCCGCTGTGGGCGCCGTTTGATCTTGACGATCATTTTTACTTCAACTCAATCGACCAAGGTCATAACAATAACCGCTGGCGGGCGATTCGGCGCTGGCCGAATGGAGATCGATGGACGATTCAGGTTCATCATTTGCTTGAATTACTCGTCCCGGAACATACGCCATTAAAGCAGGGAAGCCACTTTGCGGCGGCGGCGGGTGAACTGACCGGTTCACACGCGCATTCTCATTTTGTCTTCAAAATCGGAGAAGAAGGACACGAAATCCTGCTCGATCCCTGGATTCTCTTTTGGCGGATTTTTGAAAACAACAGAGAGAAAACCAAAGCGATCCGCGCCCATATAGCCCCGCTTTCACCCGCAAAAGCAGGAGAGCGGATCAATTTCTCCAGCGTGGGATCGCGGCCTGGGCCATATGGATATCAGCTCACCTATTGCTGGACATTCGGCGACGGCGGCTGTTCGAATGAACCGAATCCAACCTATGCGTTTGCAAAGCCTGGTCTTTATCCCGTAACGCTTACGATCGCGGATGGAGCCGAGTTCCATTCCTGTACGCAGCATATCACCATAACGGGAACTGCTGCGGACAAACCAGCGTTTTGTTTATTCTCCAAACAGGAACCGTCATTTTTCAATCGTCCTAGTGAGATCATGGATGTTTATGGATGTACTCCCAGTGATCTGCCACATACACTGCATTACACCGCCCGTCCGAAAACGCAGCCTAAACCTAGACCTAAAATACTTATGCTGTCATGCGCCGGCGCCTCAGAACTAGCGCCAGCGAAAGTAACTATTACCTATCATGAATCCAAAAGATGGTTGTCAATCGAGAAAACCGGAGAAGGAGCGCAGCAGCGCCTGATAGTTTCCGTGGACGCAAGCAGGATGAAACCAAAGCATGGCGTGTACCACGCGACGGTGAATGTGACTTGTCCCGGCGCGTTGAATCCCGTTCAGGTGTTTCGTGTTCAGCTTACCGTTCCCCGCTACCAGCCTGAAAAACGTGTTGTTATTGACACGGATAGCCCGTATTGTTACGTCTCACCGTACTTCTGGTTATCTCCCCGTTTTCATAGTTCGTGGTGTAATGGATATGGTGGAAGTTATCTGACGAATGGACATCAACAGACAAAGGGAAAAATCGTCCGCTATCAACCCGATCTCGCTGCAGGCGAATACGATATCTATTTCACAAATGTTACGCCTTTCCAACCCGCGGAGAACATCGATCCAGACATTGGATTTTTTGTAAAGATTGATACAGGAACAATGGTAGACACTGTCTGGATGCAGCCGCTTAAAAACCGCAAAATCGGAACCTATGATTTTGAAGAAGGCCGGGATGGATACGTGCAAATCATCACCGATAATTCAAAAGGATTGATTGTAGCGGACGCCGTTGTTTTCGAACGGAAGGATTAATTCTCGGATCAATATACGAAAAAAATCGCGGGATGAATTGTCAATTCAATCCCGCGATTATATTGCTAGTGAAATTAATAATCCTATGGTTTCACGAGGATTTTGATTGGATTGTTGATCTGGTTTTTCGCGGCGGCGAGCGCGTCGATCAGTTTATCCAATGGGAAATCGTGGGTGTGGAGCATATCCGCGTCGACCAGACCGCTTGAGATAGCTTGGAGAGCAGTCGGCCAAGTAAGCGGAGCCAGCCATGAGAAGCGGATCGTCTTGTCCCACAGAATGGATTGCAGCGCGGGCACACGCACTCGCGCGTCATCCGCCGGGAGACCGAAATAGACGATCCGAGCGCGCCGTCCGGTGATATCCAGCGCTTGCTCCATCGCTGGAACCGCGCCGGTGGCGCAGATCGCCGCGTCGGCGAATTTTCCATCTGTGATCTCTTCGATAGCCTTTTTCAAATCGGCTGTGTAATAGGGGGAATCTTTATCACTTACGTTAAAGAGGTAATCAGCGCCAACCTTCTTTGGCGATTTCGAGACGGTAGTCGAGGGTCTCGACCATGACAACTTTCCCCGCGCCGCTCGCTTTGATTAACTGAAGCATCATTCCGCCGATTACGCCCGATCCAAAGACGACGGCGACATCGCCTACATGAATCTGCATGTTCTGCACACCATAGGTTGCGCAGGCGAGAGGTTCGGTCAGCGCGGCTTGATCGAATGTGACATTGTCAGGAATCTTGTGAACGCCGGTGTAGTGGGAAACGCAGTATTCGGCGAATCCACCATCGGTTGACACACCGAGTACGGCTTTTTTCTCGCACAGATTGGGCATGCCCCGTTTGCAGATCTCACACGCGTTGCAATACTGCACGGGATCAAGCACAACGCGGTCGCCCTTTTGGAATAATCCCAGTTTTTCCGGAATCGCGCCTACGTCTTCAACCACACCGCAGAATTCATGGCCGAGAATCAGCGGCCCTTTTCCATCGGGGGTTTCGAGAGAACTCATCCCATAGTAATAAGCGACATCTGAGCCGCAGATCCCGCACGCTTTCACCTTGACGAGGATCTGATCCGGTCCCAGCGCGGGAATATCCACGCTTTTGAGTTCCATTTTTTCCGGCTCATAAAACACTTGAGCGGTCATTTTCGCTGTCATAGTCTTCTCTCCTCAATGCCATTATCGAAAGATTAAAATTTTTCCAGGTACGGTTTCAGGAACTTCTGCGCGTTACGAGTGACATCCCACGCTTCGGGCCAGAAACAGAGATCGATCGTGAACCAGTCCCCGGTGAATTCACCGTCATCAATCAGGGTGGGGATTACTTCATCGAAATCGATTTTGCCTTCACCAAAGGGGCGGTGGGTGCTGGTTTCATCGTTGTGAAGCGTGCCGTCGGAATCGATCAGGTGCACGTGACCGATGTGACCTTTCAGCATCTTAGCAAACTCGGCGACGCCGCCGGGAAGGATTTCTTGAGACCCATGTTGACGTGACCCCACGACCGCGCACATATAGGCGTGGCAAGTGTCAAACATCGTGGAGAAGTTTGGATGATCGACCTCTTTCACGAGTTGAACCACTTCACTTGGTTTATTAAAGATAAAGCCCGGTTCGAATTCCCAGCACATCCGGATTCCATTGTCTTCCGCGATCCCCGCGCACTGGCGCCAGAGTTTTACGATTCTGTCCCAGGCGGCCTGCCGGTCTACGCCGGGAACGCCTTCGGGCGGGCTGACGGTATCCACCCGGATGACAGGGGAGCCCAGATCGAGACAAAGTTGAATGTTTTTCTTAAAGAGATTGAAGTAAAGATCGTTTACCTGCGCTTCATCCGTCGCCGGACCGGGCGAGCCCCAGAAATCAGCGGCGAGGCCTGACACTTCGAGGCCGTTGGCGCGGATCAGATTCTTGATTTTATCCCGGTCGGCTTTCATGGGATAATCTTCAGGATGAATATGAGGCCGGAACGCGCCGATCTCGACTCCATCAAATCCATACGCCCCTAATTGACGGACGACTTTATCAAAAGGAATCGGGTTGGATTCATACGGTCCGAACGCATACGCCCACGAGCCAATAGAGAGTTTCTTCACCATAATCGTTCCATCCTTCCTATGCGTAGATTGTTTATCAGTGCCGTTGGTTAAGTGTTCGTGAAACGTTTACGCCAATTCCGGTGGATAGCAAGTGATGATTTCAAGTTTTTCACCACTCGCGCTTGTATTGATAATCTTGTATCCCGGCAGGCTGGTGGGCATAAAGACCGACCGGCTTTTGCGAATTTCTACATCGCCGAACGGGCCGCGAATGATACCTTCTCCCTGCAGTGGCGCGAGGCAGTGGAATCCCTGACCTTCCGGCATATCCAACTCAGAACCAACGATCAGCCGTGTCACCCAGAAGTATTTTTTCGCTTCATCGGGAACCAACTGCTCTTCTACACTGCCGTTCTGTTCGCGAATCACTTTAGGAGTGCGTTTGACAAAATTATTTAGATAATCTTCCGGCATTTTTTCAAAGCGGGCGGCTTCCAGTCCGGTGTCCCAATCCAGCCCGCAGGCGGCGTCTTCTTTTTCATAGGGATATTCTTCCATTCCGCGAGGATATTCCAATCGGTCGGTTCCTGGGGTTCGAGAATACAGAGTCCCGCGCCGAGAGAGTGAACCCAGCCATCATTGAGATAGATCACATCGCGCGGTTTCGGTTCGATCACATGCATGTGTTTGCGCATCTCTTCGACATCCTGCGCGTACATCCATTTTTTGAAATCTTCTTTGTCGATGTCTTCCTTAAAACCTACCCATGCTTTGGCGCCTGGACGAGTGTCAATCACGATCCAGGCTTCATTCTTTCCAAAGGGGGAATTCAGGTATTTGGATGAAAACGCCGGGGAGGGGTGCCAGTGAACGGGAATATGCGCATTGTCGCCTACGTCAAAGATTTTAAATAAGACACCGAGGTAAGGTCCGTATTTCTCAAAGTGTTTTGCGCCGAGTGTCTCTTCCGGAAAACTTTTAAGAATATCTTGAAGTAAAATAATTTCCCCGCTGGGTAATTCAACCCGGCTTTGCCCTTTATCGACTGGATTGTCCCGTCCCGGCGTGACCGCCCGGTTGGTTGAGAAGATCCATTCTTCAGACCGGAAATCGTCTTGGGGATCCGGTTCTCCCATAAATTTGGCGCGCAGTTTTCCGCCGTTGTAAAAATGCAGATACGTGTTCGGCGCCAGGTAGATGGGGCGCTCTATCATTGGTTTGAGTTCATCTTTGGAAGCCATTGGTTTTCTCCATCCTGGTATAGTCAAACGGACAGCCGTCCCATCCGTTTCTTAAATTACCATAGAATAATAGGGTAACGATATCTTAACGAAGAGAGAATATTCGCTCAATGCCGATGGCGGATTAAAATGATCGGAGAGCGGAAAGATCGTATGCGGAGACTTACGGAAGAGAGAATGAAAGATGGGGGAAGAAATCTCCCCCATCACGGTAATCCTTTTTCAATTCATCTGGTTACTCCGTCTTATGGACCGGCTCGAATGATGTCACCTGCGCTACTGGTTCCATTTGAGGGATTGTATAACGCTTGTGAAAAAGTAAGTGTAAACGACGGCGTTCGAACAATGGCCTCTTCATGGTCTCCGAAACTGGCGCCGGTGTATTCGCGCTCGTTCAGTTCCTCTCCGGCGCCATCCTGCATATCCGGTCCCCAACTGGTCAGAATGTAGTAACTCTGACCATTCGAGCCGTAACCATATCCACAATCAGGCCGGAAGGGATCATTTGGCAGCGATGATATATACGCAACTGGCGTTGTTAAATAGATTCGTTCTCCCCGCACATCAGTCATAAGGTACGCCTTATTGATGATCGCGCAGCCACAGAAAGACCTTTCGCATCCAATATGCATTCGGCTTCTGCGGCGGTCGGTATCCATCGGTGGATAAGAGCCATGATCAATGAAAAACGATTCCAACGCCGCCCTGATGTTCTTGATTTCCGTTTCAGCGCAGGTGGTTTTCGCCCGGATTTGCGCGTTTAAGAAATTCGGTAAAGCAACCGCTGTCAGAATTCCTATAATCGCGGCGACTATAAGCAGTTCGATTAATGTAAACCCACTGTGTCTCTTCATTTTGGTTTCACCTCCTTTCCTAGGTGAATGAAGAAGGCGATTCCCCTGCGCGCGCTTCGCTGGGAGAATCCGCTTCCGGTTCGAGGGAATAAAAAATGAATAATGCCGAAATCGGCTCTCCTCGTTGACCGGAACCGTCATGAGACACAGGGTTTACAAAATATGTTCTGACCTTTTTGCATCACGGATTCCACTGAAAAAGTATGATAACCAAGGATAATATCCTGTGAAATCCGCGTAACTCCGAGTCTGTTGTAATTTAAAGGAATGAGGCGCAAAAATCTAGATTCAAAAAAGAAAGGCCCAAATATTTTTGTATAGAACCCAAGTTATTTTAAAGCGAAAGAGAATCCTAATCAAATCATAAATTCAGATTCCTGGCGCTTCCATCTTTTCTATTCCCTCCGATTCATAGAGAATAGAATGGAAGAATGAATTCATGCAGAGGATCAATGACCGATGGATTTTCAATATTATTCGCCAACGCGGTTGATTGTGGGCCGGGGGAAGATCGCGGAAGCCGGCGGGCTTTTGGAGGGCGCGGGTAAAAAGGTTTTCGTCGTTGCTGGGAGGTCGGCGGAAACGAGTGGAATTTTGGAACGGCTTTGCAAAGTTCTCCAATCCCATCAGAAAGATCCTGTTCCTTATATCAAACCACCGGGCGAGCCAACCGTCTCCATGACAGATCAAGCGGCGGAAGTAGCTCTGCAAGCGGGTTGCTCCGCAGTGGTCTCTCTTGGCGGGGGATCGGTGATCGATCTCGCGAAAGCCGTGGCGGGCTTAGTAACGAACGGTGTGGGGATTGAAGATTACTTGGAGGGTGTGGGGAGCGGCAGGCCCGTCACAAAACCAGCGCTTCCTCATATTGCGATCCCCACTACGGCGGGAACGGGCGCGGAAATGACTCGCAACGCCGTGATTCGATCGACAGAAGGGCGGTTCAAAAAAAAGTTTCCGCAGCCCCTATCTCTATCCATCCGCCGCGATTCTCGACGCCGAATTGACAGTTTCCCTTCCCCCCCAGCAAACTGCCTTCAGCGGGATGGACGCCATAACCCAATTGATAGAATCCTACCTCTCCCGCAAAAGCGCCCCTCTTACGGATGCGCTTGCGCTGTGTGGGATTGAGATGGCGCTCCGCTCGATCCGTGGCGTTTATACAAACAGCTCCGATCTGGAACGGCGTGAAGAGATGTCGCTCGCCAGCGCTTTGAGTGGTGTATGTCTAGCTAACGCGGGCTTAGGTATGGCGCATGGATTCGCCGCCGGACTCGGCGCGCTCTACGATATCCCACATGGGAAAGCCTGCGCGATTCTTCTGCCCTATGCGATGCAATACAACCGGGACGTGTCTCTAGAGAAACTAGCGCGGATTGGAAAGTTCCTGACGCCCGGAGACGAACTTACACTGGAAGAACTAGCCAACCGGGTGATATATGAAGTAGAAGCGTTGACACGGGAATTTAACATACCATCCGATCTGAAGACGCTTCCGATTCAAACCGAAGAAATCCCGCTTCTAGCGAAAATGTCAATGGGAAACAGCATGTCCGGCAATCCACGAGAGATCACTGTCGAGAAAGCGGAAGCGATCTTGAGGGAACTGCTATGAAAACCAGCCTTTGCCGGACAATCGAAAAAACGATCCTCATTTTGCTGGCCATTCGCCCTTCGCTGGATTTATTGACAAACATGGCGGGTTTGGGCGCGTTGAAATTCAATCCCGCCTCGCTGTTGAGTTTATTCTTGATCGCAGGTGGAGCGATTTGGATTGCGGCCGTTGATAACGAGACACGGAAGCGCGCGTTGTTGGCCCCACTTACACTGCTGCTTGGCGCATGGATTTTCCTGCTGGCTCCCTGGGCGTTTCTTCCCGTGATCCAGCATGGGACAGAACGCATCGCCGGGGCGCGGGAATGGATCCGGCTTTTTTCGTATCTCCCGATCGTCATCATTCTCTCATCACTTGCTGACCGGGGACAGGTGAAGACGATTCTCAATTATATATTGATCTCCGCGATCGTCCCTGCGATCGTGGGCGTATACCAGATCGCCTTTCACCAAGGCGCTATGATCAAAGATGCCCACCGGATCATGGGAACCTTTGTACATCCGAATCCGTTTTCGTTTTATATCGTCCTGCTGATCGGATTGGCTTATTGGCAGTGGCGTTGGACGGATCGGAAGGCGTCCTGGACATTTGCCGCTGATCGCTTTGTTTATTCTTTTGTTAGCGACATACAGTTTCACCGGCGCCGGGATGTTCGGTATTCTTGTTCTGATCTGCGCCATTGGAGAGAACAAGACCATCCGCCGTATCGTATTCGCGGCATTATTGCTCTTTATCATCGGTTTCTTATCAACCTCCACAGGCCGTCAGCGCATTCTCGAAGTAGCCAGCGTCGACCGGTTGGATGAGATCGAGCGCACAGGCCGGGAGACCTCTTCCTTAACATGGCGATTGTTGAACTGGCGGTTTTTATATCGAACATGGCTTGAAAGCCCTTGGTTTGGTCATGGGCTTGCCAGCTGTCCGCGCGTGAATCCCATGCTGAATCCACGGGGAGTTGGTTCCGATCCACATAATGATTACGTCCGGTACTTGACGGAGACGGGAGCCGTGGGGCTGCCACTATTTTTAGCGTTGGTTGTTGGAGTAGGCGTCATTTTATGGAAAGCGTTCCGGCGCATGGGTGATCCAACAGCGCGTCATTTTATTCTAGTGACTTTAGCGATCTACGCGTCTTGGATCGCGGGGAGTTTCAATGACAATCTAATCACCGCAACCGCCTATCAGTATTGCCTATGGGCGGTCTTCGCCGCCGCCGCATGTTATAAAGATCAACGAGAACCGCCGCCGGTTGAGGCTCCTTCATGACCTATCATATCGCAACCGTTCACCCGTTTGATCCGTGGGGAACTAAAATCGGCGGGATCGAAACCTTGATCCGGTCCACACTTCAATACGCGCCCGCCGAAGACCGCCTCTCAGTCATTGGCGTTACGGAAGATTCAAGTTCCCGTCCATCCGGAGAATGGCATGATCTATCATTTGAAGGGAAAACCGTTTCGTTCTTCCCTATCATGGAAGAAGACGATCCTAATCGGCGGAGACGAATTCCGCTGTTCCTTCGTTTTTCAATCGCGTTGCAAAGGCGGAGGCTTTCTCTTACAGACGCAGTCGTTCTCTACCACCGCGTAGAACCGTTGGCCGTTGGGCCGCCGGATTCACTCGCCAACGCGCTATTCATTCATGGAGATCCACGGGAGATGACCGGACAGTATTCGGAGGTGCGGTGGCGTCACATTCCTTGGGTGTACCGCTGGGTGGAAGCGCGAGCTGTCACGAAAGCCCATCAGATTTACGTCGTCAACCGGGAGGGAAGCGAATTTCTCAAACACCAATATCCATCCAAAAAAGACACCATCTCTTTTCTGCCGACCTGGTACAATCCAGAAGTGTTCTTTCCCGTGTCTTTAGAAACACGATCGAATATTCTTCATGACTTCAACGAGCGATGGCGCCTCGATCCAAAATTAAAATGTATCCTCTTCGCCGGACGTTTTGAAAAGCAGAAAGATCCTTTGCTCGCGCTTGAGTCGTTCGCATTGATCGTGAAACAGGAACCAGACGCGCGGCTTCTTCTCGTTGGGGAAGGAGGATTGTGGCCCCAGATGAAAGAGCGAATTCAACGGCTGGCAATCGATCACTATGTACATTATTTGGGGAAACAGCCCCCTAATGATTTGGCTGATCTCATGCGGATCAGCCGCTTGCTGCTTCTCACTTCGCGTTTTGAAGGAATGCCTATCATTATTTTAGAAGCGCTGGCCTGTGGGCTGCCGGTTGTCTCAACAGACACGGGTGAGGTAGCTTCAATGATTATACCCGGCGAAACCGGTGAGATTGTGACGGACTATTCCCCTGCGTCCATCGCGGATACAACCTGTGAAGTCTTACGAAATCCAATACGCTATGCAGGGGAACAATGCGTGAAGGCGGTTGAACCGCATCAGCCAGGCGCCGCGGTCTCTATCCTGTTCAATACGTTAAGGAATCTTCACCCATCATCATGAACACAGTCACACTATTTAAGATTCCTCTATGCAATGTGACATTGGAACAGGCGGTTGATATCGCGCTCGAATGTCTAGAGGGGGAAACACCTTCAGCGATCTTTTTCTTGAACGCGCACTGCGTTAACATTGCGCGGGAAAATACGGCCTACCGTGATGCGCTGCGGAACGCAACGTATGTATTCGGTGATGGAATCGGCGTGCGGTTGGCGGCGAGTTGGCAGGGAACGCCTCTCGTGGATAACGTCAATGGAACCGATCTGTTTCCCCGTCTTTGCGAAGCGTTGCAACGAACAGGCAAAAGAATCTTTCTCCTCGGCGGTGAACCAGGAATCGCGGATGAAATGAAACAGCAAATGGAAATGAAATATCCTGGATTGACCTTCTGTGGAACACAGCATGGTTTTTTTCAACCAGAGGAAACCACACAGATCCTAGAGCGCATCCGCGAATCCAAAACGGATCTGCTGCTTATCGCGATGGGCGTTCCGCGTCAAGAATTATGGATCGCCAAACATCTCGAATCGTGTAATGTGAAAGCAGCGATGGGCGTGGGAGGTTTGTTTGATTTTTATTCAGGAAAAAACCGGCGAGCGCCGGTATGGATGCGCCGGATAGGATTGGAATGGCTGCACCGTCTCTATTTAGAACCACGCCGGTTATGGAAGCGGTATCTGATCGGGAATCTCCAGTTTATCCTCTATACTATAAAACCACGCAGGAATGCGAAGTAGTCCGTCAATCATGCTCCTGCACGGTCCAGCTCTCCGCGCCAAAGAAATCGATGTTAAAGTCAATGATATCTGCGCCTTCGTTCTGAATCGCCCGGCGCACTTGATGTTCGCGCTCTGGCCGGCAATAGAAAAGAATACAGCCGCCGCCCCCGGCGCCGCACGCTTTCCCGCCAATCGCGCCGTTGTCCAAGGCGGTTTGGAAGATGGATTCAATTTGATCGTTCGTGACGGATGGATGAAGGCTTTTCTGGCATTTCCAATTGCGGTTCAGCAGTTTGCCAAAAGCGTCTACGTTTTCATCGAGGAGAGCGTCTTTCATCGACGCGGCGATTTCTTTCATCTCTTCGATCGCGCCGACGGTGTTGGGATCGTTGTTTTTAAACCGTTCCTGTACTCGCGCATGCACTTCGCCTGAAAGACGCGATTTTCCGGTGTAACAGAGAACCAGGTTTTTCTCTAATTCCAGAACAACCGCGCGGGAAACATCCAGGCTGGAAGAGCGTACTTCTTCTCCGCGGAATTCCATAAACGATATTCCACCAAGAGCGCCCGCATAGTGATCCTGTTTGCCACCCAGGATATTCAATTCTTCCCGTTCAATGGAGCTTGCTTCCTCCGCCAGTTCGTACGCGAGGCTGTGCCGTCCCGTGTACCGGTTTAAAGCGGCGAGAAGGGCGACTCCCATTGATGCGGATGTGCCCAGTCCACTGCCGGGAGGCGCGATGGATTGAGTGATCAGTGTAAATCCTTTTTCCACCCCCCGCCGACGCACTGCGGCTTTGACGAGATCGATGTTTCCATCGTATTCAAATTCCCGGAATGTTTCCGCCTGCGCATAGGAATCGAAATCGCTGGAGTAGAGTGTAATCCCCTTTTTGGGATCGGATCTTCGTTCCCGTAATGGTAGAATGCCCTTATTATCCAGGATCGAATCTTCCGTAATTGTGACAAACGAATAAATATTTATCCCCGCATTAACAACATATCCCGGTGTGTTCTGACAGAATTCTGCAACATCGGTCCAACCACCGGCGAAGTCGATGCGAACCGGCGCGCGGGAACGAACTAATGTTTTACTCATGTATATCCTCCAAATAAGATGATTAATAATGGGTATGTTCTCAAGAAACGAGTCAGAATTTCGATTGTAACAGAGATGAGGATAAAGTGAATGACTTTAGTTGTCTTCAGCGGGTGTTTTATGGTTCGATCGTTGTGCCCAGGATCTTCAAGAATTTCGCCAGCCAATCGGGATGGGCGGGCCAGGCGGGAGCGGTGACTAAGTTACCATCCACGTGCGCTTGATCCAACGGAATCTCCGTGTAACTGCCTCCCGAAGCGGTGATGTCCGGTGCCACGGCAGGATAACAGGAACAGCTTTTGCCGGATAGAATTCCCGCCGCAACGAGGAGCTGAGGCCCATGACAGATCGCGGCGATAGGTTTTCTCGCTTCCGCAAAATGTTTAACGATTTGGATGACCGAATCATTTAAACGAAGGTATTCCGGCGCCCGGCCGCCTGGAATCAATAGGGCGTCGTATTCTTCTGGATTGACCATTGCGAAGGTGGCGTTTAGGGTGAAATTATGACCGGGCTTTTCCGAGTAAGTTTGATCGCCTTCAAAATCATGGATCGCGGTCCGGATTTGATCGCCGCTTTTTTTATCCGGACAAACGGCGTGGACGGTATGCCCTACCATTAACAACGCCTGAAACGGAACCATGATCTCGTAATCTTCCACAAAATCACCGGCCAGTAGTAAAATCTTTTTCGCTCCCACGATAGACTCCTTTTGTATATGTAATGAATAGAAACAGTGGTCTAGAACGCCTTCCTGTTTCGTCTCTTATCGATATTGTATTCCGATTCATTTGATAAGGGAGATGTCATTATTTTACTGTGAGGGAGTGATTTTAGCGCAAGGCTTCGATAATTTCTTGGATAGACAAGATATCCGTCACTCGAACACCGAAATTTTCACCGATCACGATCATCTCCCCCCGTGCGAAATTCTTGTTATTCACATGAAGATCAACTGGTTCTCCATTCAGTTTTTGCAGTTCGATCACTGAGCCGGATCCATACGCTAATACATCCTGTACGCTTTTTATTGTTTTACCCAATTCAACGCGGATTTCCAAATTGAGATTCAAAATCACTTCCAGGTTCGTCGTATCATCCGGTTCATCCATCGAATCGAAATGAGGGAAAACAGCGGGTTGAACTTGAATGCTTCCATCGACCTTCGGAGAACGGCGTAGAACGGATTTTCTGATAGGAGGAGGCGTCTCACTTACTTCAGGTTGGGAAAAATTCGTGGAGAACGCAGGGGGCGCGTCATGGACAACCGGTTCTGGCTCAGGCTTCGAAGTGGAAGGTTCAGGGATAAAAGACTCCGGTTCCTCCGGTTCTTCTGAATCTCCGCCAATACTCGCGTTGAGCAACGCGTCTATTTCTTCTTGTGAAAGAATCCCCATCGCGGTTTCTTCAATCAATTGGTTTATAATCCGGATGACTATACATACAGACACCAGGAAACGAGTTCCTACCGGAAGTTACAGGTATTTTAATTCATTTTACGTTGTAATGAAAGATGGTTTTATTTTTTTTAGAGAGAGCGTCATTTCACCCTATGGATTGACGACGCTGGTGGGCAAGCGAAGATTATACTTTCAATTTCTTACGCCATTTCGTATAGACCGAATACGCGTATTTAAAAACGGCCTCAAAATAGTCGTTCCATTCATAATAATGTTCTTTAAGGCCTTCCGGTGTAATCAATGAGCGGCCAAGTGAATCCGCGCCTCCGGTAAAGGGTAAAAGTTCATCGACGATACCGATAAACTGAATCCCATAACCGATAGGAAAAGGGTATGGACAATTCGGTGGTTCGGGACCCGTATGTTCGATTTTGACCACACCGATCATTTTGACATGGGAGAGGATCACACCCACTTGATTGTATGTTTCCCGGCAGAAGGTTTCTTCCGGTGTTTCTCCTACGTCAATCCGTCCACCGATAATTTCCCATCCCCGTCCGGGAATATTGGCCATAACGACTTTCCCATCATGAAAGACAAAACCACCCGCGATGCTTGTGAGAGCGGGTTGTGGAAGATGCTCTGTCGCTTCGAAACTGATCGTGCCATCCGTTCCCCATTTCGTTTTGGGAAATTCCAGATTTGGCTTGGTTTTCTTGTTGCGTGAGCTGGATCGAACCTTCTTTTTTTCAGTAGAAGAGTTCGCGTTGATCTTAGGGGCTATCTTTTTGATTGAGGTAGACTTTTTCTTAGATTTTGCGCTTGTTGTTTTTGATTGACCGGCTGTTTTAGGTTTTGCGCGGGAGGGCACCGTTGTTTTCGTTTTTACAGCCGCTTTTTTCATGGAAGGACTTTTCGATTTGGATTTTTCTTTCTTTTGTGCTGTTTTCGTCTTGGAAACCGTCGATTTTGAGCGCATTTTCGCATTATCCCTCGAGTTGGAACTCTTTGTGGATTGTTTATTCGCGCCCTTTTTTACAGCCGTTTTTGCTTTAGGGGAGCTGTTATCACTTTGTTTTTTCGCTTTCCCGGCGGCCATTTTATTTGTGTGTTTGGAGGAGAGTCATCTCCCCGGAGCAATTTTTTAGTCATTTATTTATTCCTAAATATTATACGCGATTTCACTGTGTTTTGGCAATACGCGCAAAGTCATCTCAGGCGCATTACTTCTTGTTTTAACTATTTCTTATCTATTAACCTTCTCATTTTAAAAGACTTATTAGAATATCTTATTTTATGCCCTTCCTATAAAAATCTATAATAGTGGTTGTAATTATAGTGATATATTAGTAAATTAATTTTACATAAATGTATTGATATGATAAATATCTAATCAATATAATTTCAGTCAATGGGTGAGACTCTGTGATAAAACTTGAAGAATACGGCAAGAGATAGTTTTGTTTAACCATGTCTTTACGTTGGATGAGGAATTATTGTTAAGTAATTGAATAGACAATAAACATCGATAGGAGAAAAACCAGGAATTCCATAAAGTTTCTTAGGTTGAAACAGATCCAGATCACAGCGAATTTACATATCCAACCGATGTAATCATTCCCAATCAAATAATAAAACAATAGATCAACGGCCAAAATACCGATGGAAGAGATAACCGCCGAAAACGCGCAGCCAACCACACCCCGGCCATGTTTTCCTTCAAATAGATCAAGAATCATGCCGGCGATGAAGAGAACGACGGCGTAACTCATGACGAAACCAGAACCCTCGATAAACAGATTGATAAGAAAATCCATTAATAACTCCTATATAACCAGCGTGATTGAGATCACAACCTACAAATGAAAATGAGTCGCGATAGGGATTGCGAGTGAGAAAGTTTTCTTGACTCATTTACATATAAAGAATCCACCATACTTAATATATAAAGATCGAAGCCTAATGACAAATATAAATTAGGAACGGAAATAATATTACGTTTTTATTCGATCTGAATATTGAATTGAATAAAAATAAAATCTGATGTATGATTCGAATGAGGGATAAAATATTTTTACAATATTATTATTTCGTGGATGGGTATTACGAAATCCATGTAACATACATTTAAACAATCAAGGAGGAAAAAATGCAAGAAAAGATACTTAAATTAGGGAGTTTCGTCACTGTCAGCATAATTGTAATTGGATTTTTCGCCCTGCCAGAAATGTCGTTTGCCGCCGACAATCAGGCGCAGGCAGACGCGGAAAAATTGCTGGAGACGTACAAGAAACATGGTAATAAATTCGATTTAATTCATGGCAATAGCATTTTTTATGGGATGAAGGCGGATGAAGCAGAAGCGGCCTTGAAAACCTTGGAAGATGTCGAAAAAGAAGCGATACCGGAGGTACAGCCGATCCTTGCGTTATTCGCGGAAAAATACGGCGTCAAACCAATGGATATCAATAACAAACTGCGCGGCCTGGGAGTCGAAACCGATCAAAATGTTGGCAACCGGTTTGAACGGCTTTACGAAGGCGCCAATAACATTATCAAGAGCCGCAAGGCGACCGCTGAAGATATCGCCCGGAAAAGCAAGAATATGCTTTCCTACCTCGATTCCATGGCCGAACAAATCCGCGTGAAACGGATGCAGGACACCAAAGCGCTCCTCACCGCAGGACAGAAATTCGATCCCAATAACAAAGAAATCAACCAGATGCTCGCGAATATGGATCAACAGATCGCGGAATTAGCGGAACAGATCGAGAAAGATATCGATGCGAGAACGTGGAAACCATCCGTCAATGATTTCCCTGGGCCAGGTAAAACGGATGAATTGACCAAGGCGGCGTTGGACTTTTTCAAAAATGACGACCGGTGGGGAAAAAATAAAAAGAAAAAAGTGGATATCCTCGCGGTCTCTGTCCAAGGGCCGTGGAAAGTCGCGGAACGGAATATCTTTGGCCAGGTGATTCAATGGCGGCTGCCCATCCACTTGGCGATTACAAACGAATCGCTCAAAGCAAAGAACATCGCCCAAATTTATGATCTCAGTATGGTCACCCTTGAAGGCGTGCCGAATCAAACACCAAAACAACCACCATTCGAAGGCTATTGGGTCGGTGAAAACTGGATGATGCGGCTAAACAAAATGCCTAAAGGGAAATGAAAACGACATAAATTGCGGAATTTATCTTAAAACAAAGCCAGTTTGCTAAGAAGACATCGGTGAGCATAACGACGATTCAAGATGACTTAAAATGACCCAAGTTCTGATGCGCTTATACAAAGATTGTCAATGATTGTATGAGAAGATATAATTAGGGAAACGTATCGGAGGTATTTCGGCTATGCATGTATCCCTAACTGATCGACTTGAGTCGTTTGTCAAAGAGAAGGTCGAAAGCGGATTATACAACAATGCAAGCGAGGTGATTCGCGAAGCGCTTAGGCTTATGGAAAGAGGCGATCAACTCCATGAAATCAAACTCGACCGGCTTCGCGAGGCCGTTCGCATTGGAGATGAACAGTTAGCCCGTGGGGAGTATAGCGCCCGGACAATCGATGATATTATCGCAGACAACGAATCCGCTGTAAAAGAAACCTGCTTATAATGTCTCGATATAGACTCCTTAAAGCAAGCGATACCGACTTAGACGATATTTGGAAGTATACTTACGAAACTTGGGGTATCCGGCAGGCAAGCAAATACCTTCGACAACTAAAAAAGCGAATTGAGGCGCTGAGTAAAAATCCCGATCTCGGCCTGAGACGTAACAGCATCTCAGAAGGGCTTTATTGCTATCACGAAGGCCGCTATCTCATCATGTATCGAAAAGAAGAAAAAGGGATCGTCATCATTCGCGTGCTTTACGACCGAATGGACGTTCCAGAAAGAATCAAAGAGACTGAAGTATAAATCTCTTTTCTAATCACTCACCCATCAATCCCATACGCGCATATTTTTCGCCATAGGGTGGAGCGGTGGATTCCCAGGGCTTCCGCTGTTTTTTGCTTGTTCCCGTTGTGTTCGCGCAGACTGTCTTCAATGACTTGTTTTTCCGCCTGGCCGAGGGACGTGACCGGTTTGGTTTGTGGCTTTTCTCGTGGGGGAGGTGATTCGAATAAATACCGGGGCAGGTGTTGAAGTTCAATGGTCTCGCTTTTGCAGAGAACGAAAGTGTGTTCAATCAGGTTTTCAAGTTCCCGCACGTTGCCGGGAAAATCATAATTCATCAAGTGATCTATAACCTCATCATCCACGTTCTGGATCGGTTTTCCGGTTTTGTAGCGCAGCTGTTGGATGAAGTAATCGATGAGAATCGGGATATCCTCACGGCGGCGGCTGAGGGGGGGAAGGTCGATCGCGATCACGTTCAAACGGTAATAGAGATCTTCCCGAAACTGCCCTTGTTCCACCATCTGTTTCAGTGGACGGTTGGTGGAAGAGATCACGCGCACATCCACAGAGAGTGTGCGGGTAGAACCCAGCGGCTGAACTTCGCCTTCTTGGAGGACACGCAGAAGTTTCGCCTGCAGGGGCAGGGGCATATCCGCAATTTCATCCAAAAGCACGGTTCCCCCATCGGCGAGGACAAAACGGCCGGGTTTGTCGCGGCGGGCGTCGGTGAACGCGCCTTTGACGTAGCCGAAGAGCTCGGATTCCAGCAGATTGGCCGGCAGGGCGGCGCAATTGACACGGATGTACGGTTTATCTCTTCGCGGGCTGAGTTGGTGCAGCGAGCGGGTGATGAGTTCCTTCCCGGATCCGCTGGGTCCTTGAACGAGGACGCTGCATTCTGACTGCGCCACATCGGGGATCAGTTCGAAAATCTCGTGCATTTCAGGATTGCGGCTGACGATATTCTCAAAGGTTTTACTCCCTACCGCTTGTTTGCGCAGTTCTTCGAGGCTGGAGAGATCACGGAAGATTTCCACCGCTCCATTGACCCGTCCTGCTTTGTTATGAAGAATGGATGTACTGACGCTGATGGGTTTTTTTACGCCGTCCCGCGTGAGGATGTTGACCCGGATGTTGGAAATGGGAATTCGCTGACTCAACGTATTCCGCAACGCACACTGCCGGTGACATAAATCGGTGCGGAAGATGTCAAAGCAATACTGCCCAATGGCTTGGGCGCGGCTGAATCCGGAAATCTTTTCCGCCGCCCGGTTGAAGGAAGTGATCCGGCAATTGATGTCTGTCGTGAAGATCCCTTCAGCGACGCTATCGAAGATCAATTCAAACAGTTGAGGATCGGGAAGGGTTTCGAGGCTGGGTTTCATGATTCGGCTCTTTAAAATGTTTCATTTATGAAACAACGTTGCAACGTGTTGCTTTTATGAAACATTAAAGCCGGATTTTCAACGAAGTCAATCTGTTTTTTTAGGATTGGTTTCCCATCTATTGATTATTATACAGCAAATCACTCATTTTCCCGGATTATTTGAGAGGATTGATGGAATAAACGCTTTGCAATCAAAGGGATACAATAGATTTAACATCAGCGCTGGTATGGCCGCTTATCTCTCTTTTTCCTATCTGCGATACCATTATTCTTTTCCATTCACTCGCTTTTACAATCTGTCTAAACAATAGGGCACGGTTATTGCCTAGTATAAAGCTGGATAAAAGTCATGAACATTACAGCCGCTTTTCCCATATTACGAAATCGTGTCGCTCCGCTCTTCAATTATTCGAGCGCGTTTTTTGTTGTCCGATTGGGAGAGGATGGTGTGGCGGAAACGCGGACGATCGCGCGGGATCAATTGAACGGTGCCAGTGTCATCGAAATTCTTCTTCAGCAAGGAGTGCGAATGATCGTCTGCGGCGGCATTGAACGGAAAGACCAGCGGCGCTTGGAAGAAGAAGGATTTCAAGTGATCTGCAACGTCACGGGGACGGTCGAGGAGATCATCACCGCATTGGTGGAGGACCGGCTCGAGCCTTGGTTTGGGTATGAGACATCAAAGTTGGATCCGGGAATGGAGAAAACAGAATCTCCGTTCCCATTTTTAGCGCCTCAGGTTTCACCGTATTCCTCCTGCTTGATTAACTGTGTGGAATGCAACGAGCGAACTTGCTGTATGAGCCAGGGCTGTGTCACGTTTACAGACACTCCCCGTCATGAATTTGTATCCAATCGAGATCACAATCATTCCTATTATCTGACCAGTTTGAGCGGTGCGCCGATCTCCCGGCTGGAAGATGCGACCGAGTATATTCATACGCTGCGGAGCCAACGGGCGGGTATCGTATTTTGTACGGCTGTTTTTGATGATATGGAGTGGATTTTAGAACAATTCGAACCGCCGATTCAGCTGTTTCCGATCTGTTGTCAGTTTGGGCGGCGGAAAGAGCAACTGTCCATTACCGTGGATGAACCAGCTTGTGACGCCAATAACATGGTCCGGATTCTGAATGACGCCAATTGTGACATTGTCATCACCGTCGGGCCTTGTTTTCAGTTCAATCAAACCTTGGACCGATCCAGCCGCGCGCCGGTGATCACAATTATGGGAAAAGACACACTCGCGTGTAAAAACCTGTTTCCAGAAGAAACGGCGTGCGAGGGGCGCTATTCTTGGCGGTTGAATCATTGTTTGAAGAAAGGATAACGGCCCATTTTTTAGGCCGGAGAAACGTAAATGAAAACACAATCCGAAAGCCTGCGCGCTTTTTTACTATTGAAGGAGGAGTGATCCATGACGGCTGCAGTTGAACAAATCGAGCAAGAAAAACAGCCGGCGGCGGAGACCAAGAAGAAAACCTATCCGTATTATGTGGAAAAACCGCTTGAAGAAGGCCGAGTTAAGAAATTTTTAGACATTTTCGCGGCGATCCTGCGTCATAGCAATTACCGGCCGCTGCTAGGATATTTATTCCCGCGCTACGACTAAGTGCGCCCGTTGCGCCGGGACGTGTCAACTCTATCAGGCCACCGGTGATCCCAACGATGTGGCCGTGTGCCCGGTCAAGCCTTTTGCTGAATGTATATCGCCGTCATTTTACCCTGGGTGGATGGCTGCGCGGCCGGATGTTGGGCGATCCTGGTTTGCAAGAGGAAACCATCGACAGAATGTTGGATACCTTTTACAACTGCACGGGATGCCGCCGCTGTATTCTTGAGTGTCCTATGGGTGTGGATCATGGATTGATCATGCGTCTGTCACGATTCATTTTGAGTGAAATGGGAATCGTACCGAAGGCGCTTCTCGTAAGTGTCCGCGAACAATTGGAGGGGAAGACCGCGAACACCTCCGCCATTCCGGCGCCCGCGATGATCGACACCTGTGAGTTTCTGGAGGAAGAACTCGAAGAACTGACGGGACAAAAGATTAAATTTCCAATCGATCAAGAAGATTGCGAATATGTCTTCTTCCCGGCGGTCAGTGATTATCTCTTGGAGCCGGATACCTTAATGGGAAACGCGGGCGGTGCTCTACGCCGCCGGGGACCAGGATAATTGGACCATCGGCACGAAGTATTTTGATGGGATCAATTACGGTCTCTTCTACAGCGACGCGATGCTGGGCCGTATTGTCTCGAAAGAGATCGAGGAAACGCGGCGGCTGCGGGGTAAGAAAATCTTGATCGGTGAGTGCGGTCACGCGTCCCGCTCAGCGAAAGCGTTTGTTCCGACCTTCAATGAAGGCGAAGAACTCCCCGTGATCAGCATTCAAGAATATACCTTAAAAGCGATCGAAGAGGGAAAGATCGAACTCGATCCCGATGCCATCACGGAAACGGTGACTTATCACGATCCCTGCAATATCGCCCGCTCAGGTTGGATTGTCGATCAACCGAGAAAGATCATCAAATCATTTATCAAGAATTTCGTCGAAATGACGCCGCATGGCCGCGAGAATTATTGCTGCGGCGGAGGCGGGGGCACTGTGTCCGTGGACGAAGTGCATGATTACCGGATGAAAGTGGCGGGTAAACTCAAAGCGGAACAGATCCGCGCGACGGGGGCGGATTATGTGATCTCTCCCTGCGCCAATTGCAAGAAACAGCTGAAAGAAGTTGTCGAGTTTTATGATGTTCCCGCTCAAGTGATCGGTTTGCATGATCTTATTCTCCGCGCGATCCGTTTTCCAAAACAAGAAGACGGCGCCGGGGAGGGAAAAGAAGAAGCCAATAAAGACGCGGCGGATAAATAAGACAAATCTGTATTGTGCCGGATGATAAAGGAGTTTTGATATGGAGGATTTATTAACGATTGCGCGCGGACCGCTCTTCCGGTTTTGTTTTATTGTGATGGTCCTTGGATTGCTGCGGCATATCGTGTTCGCAATTTGGGGAATCGGGCAAATGATCTACCGGGCGCGGGACCGTGACAACCAGTATGGGAAAATGATTCTCAACGTTCTTTCCTGGCTTGTTCCCGTTCACCGTTTACACCGGAATCTGCCTTTGACCAGTTATTCATCATTCGTTTTTGCACATAGGTCTGATACTGGTCCCGATCTTCCTTTTCGATCACATCAACCTTTGGAGGGAGGGTATTGGCTTTGGATGGCCGGCGATTCCGAAACTGCTCGCGGACCTTCTGACAGTGATGGCCCTTATCGCGGGCGTGATTCTGCTGGGCCTGCGGATCTTCACACGCGCGACACGGCAGGTGAGCGGATTCATGGATTATTTTCTGCTTGTAGCGCTGTTGATTATTTTCGGAACGGGGTATATCGCGTCCCGGCCATACAATCCCGTGCCCTATGAAACCACTCTATTCATTCATGTAATGGCGGGCAACATTGTCATGCTCTTGGCTCCATTTACCAAGCTCGCGCATTGCGCGTTGTATCCGTTTATCCGGATCACGTCGGAATTGGCCTGGAAATTCCCGCCCAACGCGGGACGCGACGTGGAGATTCAGGTTCATGGTGAGGAGAAACCGATATGAAAGGCATATTAACTGATACCACTCGATGCGTCGGCTGCGGCGAATGTGTAAAAGCGTGCGGAGAACGGAACGATTTGCCGAAACAGCCGCAGCGGGAATACCGTACGCGTGACGGCTTATCGGGCAAGCGGTTTACCAGCGTACTGCATATTGAACGCGAAGGAAAAGAGCGGTTTGTCCGCAAGCAGTGCCGGCATTGTTTGGAACCGGCCTGCGCGTCGGCGTGCATTGTCGGCGCCCTTCATACAACGCCGGAAGGGCCGGTCGTATACGATGCGGAAAAATGTATCGGATGCCGGTATTGTATGATGGCGTGTCCGTTCGGGATTCCACGGTACGAATGGAGTTCCCCCATTCCTTACATTAGAAAATGCACGATGTGTTATGAGCAAGTCAAAGAGGGGGGGACGCCCGCCTGTACCGGCGCCTGTCAATATGAAGCGACCGTCTTTGGGGAACGGGACGAGCTGCTCGCGGAGGCGAAGCGGCGCATCAAAGAGAATCCTGACCGGTATATTGACAAAGTGTTTGGAGAGACAGAAGTCGGGGGAACGTCCGTGATGTACCTCTCTGATGTGCCGCTGGAATTTATGGCGTGGAAGCCGGATCTGGGTGAACAACCGCTGCCCGAATTAACCTGGGCCGCGCTGAGCAAAGTGCCCGCCGTGGCCCTCGGTATGGCGGGTGTGATGACCGCTACTTATTGGATTATTGAACGGCGGATGAAACTCGGGAAAACAGACGATAACGAATCGCAAGGGACTGAGCATGAATAAGCTGAATACGGTTAAATCTATACTGTGGGCATTGGTTTCGATAGGCGTCGTCCTGGCGATCTCCCGTTTTTTCGATGGGATTGGGCGCGACGACGAACTTAAGCGACGACATTCCATGGGGCTTGTGGATTGTCTTCGATGTGATGGGGGGTGTGGCCCTGGCGGCGGGGGGCTTTGTTGATCGCCGGAACGGTGTATATTTTTCATCTGGAAAAATACCGTCCGATTTTACGGCCCGCCGTGTTGACCGCGTTTTTGGGCTATATCGCGGTCGCTGTCGGATTATTATTCGACTTGGGGCTGCCGTGGCGGATCTGGCACGCCATGATCTTGTGGCAGCATCATTCCGTTCTGTTTGAAGTCGCCTGGTGCGTCATGCTGTACTTGACCGTGCTGGCGCTGGAGTTCGCTCCTGTTGTACTTGAGCATAAATGGTTTCAGCATCCGCTCTTTCAAACGATCCACCGGCTGCTCAAATGGTTCACGATTCCATTGGTGATTGCGGGCATCGTGCTTTCGACGTTGCATCAATCGTCGTTGGGTTCTCTGTTTCTCATTATGCCCCACCGGCTGCATCCGCTCTGGTATACGCCGATTCTTCCGCTATTGTTCTTTGTAACAGCGATTGGATTGGGGTTGATGATGGTCACATTAGAATCTTTCGTCTCCAGTTGGCTGTTCGGTCATAAAGCGAAGAAAGAACTACTTGGCGGTCTGGGAAAAGCTGCATCAGTGGTGTTGTTTGTCTATCTCGCGATCCGCATGATTGATCTCACCGTGCGGGGACAGTTGGGATACCTGTTTAGTAATTCCTGGCAGAGCCTGCAATTCACATTTGAGATCCTGGTCAGCGCTTTGATCCCGCGATTCTGCTTTCTTTTCGTTCGCTGCGGGAGCGGTTGGATGTGCTTCTGGCCTGTTCCATTATGGTTGTGTTTGGGATTGTGTTGAACCGGTTCGATGTTGGCCTTATCGCAATACAGAAATCGCCGGGAGTGGCGTATTTCCCCTCGTGGATGGAGATCATGATCAGTGTAGCGCTGGTGAGCGGCATGGCGCTGGTTTATATCTTCTGCGCGGAGAATTTCAAACTGTTTATTGACGAACCACACGAAGCTCCCAGCGAAGAAGAACGTAAATATGGAGCGCCGGTGTTTGATCCCACATCCGTCGTTTGGCTTGGGGATAATTTTTGGAAGAACGCCAGTGTGTTCTCGATAATCTCTGTGCTTGTGATCGGCGCCGCGGCCGCGTTTTTGCCGGAAACGGCGATTTCCGGATACCGCGCTAAAGACGTTCCCGTGAAAGAAGCCTTGGGTTGGGATCTGTTGAGAATTGATGGCAACCGCGCCGGTGAATTTGTTTTATTCGATCACAAAAAGCACGAATATCTTTTAAATGGACTCTTTGGAGAGAAGAAAGGCTGTGTTAAGTGTCATCACACCAGCCTGCCCAAAGACGGTCCGAGTGATTGCGCGTCGTGCCATTCCGATATGTATCAATCCCGTTCCATTTTCGATCACGATTTCCATGTCGAGAAGTTAAATGGGAATTCTTCCTGCGTTCAATGCCATCCCGCGAATCAGTCGAAGTCGAAGCAAACGGCGAAAGCGTGCGCGGAATGTCATCTGGAATTGTTTAAAAATTTCAATTCGTCCAAACCGTTGAATTACATGGCGCGCGGCTATTACGAAGCCATGCACGGATTGTGTATCACTTGCCATACGGAACAAAAACAGATGATGAACAAACCGGATTTGGATCAGTGCAAAACATGTCATACGAATCCGCCGTCCGATTCAATAATTGAATTGGATGCGGAGCGAATCGACAAAACACCTGTGAAGTAGGGATAATGAATTTAACTGAACAGAATCGCTGGTTTCATACCAATGCGTTCCACCACGCGCCTGTTACAATTGCGGTCATTGACCGCAATTTTAACATTGTGGAAGCGAATCAAAGTTTTTCCAATAAGTTTGGCCCGTGGAAGGATCGTTTATGTTATCAAACGTACAAACGATGCGACGAACCATGCGCCTCCTGTCCTGCGATGGCAACGTTCCAGGACGGGAAACCACGGACAAAAGAAGAAGTAGGTGTCGACAGGGAAGGAAAATTCTGTTATTACATAGTCAACACACATGCGATCAAGGATGAAGATGGCTCGATCTCGCATGTCGTTGAATATTCAACGGACGTGACCGAATCGAGTGAGTTGCATCATGCCGGACGTGTTCTGTTTGACCGCGCGCCGTGTTATGTCCAGATACTCGACCGGAATCTTCGGGTCGTGCTGGCGAACGAGAAGCAGAAGGAGACGTTCGGCAATGGAGAAGGCCGGTTCTGTTATGAAGTCTATAAACAGCGCGACCGCCGATGTCATCATTGCCCCGCGCTTTTGGCGTTTCGGGATGGTCACGTTCATACGGCTGAGCATGTGGGACTCTCGAAAGACGGAGAACGAACGCGGTATATTGTGACCGCCGCTCCATTGACCCAGAGTGATAAAGAAATCACCCATGTGATTGAAATGTCGATGGATATTACCGATCTCCGGCGATTGGAGCGTCAACTGAAGAAGGCCAGCGCGCTGGAGGAAAGTATCATCAGTCATTCCATCAATGGCATCATGGCGTTTGATGAAAATCGGCGCCTGTCCATCTTCAATCCCACGGCGGAACGAATCTTGGGCTGTTCGGCCGGAGAAGCATTTTCGGGAGCGATTAAATCTAGTATGTTTCCGGAAGCGTTCCAGGAGATCCTTGAAGGGAAACGGGAGGATTGCTATTTTGACGAAACGATAGTGATCTCCAGCACAGGAGAGAAGATCCCTGTGCGCCTCAGTGGTGTAACCTTTAAGAGTGGGGACCGCCCCTATGGCTGCGCGGTGTTTCTTCAGGATTTACGGAACCGGAAGAAACTGGAGGCGGAGAAACTCGAAGCGGAACGGTTGGGCGCGGTAGGAGAAACCGTCGCCGGATTGGCGCATAGTGTGAAGAATGTTCTTCAAGCGCTGGAGGGGGGGATGTACGCCGTCCGGTCCGGCGTCGAGAGAGGCAATAAAGAACGGGTTCAGCAGGGCTGGCCTGTGTTGGAAAAGAATTTCAATAAAATCACGAGACTCGTAAAGGACTTTCTCAGTTTTTCAAAAGGGCGGTTGCCCGAAACCCAACTGCTGAATGTGAATGATTTAGCGGAGGAAGTGGTGACTCTGTACCAGGATGTGGCGGAGAAGCATAATGTGCAATTACGTTGTGATCTGGATCCCGGTATGCAGCCGGCTCCGTTCGATCCCAGCGGCATTCATACATGCTTGACGAATTTGCTCTCGAACGCCATCGACGCCTGTGTGATGAGCGAGAAACCGGAACGTTCCGTCTCAATTCAGACACGGGACTCGGAGGGTGTGATCCGCATTGATGTGAAGGATGACGGTATGGGGATGGAGTACGAAGTCAAACGCCGTGTGTTCACAACTTTCTTCACCACCAAAGGTGGAGGGGGAACGGGATTGGGCCTTTTGACGACCCGGAAAATTATTCAGGAACACGGAGGGAAGATTTCGCTCGATTCTGAACCGAGCCGGGGAACCGTGTTTCATCTGGAATTCCCACGGAACCGGCTTCCAGCGCTTAGTAAAAATGATGGAGGTGAATTGTGATAGAAAATGAACAGAAAACCGTGCTTGTAGTGGATGATGAAGAAGAAGTGGTGCAGTTTCTCTCCATGGCTCTGGAAGATGGAGGCTTTCGCGTCGAGACGGCGTCCAGCGGAGTGGAAGCGCTGGAGAAACTGGAGAATGTGACGCCGGATTTAATCTCCCTGGATGTTGTGATGCCGAAAGGATCGGGAGTCAAATTCGTGCGTGAAATGAAGAAAAAACGAGAATGGGCGCATATCCCGGTTCTTGTGGTCACCGGTCATGCTCGTGACGATCTTGGCCGCGCCGACCTGGAAGAACTGACGATGTCCGGGCCGGGCGTCTATTTGGAGAAACCGGTAAAACCGAAGGAATACATCAACGCCGTGCGGCGGATTCTACACATGGAGCCTTTGGAAACCCCGGCCGGAGAACCAAGCGTTCCTTCCAAAGACGATCTTAAAAAAATGATCGACTCCGCTGATGGAGAAACGTTAGAAAAAATAAAACGCCTGCTGCAATCGGATTGAGCGAAAAACAATTGGATAAAGAAAGCGAGCGACAATCATGTCTGATCAGAGCGGCAAATCAATATTAGTGATAGAAGACGAAAGTGATGTATATGATTTTTTCAAACTGGCGCTGGAAGACGCGGGATATGAAGTGACAGTCGCGCCCGATGCGGAAACGGCGATGGCGTCGATTCATACGAAACAGCCGGACTTGATCACGTTGGATTTAATCATGCCTAACCGGACCGGGGTCAGCCTGTTAGGAGAACTGCGTAAATCAGAGGAATACAAGGATATTCCAATTGTTGTCATTACCGGAGTTGATAAGGCGACAAATCAGATGTACAGCCACAAAGATCTCTTCAAGAAAATCAAAATCATCAGGGAACCGGAAGCCTATCTCGTCAAACCTGTCAGTTCAGAATTGTTGATTGAAACAGTGGCGAAAGTCTTGGGCGCGTAAATATAGGATGAGGAAAGCAAAAGTCTGAGCGATTTACTAACTCTGATAATCGCAAACAATACTACTATGTAATAACATCAACGGGAGCCGTTCGATATGGCGCCCGTTTTAATTTCTTCCCTGCGAATGCGTGTGGCGGCTCAATGACGTTTCGCTTTTTTATCCCTATACCGAAACCTTAATTGAGATTTTATAAGGCACTTTATTCTTTATTAAATAATTATTAGAATATTAGTAAAGCGTTATATATGATGTAACGGCTAAAAAATGAGTAAGGGAGTCAATGAAGTATGCGATTCGTATCATGTCTTACAATCTTTTTCATCGTTTTAAGTGTTCAATTCGTCTCTGCGGATCCGTTCACACCCGGAAATCTAGTCCTCGTTGACGCCAGTGATGACATGCTGATAGAAGTGTCTCTGGGTGAGACTGAAGCGGCGGTTGTCCAAGTCGTACGGTGGGATTTAGGTGACACAAGCCGCCGCCGGCCTTTAGGCGTCGCGTTCGATCCGAATGGGACCTGTTACGTGGGGATTACGAGCGTGCCGTTGTCAGCCACTGAGCAGGTAGCGCAACCTCAAGGCCGGGGAGAGATATTGCGGATTCTAACCGATGGCGCACAGGATTTCTTTGTATTGCCGGTGGAGATCACTAAAGGCACCTGGGTCAGCAGTTACGCTCCGAATGAAGTATTCGTCATGAGCAACGAGCCTCCGCCTCCCTCTCATAGTTTCCGGTTTCGTTTTTCCGGTAGTGATATCGTGGAAACCACATTATTTGACGTGACGGAAACACTGCAGAGTAACGGCAATGGGGGTAGTGGAAAAGCCCTAACGCTTCCTGACGGGCGTATTTTAATCCCTAGCGAAGTGGATAATCGAATTAACATTTATACGGAGGAAGGCGGCGCGGCGGTCGATTCCATCCCCACGGAAAAAGCCTATCGTTCTCTCGCTTATTTAGAAGATTCCAATGAATTGCTCGCGATTCCAGGAACCGGGACGGTGGACCGAATCAGCATGGAAGGAACGGTTCTCGGCACGTTTGATTTCTCCTTGGATGGTTTGGGAGGCGTATGGAACTTTACGTTGATTGAAGACGGTTCCGAACGGTTTATCGCGACCAATCACAATGGACCGAGCGGCAGTAAAAGCATCATCTTTATTTATGATTCAACTCAGTTGGATGAATTGCCGGTTCCTCAGGAATTGCCCATCGTTGGATTGGAAAACTTTGGGGACGCGGATGGTCTCGCGACCCAGTTGTTCGATCACGCGCTTGTTCCGGAACCAACAGCGGTTGAAGGTTGGGATCTTTATTGATTATTCCGCTCTATTCTTTGAGCGATCATTGATTGAGCTTTTTAGTAGAAATGTAGTAGGGTGGGCTAAAAGCGAAGCGTAGCCCACCCTGCTTGTCTGTATGTGACGCCTTATTTAATCCGCTCCCAATTTGTTGCGTTTGATTCAATTCCTGTGTCGAAGATGTGGAGTTCGTTTATGATAGTAGTGATATAGACCTGACTTTCGTCAGGGGAGAAGCAGCAGGCGGTCATGGGGTATTCGACTTGATATTGGTGAATGATAGTATTGGATTCGATATCCACCAGCGAAGGCAGTCCATCGCGTTCGGTCACCAGGTAGCGCATGTCGGAACTGAAAGCGACGTCCTTGTCGGCGTCCCAGAGTTGAGACGTATCACAATCCAATAATTTAACACTCGGGATAGGTATTTCATCATACCAACCGTGAAATTCACGTATGAAAAAGAAACGCTCATCGATAGAAAAATCCAATTCAATGGTTCGCGGACAAACTCTCATGTTATAAATCTCCGAGGAACCCAGGAATGGAAATGGCTCCACAGGAATTTCTCGATATATTGCCTTACCATCGTGAGGATTCCACAAACCAAGAATTGTTCCATCTATTTGGGTATCGTAGTAGCCAATCAGTCCTCCCAGAATTATTTTTGATGGAGATAAGAACGTATCTTTAAGATAAAAGCCATATTCATCATATTCGCCACCTTGTGATTGCGCATACGCATACGAATTCTCTAATAGTATTTTCTCATCATCAATGAATATAGAATCTGCGTTATGCTCCACATTACTGACTCTTAAAATTTCTTCAATATTTGTATCTTCTTTTGATTCACCCATCAATAAAAATAGTCTATCCGTTTCGGAAGATAGCACTTTTTGTTCAGCAAAATTCCAACGAGTTAAATTCCTATAGACAAAATCGATTGTATATGGCATAGTTCCGTCTGTCGTAGACATCGTGACATAGAATGAGATTTGCACTACATTGTGTTCATCATTGTTATTTAAGAAGTAAACTGCTGTTTTATCATCTGGTTGGTGAAAAGGAAATTCCGGAGTAGGAAGGCTTTGAACCTCAATTGGCTGTATTATATTTTGTGCAGAAATATCGATCGAAAAAATGATCGTAAATATAATTGGAATCAAAAAAAGTTTTTGCATGAGAAACTCCTAATATTCGCTCTATGAATGGAATGTACGTTCGTTCAATACACCTCCCAGCACGGCGCTGTTGATTGCAGGCCGCTATCGAAGATGTGGAGTTTGTTTATGATAGTGGTGATATAGACTTGTGTGTCGTCAGGGGAGAAGCAGCAGGCGGTCATAGCGCAATCGATTTGGTATTGATGAATGATAGTATCAGATTCGAGTTCCACCAGCGAAGGCAATCCATCGCGCTCGGTCACCATATAACGCATGTCGGAAATGAAGGCTACGTCGCGGTCAACAGTTATAAATTCCCATTTCCTTAAATCAAGCATTCTTGCTCTTGCTACTGGCGTACTACCGCCACGGTGAAAATCCCAAAATTCTCGTGTTATCAAATAATTTTCATCTGGAGTGAAGTGTAAATCGATTACTTCAGGCTCGAATTTACTATTATAAATCCAATCAAAATCGCTCTCATAAAGAAACGGATCGGCTGGATACTCGCGATAGATTACATTACCAGTTTTTGCATCCCATAATGACATTATTGTACCATGCGTATAATCATCATAATACAGAATTATCCCTCCGGCATATTTTTGTGAAGGAGATAATTCGGCGGATAGGATAGAGAATCCATACCCTCCTTCATTGACAACAATATATGCTAAATAACTGTCTTCTAATATTATTTGCTTTCCGTTGAGTGTAACAGAACTTGCGTCATGAACGATGCTGCTTATAGGTATACGTCCGCCACGATAGGCAATTTTTGAATACTCTTGTTGATTCATATCCCAAGTTTCCTCAATATAAGCTACAAAACTGATATGATTAGATGGCATTGGAAGATATCTTCGGATTTCAGAAATAATACTTGTTAATTCTATACTATTCTCATTCTGAACTTTAAGAAAGTAAATACCAAAGCATTGGTTATTAGGATCAAATTCTAGGTATTCCGGTATGGGAAGAGTTTGAACCAATGTTGGTTGCTTAATGGTTTGCGCATGAGTATCAATTGAGAGCATTAGCAATAAGTAGATGGTATAGTCTATGTTTTTTAACATAATGCAGTCCTTTACAATCCACCAAGGGCGCTATTCTGTGATCTGTATGAATAGTGCATTCATTCAATACACCTCCCAGCACGGCGCTGTTGATTGCAGGCCGCTATCGAAGATGTGGAGTTCGTTTATGATAGTGGTGATATAGACTTGGCTATCATCAGGGGAGAAGCAGCAGGCGGTCATGGGGTATTCGACTTGATATTGGTGAATGATGGTATTGGATTCGAGATCCACCAGCGAAGGCAGTCCATTGCGTTCAGTTACCATGTAACGCATGTCGGAACTGAAGGCGACGTCCCGGTCAACAGTTATAAACTCCCATTTCTTTAAATCAAGCATTTTTGCTCTTGGTATGCTGATATTCCGGTAATTATCCCCCCAAAACTCTCGTGTTATTAGATAATTTTCATCTAGTGTAAAATGTAAATCAATCAGTTTAGGTTCAATTTTGCGATTATAAATCCAATTGAAATCACTCCGGTAAAGAAACGGTTCCGTTGGATATTCTCTATAGATTGTATCACCTGTATTTGCATCCCATAATGACAATATTGTACCATACAAATAATCATCACAATACATAATTATCCCTCCGACATATTTTTGTGAAGGAGATAATTCGACGGATTGGAGAGAGAATCCATACCCTCCTTCATTGACAACGATAAATGGTAAATAACTGTCTTCTAATATTATTTGCTTTCCGTTGATCGTAACAGAACTAGCGTCGTGTATGAGATTACTAACAGGAAACAGATTTCCATTGATTAATTCCGTATCCAAAATCTTCGCATGAATAATGTCCCACGTCGTTAAATTTGTATGAAGAATCCTATAGTATCCAGGGAATGGATAACATGGTTCACTTGCTACGTTATAATAAATTATCTGTAAATTGTGATCTGGATTTGGTACGAGGAAATATATTGCATATTCAAGTTGGTCGTCAGCATATCCAGGCATTTTGGGAAATTCAAAGGAGGGAAGGGATTGAACCATAACCGGTTGTTTAACAATTTGCGCATGGATATCAATAGAAAGAAATGCAAAGAAGATTGAGGCAATGCTTATGGATTTAAACATAATTTTTTCCTTACTGACAACAACCCAGGGCGCATATTCGTGCCCTGGGTGGATTTGCCGTCGTTTAGTCCGAAAACGTCAACGTGAAGCGATAGAGATCGCCGTTACCTCCCCCACGATTATGAAACATATACAACTTATTCGTTTGTGTTGTATACCCATCGTAACCAGTACTACCCACAAGAGTGGGGTAGACCCAATCTTCATCTCCGCCTTGTTCTAATTCATCATCTTTAAAGCAAACTAAAAGCCCACCATCCCAGTCGAGAAGGTTTGAACTGGTGTGAATCCAAATACCAGCAAAGTCCTTAGAAAATCCACCATTACATATAAGTATCCCTTGATGGTCGGGGTAGACACTGTTTATATATTCGTTGTAACTAACTTTGGGATAGGTACGCCAGTTGTTTGCATTGATTCGTTTAGCGGTACGATGATTATTTTCATCTACCTCAACGTTCCACAATCCGCTATATTCGCCGCCAACGCCTAGTTCGTCGAAATTATCGTCGTCGGTTGGAGGTGACGCAACTTCCTTAAACTTTAACCATGGATTGGGCTGAGTCGCGTAATAGGGATTATTGACAGCACTTTTTAGCGCGCGTGCCGCGCATAAAATTGGTACTTTTTGATATAAACCAGTCACAGGATGGACAAGAAATTCACCTGCAGCATTTCGTGTAATGACTTGTGTGTGATAGATCATGTAGTAATAGTCGCCAATGGGGTATACTGATGCGCCACCAACACCATTGGATCCTTGAGACATGGAAACCGAGATAACACTTTCATCCGCGGCGGCGGCATCGGTGATGATGGGATACACGCTATTATCATGGTATATTTTTGAAAATTGACGGCCATAATCATGAGTGTCGACTATGGAACGAGCGTAAGCGATACGACCGTAGGTTGATGATTTTTCCTTTTCATTGATAATTACATAATTATGATCGTTACTAGTCCCCTGATCATTCTTAAAGTGATCTTCCGCATAAAAGAAGGCATGAATAACGGGTTTATAAGTGGGCGCGCCAAGTGTGTCAGTAACAATCGATGTGATGCCCACATAATGATCGTCAAAATCGCGCGAGGCAATCCCACTGGGTTGTAAAACCGCCCACGACGCACCGGTGGCATATTTAATCATGGCATTGCGAATCTCGGAAACGGTGGCGTTGTACATGTTTTTTGATGTGTTGCTGGCAAAGTCGATCAATCGTGAACTGGCGCCAAAATCACTTTCTGGTGAATGTACGCCATGTGAAGCGCCATGAGGTTGGTATGTAGCGGCTACGCTACTAGTAAAATAGCAGATGGCACGGCTAGGATAATCACCCTCTTCGGGGAGAATGGTAGTAGCAATTTCGGTATCGGAGGGATTCATTACATAGCCCTCTTGCGTGGCGCCGCCGAATAACACGGCCTCTTTACTACTCGTTGTCGAGACGATGGTGGACGCTTTAATTAAGGAATCCGGCAGTGGATTAGCGGGAGAGATTGATTGCAGAGAATTCCCGCGCGCGGGTGTGGAATCCGACAGCGATATTTTTTCCGGTTCACCCACGATCACGCGAAACGGACTGCTGACAATCCGCGCCATGAACCATTGGGCGGAGATTTCGGAGGGAGTCCATTCCTCGCGTCCGGCGATATTGGAATAGGAGGGCTTGACGCGCAGAGCGAGCGAAAGGCGCACTTCCTGCCCCGCCCATTCGCTTAGGTTGAGCACGAGGTAACGCGATCCCTGATCCTCGCCGTCGACCAATATGCGCTTGGCGGGAAACGAACGGGCTTCCACCCATTGTCCATCCGTGTCGCGGGTTTCTACGTCCAGCGACAGGTTCGCCCCTTTATCTCGTCCGGCGAGCGCCTGCAGACCGCCTTGAAATTGAATGTACCGTTTGGCGGGAAGATTCATGATCTTGCGGCCCAGGATACCGTATTCGCGATCGGCGGTGGTCGGTTTGGCGCGCAGGGTTAAGGCTTCCACGTTAATTTCCCCCACATCGGAGTTGCCGGAATTGATCCACGTTTCTCGCAGATTGACGGTTTCGCGGTCGGTATCCAATCCTTCCAAAGCAATCGTGTTTTCCTCCAAGTTAACCCATTCCACAGTATCACGATTTGTGATAAAGTCAGCAATTTCTACAATGAGTTTTTCCTATCCCAAAGCAGGAATGGTGAAAGCGAAAAAAGCAAATATAGTGAGAAGATATTTCGCCACTTTACAACGATGAAATTTGGGACGCGCGGCCAATTTAAGGGCTCGATTGCGATCCATTTTCCACCGCGCCTAATTGGAGCGGCGTATTGCAGATCATCGCGATCCCGCCAGATCCGATCCATGATAAGTCAATAAATACTAGATACTTAGTAAATTTTTCTTGTATAAATACGCCTTATAGATTGCTCAAAGAACCGAACTGAGAGGATTACTATAAAAATCGGCTTTACCGTATGGATGGAGAAATCCAAGAAGGAGATTCAAGCGTGAAGTCGATCAATTGTTTTCATTCCATGTTACATGATGAGTAACACAAAAAAAAGACTCCAATTAATCCTGCAACCATTAATAGCACAATATTGGATATCTGTCAATAATAAAAATGAAAAAATATGGAATTTTAATCAATATCAAACAGATAGAAATGATATATTAAGCATTATAAATATATTTGAACAACATAATTTTATTAGAATCAATATTTTTCAAAATAGAACGAAATTATTCTTTATTTATCATACATAAGTTTACATTAATCATTCGATTAGAGCTTTTTGGATCAATTCAGCTATCAATGTGGAAAAAATCGTATCTGTTTAGTGGATTGAAGGGAAAGGAGGGAGGAAAACCTGTGCGAATCATCGCATGGAGTTAAGAGATATTGACGGGCCGGCCTGTTTTATATTACGTGGGCTTCACATCGTGATACAGAATTATCATTTAGCCTTTGTAATGTTCCCGCTTCTATCAAAAGCCTATCATTCTCAATCAAACTTCAAAATGTAACATCAAAATCCTTGTAGTCTCCACGGGCTGAGGACCAATCCGCATCGACGGATGTGACGTGGGAAAACGCGGAGGGGCCGCGTTTGAGGATCGATAAAAATTCCATCAGAACAGGTTCTTCTCCCTCCGCCACAACCTCTACGCGGCCATCGGGAAGATTGCGCACTTCACCTGTGAGATCCAACCGGGAGGCTTCGCGCTGGGTGAAATATCGGAAACCGACTCCCTGCACGTGTCCATTGACAAAGGCGTGAATTCGTTTGTTTGCGCTCATGACTCCACTCCTTTCCATCGATCCTAGATACGATCAATTTAAATCACGGGCGGGGACGCCCGCGCTCCATTGTTCCAAATCCGATAGATCCCCACACCGGCCAACGCGCACACCCAGGGCATAATGGGGTGACAGTAGCGGATGCAGGCGTAGGAGACCGTGTAGAGCGCGCAGGAATACGCAATGACGATCAGCGGAATCCAGATCCCTCGTCCCCGCGCGCCCGTGAGAATTATACCCAGCAGAGCGGGAATTAAATATAGAGTTTGGAGGGGATAGGTGACGACCAGCATCTGTTCCGAAGCGGGAACATACCAGAAGCGGACGAATTTTTTCGCGAAGAGAAGCATTGCTCCCGCAGGATTGTCGAAAATCTGCTGTACGCCTTTGCGGAAGAGAACCCGGTTCATGTCCTGGGGGGTGCCGCCTTGTTTATCGACTTCTTCCCGAATCCGGCCCAGTTCTTCTATCCATCGCCGATCGGGGCCTTCTTCGCGGCCCTGGCATTGTTGGTTGTTGCCTACCCACATCTCTTTTCCGCCGCGTGTGTCGAAGAGAAAGAAATTGCCTGTAAGGGAATAATTACGGACGCCCCAGGCAAGAGAAATAAGCAAAGCAGGCAGCACAATCGCCGTTGCGATTGGGAGGATTTGTTTTCTGGGAATCAAGAAGAACAACGTAAAAACAAAGAACGCGAAAAGGAATTGTGACGCGGGATTGATAAACAAAAGAACCGCCACCAACAATGAAACAAAAAGAGCGGATCGAACGCGGGGGGATTCGAGAAACTGGTTGACTCCTACGATCGAGATCGCCAGCGCCGCCGATTGGATGATTTCAATATTCACCATAGGGAGACGGTAAATGGCGAGAGGATAAACGCTGTATAATGATCCCGCGATCAGGGCGGATGGTTCATCGAACATCTTACGGACAAAAATATAGACACAACATAGAACAATAGTATCCAGCAAGACGTGCCAAAGCCGGATAAGGGTTAATGGAACAAGCGCTCCGCTGTGCGCGATTTGGGGATAGGCGGCTTCGAGGAGAAGCCGGTTGCGGCGTTGGAATTCCTGGTTCGAGAGTTCATTTGTATCCCGCCGCAAGATGGATTTCGCCTCGTTGGAAAGGGAAATCTCATTGAAGAGCCGTCCCTGGTAAAACGCCGGATCTTGGATGAATTCGTTTAGAGAACTAAGGAGGGCCTTTTTTTCTTTAGAATCGAGAGCGTTTCCAGCAGCGGCTTTTTCAATAGCCCGCCGGGCTTCGCTGGGGATGGTTTTCCAAATCCAGCGGCTGAGATAAAAATCTTGATCTCTCTGATCCGTTTGGAGATTCGCACAGAATTGATTCCAATCTAAAATATCGTTTTCGCTTAGCAGGGAAGAACCATAGGTCCAATTGGTGAAAAAGGCGATGTAAGCGGGATAGAGGGGCATACGGCGGATTTTACTTGGGTCGAAGAGATAATCGCCGTTATGAAGTGTTTCGGCGGATTTCTGATAACCGTCCCCATCGAAAAGGGGATACACGCCGGGAATCCATTCACCGATGAGGGGAGTTAATAGAAAAACATACACCAGGCGGAAGGCCAGCGCAGCGAGAACGAGTGTGAGAAAACGTTTGGACATTGGATTAGAACAAATTGAATTTCAAGATGTACCAGATGGCTTCAAATCCATCCTTCCAGGTTATTTTTTTTCCTTCCGAATAATCGCGCCCATAATAGGAGATGGGAACTTCATAGACGCGGCAGCCCAATTTAGCCACTTTGGCGGTCAGTTCCGGTTCAATGCCAAAACGGCCGGATTCAATTTCAATTTGTTTTATGATATCGGTCCGGAAGGCTTTATAGCATGTCTCCATATCCGACAAGTTCAGGTTTGTCAGCATATTGGAGACGAGAGTCAGAAACTTGTTGCCCACAAAGTGCCAAAAATAAAGCACCCGCTGTTCCGGTCCGCTAAAACGGGAGCCATAGACCACGTCGGCTTTGTTCATATCGATGGGACGGATCAGGCGTTCGTATTCTTGGGGATTGTATTCCAGGTCCGCGTCTTGAATGATGACGACATCGCCGGAAATATGCTGCAACGCGGTCCGAATCGCGCCGGCTTTGCCTTGATTGTGAGTATGGAAGAACACTTTTACCCGTTCATCGTTAATGGCGCGGAGGAGTTCACGGGAACGGTCTTTCGAGCCGTCATCGACGATGATGAGTTCTTTGTTCGTCTTTTCCTCTAAGACTTTGTTAATAATTTCCTGGATGGTGTCTTCTTCGTTGTACACCGGCATGACGACCGATAAAAGCATGAGGTTATCCTTGTCAATCGAGTTCATCCGTTAAACGGGATTGGAAAGATTATAAAAACCATAGGGTGTGACGCAAGGATTACGGCTCATTTGACCGTTCGGTTCTTAGAAAAAGTTTGGGGAGATTTATTCTATCTGTGGGTGTACTGGGTGGGATTTGCGATTGTTATTTCAATCCATGTAAATTTCGTAAATGGTTACGGTTCGTTCTTCATTGATGAAAGTGATTCCAAATTCATCGTAGAACCATTGTTGGATGGTTTCATCTTTTACACCATGCCAATCAGGACTGATGTTACTAACCGGAAGTGGATCCTGCTTATCTGACGCTTCGGCCAAACCGGTTTCGTCGATGATAAAGAGGTGATCCGCGGTCAAGTTACTATTCCCCGTATTATCCCTTACTTTAATTAGACTCTCGAAGAGCTGTTTGAGGTAAGTTGGCCCTGTGCCGGATATTTCAATTTTTTCACCTGTATCTGAAATAGGGGGTTGAATATCCTGCCAGAATTTCATTTCACGACCGTCGTGTTTGGCGGTCCATACTTGGCGCGATTCTTCGATTTCCCGAACTTTCAATCCCAGTTTGTCTAAAACGAAGAGAATTTGATACTCCGGCATGATTTGACCCTGATCTTCCGGCAGTACTTTGTAAATCAAATCATGGTTGGGTAGAAACGACCGGGCGCTGTCGGCCAAACGGACTTGGCCGGGTTTCCAATCTTCCAGAAATATGTGGAATTCGTATTTGATCGGTATGACTTGGTATCCAATAATCCCTGGCATTGTCGCAGGATAGCCATAGGAACTAAAACCACGAGAAAAGGATCGAGGAATGAGTTCCATGAATTCGGGTAAAGGATTTGTCTGGTAATATTGGGCCAAATTTTGGAGATGATTTTCCCAAGAGTCTTGTTTTGGATCGAGTTTCGGCGAATTCTCTGTCACTTCGGATTGAGGCGGCTGATAGGTTAGGATGCTTTCCGGAACCGGTTCGTCATACTTGATATACATACGTGATACCTCTTGAACATGATCATCTCTTTTAAATGTGCAAGAGATCACATGAGGCAACGCGCTTTCCACTCCGAACCAATAATCTTGGTATAGCGTAATTCCAAGGTGAGTCATCTCCATCCGCCTGCCATAGCATTGGATCCCTTCGATCTCATGTGATCCCAAATCGATCCGCATTTTTTCCGGTGTTAAGTCATTAAAAAGGCGGAACGCCATGGAAGGAGCTTCGTCGATCATTCTTGCATTTGTATATTCGCTGACGTTCAGTTTTTCTGTTTCTTTGTTGTACATGTATTTTCGTTCGCTTGTTTCAAAGACAATATAGGGACCGCCTTCGCGATACGATTTGATCTGACCGTCTGGTTCGATCCATTCCCAGCGTTCAAAATGCCATTTCGTTTCTTCCGGTTTCGATATTGGAATTCCATCACTTTCAATCATGCATTTAAAGTATGTCCATCCTTCGACATGGACGGTTTGAACGGATTTAAGCGCTTCAATGGTTTTGGCGAAGACATCGTTGTGATTAGAATTGAAGACTGTGAGCGCGAGGATTATAAACGTGACTCCCAGCGCTGACGCGCTCGACCAGATCCAAGCGTTTCTAAACTGGAACAGCCCGAATGAATAAGATGGAGATTCTTCCGCTTTGGCGAACCGTTTGCGAAAATCCACGAATTGGCTTTCCAAGCGGGATTCGACTTCTTTGGGCAGAATATCCGATGAATTGAAGATATGGTTGAGTCCATTTTTATTAATTTCTTTATTCATTTTTTTTCTCCTAACTGGTTGTTTCCGGTTCCAGGTGAGCGAGAAGTTGTTTGAGTTTAACTCGTCCACGCTCGATATGCGTGCGAACCGTTGTTTCGCTGCATCCCATCGACTGCGCGATGGCGTTGTAGGGTTGATCCTGAATGAAACGCATCAGGACGGCTTCAGCCTGCCTTCTGGGCAATTGGATGATTGCTGAATCGATCTCTTGTTTGATTTCTTTTGAGAGCAGATCGCCACTCGCGGTGTGAGGTGATTCAACAGGAATTTCTTTGAAATCCATCCGTTCGATTCGTTTCTGATTTCGTATCTTTTTTCTAAGAAAGTCGTAACTGACACAGATACAGATTCGAAGAATTAAAGGATGGGGATTTGGATGCCGCTTGATTTTCTTGATCTGTTTCCAAATCACCTCGAATGATTCCTGTAGAACTTCCTCCGCGTCTCCGGCGTCGCGTACGATTCTCCATATCGAACGGATCATTTGTTGTTTGACCGGTTCAATCAAGAGATCGTAATCTCGTTCATCGATCGTGTTTGCCATAATCACCTCATTCTTACATTTACCGGTATTGTTTGAGCGCTCACCGTACGGTTCTATTGATGTTGTCGTCCGAGGCGGTTTGTTTGTCTACGCAATGAGAATTTTTTATTATAGACGCCCAGATGGGCGTTATAGATTATTAACCATTATGTGGAATGAGTTGATTTGGAATATTCTCAATTTTTAAAAAGCAGGATCATAATTCCTTCAATTGATTCATTTACTGGTTATCATGAAGCATAGAATGAAGTAAGGAATATAGGTTTTTAAACTGCAATAAGAACTTACGCGCCATAACCGCCAGTAAAAGAGAAACCATGTTGAAGGAGTACTACTTATGAACCACAAAAATAATAAAGGATTTACATTGATCGAGTTGCTTATAGTTGTGGCGATAATAGGTATTCTGGCGGCGATCGCCGTGCCGAATTTTCTGAACGCGCAGGTACGGGCCAAAGTGGCGCGGGCGCTGGCCGATCTTCGTTCGATCGGCTCCGCGATTGGGATGTATCGCGTTGACAATAATTCCGTGATTCCCGATCCGACGCAGATCGGGGTCGTAGGTGGACAGAGCGACGCCCTGCAAGTCTGGAAATACTTGACGACGCCGGTTTCGTATATCAATGGCGGAGCGTTTTACGATCCCTTCGTTCCCGAAACGAATGAATACAGCGGCGCGGCGTGGGAATCCGTTAAAGTGGGCACGTATCACTACCGGAACATCGATCAGATGCGCGCTAGCGGGACCACTGGTATTGATGCGAACGCCAGTTTCGTGACGCGGAGCCCAGCGCCGGACCGGTGGTACATTGTAAATCCTCAGCGGCTCGCATATTGGATGGCGTATGAACCGAGTAATGGTTTAATCAGTGTAGGGGATATTGTTGTCGCTGATAAAGGCATTTTAGGACAGAATTTCACGGGAAATGATGTCGCTGTATCGTATTAAAGAGGGATACTATTAAGATTATTCATAGTTTCAAAACTTAGATTACAGTTTTATACTGTTTCATTTTAGAATAGTTCCCAACTGGAAACGGCGGTCGGTTCTTCTCCAAAGATTAAGACGCCGTAGGTGTTCTCACGGTTTGGCGTTCCGTTCCAACGCATTTGAGCATCCCGGTCCGCCACACCTTCCCCTCCGTCATCGTTGTCATCATCGTCGATAGCGAGAGAGAAACCGATTTCCTTAGCGGTTGGATCAGGCATAAACGCTTCCTTTAATATTTTGGTAATGTCCCTTCATAGTTGACAATAAATTATAGTGAGTATAATATTACCTTCAAGAAGAAAACTTTCTTGGAGGTGAGTTATGACAGCCTTGACGAATGTGTTTTGCCCAAACAAGGATTGTAAAGATTACGGATTGAGAAATCAAAATAACATCGGGACGCGTGGAATGTATGGGAAAGACAAAACAAGGACTCTTCTCTATTGTCGGACTTGCGGCCATCGCTTCGCGGAAACCAAGTGTACGGCTTTTTTTGGACTTCATCTCCCCGGTGAAACGATTCAACAGATTATTCACCATGCGGCGGAAGGAGTCAGCGTTCGCGGAACCGCTCGATTACTGAATCTTGATAAAGACACAGTGAACCGAGTCATCCTTCGCGCCGGTGAACACTGTGCTTTGGTTTTATCCAATTTACTCCATTCCCTCCAGATGACCGAGGTCCAACTGGACGAACTCTGGACCTTTGTAAAAAAAAGAAAAGTGTTAGCGAAGAAGAATTGGAAAAGGAGTATGGGCGGACATGGATCTGGACGGCCATTGATAGCACAACCCGATTAATCATCACGTTTCTCATTGGAGATCGGACGCTGGAAGACGCACACAGTTTTTTAAAAGACTTGATTTCACGAATGAACGAGAAACCCTTATTTGTGTCGGATGAACTCCCCCATTACGAGAATGGACTCGAAGAGATGTTTCACACGCTGATTCAGCCGGAACCGACGGGGCAGCGAGGCCGCCCCAAAAATCCGGAGAAAATTGTCCATGAAGATTTGGATTACGCAACCGTTCATAAGACCCGAAAAAATGGGTGTATAGTGAACGTTGAAACCAAAGTGGTTTTTGGCTCGGAGAGCCGGATTGCCAATCGGTTGGAAAGTACACCAAGTAACACAGTAAATACATCTTTCGTTGAACGATCGAACTTGAATTGGCGATTATGGGACGCCCATTTGAGACGGCAATCGACGACATTCGCCAAATCCATACGCTGGTTAAAAGCCAAATTTTCATTGGTGGTCGCTTGTTACAATTTCATCCGGCCCCATGAGACTTTGAGTCGGCAGAGCGATCGATCATTTACTCCTAAAACGCCAGCGATGGCTGCTGAATTGACCGATCATCCATGGTCACTCGCTGAATTGTTATGGTTCCCATCAATATGTCAATAATTTGGGGACATCACCAATATTTTCACTTCTAGAATATATCCCTTGTCTGTTTCCGTGGCTTTCCCGAACCAGTCATCTTCTTCTGATTCACCATAGAAGAATACATCGGCTGTATTGATGGAGTTGTTGGGTGTAATCATTATCTTCATACTTGCGCCCCATCCAATATTAGCTCCTTCGGTTCTGCTGATATCACCATCAATCATTATTTCCGCCGCGTCATCGTTCCAAATGCTCGCGCCGGCGGAATTCGGTTCTCCTGTGTCCGCCCTGACAATATCATCTGTTACATCATATGCGATATACAAATAATCCGTATCGTGGAACAAGAGGATTTCAGTCGACATATCCTCAAGGCTGGTAAATAACATGCCGGTATTGAATGTGCATGTGTGGATATTCATATAATCACGAATGGCTTTTGACCAAGCTGTCTCATCCAGCGCACCATCGATAACGACGGGATCCGTAACCAATGGAATGGTGATTTCGCGGCGGCCGAAAATCAAATCGCCATAGGTGCTTTCTTGATGCGGCGCGCCAACCCAAAGCAATTGAGAATCCCGCACGCCAGAGGTCGTGTCTGAATCGTTGACGGCGATATTAAAACCGATCGTATCGCCTTTTTGCGGATTGCCGATTTTCGATAACTTTATCCGGAATTCATAATTCATACCATCGAAGTTATCCGTATCCCAAACGGTAGCGTACCAATCTGCGTCGTCTCCCTCTCCGAATGTTGGATCACCCGCTTCAGCGTCACGGCGGGCGCCGTTGGCCGTCAATACGAATTGGCCACCGGTCTCGTATTCTTCGGGGTGATCGTTTACATCCCCTTCAACCGCGTTGTGATTGCCATCAAAGAAGAGTTCAACCGAATCATCGTTCCACGTTTCTCCATCTTCCGATCCGGCTTCAACAGCGGTTAATAAATCCCAATCTTGGGTTGTTACGGCGACATACAGATAGGTGTCGTCATAGGTCATCCAGACCATGTATAATAAATCCGTATCATCGATTGGAACTTCCCCATCCAGAACACCTGGTTGTGTGGGATCATCGGAAGCGATTTCCGGGAATATTTTGATAATCATATTTTGGTGATTGAAATTCTGCCCCGGTCCACTTCCTTGGGCTGTGTGAAGCCATGCGGCGTCATCAAGGATGCCATCGATTATTGGTGGCTCCACTCCTTCGATATCCCCTAAATAATGGACGTACTGTGTGCGAGGGGGAAAATCCTGCGCATACCCGGCGAGACTGAATGTGAGTAATAGAACGACCACGAATCCGAATATTGATCCTATATTTCTCATTGTTTATCATCCTCCAAAAAAATTGGATTGATTTAGTGACTTTCCCCAATTCTCTCACATAAAGATACACAGCGTCAAGTTTTTTGAATAAACAAATCATGGTATGGATTGTATTCAATTTTTACTGTCATTCTTCAATCAGCTTGGGGAGGAGGATGGTGAAGGTGGCGCCGGCGCCGCCGTTGCGGCTGAGGGTGATGGTTCCTTTGTGTTCTTCAACGATGCGGCGGGTCATGGGGAGACCTAGACCCGTGCCTTTTTGTTTGGTGGTAAAGAAGGCTTTGAAGAGATCAGCGGTTTGGTGTTCAGGGATTCCTGGCCCGGAATCGGCGATATCGATCGCGAATTGGCCTTGCCGTTCGCTTAAGGTGATTGTGATGGTTCCATTTTCGGGCGTTACGTCAAGGGCGTTTAACAGCAGGTTTACGATCGCTTGCTCTATGCGTTCGCGATCGACGGTTACGACTGGATTCGTGACGTGGATTCTTTTCTCAACGGTGATGCGCTGATGATGGATACGATGGCGCAGCAAACGGAAAAGCCGGTCGATTAAATCATCGAAATTCACCGGTTTTGGATCGAAGGCGCGGGATTTCGCCAAATTGAGCAGATCGGACACAAGGCCGTTCAATCCTTCGATCTTCTGCGCGACAACGTCTACGTCATGCGCAAAATCCTCCGACGCCGGAGGGGCTGTTTTCCAAGAATGAACAAGCATATTAATAACGGCTAATGGATTGCGAATCTCATGCGCGAGGCCGGCGGCCAATTCGCCCAGGGAAGAGAGTTTGTCCGAAACTTGGAGTTGTTCTTCCATGGCTAGGATCTGCTCGTGAACGCGGACATTGCTAATGGCGACGGCGGCGTGATTGGCGAAGGTCTGTAGTAATTCTACTTCAGAACTTTGAAAGCGGCGGGGGATAGTAAAATAAATATTCAACACGCCCAGCACCTGCCGCTGAAACGAGATCGGCGCCGCCAACAATGAGCAGACCCCTTCCCGTAAGGCGAATTCCTTATGCAGGTATAATGGCTCTTCGAAGATATTCTGGATCTGAAAGACGGTGTTGTCTTTGACCACCGTTCCTAGCGACGAACCATCCAGTGGGACGTTGGGCTTTTCCAAGTATTCAAGACTGCATCCGTAAGCGGTGATCATCTCCAGTTCACGAGTTTTTTTATTCACCAGCATGAGAGAACTGATTTTCGCGCGGAAAAGGCGCGTCGCCTGTTCGACGACGTTGAGGAGCACCCGGTCGAGATCCAGGGAGGAGGAGATGCTGCCAGCGATGTTGAACAGCACGGATAGAGGACGAGACTGCTCGGCCACTAAAAAATCGATCCAAGCGTCAAATAGAGGACCTTCGTGAGATTGCGTGAAATCCTGGAAGGATTCGAGGGAAGGCGCCGCGTCATCAAAAGAAAAGATGAGCACACCAATGGGATTTTTCCCGGAAATGATTGGAAAAGCGATCGTGGATTTGGGAACGCGAACGATTGGCTCTCCCTCGAACGCAAAAGGTGTTGGGTTGTTTTGGATTTGTTGAATGAATTCCACATCCGCGCAATGATGGCGCCAATCACGCCCCATTTTTCCACTCGAACTGGTATAAGCGAATAAAACCAGGTTATCCATACCGGGATAGGTGAAATAGTAGAGCGCGGATTCTTTCGCGCCGCATTCGAGATGAAGGGTATTCAATGCGGGTACATCAGTTTTTACGGATGCCATAACTTGTCCGATAAAGCCATCTGGAAGTTCTTACACTTTGTTATTTCTGGAATAATAGGTTTTTCATTTCCTGCAAACCACTTTTTATTATATTCCATCGATGGTAAGGATACAGCTGTGGACAATGGGCGCAGGGAGACGGCGGCGCGCCGTTGAAGATCCGCCGGCGCAACGCGGCTAATTGAGGATGTCCCCGCAACGCGTTCAAATTGCCCTCATCCACATTACCAAGCCGGATGTTGGTAATATAACAACAGGGAAAGAGCTCTCCTTCTCCTTGGATCATGGCGTTGCGCCATAAAAAGAAACAAAAATGGGATGGTTTCCCACTTTTTTTGTTCGTCTCCGGGATGGCGCCAGGGCTTTGATTTTCTTTGGCGTATTCCAGGGCGTGAAGATAGATCATCGGATCCAGGTCCCAAAAACTGAACGAGGCGCCATGTTCTTCCGCCTTCTTCCGGGCGATTTCTACAGCTTCCAAGAGGGCTTCCCGGTCGACGGATAATTTATCTTTCGCCGCCTTGGATTGGTAAATAACGGGATGAATGACCAATTCTTCACATCCCAGTTCCTTTGCTAAATCGGGAAAGGCGGGTAGGTCGTTCAGGTTCTGCCGCATAATCCCAAACGATAGATTTAAGATCGGTGTCGCGCTTCCCATCTCCTTTTTCATGCGTGTCAAGCGCTTGATATTATCGATTACTTCATGAAATTTCCCCGGTGGACGCACAACGGAAAATGTCTCTTCCGTCGAGGCGTCGAGGGAAATCCCGATGGCTTTGATCCCGGATTCAATCGCTTCACGGCAGCGTTTTTCATCCATCAATGTGCCATTCGAGGAGAGACTGACATCCGCGCCGAATGAATTGACGTAGCGAACTTGATTGAAATAATCCTTATCAATCATCGGTTCACCCAACCCGTAGAGGCTGACCCCCTTCGCCCGCTTTAAATACGCTTGCATCTGTTTATAATAATCGATTCCCAGATGGCCGTCGCAGGGCATGATATTCTCTTCATTGTCTTCTCGCGGACACATGATACACTTGAGATTGCAGTACGAGGTTGTCCCTAGGGAGAGTTCAAGGGGGAACGCTTTAGGTTTTTCCCGCGCGAGCAGTAAATCGATATACGCCTGAATGAGATTGATGAGTTTCACAAATTTCATGTCCAATTCCTTCACTTTGATTGTAGTCCGAAGCGGCGCGATACGCGAAGGCCGGGAGGCGGCTGGATGATGGTTTTCGCTGTTTTCCCTGTCCCCTCTCATAATAGAAAGGATGATTCGCAATGGCTTGTAAAATAAAAATCTGTGGTTTAACCAATCGCGAAGATATGGAATTCATCGCAAAAACGGGCGCTGACTATGGCGGCGTCTTGGTTGAGATCGAACAATCGCCGCGTTCAAACACATTGGATCACGCGCTCGATATTTGCGTGAATCCGCCCTTACCCATCGCCGCCGTTACTCTTGATAAATCTGTCGCTGATAACCTTCGTATCGCCGAAGCGCTTCCCGCAGCCGCATTGCAGCTGCATGGCCATGAATCGCCACGCGCTGTGGAAGAGATCAAACAACAAATCACATGCGAAGTCTGGAAAGCGCTTCACATACCGGTGGGAGAGAGCGCCGGTATGGTTAGCGCCGAATCTTTGATCCAACATATCATGGAATACAAAAACGCCGGCGCCGATCGAATCATCTTCGACGCCAGCGCGATTGTTCAAGGGAAGCGGATGTTGGGGGGAACGGGGAAAACGGTTGATTGGGATCTCGCGTGTGAAGTGCGAAACCAAGCGCTATTGCCCATTCTTCTCGCCGGTGGATTGAATCCAGATAATGCGGTCCAGGCCTTCATCACCGTTCAACCGTATGGATTAGATGTCGCCTCCGGCGTGGAGTTATGCAAAGGAAAAAAGGATCCGGATAAAGTCTTGGCGTTGATCGCTCGCATCCGGGAGTATGAGCAGAACGTGAGAACTTCTACAAGCGGTCAAATTTGCTGATCATATCCCGCTCTATGTCGAGATTCCACCATAACCGCCCGGCTAAAACCGTAATGGCGGCGCCCATGAGAAACGTCGCGGGAGAGAATGTGGAAGGAAGATAGAAGAAACCCGTACTGAGTAGAATCAGCGCGGCCCCAGCGTGGATTGTAGTCCGGATAATCCGCAGTTCATCCGGAGAGAAACACGTTCGCACAATCCGCTGGTTAAACCAGCGCGCGGCGCCGAGTAACATTACCCATCCTCCGATCAGCGTAATGATTCCATGATACGCGCCAATGATTCTTTCTAGGGCCAATCCAACCAGCACGATCGCGAAACCAATAATAAACAGTACTTTCCGTTTTCCCAAAAATTCCGGGAGATAATCCGCCAAGCAGAATTTGAACTGATGAGAATAGACAGCGTACAATACGCCCAGTCCGCCAAGGATTGTATAGAGAAGCCATTCGGCTGTGGTCATTGATTAATTCCACTCCATTCACAACAAGCGGTCGTTAAAACGAGATTCGTATTATTTAATTGATAATCTCGTAATCATTTATTATCGTTTGGAATTCATAACGGGGAAGCCTTTTCTAAAGATGATTCTGTTAAAATTAATAAAATGGAATCAAGAAAATAATCGCTGAATTTCTTCGAAGTGTATCCGGAGACTTGACAGAATTCGCTCACGAAATCAAAATATGTGTCTCAGTGGCCGGGTAGCTCAGTTGGTAGAGCAGAGGACTGAAAATCCTTGTGTCCCCAGTTCAAATCTGGGCCTGGCCATAACTTTTCTTCTTGGGTTGCTTCAGAATACAGCGTTTTTCATCACATTTAACCTCTTAACATTCTCCTTACAGAAAAATAATCAAAAAGAGTATTGACTCTTGCGCTGAATCAACTATACTCTTTTGCTTCATAGATATGTTAAAAAAGACTGTGAAGAGGAGTAGTAAGCGGACAGCGGGGATTGAGAGAGCCGGTGGGTGGTGTGAACCGGTTCCCCAAGACGCTGAACTCGCCTCGGAGTCGCCTTCGCGAACGCCGGATAGTGTTAATATGTTATCTTGGTTACTAGTTAAGGACGGGTCGCGGCCGTGATCCCGCGTCAATGAAGGGCGGTTTCTTAACCGCTGAAACAGGGTGGTACCACGAGGCAAACAACAAACCTCGTCCCTGAATAGGGACGGGGTTTTTTTATTGATCCCCCTGTTTTTAGATTGCGCCGAGTTAATGAAAATGAGTTGCGAAATGATATACAAAGGAGAAAGTCTCTGTAACTCATTTCAAATAATTTTCTTTTCGTAAAGGAGGTGGTGATTTGTGTTAGAAATGAATGAAGAAAGCGACCTTAGCGACCTTACGGAGTTACAATCGAACATGCGTTGGAGAGAGAACAACACGCGGACGGCGCAAATCACCGCCGCGTCAACAAAACGAAAAGAGGATCATTATGAGCGATAAAATCATCATTTTCGATACCACCTTGCGAGACGGCGAACAATCCCCTGGTTTCAGTATGAACTTGAAAGAAAAACTCGAGTTCGCCCATCAACTGGAACGCTTGGGAGTCAATGTCATCGAAGCCGGTTTTCCAATTTCATCCATCGGGGATTTTGAAGCCGTCGAAGCGGTCGCCAAAGAAATCAAAGGCCCCCAAATCTGTGGCCTGGCCCGCGCGATGGAACGGGATATCGACCGTTGTTGGGAAGCGGTGAAACATGCCGGTGACCGGGCCCGCATCCATACTTTCATCGCCACCAGTCCGGTCCACGTCGAAAAGAAACTGAAGAAAACCCGGAAAGAAGTGCGGGATATAGCGGTCAAAGCGGTAAAACGCGCGCGTCAATACACAGCGAACGTGGAATTCTCCACCGAAGACGCCGCCCGGACCGAAAAAGAATATATCTGCGAAGTGGTCGAAGCCGCCATTGACGCAGGCGCGTCAACCGTCAATATCCCCGATACGGTAGGGTATTCCAATCCGTGGGAATATGGAGACCTGATCGCTTGCATCTTCGAGAAAGTGCCGAACATTCAAGACACCATCGTTAGTGTCCACTGTCATAACGATCTCGGTTTGGCGGTTCCCAACTCCCTCGCGGCGGTCCGGAACGGCGCTCGTCAAGTCGAGTGCACCATCAATGGGATTGGCGAACGCGCGGGGAACGCGTCACTGGAAGAATTCGTTATGAATGTCGCCGTGCGCAAGGATTTCTTCCCCTATCATACGGATATTCGTACGGAGCAGATCTACCCCACCAGCCGCATGTTGACGCGGTTTACCGGTATCAGCGTACAGCCGAACAAAGCCATTGTCGGCGCGAACGCGTTCGCGCACGAAGCGGGTATCCATCAAGACGGTGTTTTGAAAGAGCGGACGACGTATGAAATCATGTCTCCGAAATCTGTCGGCTGGGCCGGAGATTCGATGGTTTTGGGTAAACATTCCGGCCGGCATGCGTTTGTCACCCGCCTCCAGGAACTGGGTTTTCAGATGGAAGGCGAGGAATTGGAAAAAGCGTTCGCCGCGTTTAAAGACTTGGCGGATCTTAAAAAGACGGTCTTCGATGAAGACATTATCGTTATCGTTGACGAACAGGCCCGCGCGGAGGATTATGGAAAGTACAAATTCGGGGAACTGAAAATTTCGTACGATGAAGACAACCGCCCCACCGCGAAAGTCCGTATTCATTCCAATGGCGATACACTTGAAGAGAGTGGAACCGGGGACGGCGCTTTGGACGCGGCTTTCTCGATCATCAAAAAACTGACCGGCATGGAAGAGGCGACGCTGGTAGATTATCACGTCAACGCGGTGACAGTCGGGACGGACGCGCAAGGTTCCGCGAATGTGATTCTCGAAAAAGATGGACGCCGCGCGGTCGGCCGGGGCGCTCATACGGACGTGCTCAAAGCCAGTGTCATCGCTTTTATCAATGCGGTGAATGGTTTTATATCCAAAGAAGCGTCCGAAAAAGCGCGTGGAGTTTGATCGAGCGTAAATAAAATCGTCTTACAGTAAGCGTTCATTAATCATATTATTGATGAAGGGGCAGACATTGCGTCTGCCCTTTTACAATTCTTCAATCAAGGCGTCACTAAGTGCGCGCCCCCACATTTTGACTATCAATTAAAGCACGGATCATGGTGCAATAATCCTACTCTTGGCTAAACATAGCGCCTTTATCATTATTCCAATCGGTGATATAAGTTAGAGTTACCGTTTCGTCTTTCTATCACGATCGTCAGGAGGTTTGTGTGCGCAGGGAAAGCGTTTGGCGTTGGAGGTTATGGAGTTTCTTTTTATTAAGCCTATCGTTTTTGATTTCATCATCCGGACGGGCGGCTATCGTTATCAATGAGATTCTCGCCGCATCGTCGCAAGAGGACGAATCCGGCGTTTCATTGGAGTGGATTGAACTATATAACACAGGCGCTGAACCAACACTCCTTGACGGATATACTTTAACGGATGATCCGCTGGCTCCAAGTAAATGGCGTCTGCCAGGGATCGTTCTTCCAGCGGAGGGATTTCTCCTCATTTGGGCGACAGGCTATGATCTGCTCGATCCGGATAACTATCACGCGAATTTCCGGCTGCGCCGGGAAGGAGAAACGATCGTCCTCCATGCGCCGGATGGCTCGCTTGTGGATCAACTTATATTTTTAGAACAGATACGGGATATTTCTTACGGCCGCAAACCGGATGGCTCCGCTTCATGGGTCTACTTTCTCGAGTCCACGCCAGGACGCGCAAACACAACAGAAGGAACAGCTGGATTTACGCCGCCTCCTGTTTTCTCCACCCCAGCGGGAATCTATCGAGATAGTTTTACACTCGCGTTGAATACATCTGCGCCCAGCGCGGAAATCTATTACACGCTTGATGGTTCTCCACCAGATCAAAACAGTGAACGCTATCAAACTCCCATTCCCATAGAAGACAGCGCGCCTGTGCGGGGCGCGGGTGTTCCAGGATGGTTATTTCCCCAGCGATATCGTTACGAATACATACATTATTCGGGAAGGGATGGCCCTTCCCATTCTTTCCCTCGTAACCGATCCGGACAATCTGTGGGATCGCCGGACGGGGATTTACGCGAATCCCGAACAGCGCGGGATCGAATGGGAGCGGCCCGTTAGTGTTGAGTTTTTTAGGATGGACGGCGAGCGGGGATTTGTGGAAAACACCGGCCTGCGCATGCACGGCGGCGCGTCCCGCAGCCGTTCCCCCCGGAAATCGTTCCGGCTCTATTTTCGCTCTGAGTACGGCGCGAAAAAATTAGAGTACCCGCTCTTTCCAACCAGCCCGGCCAAACAGTACAACCAGATCGTTATACGTGGCGGATTCAACGACACATGGACCTACGACCGGGAAATGCAGCGGGACACAGCGATTTATGTCAGCGATCAAACCGCCCGCAATCTCCATTTGGATATGGGTAACTTGGCCTGTTACGGTCTCTTCACTGAACTCTATCTGAATGGAGAATACTGGGGCTTGTACAATCCAACAGACCGTGTGGAAGAAGAATTTCTCCAGGAGCATTTCGGATTCGATTCCTGGGATGTGATCTCAGATGGAGAAGTGAAAAACGGCAGTATCCAGGCATGGACGGAACTAACGGTCCAGCTGCAACGAATGAATTTGCATAATCCAGCGGATTACGAGGAACTGCAAACGCTTGTCGATCTGGAAAATTATACAGACTACATCATCCTCAACGTCTGGCTGCAGAATTATGATTGGCCCCATCATAATTGGTACGTCGCCTGCGAACGGCACGAATTGGGAAAATGGAAGTATTTTCTCTGGGATGTGGAATACAGTTTCGGTTCGGGCATTCAGGGGTATCGTGTCGATCAAAATACATTTGACAACGCTGTCAATGACACTATTGGACTCCTGTTTCGTAAATTGATCGAAACACAAACGTACAAGGATTATTTTTGGCGGCGGCTCCAATGGAATCTGCAACATACGTTAAGCGATGATCATGTTCTCATGCGGCTGCAGGAACAGCTCGACCAAGTTCGCCCAGCAATACCAGCCGAAGCGGAACGCTGGGCGAATGACAAGTCTCTCGAAGATTGGGATCGAGCGGCGCAATTGGCGAAAGATTTCATCCCCCAACGCACGCCTATCGTTCTGCGATACGCGGAACAACTCTTAGGCCCCCCGCCTGTGAGTGTGTCCGATTGGAAAATTCATGAATGAGCGGCGATCGCGTCCAGCAGTCCATCAATCGTATGCGTTTCCGCTTCAACCGCAGGTTCAATTCCATGTTCCCGCAATGTTGCGCTGGTTGAAGGGCCGATCGACGCAGCCCGGAAGTGAGTTTTCAACTGGGGTGTTTTTGCAAATAGATTACAGAAATTGCAGGCGGTTGATGAACTGGTAAAGAGTACCCAATCGATTTCCTTTTCCTTTATTTGCCGCAATACATCATCCGGGATTTGCCGCGCCGGATCATTGCAATAGGTGACCGCCTCGGTAACATTGGCTCCGTGTTTATTTAAAAGATCGGGAAGAGTGCGATGAGCGATATTTGATAGCGGAAGAAAGATTTTCCGATCGTTTATAGCGAAACGTCTCGCGAACTCTTCAAAGAAAGACGCGCCGGTAAATCGTTCCGCCGCAAACGCGGGTTGTATGCCATGCGCCTCCAATTCACACCGCGTCGCTGGACCAATGACAGCGCATTGAACTAGTTCTGGAATTATAGGCGCGCAATCCAGCTCGATCAGCCGTTTCCACAAATATCTCACACTGTTGGCGCTGGTGAAAAAGATCCAATCGAATTGGGATAATCTTCGGATCGCTTCGTCTAACGCCTGCGTATCCTTAGGCGGATGAATGAGAATCATTGGACAGGCGATGGGAATTCCCCCCCGGCGGCGAATCGTTTCCGCAGTGGATTCGATCGCGCTGGAATCGCGTGTAATGACGATACGCTGTCCTTCAAGAGAGCCATTCATGATGAGAGATTGAAGAGTTCCTGCGCGTTGCGGAATAAGATGCGCTCTTTGTCCGCGTCGGATATCTTTGCATTGTGGATCTTCAAAGGGCCGATGGCTGGATTCTGTAGAGGTATCGCGCTGCCATGCAAAATCCGCTCCGCGCCCACTTTGCGAACCATGTATTCGATCTCGCGGAACGCCATCATACCTGATGTTTCCACAAAGACGTTTTTCCGCCGCCGCATCACATCTAATGTGGATTGCAATTCGAGCAGATAGTTCACTGAACCGACGATGAATGGAGTCTCAGGAAAACTTTTCGCAAACCGGCCTATATTTTGGATATTACACATTGGAAGGCCCCAATTCATCATGATTCGATAGGGGATCAACGCGGGAATCTTCTTCTCTCCACAAAATCCTAAGATCTCTTCAATGAACGGTTCTTCAAACGAAACGTAGGTATGCTGACGGGGGAAGAATTTAATGAGGCAAGCGCCTGCTTCTTCACAGTCCTCCACGTAACGTTTCCTGCCCGGCGTAAAAGGGGAGTATGTAAACGCCGGGGAGAAGCGGTGTGGATATCGTTTGACAATCTCTTTGATTTCCGTGTTTCCGGTTTGTGGATCGGTGAAAATACTTCGCAACGAACAGAGAAACACCCGGCTGATCCCATAACGGTCCATTTTCTCCAGCATCGCTTCAACGCTGGATTGACGCAGGGGCCAATACGGCCATTTTCCATAATAACCATTGAGATCAATAATCATCACGTTTCCCGCCATTTCAAAAGCCGGTCAATATTGCCATGCAGAATCAGTTCTTTTTCCTCGCGGGAAATATCCGATTCGGTGATTTTAGCGATTTGCAGCGCTGGATCGAGCAAAGGCGTGTCGGAGCCATAGAGAATCTTTTCCACGCCGGCTTCTTCGATCGCGAACTCGATCATCCCATTGTCAAAACACGAACTGGCGGTATCGAGATAAATGTTTGGAAACCGCTTCGCGGCGGCGATGGACCGGCGCCAGTCACCGTTCGCCTGCGGACAGCAGCCCATATGCGCGTTAATGATCATCGCATCGGGAACCTGACGCGCGAGTGACTCGCATTCTTCCGCGGTGGAATGCGCTAAGATTGGAATTCTCAATTCCGCGGCTTTCGCGAGAAGAGGGATCATGTAGGGATCGTCGATGATCTGCAACGGCGGCACGGAATAAATTTTCAATCCACGGAATCCATACTCCGTCACATACCGGTCCAGGAGTTCCACCATGTGGTCCCCAAACCGGCCAGTCGTAATCGTGAAATAACCGAGGACTCGATCGGGATGCGGCGCGATCTGGCGCCGCAGTGATTCATTGCCCTCTTCATAATCATAGGTGAGAGCGGTGAAATCAGTCACCATCATGCGGTCAACACCCACTTCATCGGCGGTCCGGATCAATAAATCCATATCCGCGTCAATGTGACACCACGCCGCTTTTCCAATATGCACGTGACAGTCTGTTATCATCTTGATTTTAGTATACTTTCAAACCAACCATACACATCCTCCCGCGCAGAGGGGGGAATATCGTGACCGCCCGATTCCAAAACGCTGCGCAGATTGGCGCCTGCATCGTAGAGCGTCCAAACCGGGCGCGCCGACTCTGTCATGGGATGCGCGGCGGCGCCTTCAGGGAAAATTTTGTCTTCACGGGTTTGGTAGTTGAAATAGCCTCTTGGCGCGATTCGTCGAATTACGTCATCAAAATCCCACGCGGGCGATCTTCCCGCCCGAAGATCAATCCGCAGGCGCGGAATATAAGAGAACCAATGATCCCGCGCCCAGCGTCCGGGATTCTTCTCCGCTTGAAACGGCGCCCATCCACAACTGGCGGCGGCGGCTTTGACACGCGCATCAAACGCGGCCACGAATAACGATTCTTCCGCCCCCAACGAATGACCGATTGTTCCGATCCGGCTTGGATCCACTTCAGGAACCGCTTGCAGGATCGAAACCGCCCGGCGGCCGTCTTGGATCATTTTTCCCAGCGCGGATAGCGTTGGAAACCGTTTGTAAAAATCACGGGTGTCATATGCGCCGGACGCGGTAATTCGTTCCCCCGCGCAGATCGAATCCGGCGCCAGAACGATGTATCCACGCTGCGTCAATTCCTTCCCGAAATGCATACTAGATCGCCCCGCGTGACCTACGGGCTCCTCTTTCCCATTTTCCGTTGTTTGGTGAAAAACGACTATTCCAGGAATGGACCGCGGGCGTCCTGTCAGTGACTTATCCGGGAGAAGAAGATATGCTGTAATCGATTCCTCCGGCGAAATAAGATAGCTGATCTTCTTTTCGATATAATTCTCTTTTTCTACGCTTGCGATGACTTCATACTCAATTTTCAAATCAGGTGGATCCACCGGGCCGATGTCATAGAGTAATAAATTCTTAATCTCTTCGCGATACGTCTCCCACGCTTTCTTGGATGATGGTGGCATCGTTTTATATCGGTTTAAATCAGGCCGTGGTGGGATTTGCTGATCCAGCCATTGATAGGCCTGATTCCTTGCGGAAGCGGGGAAAGAATGCGCGCCGAGCGCGAGATGAGCGCTTAGCCGATCTGACATTCCGTATAGGGCATAGATCGTTTTGATTTCCTGAAAGACACTAGCCAGGTTATCCGTCTCTGGAAAGATGCGGTCATTTTTTGTGGCCCAATTGAAATAAGGACGCGGCGCGGCGCAGGCGGCGATCTCATGCCAATCAATTGGGGCCTCTTTGATATCATTCACAAAGAAACCAAGCCGGGGCATGAGCGCCGTTAGATGGCTCCAACGGTTCGGTGATGGATCTTTGCGCAACGTAGTGAATCCGCAGCTGGCGATCATCGCCGAAATGCGAGGTTCAAAAATCGAACACATGATGGTTCCATACGCGCCATGTGAATGACCGATGCAGCCGATCCGGCGTGAATCCACTTCCGGCAGCGTTTCGAGATAATCGACAATCCGTTGCGCGTCCCACACCATCTTCCCGAAAAACGACCAGTTGGGATGCTTGCGGAAAAAATCATGCGCGCCGTGGTAGGGCGGCGCTCCTTCCGGAGTGCGTTCGCCGAAACCGATCACGTCCGGCGTGATGCAGATATAGCCTCGTTCCGCCAATTCGCGCGCAAAGGCGAGTTCTGGATCGCCGGAAATTCCGCAGGTTTCATCTTTCCCCTGCGCCACTGTTTGGTGAAGCGTGATCATCGCGGGTGATGGAACCGGTGGTAAATCCTTGGGAAGCAACAGATACGCGGGAATCCAGTCATCCGATTCGGAACGGATACGAAGCCGTTTGCGGATATAGGTTCCCTCATCCATGATATCAAGAATTTTCGCTTCCGGCGCTGGGATTTCTAGATTTGATGGTTCTCCTAATAGTGTTCGAAGGGTATCTAAAATCCGGTCCCGTTTCGCTTCCCAAGTTTGAATGGAATCAATCGGAGCGGAATCGATTCCCTCTGTTTTCATCAATGGCAGAAGCTCCGCCAAGCCGGATTGGGGCGTTTGAATAGCCGGTTTTTGGGTTTTGGTGATTTCCTTCCAAGTCTCCCAATCAAAACCTTCCCAAGCTGATGTAGATAAAGGCAAAGCGAGCGCCATTAGAAATAGGATACCGCCTGCGATTAGATAGGATATATATTTCATTTGAGGTTCATCCGCGCGGCGAGCGCCCGCAGTTCATTGAGCCAATCCGAAGCGGAGGGGCTGCGATCGAAACGTCGTCCACGCAGCCAATCGCATTGAATATGATAGACGAGTGGTTTTCCTCTCTCGATGCTGATAACGGCTTGGTTCTCATCCGGTAAGGTCTCCATATGGAGAAAACGTTCCGATGGAAATACAACTCCCATACCGATCGTTCCAATCACCGGCGTCTGCGATCCCCATACGGACAACACGCCTGCGTTTGTGTCCAGCATCAATTCTTCCTGCGGAAGTTTGGTGAAACCAATCCCTAACGCGAGATCGTCTTCTGGATCGCCGCCATCCACTTGGATTGAAATCGGCGTATCGGCGCGGCCCGTCAGCGCGGCGCAGACGAAACGGACGGTATAGGGATCCGGCTCAGGCCCTACGCCCTTCGCAGTTAACTCGATGGTAACTTGTTCGTCTTCCTGAGAGAGCAGGCGCTTCTCGAAGATTAAATTACCCTTGCCCGCTGGATTCCTTACAGGATACGCCTTTCCGTTGATATACAGCGTCACTCCCCCACAACCGGGCGAATCGCCGACCAGAAGCGCGTCGATTCCCCACTCGGTTTCGTCATGGTAACTCATCGATCCAATGGTGGGATACAATAGGCGATCGCCTTTCTTTCCAAAGAAATCAAATTGTCCCCAGTAGACGCGGTACGCGATTTTTTCCGATTCCCACCCAATATTCGGCGGTACCCAATCCTGCGCCCAGGCCGTCTTGGGGGGAACCGGCCCTTTTTGTATATCCGCCTTCCAACCGTCGAAGTCATCGATTGGATGTGTCAATTTGAACTGTTCTTCCAACCGCATTCTCATTCCATCCAGATCGCCGGTTGAACGCGATTTTGTGAACGTAGTCCAAAATTCTTTCTCTTGGAACCGCTTTTTTAATTTGATAATCAGGCGGTCTTTTAAAAGATCCAAATAAAAACGAAGCGTCTCATCACTCGTGAGCAGTTTCCGCATAAAGGCTTCATCCACACTTGGAAACGCCAAATCCCAATCACGGGCCAGAGTAAATGGATGTGTGGCTTTCGTATCGCCGAATGAGATCAGCGCTTCCGTTAATCGCTGGTTGAGCGCGAAGAGTTTTTTGGGGACTTCCTGCAAGACCGGTTCCATAACGGCGTTGATTTCCGGCCAGTTCCAGCCGATTTCTTTTCCGCCGATTGACGCTAACGCTTCCCCGATTGAACCGGGCGTATTCACTAAGCGGGAAGAGGTTGGATCATCTTCGTTTGACGGTTCTATTGTATAGTGCCAGACATCGTCCATTACACCATCCGCGTCCACATCGAGAATCCAGGTATCAATGACGCCATCCTCATTATGATCGAGGAATTTATATACAGCGTCCACCTCGCGATCGAGATTGGCGTCCACTTTGATCCACGCGCGATCCGCGCCGTAGAGGTGAATGCGTTGATCGGTGGGATGATAATAAAACCGCGCCGGGCCGGTTGGTTTCAACACGAGTTCGTTACGCTTATTTAAGGGGCCGCAGCTGGGGCCGCCGACTTGGGGGAAATCTTCGTTTCCATCGGCGATTATACCTTCCCAGCGCTCGTCCGTGTCCGCATACCGCTGCCCGTCAACGTTCCAATCAATCTCATCCCAAGTCAGAATCATGCGTTCCCAAACAAGGGGAAGCGCAAACCGGGGCGCGAATTGATGACGCAGAAACGGTCCGGTTGGAATGCCGCGCAGCGTGATTCGTTCGGCGAAACATTCATCAAAGAGCGTGTCTGATTCACCGCGCTGTTTTCCTTCACTCTTTCCTTTCTCCGTCCAACTTGCTCCTGGAGCCCAGGCGGTCAGGGAGACATCATAATCGCGGGGCGCGTCCCATGTGGCGTCATTGTCCGCATCGAAACTGTGACGGATACATTCCACATACCGCCCCACGCCGGATATTCGAAGCACCTCTTCACTCACACCATCATGATCGTGATCGTAGAAGAGAAATGGATTTTCAAAAAAAGGTACCCACTCATCTCCATGAAGGGGAAGCGCGAACGCGACTAGTTCTTCATCTCCCCCGAAATGGCAGTGATATTGACAGAGCGTTTGATTGTAATTGAAGCCGACATCCCGCCATAGAAGATTATCGTCGCCAACATCGCGGGACCACCAGACTCGGAGGACTTCTTCGCCGAAATATCCGCTGGTTCCACCGGAGAAATAAATGCCCATCTCATCGAGATCGTTGTCCCCATCGCAGTCTGTGTAATCGACGGCGGAATCGACTGAACCGTCCGCTTTCCAATCGGCGATGTATAGATCGCTGTCGATATCCGGTTCATCCCCTTCGCGCAGGTCTCCATCTTCATCGATGACACGCACTAAAAGGGGGCGGTATGATTCGGGATGACGCAGGGCGGTGTCAATAAACCAGACTTCCTCTGGACGGCCATCTCCATCTTTATCGATATAATGCCGTTCTCCCGGTTTCCCTTCTCTAACCTGTTCATGGATGGCGGGATCGAGAATAGCGGCGTCTCCAAACACGCGTTCAAACAGCTGCTGTTTCCCGCTTTTTTCCGCGCCGTTTCCTTCTGAGAGCAAAGAAAATGTGACAATGATTAAACCAAGTGAAAAAAAACAAGCGAATCGGTTCATGGAACGGTCACTCCTTTCTTTCTAATACGGCCAGCGCGTCTCCTGCGGCGGCCAGGGTTTGATCGACATCTTCTTGGGTGTGAGCGGCGGAGATGAACCAGAGTCCTTCCGGTGTCACGCGCACACCCCGTTCCTGCAGCGCCAGCCAGAACCGGCGCGTCAGCGCAACGTCCGTTTGCAGGGCGGTTCGGTAATCGACGACCTCTTCGGAACCTTCAGGAAGGAACGAGATATGGAAGGCGGGTGGAACTCCACGTGCTGTGAGAGGTAATTCAGTTTTCTCAGCCAACGCGCGCAACCCTTCCATTAATGTCCGTCCTGTATGATGGATCTTTTTTAATAAGGCTCCATCATTTTCGTTAAGGGCGTTTAACGCGGCCACTGTGCCCGCCATCGCAGGGGCGTAGGCGTTGTAGGTTCCGGCGTGGACGGCCTTCAGCGAGCCGTACAGTTCCATATATTTCATCTTCCCCGCCAGCGCGCTGACACAAACACCGGCGGCCATCGCTTTCGCGAACGTGGCCAAGTCCGGCGTCACTCCGTAATACTCCTGCGCCCCGCCGAGAGCGGTCCGGAATCCAGTAATCACTTCATCAAATATCAGAATCGAGCCATACTCATCACAAAGTTTTCGAAGGCCTTCTAGAAATCCTGGAACCGGTTCTATCGCTCCATAGTTGCACATGATCGGCTCGGTGATGATCCCGGCGATTTCTTCCCCCCGTTCGGCGAAGAGTGTTTCCACGAGTTCCAGATCATTCCAAGGAAGAATCAACAGATTCGCGCTGTCTTCGGGTTGTTGACCCAGTGTCGATGGAATCAGAACTGGGGATTCACGAGGCCCCGCCTGGTCTAACGAAGGCGCGTAATTCCATGCGATATTGTCGAACCAGCCATGATAGTGCCCCTCGAACCGGAGAATTTTGCTCCGTCCCGTCGCGGCTCGCGCCAGGCGCAGCGCCGCGTGTACCGATTCCGAGCCGGACGATCCAAACCGGATTCCTTCCGTGCAGGGAACCAGCTCGTGGATCTTTTCCGCAGCGAGAATTTCCAGTTCCGTCTGTCCCGCGAAGAGAAGGCCCCGTTCCAATTGCGCTTTCATCGCCTCGATAACCGGTTTGGGGGAATGCCCTAACAGAAGAGGCCCCCGGCCTAAGACGTAATCAATCAATTCATTGCCGTCGGCGTCCCAAACCCGCGAGCCTTCCCCCCGTTCGTAAAACAGGGGGATGGGCGCCCAATTGGCGCGGACGTTGCTGCTGATCCCTCCCGGAATCACCTTTTGGGCGCGTTGATAGAGTGTGTTCGAGCGGTCGATTTTCATGACTGGAGCTGAATTTCCTTCCCGGTTTCGTTGGATTCATAACAGGCCAGCGCCGCCGCCAGCGCTTGGCGGCCATCCCATCCGGTTGCTTGCGGCTCCCGGTTTTCGCGTATGCTGTCGATGAAATCCTGCAGGTGAAGGCCGTAGGATTCAAGCCGGACGGGATCAAGGAAGCCTTTCCCCTGCCAATCAATAGGAGGCTGAGTGGCGATAGTCTCCCACGGTCCCCCATCAATGGATGCGCGCGCTTCCCCATACGCGTCCACATCCAGCAATCCTTTTTCACACGTTACTCGGTAAGCGAATTGCGAACGCGGGAATCCAGGCGGGCGTGTTTGGAACGAACAGAACAGATACGCGGTCGAGCCATCGGCCAAGGTCAGGATCACATCGGATGTCCCTTCGGTCTCGTACTCCGCGTCCAAACTGCGGCACTTGGCGTAGACGCTCTCGATTTCCTGGCCTGTGATCCAGCGGATGTTATCGAAATTATGAATCCCATGCCCAAACAGAACTCCCATATTCTCTTTCTTCATTTGCCATTTCGGCAGATTGGGCATCCCGCCGGGCACCATCTGGTACGAGCGGATGTGTAGAACCTTCCCCAGCTGCCCTGAATCCAATAGTTCTTTCGCTTTGGCGTTGCAAACACGGAACCGTTGCGTGAACGCGATCGTGCATTTCAAATGATTCGCCTTGAGCGCTTCCAGGATTTGATCGCATTCGTCTACCGTGCAAGCCATCGGTTTTTCGATTAAGAGATGCTTACCCGCCTTGGCGGCGGCGAGGGACTGTTCGTAATGCTGGGCGTGTGGGGTGGAGACGAACACCGCGTCAATATCGTCACGGGCAATCAATTCATCCACTGAGTTATGAAGGTCCATACCGTAATCGGAGGCGAGATCATTCGCTCGGTTTCCACAGGCCACCGCCACGAGACGCGCGCCTTTTACACATTTCACGATCGTTTCTGAATAGGTGCGGCCCATGAATCCAGATCCGAGCACCCCAACGCCAATTGTCTTATTTTCTTCATTCATTATTTCGTTCCTCCTTCGGATTTCGTGAATTCATTCTCCAAACCACAGCGCCGATGACAGTCATCCCCGAACCTACCGTTAGGCTCATTGTTTTATCCCCCGCCGTCTCCATGAATAAAATAACGGCGGTCAGCAGCAATCCCAAGAAAGCGATCGATTGACCGATCACCGGGAGAGGAGACACTTGGGTTTGAACGGTTGGCTTTGCCCGGTCCTGTTCAGTCTCCGCCGCGCCGAGGCGTTGGACGAAAGCGCGCGCTTCTTCCCGCCGCTGTTTTGAATCGGGACAGAGAATCGAACCGGCGAGAATCCCCACTATCGTAAATGAAACGGTCAATGTTGTAATCGCCTGCGTCTCCCGCAGGATCGAGAGGTCATCCATGTTCGCGAAAACATACGCGCACACGCCGAATAGTACAGAAATCGAAAAGCAGAGCAGTTCGCTCCCAAAGAGCGCCTTGTTCGACACCTGTTTCGAAAGAGATTGCGTTCCCGTCACCGCGAATATGCCCAACAGCAATGAGAGAAGGCTTAATAAGGTAATCGCCTGCGTATACGCGCAGAGACCCATCACAATGCCCAGCAGCAGGCCCGCCAATCCCCCTGCGTTGGAGACACGACTCGTAATCAATCCCAATAGCATGGGGATGGCGATCGGGGGCAGGAATACGCCGAAGAGTTTGACCATTAATTGAAAGAGATCACCTTCGCCTTGATTTCCCATAACAATCAACGCGATTCCCAGCGAGAGTAAGCCAATGATGAGTGTGATTAGCCGTCCGGTAAAGACAAGGTTCCGCTCCGAAGCCCTAGGCGCGAGTAAGCGTTTATATACATCATTGGTGAGCACCGCCGCGACGGAATTGTAATCGCTGGAGAGCATCGACATCGTCGCGGAAAACATCGCCGCAATCAACATCCCCATCATCCCCACGGGAAGCAGCGCGACGCACAAAAGCGCATAGACTTCCTTTGTATTTTCCACTTCCGGCAGATAGAGCCGCGCCAGCATCGCTGGGAGGAAAAAGAGAGGCGGGCCGATGACGTTTAACGCCGCCACCATATAGCCGACCTTCCGGGCGTCCCCGGTCGCGCCGCACGGAATAGTACCGCTGGACCAACGACCATGAGGTGCTGAAATTCAAGGCGATGATAATCAAGAAAGCGAGAAGATAGGTCCAGTCATACGTCTCCGATGTATAAGCGAAAAAGCCTTCCGGCGCGTTCTGGACAAAATGATCCCACCCCCCAGCCGCTTGAAACGCCAGTGGCAGCAGGACGGCCACGACCACTAGCATAACGATGAACTGCACGAAATCGGTCACGAGCACGGCCCATAAACCGCCGAGGAACGTATAGGCCAGGATGATCGATCCTGACAGGATGATGGCCTGTGTCAATGGAAAGCCCAGTCCACTTGAAACAAGAGTTCCAATAGCGAACAGTTTCAATCCATCATCGATCACCTTCACCGGAATGCCCAGCCAAGCCAGACACTGCCGCATCCCGAAGCCGTACCGTTCCTCGATATACTCCAACGGGCTGGTCGAAGCCGCCCGCCGCCAGCGTGCGGCGAAAAAATAGGCTCCGATTAGGGAAGATGGAATCGTCACCCAAAAGATCGTCACCGACACCCACCCATATTTATACGCCAGTTCGGAATACGCGACGAACGTAAACGCGCTGAAGGAACTCATATAGAACGAGGTGCCCGACAGCCACCAGGGAACCTCCCGCCCCCCGCTGAAATAATCCTGCAGCGTCCGCATCCGCCGGGCGTAGTACAACCCAATAAAAAGCATCACGAGAAAAAATCCGCCGATCACAACATAATCGGCCTGATTTAAACCAGTTACGGAACCATTCATCGCTCTTTCAACCCACCATCTCTTAGAATACTTTCGAGACTCCATCGTAACGGATTCCAGTGGATTCTACAATCCTAGTCTCTCTCGATGGGTAAATGTTTTAAGAGTATGCTTGAATTTATGTTATGCAAATATATTTAAAAACTGAACCTTGATAAATAAATACAACTATGCTATCTACAAATTAATGATCCACAAAAATAATCAGGTATAGAATCATGAAGTTAAAAAGATTGAGAGTATCCAATTTCAAAAGTTTTAGCAAATTTGAAATCAACCTAAAAGAATTCAATGTATTAATTGGAGCCAACGCATCGGGTAAATCCAACTTTGTAGATTTATTACGATTTTTAAAAGATATTGTAAATCACGGATTAGATAATGCGATTTCTATGCAAGGTGGAGCCGAATACCTTCTGAATTCTCAAATTGGAAAAGATAAGAGTTTTTCTCTTGAATCTGAATTTGATACTTTAATTTTTTCTAATACTGCGAAGAAAGGGATTTCTATTGTCTATCACAATATCTTTTTTGATTTTGAAATTTTTTTCAAGAGAGGAAGATTATTTGAAATAACAAAAGATAAATTCACATTTTCTATTGACTTTTTAAAGTACGATATTGAGACAAAAAAGCCAGTCAAAGAAAAAGACAAAATTGGTGAAGGTGAAATTATCTTTTCTGTAAAAGATAGAAATGTTCTAATTGATATAACTACCCCAAAAGATATTGAAATACACAATAATGAAATTTTCCCATTTTTATCAATTTTAGAAAATGAAAAACTTCCTGCACAAACGCTTCTTTTTGAATTACCGTTTTTCCTCATCCCACCTCCTTTGAGAGATCTTATTCAAAATTTGACTATATACGAATTCAATCCAAAACTTTCTCAAAAAGCTGTACCGATTACAGGAAAAATGGAATTAGAAAATGATGGTGCTAATCTTGCTATTGTGCTAAATAATATACTTAGCGATAGAAATAAAAAAAGAAAATTCACTAATCTCATTCAAGATCTATTGCCTTTTATTCAGGATACTCGTATTAAAAAAAGTCATAGATAAATCTCTCCTTTTTAATATACGAGAAGAGTATTCAGAGAAATATCTTCCAGCTTTCCTTTTATCTGATGGAACGGTTAATGCGATCGCTTTGCTAACGGCGTTATATTTTGAGGAAAAACCAGTAGTCGTTTTTGAAGAACCAGAAAAAAACATCCACCCCTATTTAATTTCAAAAATTGTCAGCATGATGAAAGATGCATCCAAAAAAAAACAGATTATAATCACAACACACAATCCTGAAATCGTTAAATATGCTGATATTGATGACCTTTATCTTATGTCTAGAAACAAAGAAGGATATTCTACTGTGGAAAATCCAGGAGATAGTGAAACAGTAAAAACGTTTATGAAAAACGAGATTGGGATTGAGGAACTCTACATTCAGAATCTGTTGGGGGTCTAATATGGAGTATCGGCAATTGTTTATTTTAGTTGAAGGGGATGACGACGTACGATTTGTAGAAAAAATAGTGAAACCATTCTTTGAAAAAAAATACAATGCAGTTTTCGTTCGTCCTTACGCGCAGATGAAGAAAAAGTCTGTGAATAACATAATAAAAAGTATAAAAGATCTGAGAAACGAATATCTCTTTTTGGCGGATATGGATCAAAAGAATTGTATTTCAGAAAAGAAGAGTTTTTATCAAAAAAGTATATAGAACGATCGATCTCAATGAAATCATAATCGTCATCCAGGAAATCGAGAGTTGGTATCTCGCTGGTCTCAATCCGCAGAAATGTCAAATATTCGGAATCAAGCATCATGAAAAAACAGATAATGTAACGAAGGAGCAATTCAACCGGATTATTGAAAAACAATCGGATTCCAGGCTCAATACCATGATTGAAATCTTGAACGATTTTTCGATCGAGGACGCTCAAAAGAGAAATACCTCTTTCCAATACTTTATGGAAAAACACGCCGCGCGGTCACTGAATTGAGAGTGAGATTAATAAGCAGGATGTTTCCATTTCCCCCCCAGTTTAGAAATCAAAATGAGGAAGTTGACTTTTTTGGTGGATTAAAATATAATGTTTCTTCTCTCAATAAGATATTTTTGAATTGAATACTCGGTAGTTTTTCCCCCGGCGTTGCGCTGGGAAACGGCTTCATGCCTAACATTCTATAGTAAAGGTTGTGATTCATTTGGTCGCAGTTGATGTTCGAGACGAGAAGAAGATATTCAGACGGCTCTAAAGCGTTTCAAGCGGAAATGTATCAAAGAAAGCATTCCTCAAGACATCCGCAAAAACGCCTACTACGAAAAGCCAAGCGTCCGTAAACGCAAAAAACATCTCAAAGCTGTGAAACGGCAGAAAAAGAAACAATTGCAGAGATAGACTCGATCTTGTTGAGAGAACTGGGAGCGGAAAAAGAGTTCCCGAATTTTCGAGGGAAGGAACGTTGGTTTCCTTCCCTCTCTTTCTTCACCGCGCCTGAAAATGATCGAAACCGCCCGGCGCCTCTCCAGTCCATCCTTCCAGGACGATTCCCTCTCCCGCATCGGTGATTTCCCCCGATTTTCGTGATGGGAACGGCTTCTCCTTCCCAATGATATAAGAGGTCAACCGCTTCGGAAGGTGGAAGAGTGAATAAGAGTTCGTAGTCTTCCCCTCCTTTCCATGCGTATTCCGAAGCCCCGTTCATTCGCATAGGCTTTCAGCGCGCCGCTGCAAGGCAGCGCGTCCGGATTGATCCGCGCTCCGGCTCCAGATGCGGCGCAGAGTTTGGGAAGGTCTCGCGCCAATCCATCGCTGATGTCCGTCATAGCGGTGGGAACGCATCGGTTCACAATGGCCGCCGCTTCTTGAATCCGGGGGCTGGGGACGGAGAAACCGGTCAGCCAGCCACCGCTCGTTATCG
>CAXXSM010000024.1:0-25662 GCA_963663405.2 bacterium | reverse complement strand
ATGTCAATATGCGTTTAATGGAAGTGACAAAAAAAGTAAATGAAAAACTCATGATTACAATATCTATGTAGAATAATTGCTTACTTGGCGTGTAAAGAAAAGGGGGCGCGATTGTATGCGCCCCCTTTCCATTCGATTTAAGAATAGAATGGATTAGAACAGTTCCCAGGTTTGAATATTGACGGTTTCTTCTGGAACGACCGCCATGTTGAAGAAGGAACGGAATTTAAAATCGGCGGCGAGACCGGCGTTTTCAAAGCCGGATGTGATGGTGATGAAATGAGGTTCATCCCAGAAATCCACCGCGTTGTAGATCACCATCTCGTTGTAAGAATCTGCGACATCGTGGTTCCCCATTATGATATTCGTCGTGCCGGGGATCTGCGCGATTCCCCATAAATTACCAAACCCTTCTGATCCGGAGTCGTATTCTTCTTCCAGGACTCCATCCAGACTGATTCGCAAAAGAGTGCCTTGATCCTGCAATAACGCGATCACTGCGCCGATCTCATCGTTATAGGTGAGAGAACGAACGGTGCGGCCATCGTCATAGAAGACACCCGTTGGATCGCCACCGGCGATGTCATAGACTTGAATACCCGCCACGCCATTGTCACCCATGAGAATGCGGCCGTCGGGTATTCTCAAGGCTTCCCCATGTCCTGTTTTATTGAAACTGGTCAGCACCGCTTCTCCGCTGGTCACATCCACGAGTTGCGCCAAGTTCTCATCATCCGCAAAATTGCTGTTGAGGATAACTTGGTTGACGCCAATGGCGGCGAGATGAGTTGCTTTGGTCAAATCGGTTGGGAAAAAGGTTTGTGTCCCGTTGGGTTCGATTCGCAACGCTTCGCCAACACCAGTTGGATATTCTTCAACATCATCACCGGTCGTTGTAATTCCCACCCAGACATTCCCTGCGGGATCGACATCCAAGCCTAAGGCCCGGCGGCGATTTGCGCCTTCGGGCAAGCCCTCCCATTTTACTACGTTGATAATTTCCGCTTCATCGGTCTCGTAGTCGACACGCAGCTCGACGATTTGACCGTCGGGTGAATAGAATGGATCTGCGAAGATGACATTGCCAGGGCTGAAGAATTGCGCTTGGCAGAAGAGTGGAAGCCCTAGTAGAAGAAAGGCGCCAAATACTGCTTTTTTCATTGATCTTACCTCCTATGTTGTAATAAACTTCTTGTAGAATGATGGATACCATAGGGAAATCTGAAAGATTCGATTTACAAGGAATCCATGATTCTACTATATTTATGATTATCAATAAGAATTTAATGAAAGTCAACATGCAATTCATGAAAGAGAAAAAAAATCATAATGAAATTCAAACAATGGATGATTCTAGAGAAATTTCGGATTGGGACGCAATATGTTTTTTTATTTGTTCTGTTTGGATTGGTGGGATGTTCATCGGTTGAAACGGTTCGGGAAGATCTATCCACGCAGGATATTTTCGCCGCCGTCTTCTATGAGGAAGGAGTACGCGATTGGATTGCCGTGGAAAGTGTGACGACCGGACGGGCGTCTGATGGCCGGGTGATGGTGGAAGCCGTTTTCCGGAATCGCAGGGAGGAGAGAGCGGATATCCAAGCGAGAGTGATGTTCAAATATAAGCAAGTTAATAGTCTAGTTGAAAAAACCGGATGGGAGCCGATTCATTTTGATTCGGGGGCATTGGGAATCTATAGCGCAAAATCATCGGAAGTTGATGTGGCGCGCTATACGATAGAAATCCGGCGGGAAATGGGAGACAGCTATTGAGTCTTAAAGGTTCGTACAGGCATTGGGGGAGCGGGATAACGTCCTAAGATCAGATTCCAATAGGCCCAGGATCGCCCATCAATAATTCCGGGAGGCGCTTGGTCGAGGGCAGTGCGTAAGTCATCGTCATTGAAATAGATACGTAATGTTTTCATATCTTCATAGGCGCCATATGTCATGGCGTACGCCAGCAGCCGAATGGGATCGGCTAGCGCAACATCCGGTTTTTCAAACCAGATCACCCGTTGTGACAAAGCCTTTAGTTCGGGTGTTTTGGGTAATGGTTTTAACATGGTTTCTCCGGTTTGCAGGCTTTGTTTGAATCGGAAGGGATTTCATTATTTAGATTCGGCAGATGATCGAGATCTACTTTTTGGACAGCGCTGTAAAGACTCTTGTATTGTAAATGATCTTACTTAGATAGTCAAAGCATTTGTTTCCTAATTGGACGCTGAAATGGGGAGCGTATAGAGAGCGTTATATTGATAGGAAATTAGGATGTTCAGATTTGAATTCTTAAATTATCTAACTGATGTTACGCAAATCAACCCATAGAGATTGTTTTTTGTCTGAATCAAGATGGCCAAGATTAAAGGATGGCCAGGATTTTTTTATTTTATTCATGGATTTTTCCATCCACTGACGGATTCCACTCTAATGATTCGCATCCTGAAAATCTTGATCATCCAGGAAATCCAGATTCAGACAAAGAATTATGTCTTTGTTTCTCCTCAAATGAAACGATTGCCATTGGAATCCGCGTAATATCAATTTTCTAAAAAGGAGGATATTACGTTTCAGTCTATTAGGGATTTGTTTTTCTCTTACGCTACGCTAATATAGGAATCGCCTTTTTTATTGTATAAGATCGAAAAACTCGTCAAATGGGGATTGACTCCACTACCGGTTATGGCTAGATTATTAGGAATGCCCCAGAACCGGGGTTTATTTTTTTGTGTGTTTGGAGTCAAATTCGTGACTCTTTCTTTTAGTAATTAATTTAGTAGCGAGGACTTGAGGTCTAAGCCAATGGGTGAAAGCCTACTTAAACGAATTATCGAATCGTTAAAGGGATCGCGCTTTGTAAAAACGAAAGTCGGCGATTTTGTATATGGCGTATTGTCGGAATTGGACGCGGTCACATGGCCGACCAAGCAGGAAGTCTATAACTCGACGATTGTTGTGTTGATTACTGTTGTCGTCTTCTCTATTTATAGCGGCCTGTGGGATTTTATCATGAAGGTAGTCCGGGGTTGGTTTTTTAGTATTTTGCGGTAGAGAACGGCTGAGGTATTATGGCGAAGAAATGGTATGTGCTCCATACTCACGCTGGTTATGAGAATAAAGTAAAAGAGAACATCGAATCCGCCGTCAAAGCGGAGGGGTTGGGTGATCGTATATCTCAAATCTTGATACCGACCGAGGAAGTGGTTGAAATTCGAGACGGGAAACGTTCGATTTCCACGCAGAAAATGTTTCCGAATTATGTCGTCATTGAGTTGGAATATGATGATGACACGTGGAGTTTAATCAAAAATATTCCCGGTGTGACCGGTTTTTTGGGAACGGGACGGATCCCGATTCCGCTGTCGGAGGAGGAAGTCAACGGGATTCTCAATCAAATGAACGCGACTGAGGATAAGCCTCGTCCGAAGATTGTCTTTGAGGTTGGGGAAACGGTCAAAGTGATTGAAGGGCCGTTTTACAATTTTACCGGTTACGTCGCGAATATCGATGAAGAACGAGGCCGGTTGAAAGTCATGGTGGATATTCTGGGCCGTTCAACACCGGTGGAATTGGATTTCCTGAAAGTAGAAAAAGTATAACGGACGCCCAAACGGGCGGGCCCGCGAATCATTCGAACCATCCGGTTTTTTTATAGACACTTTTAATCAGGCGTATGGAAGTACTTTAAGTAAGGAGATTTAAGTATGCCTCCCAAACGTGTACTCGCACAGGTCAAGTTGCAGTGTCCCGCTGGACAAGCGAATCCGGCGCCTCCGGTCGGCCCCGCCTTGGGTCAGCACGGGATCAACATTATGGATTTCTGTAAACAATTCAATGACCGGACGAAAAAAGAGACGGGGATGATTATTCCCGTCATTATTACGGTTTATCAGGATCGTTCATTTTCGTTTATCACGAAAACCCCACCGGCCGCCATCTTGTTGAAAAAAGCGGCCAAGATCGCCAAAGGTTCGGGTGTTCCGCAGCGCGATAAAGTGGGATCGGTGACACACGCCCAAGTCGAGGAAATCGCGAATATCAAAATGAGCGACCTGAACGCGAATAACCTGGAGCACGCCGCAAGCATGATCGCCGGCACGGCGCGTTCCATGGGAATTGAGGTGAAGTAACCATGTCGAAACGGGGAAAACGCTACGAACAGGCCGTTGGATTAATCGACCGGGAGAAAGCGTACACTCTCGGTGAAGGAATCGAATTGGTCAAGCAAACCGCCACGGCCAAGTTTGATGAAACCATAGAACTGATCGCCAACTTGGGTATCGATCCGAAAAAAGCGGATCAGCAGGTCCGTGGCACGGTCTCTCTTCCACATGGCACGGGTAAAACCGTCCGCGTCGTTGTCTTCGCGGAGGGGCCTGCGGCGACGGAAGCGGCGGAAGCCGGAGCGGATAAAGTCGGCAGCGAGGATTTGGCGGAAGAAATCACCAAAGGTTTTCTTGATTTCGATATCGCCATCGCGCATCCCAGCATGATGCGGCACGTCGGTAAATTGGGAAAGGTTTTGGGACCCAGAGGGCTGATGCCCAACCCGAAAACCGGAACGGTAACCACGGATATCGCCAAAGCCGTAACTGAGTTCAAAGCGGGCCGGATTGAATATCGCGCCGATAAAGCCGGTGGGGTCCATGTTCCCGTTGGGAAGGCCTCATTTTCAGCGAGTCAACTAATGGATAATATTAGAACCGTTATGAACGCGTTGATCCGGGCCAAACCCACCGCCGCCAAAGGAACATATCTGAAGGGGATTTATATTTGTTCCGCGATGGGGGTTGGGATTAAAATCGATCCAGCGGACGTCCGGGAGATCGCGCGCGCCGCGTAAGTTAGGGCGAAGGCGGGCTTGGTACTAAGGTGGGCTGCGCTCCGCTAAAGGCTCCGGCGCGAGCGCCGGTATTTAGCCCACCCTACATTAACTCAATTGAAGACAGCAGGTTCCAAATGGGTAAATCCTGCCGAGATTGAAGCCAATTTGATACGTACTCACGTTTCCCATTCAATGGGACGTGTTTACTATAGTCTATCCGGCTCAATCTCCAGGGATTGGGCCTTTTTCATTGTTTGTTTCGGTGGGCCAATCATGTGTGATCTATCCTGCGTGGCGAAGGTGGGCTACGCTTCGCTTAAGGCTCCGGCGCGAGCGCCGTCATTTAGCCCACCCTACGTTAACTCAATCATGGTAGTTTAAATGAAAACGGTTTTTTTTGTTCGGCATGGAGAGACAGAATTCAACCGCGAAAAACGTCTGCAAGGGTGGATTGATTCGCCTCTTTCGGAAACCGGCTTGGAACAGGGCCGGATTGTCGCGGAAGCGTTGAAACCGTTTGGATTGAAAACCGCCTGGGTCAGTCCTCTTGGACGCGCCCGGCAGACCGCTGGAATCATTCAAGAAGTGACTGGGATTGAAATCGAGACGGATGATTATCTGCGCGAAGTCTCTTTTGGTGATTTTGAAGGGAACACGCTGCCGGAACTGGATCGTCTCTATCCCAATCAGTGGGAAGCGCGGCAGGCGGATAAATGGAATTATCGTCCTCCCAATGGGGAGTCGAATAAGGACGCGGTTCCACGAGCGCAGAAGATCGTGGATCGGATCGAGCGCGTTTTAGATGATGAGCCGCTTTTGATTGTGGCCCATTTCGCGATCAATCGTATTTTACTCGCTTTGCTGGCGGGGATTGAACCGGATATGTTGGTGCAGATGAACGTTCCTCATGATGTGATTTACCGCGCGAGGAATGAGAACTGCGCTTGGCGGATTGAGTACTTGATGGCGCGGGAGAGTGAAGAAGGTTTTCAGAAGGGGTGGTTGTTGCAGCCGAAACCTGAAAATTTGCCTATGGGCGCATGAAACGTGTATTGAATGTGGAATAGGAAAAGGTATCCGGTTGTTGCGTTTATCAAATGTGGTTTGGAATTATGCAAGGGCAGATGAAAGTAAAGGCTCCGGCGCTAGCGCCGGTACTTGCCCTTGCCACCCACTCGTTTCTTTTTTTTATAAGTACAGATTGTTTTAAGAAACGTATTCTCATACTGGATGAACTAGGATATAAGTAATAAATTTTTCAAATCATAGGATGAGGAGGTGATTGGTAGAATGCCGTTGAATCGGACTCAGAAAAAAGAACTTACGGATGAATACAAAGGGATCATCGATCAATCCGCGGGATTTGTCATTTTTGAATACCGTGGAATTACAGTCGAAGAAGTAACGAACCTGCGGAATAAAATCCGGGAGGCTGGTGGCGTAACACGGGTTGTGAAGAACCGTATGCTGAAACGGGCGATTGAAGACCGGCCCTATCCGGAACTGAACGAACACCTTACCGGCCCGAACGCCATTATTTTCTCCGGCGACGATCCTGTAGCGCCTGTGAAAAATTTGATGGATTTCGTCAAAGAACATGAGAACTTGAAGATCAAGGCGGGCGTGGTGAATGATACGTTTCTGGATGCGGCTCAAGTGGAGCAGCTGTCGAAAATCCCTCCCAAGGACCAGCTGTATGCGAAAATCCTTGGTGGGATCAAAGCCCCGGCCAGCAATATTCTTGGCTGCGTGAAAGGCGCGCATCAGAAACTGCATGGATTGATTAAAGCGCTTGCGGAAAAAATAGAAGACGCGGCGTGATTGATTCTCTACGCAGCGTATAAAGAAAGAAAACAATTAAAAAATGATTGGAGATAGTAAAAATGGCTAGTGAGAAAATTGAAAAGATTTTAGAAGAAATCGGAAGTTTGACCTTGTTGGAAGCGAAAGAACTGGCGGATGAATTTGAAGAGAAATTCGGCGTGACAGCCGCTATTCCGATGGCGGGCGCTATGATGGCCGCTCCAGGCGCGGATGCGGGCGCCGCGGCGGAAGAAAAGACGGAATTCGACGTCGTTCTCGCGGGCGCCGGTTCACAGAAGATTAAAGTCATCAAAGTCGTGCGTGAATTGACCAGCCTCGGTCTTAAAGAAGCCAAAGCGCTTGTCGATGAAGCTCCTAAACCAGTCAAAGAAGGCGTTTCGAAAGAAGAAGCCGACGAAGTTAAAGCGAAACTCGAAGAAGTCGGCGCGACGGTCGAAATTAAATAAGATTCTTCGAAATCAAGACTGTAAACAGTATCAAGGGACGGGCGAACGCTTGTCCCTTATTTTTGTTGTATAGATGACTTGAAAAGGAGTTTATATTTTGGATCGTATAATTTCCGGAGCGTAGCCAGGGCAGAAAAAAGCCTTGCCCTGGGCACCCGCTTGTTCTTTGTTTTTGTTGTATAGATGACTTGAAAAGGAGTTTATATTTTGGATCGTATAATTTCCGGAACGTAGCCAGGGCAGAAAAAAGCCTTGCCCTGGGCACCCTCTTGTCCCTTGATTTTGTTGTATAGATGACTTGAAAAGGAGTTTATATTTTGGATCGTATAATTTCCGGAACGTAGCCAGGGCAGAAAAAAGCCTTGCCCTGGGCACCCTCTTGTCCCTTGATTTTGTTGTATAGATGACTTGAAAAGGAGTTTATATTTTGGATCGTATAATTTCCGGAACGTAGCCAGGGCAGAAAAAAGCCTTGCCCTGGGCACCCTCTTGTCCCTTGATTTTGTTGTATAGATGACTTGAAAAGGCGTCTATTTTTTGGATCGTGTAATTTGGGGAACGTAGAACCAGGGCAGATGAAACTAAAGGCTCCGTCACAAGCGCTGTATTTTTCTCTGGTTATCCGCTTTCTCGCGCTTCAAATGATTTTCCGCTGGATTGATTGGGAATAATCTGCTTTGCGATATAATGAAAAAGGAACGTGATACTTTGAACCGATTGAGAGAATTATGAAAATCCTGCTGATCCAGCCGCCGGAAAACAATATGATCACCACGAATGTGCCTTCGGTGGTCGATGAAGAGAGCGGTGTTTATCCCCCGTTGGGATTGCTGTATGTGGCCAGTTTCGCGGAGCGGAAAACGTCCGCGCAGGTTGAGGTGCTTGATTGTCCCGCTGAACGGATCTCCCAGGAGGATTTAGAAGAGGAAATTCGCCGTCGGAAACCCGATCTTGTAGGGATTTCCGCGACGACGTTTACGATCATTGACACGATCTTGACGGCGAAAGCGATTAAACGGGTGGACTCTTCGATCCCCGTGGTTATCGGGGGGCCGCATGTGTATATCTTCCCGGAGGAGACGTTGGGGATTCCCCACGTTGATTATATTATCCGGGGAGAGGCGGAAGAGAGTTTCAGCGATCTCGCCGCCGCATTGGCGGGGAGTGGTGATCTCCGGACCATCGCTGGATTGGGGTATAAAAACGGGGGAGGACTCCATCTCAATCCATCACCGCCTTTAATTCAGGATCTTGACCGGCTTCCCATGCCCGCGCGTCATCTGATCCAGCAGGACCGGTACAATTCCGTTCTTGCAACGAGCAGCCCGATCACGACGATGATGACCAGCCGGGGCTGTCCCATGCGCTGTGTGTATTGCGACCGCCCTCATTTAGGGAAACAGTTCCGGTATCGCAGCGCGGAGAGTGTGGTTGAAGAAATGGCGGTTTGCCGTGAGTCGGGGATTGGAGAGATCTTCGTCTACGACGACACATTTACGATCAAAAAAGATCGGGTTTTGAAAGTCTGCCGAGCGATTAATGAACGCCGGCTTAACATCCATTGGGATATTCGGGCTCATATCAACACGATCGATGAGGAAGTATTAGACGCGCTCGCGTCGGCGGGCTGTTCGCGGATTCACTACGGCGTGGAATCAGGGAATCCGGAAATCTTAAAAACCATTCGAAAAAACATCACGCTGGAACATACGAAACAAGTTTTTCAAATGACCCGCGATCGTGGGATATCCACGCTGGGGTATTTCATGCTTGGTTTCCCCGATGAAACTCCTGAACAAATGGAGGATACCATTCGTTTCGCCTGTTCGATTGCGGCGGATTACGTACACATTGCGATCACGACTCCTTTTCCCAGCACGGAATTGTACCAGTGGGGGTTGGATAATGGATTGTACAGCCATGATTTTTGGAAGGAATTCGCCAAGGATCCTCAACCGGGATTTGTGCCGCGGGTTTGGGATCAAGTGTTATCGCGGGATGAACTGATTGAATTGATGCGTGATGGATACCGGCGGTTTTACACCCGGCCTGGTTATATTTTGAAACGTCTGCTGGCTTTGCGGAGCTGGAAGGAATTCAAGAAGAAAGCTAAAGCGGGGCTTCGTTTATTGACGTGGAAGCGGATGGATAAAGAACGATCTTCATCGCCGATTATTAGTGAATCTAGATGAATGCTGGTCTATGCGCCGGTACTTGATCTGGACGCCCATTGATTTATCGCAGGGGGTAGTGTTCTATCAATCACGGGCGGGGACGCCCGCGCTCCATTTGGTTTGTGGGATTGATGCCAGGGCAGAAAAAAGCCTTGCCCTGGGTACCCGTAGCGCCGGTACTTGATCTGGGTGCCCATTGATTTATCGCAGGGGGTAGTGTTCTATCAATCACGGGCGGGGACGCCCGCGTTCCATTTGGTTTGTGGGAATAACGCCAGGGCAGAAAAAAGCCTTGCCCTGGGTACCCGTGAATCTAGATGAATGCTGGTCTATGCGCCCATTGGCTCATCGCAGGGGGTAGTGTTCTATCAATCACGGGCGGGGACGCCCGCGTTCCATTTGGTTTGTGGGATTGATGCCAGGGCAGAAAAAAGCCTTGCCCTGGGTGCCCGCTGTATTCTTATTTTGGGTTTGATTTGGAGGATTGGATTTTCGCTTTTCCTTCTAATTCCACCGCTACAGTGCAGACGATAGGATCGCAGAGAGTTTCCGGTAATGCGATGGTTTTCTTTTGGTTATCGAATGGGATCTCCTGTTTTGTCTTCAGGAACCACGCCTGTTTTATATTATTTTTGAGACCGGGTAACTGTAGAGGCGTTCCTGGATGGGATTCCAGATGGATGTAGATCCGGTTTCCTTTGGCCGTGCACTTGCCGGCCGGCAGGTTTTGAAAGGGGGAGCGTTCCGCGCCGTAAATCGACTCACCGTTGCTCTCCAGCCAAGCGCCTATTTCTTGGAGCCGGGAGACAAGTGGTTGGGGGATTTTACCCTCTGGATTCGGCCCTACGTTTAAAAGCAGGTTTCCACCCCGGCTTACAACGCTGACTAGGGCGCGGATCAGTTCGGCTCCACTTTTAAGTTTTGTATCGTCCCGCCTGTATCCCCATGACTCTCCAATGGTCATGCACGCTTCCCAGGGGATGGCTTTCCGTTTTTCGAATTCCATCGTGTGGCGAATTTCACTCAGTTGCTCCCGTGTGTAGAAGTCACAGAGCGTTGTCTTGCCCCGCTCATTTTTTCCAAGACGGTCGTTGATGAGAATGTTAGGTTGTAACCCGCGGATCATTTCGATTAATTCGGGCGCGCGCCATGTATCGGCGGGATGATCCCATTCGCCATCAAACCAGAGACAGTCGATAGGGCCATAATTTGAACATAATTCGCGGACTTGGGGAAACATGTATTGATCGACATACTTGGCTAAGTTTGTTTTAAAGTCAGGTTGGTACCAATCCAGCATGGAATAGTAGAAACCGATCTTCATCTCTTTGGCGCGCGCGGCTTTGATTAGTTCGCGGACAAAATCGCGTCCCGCCGCGCATTGTTTCGCGTTGTAATCCGTTAACGCGCTGTCGAACATGCAGAATCCTTCATGGTGTTTCGACGTCAAGATCATGTAGCGCATTCCCGCCGATTTTGCGATGTCCACCCACTCCGCCGCTTTGAATTGGGAAGGAGAGAATTGGGCGGCGTATTTTTTATACTCGTCTACGGGGATTTTTTCGTTTTCCATGCTCCACGAAACATAGGGGCCCTTATCATTTTTGCCATGAACGGCGTATAAGCCCCAATGGATGAACATCCCGAATTTAGCTTCGCGGAACCATGCGAGACGCCGCTCTCGTTCCGCGTCGAGACGGGCTGAATTTTCTTTTGCTTTGCGTTGTTGGAATCCGTTGTAATCGCCTGGATCGGGTATACCGGGATTTTTGTACCACGATTCCAAGTATTCACTTAGGGGACCGGGATAGGCGCATCGTTTCAAGTTCATCCATGTCAATTGGTCACCCACAGCGTAATAAATATAGGTCTTTCCCTGCCATTCTACCAAATCCGGATCGGAGGCGTTGATCCCATCATCGATCTCAAAAGGAATCAAGACGGGATTGGCGGAACTGCGTTCCCAGTGTTTCAAATCTTTTGACCGGGTGATGTATGTCTCGAAATAGTGCCGGGGAGAGCGGTGTTCAAGATACAAGACGTAGTAGCAGCCGTTGGCGTATCGTATGCAGGGGCACGCCGTGTAGCGGTCCGTGCCAAAGATCGCGTCAGGAATTTTTGTCCACGTTTCGAGATCTTTTGAAACGGCGAATTTGGTGGTGAAGGGGGGATAAGTTGGATCATTGGACTCATACGCCATGATGAAACCATCCGGTCCTTTGCATACGGAACTGTTGAATAGGTGTTCTTTCTCCTGCTGGATGACTTGTTTGGATTCCCAGTGTTTTAAGTCTGAGGACTTGAATAGGGTGACGTCGTTCCAATCGTTATTTTCAAATCGAGAGGCGAAGGCGTAGAAAGTGTCTTTGTAGACGAATGCGCAGGCGAGTCCATAGCCTTCGGCGAATCGCGCCATTTCTTCTCCTGTCTCCGAATCGCTGAGCCGCAGGTAATAATCAGCCCGCGCGCCGCCGTGCGCTGGGCGAACGCAATCCATGTGCAATAGCCGGTCTTTCCAGACGATGGGAGAGAGTTCGCACATGTCTTTGCGGATCAACTCTGTGGATTGCATTAATCGGAGAGCCGGTGAGATTTTGGGTGGGGGCAGGATCGTGTCGAATACATACGTGGGCCAATGGACAAGGCGGTGAAAGCCTTTTGGAATGTCCTGTGTAAATTGAACGTAGGCTTGCACGGCTCCTTTGGTGGTATATTGAATTTCGCTTGCGCTGTCTTTATCGACTTTGACGCCAAATACTTTGAATCCCATCACCGTGGTGTCTTCTAAATCTACATGGAGGTATTTTCCATTTTGGACGCTTTGAATGATTCCATCGGTTGGTGTGCCCTGGGGTTGAGAGAAATTGAGCGCAACCAGACGGCAACGTTCGGTTTTGACACGCATAAAGGTGTGAAACCCATAGTTGCCTCCTTTGAGCGCGCATTGCGGGCTTACCATCGTACAGTCTTCAAAGTAGATATCGGGCCGATCGGGCATTTTGGGATTCTCTACCCGCACATACGCGCCAGCCGTATCGCCCCACCAGTCCAGCGCCCAGAGATGACAGCGGCGGAATACGATCGGTTCTTCCGTGCGGGAGAGGCAGCTGGCTACACCCCCTCCAAACGCCCGTCCCATACTCATGCAATCTTCGACGATCACCGTGAATGGTTCAATGCGGTTCGTGCAATCCCAAAACAATCCACCGTCTGAACCGGTCACGTATAGATTGCGCAGTATCCAACGATCCCAAATGATGGAAGAGAATGTCGGATCTGTATGTTCTTTCGACCAGCCTTCCTGGTTGGCTCGTATCGGTCCCCACCAGTCATAGCTTTTGAATCCTTTGGCCGGATCACCAGAGTCAATAATAACGCGTCCCGCAGCGCCGGAACCTTGGCGGCCGTCCACGTCTCCGATCAATTCGTTATACGCGCCTGCGGCGCCGCTGAAAGCGGGAGAGAGCATCGCTTCCATATAGGTGTCCGGCCGGATGAGTATCCGGTGACCGCCTTTGTCATCTGGGATTGCGTCAAGCGCCGCTTGGATCGTATGAAACGCCTTTATCCATGATGAGCCGTCTGTGTTGTCTCCCAATTTGGAAACATAAAAGACGCTTCCTGCGCAATTCGATTCGGGCGTGGGAGGCGCGTGAAACTCCTTTGCATGAACTTGCCCGAAAACAGACAAGCATCCAAGTATGATGGGAATATAATGTTTTATCATGTCTTTTCCTTTCTTGAGTTTTATATAATAATATAATATTGATTTAGATCAAATCTGGGGAACATGACGCAGATACGATTTTTCAAAAACGATCGTGAATTTTAGAATTGTTGTGTCTGGCTTTCTGAAATGGGAATGAGTATGATACATTGCCAGTACGTGAGGATTCTTACCTTAACTTCGCGTGGGGGAATTTATAAATAAAAATATGATATGATTTATATTCTCTAAAAAATAAGGAGAAAATCCATGCAACTATCAAGTCGACGAGAGTTTATTCAACGTTTCGCAGGCGCCGGGCTGGCGTTGGGCGCTGTTTCTTCTGCGCTGACGCAAACCGCCGTGGCTTATCCGCGCCCACAGGAAAACGCGATCTCTTTGGCGACATGGTCAATAGTCCGCAGTTTCCGCGCGGGGGTGTGGAAATTGACGGATGTAGCGCGCATCTGCCGGGAAGATTTCGGGATTGATGGAATTGAATATGTCACCTCATTTTTTGAAGTTCCTGTGGAAACCTATCTGAAGCGTTTGAATAAAACCGCCGCCGATCATGGCGTAAAGAATGTGTTGATCATGGTGGATGAGGAAGGGGATATGGTTTCAAAAGATAAAAGCGTGCGGATGCAGGCGGCGGTCAATCATCGGAAATGGGTGGATATTGCCGCGTTTCTCGGCTGTCACGCCATACGTTGCAACGCGCGGGGGGGCGGCAATTCACCCAGCGCTGATCCAGACGCGTTGGACCGGGCGGCGGAATCGTTTAACGCGCTGATCGATTATGCGAAAGAGAGCCGGATTAATGTGGTGATTGAGAATCATGGCGGTTTGTCGTCGCATCCGGAATGGCTGCCCGCATTGTGTAAAAAAATCGATAGCCCCCACTTTGGAATTCTCCCCGATTATGGGAATTATCATCTCAAAACGGAAAAAGAGATTGAAGAAGCGGTCCGGTTGGCTATGCCCTATGCAAAAGGAATTTCTGTCAAAGCCGGTTGGCTCCCCGATGGGACTCATCCTCAGTACAGTTTGGAAAAGTTGTTGACCCTATCGAAACAGGCGGGGTATACGGGATTTTGGGGGATCGAGTCCGGTATGAGGCGGGAAGGAAGTCAATCTTCCGCCGATGCGATTAAAAAAGATGATTGGCAGGCTGTTCTTTGGACGAAGGCGGCGATCGAAAAAGTTGTTTTTTAAAGGAGTAGAAGCGGTTGGAAAGCGGGAATGGTTTCATGAATGTAAAACCTTCATGAGCTATGGAATTCCTTGCGTAAAGGGACCGCTGTACGTTTCTTTTTTTGTTTGTCAATAGTGGGAAATCAAGATGCCATGAAATCTATGTCTTGCCGCTTCCCATTCTCTTTTCCACATGTAATATAAATACTTAAGAGAAAAAGTTTCTGTTGATCAGACGTGATTATGAATAGAAAACAACGCGTTCTTGTTGTAGATGATGATAATGCGGTTAGGGATCTTTTGGCGATGACGATCCAGTTTTTTGGATATGAAACCGAAACCGCGCGGGATGGATTTGAGGCGTTAGCGAAAATCCATTTGGATATCGATTTGATATTACTCGACGTGCAGATGCCGGGAATGGATGGATTTGAAGTGGCGCGCCGTATTCGTTCCGATCCAACCGTTTCGGATTTGCCGATCTGTATGATTACAGGCAACACGGACCGCTCTGACCGCCTGCGCGCCGTGGAGGTCGGTGTCAATGATTTTGTGGGGAAACCGGCGGATGAAACGGAACTGCGTATTCGGACCGCGTCATTATTAAAGCAGAAAGAGGCGCAGGATCAGATCAAACGGTACCAGGAAGATCTGGAACAGAAGGTTAATCATCGTACACAGGCGCTGCGAAAGGCTTTGGAAGAGATCGCCGACGCCCAACGAAAAACAAACGAAGCGCACCTCGACACGATCCGGCGTCTCGCTATCGCGGCGGAATATCGAGATGACGATACGGCCAATCACATCCAACGGGTGAGTTTAATCAGCGGATTGTTGGCGGAAAAACTTCATTTTCCCGCGGGTGAGGTTGAGATCATCCGGGAAGCGGTGCCCATGCATGATGTGGGTAAAATCGGAATCCCCGATGAGATCTTGTTTAAACCGGGTAAATTGACAGATGAAGAATTTGACATTATGAAGAGACATACGATTATTGGAGGGCAGATTTTAGAAGGTTCACCCTCTGAGTTTCTGAAAGCGGGGGAAGTGATTGCTCTCTCTCATCACGAAAAGTGGGACGGCAGCGGGTATCCTAAAGGGCTGAGTGGTGAAGATATTCCTTTATGGGGGCGGATTTGCGCGGTGACGGATGTGTTTGACGCGCTATTGAGCCCACGGCCTTATAAACCCGCTTTCCCGATGGAGAAGGTTATGGGCATCATGAAGGAGGGCCGGGGAAAACATTTTGATCCGGCGTTGCTGGATATTTTTATTGATAATCTTGACGCTACAATCCGCATCCGAAATCAATATTCATAAAGCACAATCCCTTTGAAAAATAATATTGTCTAGAGATTCAATCTTTGTCTGTATCGTCGCAGTAATGAGCGGCGAGAGCGGCGGCGAGTGAGGGGATATTGCTTTCCGGCGCTTGAATATGGACGGGCACGCCGAATTCCCGCAATTTGTTTGATGTCTGTGGGCCGATCGACGCGACCGTGGCATTGCTGATCATCCGTTTTGCTTCCTCCACGCCAAGACGCTCAAAAAAGACGCTGACGGTTTTCGAGCACGTGAACGCGGCGGCGTCCAGTTTATGACCATTCAAAGCGATCGCGTCTGATTCCTCTTCTTCTCCCTTATATGAGATCACCGTCTCTACAATCGCGCCGGCGTTTTGGAAGGCGCGGGTTAATCCTTCAGGGATTTCGTTCCGGGAGGGGATGAGGACTCTCATGCCTTCCAAGGGGTATTGTTTGGCGAGTTCTCCAATCACGGCGGACGAACAGAACCGGTTGGCGAGAAAATCCGGCCGGATGCCATGCGCTTGAATGACATCCGTGGTTTCTTCGTCCAGGGCGCCGATCCGGCATCTGGAGAGATGGCGGCTGTCTTGGCCGATTTGGTTTAATGCGGAGAAGAACAGCTCGGCGCTGGCCGCGCCGGGGAATATGATCCAGTCGAAACCGCTGATATGACGCAATGTATCGCTGATTCGATCGGGAACGGCGATCGGTTCATGGCGGGCGGCGGGGATTTCCACTACATTCGCGCCTTTTTCTTTGAGCAGCGCCGCCAACCGGGATTTTTGTGAACGCGCGCGGGGCAATATGATTGTACGTCCGAACAAGGGACGGGTTTCAAACCAATTCAACCGGTCTCGCAACCGGACGGCGTCACCGATGACGATTAAGGCCGGTGGGCGTAAATGCGCGCGTTCCACTTTTGCCGCGATGTCTCCCAGTGTTCCGGTGAGAGTTCGTTGATGCGCGTAGGTGCCCCATCGAATGACGGCAGTGGGCGTGTCTGGGGCGCGTCCATGTTGGATCAGCGTGGCGGTGATTTTTCGCAGTTTCAGCACTCCCATGAAGATCACGAGCGTGTCTTGAATTTTCGCGATCGCAGGCCAATTTACGGCCGATTCCTCTTTGGACGCGTCTTCATGGCCTGTGACGGCGATAAAGGAGGCGCTGAGATGGCGGCAGGTGACGGGGATCCCCGCATACGCCGGCACGGCGGCCGCCGCGGAAATTCCGGGCACGACTTCGAATTCCACCCCACCCTGGCGGAGATATTCACATTCTTCGGCGCCCCGTCCAAAAATGAAGGGATCTCCTCCTTTCAGGCGGACGACCGCGGCTCCCGCTTTGGCTTCCTGGAGGAGGAGTTCGTTTATTTCATCCTGGCGGAGCGTATGTTTTCCAACTTTTTTACCCACGTAGATACGGCGCGCTGCCGCGGGAGCGAGGTCCACGAGTTCTTTTGCCACGAGGTGATCAAAGACAACGACATCCGCGTGTTGCAGGATTTCGCGTCCACGCACAGTAATTAAGCCGGGATCACCCGGTCCGGCTCCGACCAGGATGACTTTGCCTTTGAATGCTCTATTGGCCGCCATTGGGGGGCGCTCCTCGATCCCTGGCGCTTCTGAGTAGAGCGGAGGGGATTGCATGGCGCGCTGTGAGGCGCGATGGAACTTTGCTTATAGCAGAATTATTCAGTATACATAGTTCATGTGGTTTTGACTAGGAGTTACGGCGGGGGGTATTCGTTCTTTATTTACCTATTTTCCATAGGTCTGTCAACACGCTGTACATTTCGGGATCGTGTTTCATTACTTCCGCGCGGACGAATGGATAGAAGTCGTTGGTTCCGAAGAAGGCTTCGGTCAGTTCGGCGAAGTACTCTTGATCGTTATTCAGCGCGTAGGCTTTTTCCATGGTTCCATTGTAGTTAAGAACCGATTCGTAGGTTCCACTTTTGACAGCGCGTTGGTAAGCGTTTTTATTTTCGGGACAATCGTATCCCAAGACTTGGTGGTGATAGGCGTGGGCGAGTTCGTGCAGGACCATCGAGGGTTGATCCAGCGTCCATTTGAGAAAGTTTTCCGCGTTCGCGATGTGGACGGAACGCGCTTTGGAAGGATCGAAACCGTGTTCCCGTAACCAATCAGGGGAGGGATGGTAGACCGCGCAAGGGAACTGTTTCGCTTTGACATCGACCCAGATGGGAACTTCATGCAAGGCTTTCAATGCTTCTTTGGGCACGGTTCGATTGATCTCATATAATTTTGTCTCAAGCAGTTTCAAGACGTTTTCTCCTAATTCTTTTTGGGCGCCTAGCAACTCGTTTTGCACGTGGATGGTCCAACCGTGTATCGATTGGGTTGTGTATCGGTATGCTGAATCGCTCAATGCGTGGGTGGTGAGAAGGATGCAGAAAGCAGGAGTGTAAATGAATGTGATTGCTGTTTTCAATCGATTGGCTCCTTTTGTTTTTATCCGTTCGCTTTGTGTCATTGTCTATTGAAATTAAGTTTTGGAAAGACTTGTGGGGCTGGCCGTAATTCAAGATGTTCGATTATTGGAAAAAAGTGGGGATGAAAACCGATTGTATTCAATGTTTTCTCTCGACAGATACTAGAATCTACAGTATAAACGTATGATGAATGTTGATTTGGAATGGGATTGGGAAAGTGTGGATCCAGATGGATCTTGAAGGAGAGCCGCTTATGGTCCGTTTGTCTCTTGGTATGTGCCGTCCAGAATTGAAGAGTCCGGCGGATATCTACCTGGATAAAGAGAAAAAGCGCCTGCTGGTCAAAAAAGGGACGCCGCTAACGGATCGGATTAAAGAATTGATCGCGCGGAATAAAATTGAGTATCTGGAATTTCCTTTTCCTTTTGAAAAGAAAAATCCACCCCCCTACACGTTTTCAGAAGAGATCGAATACGCGTTGTTTTTTCTTATCCGCGATTCGTATTTAGCGTTTCAGGAAGATTCCGTTACGAATCCACGCAGGATCCGGAAAGACGTGTATGAAATATTGACTGAAGCGGCCAATGAATTTAAGAAAATCATCCGGTGTGAAGATCCGATGGATGATTCACCGCCTAAGCGTTTGAGACGTTCGATTGTTCATCTCCGTACGATCGGCGCGTTGGAAGATTATCTTTTTGAACATGGGAAAAATGTTGGATTGATCTGCGCCATTCTCGCGTTTGATTATTACAAGGAGTCCCCGGAATTATTGGCGCACGCGCAAAAGATCGCTACCGCTGGATTCTTCGCTGATATCGGGATGATGAAAATCCCCGCGCCGATCCGCGAAAAAAAGGGGAAACTGACTGAAGAGGAATGGAAGATCGTTCAAAACCATCCGGAAACCAGCGCTCATTTTGTTGCGAGCATGTTCCAGCAGGAGAATTTCGTGACGACGCGGGTGGTTCGGCAGCATCATGAGAGAAATGACGGTTCTGGTTATCCTTCAAAAATAGGTATGGATAAAATTGAGCCCTACGCGCAAATCCTGGCCGTGGCGGATTCGTATCACAGCATGATTTCAAAGCGGTATTTTCGCACAGCGCGAAATCCGGTGGATGCGTTATGTGAGTTGAATCAACAGGCGCGTCAGTTCTATGACAGTAAAGCGGTTTTATGTTTGAATTACCGGATTGCGCCATATCCGATCGGATCCGTCGCTCATTTTACCGGAGGCCGGTTGATCCAAATTTTGAGTTTGACGAATACACCGGCTGCATTACAACACACCGTGATTCATCCGGGGCTTTCGAGAGAGCAGGTCTACAATATGCCTTCGACAATCCGGGCCTTTCATCCCGATAAACCGTTGGATGCGTTTAAATCGGTTTCTGTGATCGGTCATTGGGATAAAATCGGTATTCCTCTTGATACGTATGATCTTTTGGGACTGTATGGGTATATTGAGGGAACTCCGGGGTGAACTGTCGGCTCTTATTCTTTTTTGTCTGAATCTGGATGTTCAGGATGAAAGGATGCGCAGGATTGAATTGTGCTAGTTGATTTCGTTTTGAGGAAAGGAATCATGATGGAGTATTACTGATCCTGCCCTTCATTTTCGAGTTGGCGGTTTGGATTTAAAAACGGAACTCATTTGGGATGTGGTTTATTTAATTGTTTATGGTTCTTTCCTTTTCAAAGGAGAATGCAGAATTGCTTGCGGTGTCCAGGATGGGAATCCTAGGTTCGCCGATAGTGTCCCTGCGGGACAGAAAGATCAGATTTAATATGCTTCAGTTACTTTTTATTATTTGTTGTTTTATATGTTCTTTTTCCAGCTCCGCGTTGAGTATGGTTTTTGAAGATCGATGTCAGTCGGTCGATCAATGGACGTTTATTGATTACACCGGCAATTTGAAAGTGGAAGTTGTCGACGATTTTAGTTGTCCGGTGGGGTATGGGTTAAAGGTATTGCAGATTGATGGTGATGTCGCGATGGGATTGGCATCCGCGCTTCCTTTGCGGGAAGGGACGTTTGTCGCGTTGTATAAAGAAAACGCTCCTCGTGTTCAAGACGCGGATGGGGTGATTATGGTCTGGGCGCAATACGGGCAGAATACCAACGCGGAGCATAATGCGAAAATAAAGAGACCGCATGTTTGGCTCGAACAGGATAACGATCTTGGATTTCAATTCCGTGTGATTGATCCGGATGGTGAAGAATATCCGATTGAAGAACGTGCCGGCGTAGGGTTGATTACGGATTCATGGAATCAGACGAATTGGATTTGGCAGAAAGTGCAGATTGAAGGGAACCGGTTGCGGGCGAAGTATTGGCCGGCGGAACGAGAGGAGCCGGATGAGTGGGCGATCGAGACGCAGTATGCTGTTAAAGGGGATCGATTTGGATTGCGGATCAACTCGGGTTCGATTCGTGTGGCCTATTTTGCGGCGGATACAAAAGACATTTCAATCCAAACGCCTCCTGTCTCTCTTTTTTCTTCTTTGGAACGGATAACCGATCCGAAGAAAATCCCTTTGATTTTATTCACTAATTTACCGAAACAGAGCCGGGAAAAATGGGAACTCGTTCTCTCTTACAGCGGTTCAGAAATTTTCAAAAAAGAAATTCTTTTGGATATTCCGGAAGGGGATTCTCAATTGCCGATTCTTCTAGCGAAGGAGCCGGGGGAACTGCAATCCGATTTATCGAGTGGTTCTACCGTCGTTCCCCTAGCTAAAACATTGGAAGCAGGATTGTATCAGGTTTCGTTATCCAATTCCGCTAGCGTTATTTCTACGGAATGCTTTTTTGAAGTGAGCGCTCAATCGAAATTGGTGGAGCGATTCGAGTGTGTAAAAGTATTTTTAGCGAAACTTGAAGAGGCGCTCCAATCCCAATCTTCTACAACGGAGAGGATCAAGCCGCTACGGGTGATCGCTGACGCGGCGAAAGCGCATCTTACACATGCGATGACGTTATTTGAGTCGGGAAAAACGAATGAATCGGAAGCTTCGTTTCGTTTCGTGATCGAAACTTTGTCAGAATTGCATGGATATAAAGGGCGATGGCTCAAGGAATTGGGGCTCACTTTGGACATCGATTTTATTCCTGCTGGATATAAGAATCGCGAGGGCATTGGCGCCCCGAAACATGGGATTGTCGATTTTTATTCGCCGGATTATCAGATCTTTTTTCATCCGGTCAAGACTCATGCGCGAAGTATGGTGATGGGGCGATCGTATGAAATAGAGATTCCTTGGAGCATGAGAGGTAAGGCGATCGACCGGGATTTTGATTTCAGTGTCCGGTTGGTGAGTCCATTTGGGGATCGTGTTGTGGCGCAGTGTAATACATCTCCTGAGATCCCTACTCATCAATGGAAGCCGGGGGAAACGTATATTCAACGCATCACTTTATCGGTTTTGGCGGAAGACGCTGTTACGCGGCCCAATGAACCTGTTATTCTGGATGAATGGCACAACCTGTTGGTGACGGTCACGGATCCTAAGTCTGGCGCGCATGTCTTTTTGGGGAATACGCCCGGCGATCAGATCGATCGCGTGGGCTCCAGTTTTCAGGCTGGGCGGTTTTATGTCTCCAGCGCTCCATTGGAAATATGGGATTTTGAAGTGGGCGCGGTAATGACGGATGGTTCCCGCCCTGTTGTCTCTACCTTGCGGAATTGTGGTGGAGACGCCATTTCGATTGACGCCGTCTTAACCGTGACCAGCGAATCCGGGTGTATTTTGTATCAGAAAGCGCAGCCGGTTGATCTCCCCGCATATGGAGAGAAAAAGGTTGAATACGATTGGCGGGGGAAAACGGTGGGGAATTTATCGGTGGCGCTGCGGCTGATGCGCCGGGGGATCGTCATGACGGAAGCGGCGCGGGAATTGACGATTGATCCACCGATGGGCAAATCGATTGAGATTGTTAAACAGAATCATGTGGAGAAGAGTGGGGAGCGGTTTTTAACTCCAATCATTGTGGCTGTGTCTTCTTGTGAAAATCCAGTGACGGTTCGTGTGTATGCGAAGGACCGGCTTGTTGGTGAGACGGTTTCACAGGCGGAACGAATTGTGGTTGAGGTTGAACCGTGGTTTGGGTATTACGATATCCGGGTGGATTGTGACGATTTTTCCTGTGAAAAGCGTGTAGTCGCCACTGTTGTTGAAACCGATGGGAAGGATCTTCTCGTCAATGGAGAGCCGTTCATTGTGAAGGGAGTCAATGTGCATGGGTTGGATTCCCGCAGTCCGGAACGCACCGCGAGTATGATGCGCATTATGCGGGAATTGGGATTTAATACATGGCGGGGGGATTATCCCGCGCGGTGGCAGATGGAATTGGCGTATGAACTGAATAGTGTTTATACGGTCTTGGCTCCATTCAGCTGTGCGAGAACGGCGGAAGTCTTTGGACAGCAGGTGGGGCCGCCGTTGGGCACGGCGCGGGAATTGACGCGTTTGTTTATTGATCGCTATAAAGATTCGGCCGGTGTTTTGTTATGGAATTCATGCAATGAAATTGTTGGTGAGAATATTGATTTTCTGCTATCCATCTATCCGGTTTATCAGACCTGGGATCCGTATCAACGTCCTACACATTACGCTAATCTGTATGGGCAAGACTTGTGGCAAGGGCAGGATGTGATGGGAGTCAATTACTATTTCGGAGAGGGGCAAACCGCCGTTGACCGCCAGAAGTTGATTCAGCGCAGTGTGGATCTCGGTTATTCTCATGACATGCCGGTCATCTTCTGTGAATACAACAGTTATTATGGAGCGATTCATTCGACCGGTGTGGAAGCGATGGAAGGTCTCTTCGCATGGGGAGTCGAACAGGCTGGGATGGCGGGGGGATTTTTGTATATGCGGCCGAACAGCGCGTCGCATCCGGGGGTGATGGATTCAGGATATAATACCCATAAGATCTTTGATGAAGCGATCCGGAAAGCGTTTGCTGACGCAGAGATTGTTCTTGATTCCACATCCGGCGGCCGATGCCGGATTCAGCTGACGAATAAGCGGAATTGTACGCTGCGGCAGTTACGAATGCAGTATTCAATTAATGATAGTGAGTGTGATCCTATTGTCTTTGACGATCTGTCTCCAAGAGGATCGGTTTCTTGTGTTTTGCCCGCGTGTGGGGATTGTGTCGGGCCTGATTGGATGATTGCGGGAACGTTGGAATTTGTTACGCATTTTGGATTTGAGAACCGAATTCCATTTCAATTGATTGCGCGGATTCCCTAACGTGAATGAAACGCGTATTATTTTTGGGATTCCCGAAGGATAAAGGAAAAACCGATGACGTTGCAGCAGGAACTGGGTCTCATCAATCCGATTGAAAGCAGCGCGCATGAAGTGTTGATGAATGTTGTGTTTACCGGCGAACTTCTTGCCAAGGAAATGAACCGTTTGCTGCGTCCATTTCAGCTTACCGACGCGCAGTTCAACGTGCTTCTTTTGCTGCGGTATCAATCCAACCGGGGAGGGATGACGCAGACCGATTTGGGTAAGATGCTGCTGGTCAACCGCTCGAACGTGACGGGATTGGTCGACCGGATGGAAAAAGCGGGTTGGGTCAGCCGATCCGCCGACGCGGGAGACCGGCGCGTCAATCAAATTAAGATCACGAAACCAGGAAAACGGCTTCTGGAACGCGTTGAGACAATATACTATACCCGCATTGAAGAGATCATGACATCGTTCGCCTCTGAAGAGCATACTCAACTCTGCCATATGCTGGAGCGTGTCCGCGGCGCGATGCGGAATACGGACTCACCGGCGTAATTCCTTTCTTTTCCTCCTCTTATTCCATTTCAGAACAAACTGTTTAATGATACCTGTGATACGTATTTACCTCAAATATAGACTAGATCAGTAATCTATTGCTCTATATGTCTCTCAATTGACTATTGATACATATCTATGTGCTGTATATAGTTTTTCTATCATTTTTATTGTTGACAGATATCCTGTTTTGTGTTACCTTTGTGGCAAGAAATATATATGTGCTCTGGTTCGTTTATTTGTTCTTTCGATTTTATATCCTTCTGAGAATTATTTCGTCATTTTTATAGTAGAGGTTGGATGAATTTATATGAAAATGAGTTTCGAAGGCTTGCTCGTTAGAATTCACTCCCGCAACTCATTTTCATTTGCAGGTTGTGATCTCAATCATGATGGTTTATAAGGAAACTTAATGTGGGGAGGTGGAGCGGATAGCGATAATGGGCTTGAAGAGTGGCAGTGTATAGGTCACCAACAATCCAATCATCCAGATCAGTTCGATCCCATTGGATATGTAGGTCAATAATATTGAGAGTATAAAATAGGAATAAGGAGTTTATGATGATGAAATGCATCAAAATAGTGAATGTTATATTCATCTTGTTTCTCATAATAATAAGTAACGCAAATTCGCAACGTGCATTTATAGAAGAAGAGATTTTTCAAAATGATTTAAACTCTTTACAAAATGCTCGCTGCTTATATGAATTTTTGAACTCTCTGAATTCGAGCCATTTTAGAAGTTATGATAGTGTAACAGAGAATCAATGGAATGAACTTTGGTCTGATATTGAGACGGTTAATTCAACAATGTCATCTAAGCATTATCGTATTCGATACCGCTATAACCTCCTAATTGCAAAATGCGCATCGAAAGGAATTGATGATGTTCGAAAAAAAGCATGGATTTATGTAGCAAGAACACTTTTTGATGATCATATTCTTACCAATTGGAATCAAGTTTCTGAAATTACATGCTTTATTCGTTCACTCACTGAAATTAATACATCTGGGTCAATTGGTATTCTGACATTTCTAAGTCATCGTGAGAACTGGGAAAAAAGAATACAAATTGTTGACTTGGTTAATGGAGGAGATGATTCCTGGTTCAATAAAGAACCTATGTCTCAAGAAAAAATGACAGAATTAAAGGAATCAGTCATCAATGATTTTGTTCTCACCGCTTTGGATCGTTTATACTATTCCAATCATTCTCGTGCACAAGAATTTCGAGATGATTTGAGGCAAGCAATAGAAAACAATAATGAATCTCTTGATCCCGTAATTGTTCGTGCTTGGAGGATGTATCAGAAATTTTCTCCCAATCTTGAAGGCCGTAGCGATCTTGTCAATAGTGGAAAAACTAGAAATTATCCCTCAATATTTGCATATTGAAAAAACGTCTTTGATCGAAGTCTCTTCACTTTTATTATTGGAGAGACTTCGATCATTTAGCCTCACCATAAAGGATATTAAAATGTCATTTTTGTATCGAATGAAATATTATTATTTAATTATTGCACTATTTATTGTCTCAAACGCATGGTCGGGTAATATACCTTCTTTAGTGATTAAACATCCACAACAGGTAAACAGTATTTTTGTTACATCCGATGAAACTAAAATTATCACAAGTGGAATGGGAATCGAAGGTGTGATTCGTGTATTTGATGTGTCAGATGGCCATGTACTTAGCGAATTCACCATAGCAAATGAAGAAATTGAAATTCTAGATCTTTCCCAAGATGATAAGTACATTGTATTTGGGCGTATTAAATCTGATAATTTGATCGAGATAATGAATGTGTCATCAGGACAAATCAAAGATATCACCGATGCAGAGAATGCAAAATTTCTTTCTTCATCATCCAAAATTATTCTTTGTGGCAGAGGAGCATTACTGTGGGATTTGGAAGGAGAGAATTTATATCG